>CAIPOI010000008.1 GCA_903866625.1 uncultured archaeon | reverse complement strand
GCGCGTGTTGCCCAGGGCATTCAGGCTGTACTCACCTAACATCGTCCCCACCCTCCTCCTCGTTACCGAGGCAGTCTCTCTAATGTGCTCTTTCGTAGAAATTAGAGACAGGGGTCTCGCCTGTTACTTGATTTAACAAGTCACTTCACAGCACAGGCTTATGTCGGCCATGCAACTCCTCTCAGCGTGTCAGGTAAGCCCTTTAGACTGACCTTCATTCTGCTGTCGGTCCTGGTGAGATTCACGGTGTAGAGTCTAATTGAACCGCACGCGTCACCCGTTGTAGTGCCTCCCCGCCAATTCCTTTAAGTTTCGGTCTTGCGACTATACTTCCCAGGTAGCTCACTCTTCGCCTTCGCTGCAGCACTAGAACCTCTCGAGGAGGTCCTAATGTTTAGTGAGCAGTGTTTACTGCTAGGACTACAGGGGTATCTAATCCCTTTCGCGACCCTAGCCTTCATTCCTCACTGTCAGATCCGTACTAGCAAGATGCCTTCGCTGTTGTTAGTCCAAACGAGATTAACGTATTTTACTACTACCTTGATTGTACTTCTTGCTTCTTCCGGTCCCAAGTTTGCCAGTATTCTTTGCGCGCCTTATACTTAAGATATAAGATTTCACAAAGAACTTAACAAACAAGCTACGAATGTTTTAGACCCAATAATTGTGGCTGCGACTTGGAGCGTCGGGATTACCGCGGCGGCTGGCACCGATCTTGCCCACTCCTTATTCATCTGTCTTTTTACAACAAACAAAAGATTTTGAAATTATATCAAAATCACTCCGGCTCACTTTCTCACGCTTGCGCGCATTGGAAAATTTCCCTAACTGCTGCACCCCGTAGGGCTAGGAATAGTATCTCAGATTCCTTCTCAGGGCTTCCTCGCTAAAGGCCCTTATGGATCATTGGCTTGGTGGGCTATTACTCCGCCAACTACCTAATCCACCGCAGTCTCATCCTTAGACCAAAGTTTCAGAGAAAAATCATTCCAGAACTAATCTCCTATTCAGTTTTATCCTCAGTTTCCCGAGGTTATTCTGAATCTAAGGGTAGATTGACAACGTGTTACTGAGCAGTACGCCCTCTCTCGAGAGACTTGCATGTCTAATTGTAGGCCGGATAGCCGCAGCCGCCAGCAGGATAAACTGGATTTTATTCTAACTTATCCTCCTAACGACTGTTAATTATTTTTAATAACAACTATCGTATGTGATTATAATTTGATTCGCTTAATGCCTAATATCGAAAAATTCTTGATGTATATTTAGAATTTTTACGAGACAGAAAATTTTATTTTCTGTATTTAAAGAAATTATTGGTTGAATACACAACTATGACTACTCATACATCATACCTTAAGCTTCTCTCTTTGTGTGATTGAAGTTTACTAAGGCAATCATTAAAGTTAACATTTTTAACAAAATATTAGTGACAAAGTGGTTTATAAAGGTTTCGATAAAAAATCAAAAAATAATTAGTTAACTTTAATGATTAAAAATTTAGAAAAATTATCTAAATTTATCCTTTATCCAATCTATTGCTTCTTCATAAATTCTCATGCCTGCTAAAATTGGAGATATAATTTCCAGAATAAAGAAGAATATTGAAAAAAACAAAAAGACGGAGAATATTGGTGCTAGAATTTTAGTAGATTCCCAGAAATAATAAGAGATTATACTTGCTATAAAAAACTCACCAGGTACTTTATAAATTACACAAAGAATTTCGACAATATCTTCTTTTAAACTCATATTTTTATTTAAAATCAATAGGATTTATTATACACCCTCAACAACTTTCTCACTAACAGAAACTTCATCGCCGAAGTTTGAACCACCAGACTTATCTTGATTCAAATCAGGAATTTCAATCTTTCCAGCGAAATCTTCTAACTTTAAAGCTTTTGCTTCATCTTCCTTTCCTTGTGATTTTAAATATTCTCGAGCAAGAACATAGAGTATAAGTCCAACAGATTTTCTAGACTTATTATTTGCAGGAACAACTTTCGTAACTAATCTGGCATAATTATTTGTATCACAAATAGCAAGCATAGGCATCTTTAATCTTAAGGCATCACTAAATGCATTTTTGTCAACCCAAGGGTCGCAAATAATAACCATTTTAGCTTCAAAGAAATTATCTAACTTTAGATTAGTAATAATTCCTGCAGGATATTTTTTCAAGAAAGAGCGAATTCCAGTGACTTCTGAGAATTTTTCAACAGCAGGCCAAGCTGCTTCTCTTTTACAAACAATAAAGACATCTTTAGCATTAAATTGATTAAAAAATGTTGAGGCTTCTCTAAGTTTATCATCAATTAGATTTGTGTTAATAACTGCAAGTCCATCAGCACGGCGTTTGTAAACATATTTTCTCATATCAGGAGTTATTACTTTTGTTCCAAGATGAACAGAACAAGCAATATAATCTGTAAGAGGGACAATAGTTTCTTTTGTATCAGTCATAACTCTTTTAAGTTCTTTTTCAGAAAGCTTTTTTATTTCTTTTTTCTTTTTTTCTTCCTTGACTTCTTTTTCAACAACAGGAGCTTCAATTACTTCTTGTTTTATTTCTTGTGTTGCTGTTTCTTCTTTCTTTTTACGTGGCATGTTTGTTTTGGTTTTACCTAATGGTTTTTACTAGTTTACTTTGTTTAAGAGGTCTTCCTGTTAGAGTATCCATTCCAGTTAAAACATCTATTGATGCTGAAGGATTGATTATATGGTTGCCAATTCTATAATTCATAGGGAAACCACTAGCATAGCTTATTCCTATTCTTGGTGGAAATGAGTATGTGTTTTTCATTTTTTTGTTTTATCTAAATTTTTATAAGTAACTCACGAGTTAATCCGAGTTTATTTCAGTCGGTACGTGATTATAAGTTAAAATCTTGAAGGTTGGGGGGTTTTTAAACGTTCTGTTTTATATTTCCATCAGTTTAAACAGAAAAGTTAAATGGTTATTAAAAAAAATTAATGAAATAAAGTATCATAAATTCTTCCAGAAACTACTTCGGCAGTAATTGCTTTCTGCCTAGACAATTCGCTATTGTGCCATCTACCTTCAGAATCTACAACACCACGATTATTATGTGCCCTCAAAATAGCTACAACTCGAGATTCAAAATTTGAACGTTCTGAATAACTTAATCCATCATATTGTAAACTTGTCATGATAATAAGAAGAGCTCATATTTTTAAATCTATTTATTCCCGGAATCTTTACCATTAAACCAATCCTGTAAGTTAATAAAAAAACATTCCCAATTTTTATCTACATCTTGAATTCTAACGCAAATATGTTCTCGATCTAATCCTACAAAAGTAGCTTCGACTAAACCATTAATACCCTTAAGTGGTTTAACTCGTTGACTATTAACAAATAAAGCAGGTCTAAAACCTTCAAAAGTTCTGCCAACAGGAGTAACTATTATCTCTTCAGCTCTTATGGGATAAGGAGTACAAGTACAAGGAGCGTATAGATTTGTTCCTTGGATAAAATTATCTAAAGAAGGAATTAAACTTATCATTTTTTGAGAATTTTCTCTTTAATCTTCATCTCGCCAAGTTTTTCCTTAAGTACTTGGTTTTTCTTCTTTAAGATTTCATAGAGAGTAAAAAAAGCAATAAGAGCACCAGCAATTGTAGAAAAAATAATGGAGTTATTTTTTAAAGTTGAAGCAAAAGATATCTTCTTAACATTAGTAAGTTTTTCGTTAACACCTGCATATTCGTCCAATGCAAGGTTGTATTTTGCATTAGCAGAATTATAATCTCCCTCTAAGAGAGCTTCTTGAGCCTGTCTTATCAAACTCTTTAGATCACTTAAACTAATCTGAGAAACATCATAATTTTCAGAGCCTTTTTGAGATTTTTCTTCTTCTAAAATAGTGTATTTATCCTTTAATTCATTCAAGCCAACAGTAAGAGTATTAATCTTTTCAGTCATATTAACTGAAGACTCTGAATAAACCTTGATAGTTCTATAAAAAATTTGATTATTAGCTTTTATAGTCAGATTAATATCTCCTGTTTTTGAAAATCTTGAGCTTAAAATAACATAAGATTTCTCTCCAGGAGAAAGAGAATCAATAGGAATAACATTATAAGTAGAATAACCTTCACCACTAATGAGGGCAATAATATTCTCAATAGCTCCAGAACCATTATTTAAAAATTCAAGATTTAATTGACTGTCCCCTAATTTTATTTCAGTTGGAAAGATGTTTTTTAGCACCAAGGGTTCTAAATTTAAACTAGAAACATTCACTGCATCATTAATCATGGAGTTATTTTCGCTATAGTTACCTGTAGAATTATCTAAAGCAGATGTAAAAGATAAAGTTAACCCTAAAAAAAATAAAGTTAAACCAAGTATCATCTTTTTTTCCATTTTACAAAACAATTAATATAGAACCTATTTTTAAAGTTTATGGAATAAAGTTTTAAGATTAATAAGTCCTTATTTCAGAGAGAATACTGCTAAGATTTTGATTATTTAAATCCATTATTAACTTTTCCAAGAGTTTTTTATCACTATCAGAAACAGTAGGAGCATCTAAAACATATCTCAAACCCAATCTTACAGCTTTTTTGAGATTTCTATGAGCCATAAGATCTACTATTCCCCTTCTCCAATCATAAAGTTGCGCTTGATGCTTGAACCTCCGATATGTAACCCTGAGTCCAACTTCATGGAACCTTTCAGCAAGATAATCTTTTAGTTTCATAAAATTCTTTTAGAACAAGGCTTATTAAAGATTTCGAATTATCTCCCTAAACTCTTCTCTATCTCAATCAGCCTATCAACCTTAGCCAATCTCTCGACACCAATAACAGGAGTTTTAATAAAATCTGCACCCCAAGCAAAGGCCAAATCTCCAATAGTATTATCAATAGTCTCACCAGAACGATGAGAAATAATTACAAATAACCCATTTTTCTTTGCGAGTTCAATAACTTTTTTAACCTCGAGTAAACTTCCTATCTGATTGGGTTTAACAATAATTGCGTTTATTGCTTTCTTCTTTATAGCAATCTTGACTCGCTCAAGATTTGTTGTTGTTAAATCATCTCCACAAATCAAACATTCACCCTTAGTTTTCTTTAGTAGTTCTGCAAAACCTTCAAAATCTTCTTCATCAAGTGCATCTTCAACATAAAAAATATTATATTTTTTTATAAGTTCAGCAATATAATCAATCTGTTGTTCGCGAGTTAAGTTTTTCTTAGGATTTTTATAACCATATTTCCCATTAATAAAAAACTGTGAGCTGGCAACATCTAAACCAATATCAATATGTACGGATTTTTCATCATGAATATCTTCTTGCAAATCCTTCATAACTTCTAAAACCTTTTCGTTTTCAAAAGAAGTCTGTAAAGCATTTTCATCATTTTTTTCTATTTCTTTCTGCTCAAGATTTTTTAAAATTGTTTTGGCTTGACAATAAGCATTTTCGTTTATTTCCTTTGATTTAGTAGGATTATTATTTGAAGTTATTAAAAACTCTTGAAAATCAGGATGCCTAATGTTATTAGAATGTGCTCCACCACCAATAGTATTACTTAGGATACGTGGGAATTTTGCTTTTTTCGGATTTATAGCCGGATTAAGCAGTTGCCATAACTCTTTGCCTTGAGATTTAGCTAAAGCCTTTAAAACTGAAGCTTCGAGAGCAAACATGGTGTTTGCGCCAATCTGTTTAGCTACATAATTTTCTAAAAATTCCAAATCCTCAAACTTATTTATTTCTCTAGAAAATCTCATATTATTAATAAAAGCAACATCATGCTCTACACCATGGCGATAAGGTTTTGCTTCATATTTTCCAGTAGATTTTCCACTAGGAGAAGAGCTCAAACAGCCATTAACACTAACAAGAATAGTTTTCTCCCCTCTAGAATCTTTTATAACTCTTGCACTAACCTCTTTTAATTTCATGTGAAGCTACACCTGTTTTGAATCATAGGAGTATTAAGAAATTTCAGTATTTAAAAGTTTAGAATAAAACTCTATAAAAGAATTAAACGCCCTCGTCTTCAGAACTAGAACTTGACTCTTCAACTTCATCTTCAGGAGTAGCAAGTTCCATAATCTCATCTTCTTCTCCTTCTTTCTCAACTTCAACAGCTTCAGACTCTTCGGTTTCTGCTTTTTCTTTAACTTCTTCAGCTTCAACCTTTACTTCTTTAATTTCTTTTTCTGCTTTCTTTTCAGCTTCTTTCTTTAATTTTTCGGCTTCAATCTTCTTGGCTTCTTCTCTCTTTCTTAATTCTTCAACTTCTTCTTGAGTGAGCTTCTTAATCTTAGAATCTTTTTTCTTAGGTAAGGGTCTATTTACAGTAATAGGTAAAACCCCCGCGCTTAACTCTCTTTTAGCTAATTCAATAGGATTATAGTTTATTTCTTCTAATTCTTTCTCAGGAACTTTCAAAAGTAAAGGCGCGTCCATAGCAATTTGCAATGCTCTTGCTCCAACTATTCTTGCAATTTCATATTTTGAAAACTTTTCTTCTAATTGTTCTAACATTTTATTTCTTTGATTTCTTTTTTCCCTCTTTTTCAAACTTTTCTACTTCAGTTTCAATAAGGGAATTTAGTTTTTTAAAGATTTTTGTTCCTTCATTTACAATGTTCTCAACTTCTTCTACACTAAATGTTGCTTCTCCACCCTTCTGCATAGCATTAATAATCTCTTCTTTGCCAGGCTTTGAAATTTCAACAGTGAGTCTACCATCACAAACATCTTCTTCTTCACGAGTAGGATCTACCAACATATGATCATCAACTTTAAAAAAAGTCATTGTAACCGGCATTTTATCTTTATTCAAAGGTAAAGCATCATCCGTAAATTCTCCAAAGCTTATTTTTTCTGTTTTTTCATCATAAACAGGTTTTCGAGCAGTAAGCAAAGCTAACAAAGCAGCTAAAGAACCAGCATCAATCAAGTTTCCATCGTCGTTGATTACAGCAATATCAACAAAAATGCTCCAAACTTTTTCACCTTCTTTAATACAAAGTTTTTTGAAATCTATAAATCCGCTTTCACGAATTCCTCTATCAATAATTCTTGCAGATTCAACACTTTCTATTGAAGGTTGGCCATACTCAAAATTAGGTGAAGCTAGAGGCAATAATTCCATAGAAGTCATCATTGTTCCTTCGTTTTCATGATCTGTGTAAGGTGTTGAAACTCCCATTTTTATTCCACAAGCAACCTGAGTATTACCCATCTTAACCATAACACTTCCTTCAGCTTTATTTGAAACTCCAAATTTTACCTCGATGTTTCTGTTCTCAAACATTCCTCTACTATCAAATCTTTTTCCAGCAGCAAGAATCTTCAATGCGCTTTTTTTAGTTATTTTATAGGTCATTTTATTTATACTCCTTTAATGCATTTTTTTGAATTTCGTGAAGTTTTTTACAAGCATCTCTTCCAGCTTCTAAAACTTCTTTCATCTTCTTAACAGGTAATTGTCCATCTAATTGAAGTAAAGTTATTTTTTCTGAATTTGAAAGCATTGCAATTGGAATATCTGTAGCGGCTTTTTCTCCATCTTCTTCATAATCTTCCTCTTCCTTGGTAACATCACTAACAATTGTTGTTCCCATTTGCCCGATAGCAACAGCAGAAATCATTTCTTTCATAGGAACTCCGGCGTGAGCAAGAGCCATCGCAGCAGCATTAATTCCTGCACATCTTGTTCCTGCATTTGCTTGTAAGATATTTATATGAACATCGATAACTGTTCCTGGTAATTCTTCTAACATCACTACTGGTGCTAAAGCCCATTCAGTAACTTTTGAAATTTCTTGGCTTCTTCTTGAAACTCCAGGTTTTATTCTCTCTCCAACAGAGAAAGATAACATGTTATAGTGAACTCTAAGCACTCCTTTTTCAGGATTTTGTTGATTTTTAGGATGCAAAATTTTTGGACCATAAACCGCAGCAATAGCAATTGTATCACCTTGTTGAAAGATAGCGCTTCCATCTGCATTTGGAACTACGCCAACTTTTGCAGAAGTTTCTCTAAGCTCATCAGTTTTTCTTCCATCAAACCTTTTCGTGTATGCCATTATTTTTTATCCTCCAAATCTTTTATAAATTTTTCAACTTTCTCAGTTAATCCATCTGCGGTGGTATTTTCTACAATAAACTCTATAATCTTTTTAGCAGCAAGTTCACTTTCAACTTTTTCTCCACTAACCCAAATTAAACCATTTTGACCAACAGTAATATTTGTTTTTGTTGCATTTTTTATTAAAGTAATCATGCTTCCTTCTTTTCCAATTACTCTTGGGACTCTATGAGGATTAACTGTTACAATTGTTCCTTCTCTTATTTTGTTTAAGCTTCTATCTCTTGATTTCATAGTTAAATCCACGCTTGTTCTTCCAACATTAAAGATTTTTGTAACTAATAAGTCTCCAATACCATAAACATTTTCCATTTCTGAAACTTCAACAAATCCCGGACACTCTCTAAGAGGTAAAAATGCTTGATAAGGACCTTTTACATCTACTACCCATCCTGCAGTTGTAATATCTTTAACTTCTCCAATAACAACATTACCATATCGAGGTATATATACTCCAGAAAGAGGAATAACTTTTACAAGTTTATCAGATTTTTCAACAATTCCTAATCTAGTAGAGATAATATTCTTGCCTTGTTTCATAGTCCAATCTCCAGGCAAAAACTCTTCGCTAGCGATAATCTCGCCAGGAATAACAATTTCTCGTTTTTCTTTTTTTTCTGTCATTTTTTATTTATAATATTTTGAATATGATTTTATTTTTTTATTTCTTTTACTTCTTCACTTAACGCAGCTCCGTGCGTTATAGCGTTTAACTTATCATAAAACTCTGATTGTAACCCAACCGGAATATTTATTGTAACCTTCAAATCTCCATTTGAAAGCCAGTCTTCTTTTTCCTTATATTCGTTAAAGACTCCGTAGGCTTTTCCTGTGTATATTGCAGGAAGAGTGATTATAAGTTTTTTTGTCTCAATTTTAAGTGGAAGGATAGTTTTTAAAGCTTCTGTTATACCAGAAATCTGCTGATCTAAGGGTTTATTATCAATATTTATGCCCTTTTGGTTTATAGCATTCTCTATCATTTGGGGTGTAAAAGGTCTGCCAGAACGAGCATCAACAGCATTTCTAACAAAAAAATCAACAACTTTCTTTCTTTTATTCTCTTGTTCTTGGTCTCTAAACTCTTGAGGTATTTCTATATCTCCTTTTTTTACAATTCTCTCAGCAATTACATAAATATCTGTTGTTCCAAAAGCCGCAGTCATATCAGCCACAGAAGGTTTTGCTCCTGTTTTTGCATTTGTAAAAACTCCATCAGCAGCAAGAACATTTTGGATGTTTACAGGCAGGCCTTTTCTCATTTTAACAGCAGCTTCGACATCTACAAGAATCTCAAAGAATTTATTAGCTACTTTAAGTTTTGCAGGAACAATTTTTGTTGGCATTTTTTTTGTTTTATTAATAAATATTATTTATTTTCAGGGTTTTTAGATTTAACTTTTTGAACTATTGAGCCAATTATAAAAATCAAAATTCCTAAGATAATTAGGGGAAAGCTAATCCAAATTATAAATAAACCGCGCATACCACAACTTGCATAATCTTGAAATGGACAGGGACCATAGATTAAATATGCTGCTAAAAGAACACCCAGCATGATTAATATTAACGAAACGATATTCTTTTTTTTCATATTAATTCAACCTTATTTCAAATATTTCTTCAACTTTTCTGTATTAAGTCTTATGACCTTATGCTCTTTCTCTTCGCTTGAGATATAAGCAGCATCGAAACTTTCAACATTAAAGTTTTTTCCTTTTATTTCTTTAAATATACTTAATCCAAGCTTTAAAGCTTCTTCTATTTTCATTTCTTTTTTATAATCCTTCCTTAAAAGCTCCTTAAGTTTATCATCATTTTCCCCAATAGCTGAAGCAAAGTATTCAAAATAATTACCCGTTATATCTGAAACAAAAAGTTTGTTTCTTTTATCCACTCCTGCAACCATTAATGAAACTCCAAAAGGTCTTACTCCTGGGTGTTGGGTAAATTGCTGTTTTACATCTGCTAAATCTTTTATTGCAGAAACCACATCTATAGGAGAATCATAAGTAACTCTATGTTGCTGAGCTAAAAGTTGGGCTCTGTCTATAAGGACTCGAGCATCGCTTAAAATTCCTGCAGCGGTTCCAATAATATTATTATCAATTTCAAAAATCTTATTTGCAGATTCGGGCACAATTAAAGAATCATTTATCCTTTTATCAGCCAATATAACAACTCCATCAGAACAAACAAAGCCTATACTCGCAGAACCCAATCTAACGGTCTTCTCAGCATATTCTACTTGGAGTATATGCCCTTCTGGAGAAAACATAGTTGCAGCCCTATCATAACCCATTGCTTGATTTTGTGCTTCTTGTTCCATTTTTTCTTTACCTTTTTATTTAGTTGAATTATTTAATTAATTATTTTCCTTCTTATTTATGTAAAGTATATCTAGAAAACTGAATAATCAGTTTATTTTTTATTTTCCTTTCCAAAATTTAGTATATCTTGAAGTTTTTAAACTTTTCCCTATCTTCTCAAGACCCCATTAGTTCCCAGGCAATACCAACGTCCATCTCGTTTAGAAGTTAGCCGAGCCGCAATAACACCATCATTAGCTACAACATAAAAATCATTAGTACCATCACCATCAATATCTTTTAATGGAAGTTTACCAAAAAAGCTCTTATTTATACCACAATGATACCTATTCATATAATAAACAAAATGATCATCTTCACAAGATTTTGGAGGTTTGTTAAAAAGATTATCGCAACCAAAAAAAGCTAAGCTCCCAATCAATAAATAGAGGGAAGATAATTTTTTCATATTAACTCAAAAGAAAGGTTATATTTAAGGTTAATTAGTCTAAATTACAGCTTCCCAATTATCCCTGAAACACTTTCAACAACGAAATCTTTTCCAGAAAAAACCAAAGCAGCCCGAACTTTTTCAAGTTCAGAACGATTTATAGAAAGTATAATTTTCTTTCCATGCTTACCATAAGCATCTTTAACAATCTGAGGAGAAGCTTTAGCATATCCGAGAATACCCACAAATCTTAGTATGGCTTCATCTACAGCAGAGGAATTTGCATCGCTTCCACTAATTAATAAATATCTTTTATGCTCTCTATGACTTGGTTTTAATGGTTTCATTATCTGTATTTTTTATATCTTTTATCTTTTCTTTTTTTAAATTTTAAAATAACTATTAAAAAGAGGATAATAACAATAGTTAAAACCCCTATATAATTGTTTTTGTTCTTAGCTTCGAAGGTAATTTTAGGCGAGCCATTACTAACATTATAAAGAGAACTGCTGTTCAAACTAGTTTTAACAATAGGCTCATTAATTTTCTCCAGGGTAATATTCGCCTGCCCATAAGTTATAGAATTAAGCTTAACAATTAAATCATAATATTCAGAGTTAGTTAGATTAATTTTTTTCTCTTGACCCACCAAAAGAGCAAAGTTAATGGGCTCGCTTGAAAGAGTAATATTGACAAAATTTGAAGAAACATTATTAACACTTAAAGTATGATTCTGATTTTCCAAGCTAAATTTAATACTGCTTCCGCGATAAAGAGATTTTGTATACCCTAAAGAATAAGAAGCATTATCCAAGCTTATGGTTGCGGGCAAAGAGCTTCCTCCACCGCCGCCACCAGAACTATGAGTTATTGTTTGACTAGCATAAGTTAAAGAATAG
Source organism: uncultured archaeon (assembly GCA_903866625.1). Classification (GTDB taxonomy): domain Archaea; phylum Nanobdellota; class Nanobdellia; order Pacearchaeales; family GW2011-AR1; genus CAIPOI01. Next base: position 128,202 of record CAIPOI010000008.1, on the reverse strand, counting down.
TTCTTACTTGCCCAAGAAGAATTAGTATTATTATTAAAACTTTGACAATTCCAAAAATAGCTATCGCGGTTAGAAAGATTATAACTAAAAAAAGAAGAGTTAGAGGCTCCAGAAATATTTTTAGTTTCACTATATATTAAGTCATTAGTGGAATTCCAAAGGTAAAAGGTTGAATTTACAAGATTATATTTTAAACTTGTAGAAAAACTACAATTAAATTCAAATTCTGCACTAGTCTGACTAGTATTGTTCTGTGGAAAATTAAGAGTTGTAGTTATAAAAGCAATAGTGAGGCTATTATTTGCAGAAATATTTCTGTTACCTTGAACATCATAAGATTCACATGCCCATTTATAGCTCCCATCAAGATTATTTACTGAAAAAGAAGATTCATTAAAAGTTCCAGATAAACTTTTAGTTTCATTATAAACCAAATCATTAGTAGAATTCCAGAGGTAAAAACTTAAATTATAAAGTTGCCAATCGCTCGCATTACATATAAAAGTTTGGCTTTGATTCTCGTCTATAGAATCATTAGCTGGAGAAACCAAACTAATCAATGGGGCCTGGTTGTCTAAATTCATAAGAGCAGAATAAATATTTATTCTTGAGAAATTCTGACTAGCATTCTGAGAATCCACAATATTTTTTCCAGTCTGCCACAAAATATTTTCTATATCACTAGGAGTTTTTTTCTGATTAGTTAAATTAAGATATTCGTTTAAGATAGCTATTGCCCCAGCAACCATGGGTGTAGCCATGCTTGTTCCTTGTTTCCTACAATAGCCCGCAACATAATAATCATCTCCTGAAATACAAGTAGAATTTATAGCTCCTCCAAGAGTTCCATCGCCACCAGGAGCAAATAGCTTAACCATCCAATTACGATTCGAAAAGCCGGATATTGTATCCGATTTAGTTGAAGAACTAACAGGAGTTGCATTTTGAACACAAGCAGGAGAAGAAATATGAGTATAATTAGCACTATTTCCAGAAGCAATTGTTACAGAAATATTTTTCAGAAAAGCAGAGTTTATTTTAGCAGCATAAAGACTATTACTTTCAAAACTATCATTACTATCACAATAGTTAGAATAATTATAATTGCCGCCAAGACTCATAGTTATGACTGAGATATTATAACTACCAGAATTATCAATGCACCATTGCATAGCATCTAAGATGTCATTATCATAAGCTTCAGCTTCTGTTTGGTTATCAAAAACTCTAACTACTGCAAGATTAGCGCCCTTCGCCACCCCATTTATAAAACCTGAAGCAGCCACAATCCCCGAAACATGAGTTCCATGCCCATCTTCATCTTCAGCATTACTATCTTCAGCCAAACCATTAGGGCAACAATTAAAATCTCTGTAAATATTAGCGCTACAATAACAGTGTTGAGCGACTATCTTAGAAGATAAATCCGGATGAGAAGCATTAACTCCAGTATCAATAACACAAACAGTTTGATGAATTCCACTAAGATTAAGTGAATTTTGTTGAAGCAACCAAGAAGAGTTTGCAGAAATATTCTTTATCGCATCTTGTAATACCAGATGCTTAACTCCAACAGGAATAATACTTTCAACATCAGGATTTTTTACAAGAGATTTAAATTCTAAGGAATTTATTTCAACAGATACAATACTATCACTAGAGTAATTATTAATAAAAACAAAAGAAGAGCCATTGGCGGCTAAATCTTGAGTAACTGCTGAACTTATTTCAGGACTAGCACAAATAAAAGCAAGGTTCATAAAAAGAAAAATAAAAGAAACTAAAAAAACAGGTAAACTAATTAATTTTGAATTACTTGACATCTTTTATTAACACACCCACAACTAGCCTGGCCGCAATCAAGTGTCCCGAGTTTACAATCCATTGTACATGCAACTCCAGAACAGTTAGGTGCGAGATTTTTATTTACACAAGAAGTTGGATGACAACAAGTCGCAGGAATACAATCATTATCTATCAAACAACTCTCAGAATTATTTGGATTATTCTGTTTAGATTGTTCTACCCTAATAAAATGAATCAGAACAAAAAGCAAAATAACTAGAAATCCAATAATCCAAAGCAATCTTTGGTTATGCGTTATTTTTACAGCTTTAAACTCTTTTTTTCTCTCTATTTTCATAATAAAACCATACAGAAAGTATTATTAAATCTTATGCATTAGAACTTTTATGGCTAGAAAACAAAAATCCAAAAAAGATCCTAGAAAAAGTTTTGAAGAGCAATTAACACTAAATGAAAAGGCCTTAGATAGATTAACAGAATCCATAAGTGGATTAATAAGACATGTTCAAAGAATAGCAAAAAACAATCTACCATTAATAAGAGAGTCATTAAACGAGATAATTGTAAATCAAGAAAAAGATGAAATGCAAATAGGAAGAATACTCGATACTCTTTTAGACTACGCAATGCTGGGTATTGGGCAAAAAGAATTCAGAAAACTTAATTTTTATTATTGGAGTCTCAATAAAAGAGCTTCAAATGCTTATGAAAGAGACTATAGAAGAGCTGTTGAAGGAAAGTGAAAACCTATATAAATGCCTTTTATCTAATATAATTGAAAAAGAAAAAAGAGGAAAATAAGAGATGCGAATAATTACTATAGGCGGATTTAATGAAGTAGGAAAAAATATGACTGTAGTAGATCTTGGCGAAGATGCTTTTATTTTTGATTGTGGATTATTTCTTCCACCCATTGTTCAACTAGAAGAAAGAGAAAAAGCAATGAATGAAAAAGTATTAAGAACTATAGGTGCACTACCTAATGATTTTTTCTTAGATAAAAAAGGGCTAAAAGATAAAGTTAGGGCAATAATTCCAAGTCATGCTCACCTAGACCATATTGGAGCCATACCCTATATCGCTCAAAGATACAAAGCAGAAATAATAGGCACACCCTACACCATAGAAGTCTTAAAAACACTTTATGAAGATAATAATATCCCCTATAAAAATAAACTAGTAGCAGTTCAACCAAACGCAAGTTACTTTATTCAAGGTAAGCATAAAAAATATCAAATAGACTTTGTTAATATCACTCATTCAACTCTTCAAACCTCAATGGTTGCACTTCATACCGATGAAGGAGTATTTCTTTACGCCAACGATTTTAAATTTGATAATAATCCTATAGTCGGAAAAGAACCAAATTATGAACTACTTGAAAAATTAGCTAAAGAGGGCGTAAAAGCAATGGTCGTAGATTCTTTGTATAGCAAAGATGAAAGAAAAACTGCTAGTGAAAAAATTGCAAGAGGGTTATTAGAAGACACCATGCTTACTACCAGAAATGAAAAATCTGCATTACTCGTTACAACTTTCTCAAGTCATATTGCCAGACTCAAAAGCATAGTTGACTTCTCAAAAAAATTAAATCGTCAACCAGTCTTTGTCGGAAGAAGTCTTAACAAATATGTAGGTGCGGCTATGCGTATCAATCAATGTCCTTTCGCAAAAGAAATAAAAACAGCAAGATTCAGAAATCAAGTGGAAAAAATGCTTAAGCGAATAAATAAAGATAGGACAAACTATGTAATCGTATCTACGGGGCATCAAGGCGAACCAGGAAGTATATTAGACAGAATCTCAAGGGCACAATTGCCATTTAATTTTAATCATGAAGACCATGTTATATTTTCATCTTCAGTTATTCCCACCCCAGTAAATATAGAAAATAGAAAGGTTCTTGATGAAAGACTAAAGAAAAAAGGCGTAAGACTTTTTAGCAATGTTCATGTTTCAGGTCATGCGGGTAGAGAAGATTTAAGAGATTTTGTAAATATGATGAATGCAGAACATATAATCCCTGCTCACGGAGATCATGAAAAAATAGAACCCATGGTAGAACTATGCCAAGAGTTAGGATATAAGAAAGATAAAAATGTTCATCTAATGTCTAACGGAGCAGAATTAGTTGTTTAGAATTTAAAATGGTAAGAGAAGAATTAGTAGCTGCATTAAAGAACGCAATAGACGGCGGAGAGAGTTTAGAAAAAGCTCTAAGAAGTTTAATTTCTGCAGGATATGATTCTAAAGAAGTTCAAGAAGCTTCAAAGTATGTAGACACAAGTATTTTACATAATTTACCAACAGACAACCAGCCAGATCAAGAAGAGATTTACAATCCAGAGCCAAATAAAGAGAGTAATAATCTTGAGGTTACAGAAAGCGGTTATAAAAAACTTCCAACAATAGGAGTAGCTCCAACAACTTCGACAAACAAAGATCAAACTCAGGGACAAAAAAAGAAAATGTCCAAGGCACTATTGATTCCTATAATTATCTTAGTAGTTTTAATACTTGGATTGGGTTTTTTTATGATTTTTGGAGAAAAGATTCTTAGTGCACTATTTAAATAATCTTAATTAGTATTTTAGTTATGGTATATCAACCTGCAGAAGATTCTTACTTGCTTGAAAAAGAAGTCAAAAGTTTAATTTCTAAACTAAAAAACAAAGAACTAGACAAAATAAAAGTTTTGGATATGGGCTCAGGTTCAGGAATACAAGCTCAAGCCAGCATAAAATCCGGAATAAAAATGAGTAATGTGCTATGCGTAGATATTGATGAAGAAGTTATAGATTTTTTAAAAAAACAAAAACTTCAAGCAGTTCAATCAAACCTATTTTCAAATATAAAAGATAAATTTAATCTCATTATCTTCAATGCTCCTTATCTGCCTGAAGATAAAGATGAAAAAAAGTATGGCAAAGTTTTAGATACCACAGCAGGAAAAAAAGGTTTTGAAATCATAATAAAGTTTTTAGAACAAGCCAAACAGCATTTAAACAAAGAAGGGAAGATTCTTCTTTTATTTTCCAATCTAAGCAAACCCAGAGTAATTTTAAAAGAAGCAAAACAATTAGGTTACAAATATAAAAAGTTAGCAGAGCAAAAGCTTTTCTTTGAAAAGCTTTTTGTCTATGAGTTTTTGGTAGATTAGATAGATTTTTAAATTAAAAATAAGATAATATTTTGTGGTGTTTCGACACTCAGCGATTTCTGAGCAGATTAAAAATGAAACTAATAAATGAATCTGTATTAAAACGGCAGCCACAAATGCCAAAAACAAAAGCAGCATGGATTCTAGAAGTAGAACAAGAAGAAAGGATAGAGAACCAAGTTAATCAAGTATTAAAAAAATATAAGATGAATGGTACGGTTACCGAACTAACCATTATGTATAGATTAAAATTAATAACTTCGTTAATGGGTGATGTAAAAGGAAAAACTGTTTTAGATATTGGTTGCGGAGCAAAACAATCTTGGGATTATGATTTATGTAAAATCGGAAAAGAAAGAAGATATTATGATCCTTGGCTATGCAGAGTATTACAATTTTTCGGAGCAAAAACTTTTGGCATAGATGGGGGAGAATCTCCAAATGAAAGTTATACTCATATTCAGGGCCATCTTTATAGATTTAGTGAACATACTGAAAGATTTCCAAATCACTCTTTAGATCTTGCTTGTGCCTGGGGCTTATTTGATTCTCCAAGTTTGGGAATAAGAAGAGAATTATTTGATACAATAGTTACTAGATTAGAAGTAAAATTAAAACCAGAAGGATTTTTTGTTTTTGATGCGTCAGGCACCGGATTATATTCGAAGAAAGATTGGCAAGCATACTTAAGAGCAAGAAAATAACTCAAAACCTAAAATATCTCTTTTATTGTCTATATCTTTAAATATAATCTTTCTGGTAAATTTATATGAAAAAACGAGAAAAAAGAAGGAGCGAGAGCTTTGGGGGTAAATATCAAGTTTAGTCACTTAGGAGACTGTCATCTAGGCGGATGGAGACAACCAGAATTACAAGAATTAAACTTTCAAAGTTTTCAAAAAGCTATAGAAATTTCTATAAACGAAAAAGTAGATTTTGTATTAATTGCAGGAGATTTATTTGATTCAGCTTATCCGCCAATAGAAATACTCAAAAGAGCTTTTGCAGAGTTCAGAAAACTAAAAGATGCAGGAATCAAATGCTTTATGATTGCAGGTTCTCATGATTATTCAGTTTCAGGAAAAACCTTTTTAGATGTCTTAGAAAAGGGAGGATTTTGTGAGATATGCAAATACGATGAAAAACCAGAAGCAATCTATCTTCAACCATTAAAATATAAAAATTTTGAAATCTTTGGTTATCCTGGAAAAAAATCAGGATTAGAAATTCAAGATCTAAAAAAAATAATACTCCCGCCAGACAATAATAACTTCAGAATACTAATGCTCCACACAACTCTTACAGAAGCAGTAGGAGATTTACCAATAGAATCTATAAGTATGAAACAATTGCCGAGAGCAGATTATTATGCACTAGGACATCTTCATATTAATTTTGAAGAGAAAGTTAAAGAAAAACCCATAATTTATTCAGGTCCAATTTTTCCAAATAGTTTTCAGGAGTTAGAAGATTTAGCATACGGCAGATTTTATATAAATAGGGTAGAGGGTTTCTGGGAATACAAAAAACACGAAATAATAATAAAGCCAGTTATAGCAATTCGTATACAACTCAATAATGCTTTAACAGCTACTCAAAAAATAATTGATGAACTTGAAAAACACGACTTAAGAGACAAAATTCTTCTTTTAAGACTGTATGGAACAATAGAACAAGGTACAAATGCAGATATAGATAACAAAAGAATAAGCGATTATCTAAAAGAAAGAGGGGTTTATAGCTTCTTAAAAAATACAAACAAATTAGAATCCAAAAGTGAGCAGATAGAAGTAAAGATAAATTCAAGTGAAATGAATAAAGTTGAAGAAGTTTTAATTGACGAATATAAAAAAGAAAATCCAGATAAATTTAATCAGTTAATAGTTCCATTGCTTCATGCACTCGAACTTCAAAAACAAGAGGATGAAAAAAGTGTCATATATGAAACAAGATTATTTGCAGATTTAAATAAAATTTTGGGGTTGGAGTTGAAATAAAACATGCTCATAAAAAAACTAAAAATAAAAAACATAAGAAGTTATAAAGAAGGAGAAATAGAGTTTCCAGAAGGCTCAACACTTCTTATGGGTGATATAGGCTCGGGAAAAACCTCTGTTCTACTCGCAATTGAATTCGCACTATTTGGATTACAACCCAGCCAAAAAGCCAACTCTATACTTAGAAATAATGAAACAGAAGCTCAAGTTATTCTTGAAATAGAAATTGAAGATTCTAAAATAATTATAGAACGAGGCTTAAAAAAATCAGGTAAGTCTGTAGCTCAAACTGATTGTGCAATAACGATAAATAACGAAAGATTTGAGGGAAGTGTTACAGAAGTAAAAACAAAAATTCTTGAAATTTTAAGTTACCCCCAAGAGTTTGCAAAAAAAACAAATGATCTATACAAATTTACAGTTTATACCCCCCAAGAAGAAATGAAACAGATCATAATGGAATCTAATGACGTTCGGCTAAATACACTAAGACATGTCTTTGGGATTGATAAATATAAGAGGATAGAAGAGAACTTAGACCTCTTAACCATAAAATTAAGGCAAGAAATAAAACTTAAGGAAATGGAAATGGGAAACGTTGAACAAAAAAAACAGTCTCTAAGTGAAAAAAACCTGCTCTTAGAAAGTGAAAAGTTAAAATTAGTAGAAGTAGAAAAACAATCTCAAGACATACAAAGGTTAAAACTGGACAAACAAGCAGAATTAGACGCCCTAAAACTAAAAATGAATGAAAAAAACAAGTTGGAAAATGAAAAAGAAAAATCTGAGCTAACTTTAAACAGCAAAAAAGACCTCACTTTCAACTATGATCGAGAAATCAGACTTATTCAAGAACAGATAAAGGATAAAGATAGAATAAAATTTAACGATAATGAGGTAGAATTACAAAAAACAAGGATAAAATCTCAGGAGCAGATATACAAGGATCTTAATGACCAGTATATAATCGCGATGACTAAACTACAGAATAATGATTCAAGATTTAAAGACATAAAAAAACTTGTTGAAAAAATATCAGCTATAGATAAGTGCCCAACCTGTCTTCAGATAGTAAATAACGACTATAAAAATAACATAGTAATAAAAGCCCAATCTGAAGGCGAAGAAATAGAAAAGGAAACAAAAATATTGAAAAAAGATAAAGAAGAGTTATCAATTAAATTAGAACAAACAAAAAAACAAATTGATGTTCTAAAAAATTCTCTTTCAGAATTACAAATAATGAAGATTCGCTTGGAAACTATGAATGAAAAAGAAAAAAGAGCACAACTTTTAATGAAACAAAAAGAAACTATTTTAGTAGATATAGACATGATAAAGAAGCATATAGAAGAATTAGATAAAATGACCGAAGAATACAAAATTTATGATAAATTCTACGAAGATAAACTAAAAGAATTTAATGAGATAAGCAACAAAGAAAGAATAATTATAATAAGAAAAGCTGAAACTAATAAAGAAATACAATTTTTAGAGATACAGATAAAAGATATTCAAAAGGAAATAAAGAAGATAGAAGAATTAACTTTAAAATTAAACTATCTCAAGGAAATGGAATACTGGTTGAATAATAAATTTATTGAATTTGTTTTATATACTGAAAAAAATGTTATGCTTAAGCTAAGGGAAGACTTTTCAAAGCTATTCTCAAACTGGTTCTCCATACTAGTAGCAGATAATTTAACAGTAAGACTCGATGAATCTTTTTCTCCAATTATTCAGCAGAATGATTATGAGTTAGATTATGCATTTTTATCTGGCGGAGAGAGAACCGCAGTAGCTTTAGCATATAGGCTTGCTCTAAATCAAGTTATAAATTCCCTATTGAGCAAGATAAAAACCAGAGATTTAGTTATTCTTGATGAGCCTACGGATGGATTTTCAGAAGCCCAACTTGACAAGATAAGAGATATTTTGATACAGCTTAAAGTTCGCCAATTAATAATAGTCAGCCATGAACAAAAAGTAGAAGGTTTTGTTGATAACATAATTCGTTTCAAGAAAGTTGATGGAATTACTCAGATAGATAAGAGTAGTGAAGAGTAAAATAACACCATAATAGTTATAAACCAAAAAAAATTAAAAATAAAATGGCAAATTTAACATTAGCCGAAAGATTACAAGCAAGATTTGGAGGGAGGGTAGAATGTCAGTGGGGGATTCCATCTGAGAAGTATCTGGCAGCATATCTTATAGGTGTAAAAAAAGAACCAAATTCTCAAGAGTTAAATGAACTGATAACCAAATACTTTGCAAATCATGGATTTACAAGAATGAATGGATTGGGCGAATTAACATTTCAAGACTTACAGGGTAAAAATCATAGGGTTGCCTGTGCTACCTACTCTGAATCGCTTCAGAAATTAATAGTATCTGCTGCAGAGTTTTAACAAATCGCAAGATTTATAAATAACCCATCACATAATTATTTATCGGTTCTGAAGGAGTTGTATATTTTTCAAGTATACTTAATAAAAATAAGTAAATTAAGAACATAAAATAAGTTAAATTTAATAAAACTACAAAATGGATGATGACATAAAGAAAAACATTCTGAAAACAGGAACAAGTATCCTGGGCATAGTTTGCAAAGACGGAGTTGTTATGGCAGCGGATAGAAGAGTTACTGCTGGAAACCTCATTGTATCAAAAGACTATAATAAAGCCATTAAACTAAACGATTATATTGTACTATCCTGGACAGGAGGATTATCTGATGCTCAAATGCTTTCTAGATTAGTTAGTGCTGAATTAAGATTAAAAGAACTAAAAACCAAAAGCAGACCTACAATTAAGGAAGCCGCCAATTTAGTTTCAAATATCGCATATAGAAATATAAGACAACCTTCTATGATTCCTTTTATAGCTGGAACTTTGGTTGGCGGATTTAATGAAAATGGCTCAACAGAATTATATACTATAGAGCCCGCAGGAAGTGTTCTAAAAGTAAAGGACTATGATGCAAACTTCTCAAGCGGTATGCCATTCATATTAGGATTATTAGAAAGACAATACAAAAAAGATTTAACTATCAATCAAGGTGTTGAATTAGCAGTAGAAGCTCTAAAATCTTCTACTCAAAGAGACAATGCTTCTGGAAACGGAATGGACATATTTACAATTACTAAGGACGGGATTACAAAAGTTGTAGAAAAAGAAATTGTTTCAGAACTTAGATAATAATCATAAAATACTTCTTGAAAGGAGTATAGATAAAGTTTCTTTAGAAAAGAAGCTTTTAGTAAAAAAATTATAAAGAGAAAACTAAAAATGGCAGACATCCTTAAAGATATACAAAAAGATTTACCAAGAAATGTTGTTTCTAGTGCGAACTTTGAAGGAGCAAACATAGTTTTATACACAGATTCTCCAAACTTTTTCAGTGAAGCAGAATCCCAAATAAAAGAAATTGTTAATAAAATAAAAAAGAGAGTAGAATTAAGAGCAGACCCAAAACTACTAGAAACTCAAGAAAAAACAGAAAAAATTATAAGAGAAACAATCCCTGAAGAAGCAGAAATTACAGCCATACTTTTTGATGCTCAAAGATCTATAGTAGTAATAGAATCAAAAAAACCAGGTTTAGTAATAGGCCGGGATGGTAGCTTATTAAGAGAGATAAAACAAAAAACTTTCTGGATACCTATTGTTCAAAGATCTCCTGCAATTGATAGCAAAATTACAGAAAATATTAGAGCAGTATTATATGAAAATAATAACCAAAGAAAAAAATTCTTGAACGATATAGGAAAAAAGATTTATGCAGAATGGAATCCTGAAAAAATAGAGGAATGGGTTAGAGTGACTTTCTTAGGCGGTGGAAGACAGGTAGGAAGAAGTTGCATATTACTCTCAACACCTCAAACAAAAATATTATTAGACTGTGGAATAGACCCAGCTTCATCCAGAAATGAAGATAAATTTCCCTACTTAGATGTTGCAGAATTCAAGCTTGAAGAAGTAGATGCTATTATTCTAAGTCACGCCCACCTAGATCATTCAGGATTATTGCCTTATTTATTCAAAATGGGATATTCAGGCCCAGTTTATATGACTGCTCCCACTCGAGATATTTCTTCCTTACTTGCGTTAGATTTTATAGGAGTAGCCTATAAACAAGCAGAAAAGCCATTATTCTCTTCAACAGATATTAAAGAAATGGTCAAGCATACTATTTGTTTAAATTTCAACGAGGTTACAGATATTGCTCCCGATGTTAGAATAACTTTATACAACTCCGGACACGCACTTGGTGGCGGAATGATTCACTTAAACATTGGGAATGGTTTGCATAATCTTCTTTATACAGGAGATTTTAAGTTTGGAAAAACCAGATTATTAAACCCGGCAAATACAATCTTCCCAAGATTAGAAACTGCAATAATTGAAGCAACTTATGGTAGCAAAGATGATGTTTTACCAACAAGAGAAGAAGCTGAAAAAGCACTGGTAGATTCTATTAAAAATGTTATAGAACGAGGTGGAAAAGTTCTGATACCTGAATTAGGATTAGGAAGAGCTCAGGAAACTATGTTAATTTTAGATGATGCCATGAAAAAGGATTTATTACCCAAAGTTCCTATATACATAGATGGAATGATTTGGGATATTAATGCAATTCATACTGCTTATCCTGACTTTTTAAATTCTGCGATACGACAACAAGTATTCCAAGGAGAAAATCCTTTTGTTTCAGATATATTCAAAAGAGTGGGTTCTGCACAAGAAAGAAAATTAGTATTTGAAGGCGGCCCTTGTATTGTTCTTGCAACATCAGGTATGCTTATGGGTGGAGCGTCAGTAGAATATTTCAGAGAATTTGCACCAAATAAAGATAATGCAGTAGTTTTTGTTTGTTACCAAGGTTCGGGTTCTTTAGGTAGACAGGTGCAAGAGGGATTAAAAGAAACTCGTATGACTTATGAGGGAGTTGAAGAATCAGTTAAAATAAACCTGGAGGTTGTTACATTAAAGGGATTCAGCGCTCATGCCGGAAGAAACGAGCTTTTAGCATTCATAAATAGATGTAATCCAAAGCCAAAAAGAATAATTATCAATCATGGAGAAGTTTCTAAATGTTTAGATTTAGCTTCAACACTATACAAATTAACTCATTCTGAAACAAATACTCCAAGAAATCTTGAAACAATTAGAATGAGATAGCATAAACTATCAAAATTATTTTTAAGCAAACTCATCCTCATGATTATTCCTAGCCTGTTTAGCTATTACAACAATTATTAAGACTTATTAGGAATACTAAGCAAATTTGCTCAAAAACTCGAGTATATAATACTATATAAAGCTCAATTTTTAGGTTTTAGTATGGGAGATAAAACCTATGCCCTTATATGTGCCTATAATGAACATGGAACTATAGCAGAGGTTGTCCAAAGAACACTAAAACAAGTAAGAAGAGTTTTAGTTGTAAATGATGGTTCTACAGATAATACAGCAGAACTCGCAAAAAAAGCAGGAGCCACAGTTTATAATCATGAGACTAATCTGGGTAAAGGACAAGCACTAAAAAATGGGTTTGCATGGTTAAATTCAATGGGTTGTGAAAGAGTAATAACTCTTGATGCAGATCTACAACACCTACCTGAAGAAATACCAAGTTTTCTAGAAAGCTTAGATCAAGGAAACAATGTTGTTATAGGTAAAAGAAATTTTCAAGAATCATGTGTTCCAAAAGTTAGAAGATTTTCTAATACGCTTTATGCAAGAGTTTTATCTAGTATAAGCAAAAAGCCAGTTTATGATCCCGAATGTGGATATAGAGCTTTTCAGAAAGAGATGCTTCCAAAATTAGTGGGTTTAACAACTACACGAGGATTTTCTTATGAATCTGAAATGTTAATGAAACTTTTACTAGAAGAAACGAAAATTGGTTGGGTAGATATCTCTACAGTTTATATTCCTGGAAGAAAAAGTAAAATATCACCTATAAAACACACTTTTAATTCTATAGAAGTTGTTTTACAATGTTTGGTTGATCAAGCTAAACAAAAATTAAAAAGATAAAGCGGAATTCTCAACCATCCAACAGATTTTTAGTTCTTGAATATTAATAAGAATAACACGAAGTGCAAATTAAGTAAAATCTATAGATTATAAAATACAAATCCAAAAGAATAGTTTTAAAACCCTAAAAACAATATAATAATCAAAGAGGGAAAAATAATATTAAAAACAATATAAAAGTAACCGGAATTCTCTTGGGAATGTTTATTTTAACTCAATTACTTGGTTTAGCTGTAGTTAATTTTTATCTAAATCCAAATCATATTCTTCCATACGGATTTGATAGTTCAAAAACAATCCAGCCAGCAAGTTTCTTAATTCAGTTGATATTCTCATTCATTATAACAGTAGTAATTATTCTCATGCTTATGAAAATTCGATCTGAATTTTTTATGAAGTTGTGGTTCTTTGTCGTAGTCAGTTTAGCTATTGCAGTCTCTATGAATGCAATGTTATCAATATACTCGTTTATAATTGCTCCAACAATAATCGCATTAATAATAGGGGTTATTTTTTCTTATTTTAAAATTTTTAGAATGAACATATTAATTCATAATATTACTGAAGTGATGGTCTATCCAGGAATTGCCGCACTATTTGTAACGATGTTAAATATAAAGATAACAATAATCCTTCTATTGATTATCTCTGTTTATGATATGTGGGCAGTTTGGAAATCAAAGATTATGGTAAAAATGGCAAAATATCAAATTAATACCTTAGGAATTTTTGGAGGATTTTTAATAGCTCATGCAAACAAAAAAATAAAAGAAAAAATAAGATTATTAAAGCAGAAATATAAAAATAATATTCCAGATAAGATCTTAAAAAAGAACAAGATAAAAATACAATTAGCTATTCTGGGCGGAGGAGACATTGTATTCTCAATTATCGCCGCAGGTGTTTTCTTGAAAACCTATCAAAGCTTCGTAGGAAGTTTAGTAGTAATCTTATTTGCTTCACTAGCCCTATTATATTTGTATACTTTTGGAAAAAAGAATAAATCTTATCCTGCTATGCCCTATCTAACAACAGGAATTTTAATAGGGATGGCTATTTCTAAAATATTTTTAATATAAAAATTATAATCCTAAGAAATAAGGCTTACCTTTAGTAGGATAAGTTTTAGGAAGAGGTGGTGGAAGTTTAACTCCAGAACTAACTGGAGATTCAACTTTTGGAGGAATAAAAGGAATTCTAACTGGAGGTTGATAATCTTTAACCTTCATTTTCAGAAATTTTTCTTGCTTATCATCCCAAAAACTGCCTTCAGGCAAACTAGCTAAAACATCTTGCACAGAAGCATAATCCATAGTGGTCATATCAATTCTTATATTACCCATATCACAGCAAGTATTAGGAGTTCTTCTTCTCTCTTTAGAAGTTAAATCCTCTAAAAATAAAACTTTAAAATTATTGGGAGTAGATCTTCCAGAAAATATCATTTCCAAACTCCTACATCAGTTATTTCCTTTCCATGTAATGTATCAAAAGCAGGTTTAGTAAAACGAGGATTAACTACTAAAGGAATAAAAGGACAAGGAGAACTCATTATAAAATAATCTGCTCGAGGAGTTTTACTAGTATATATTCTAGGTTTTGAGGTCATATCAAAGTCCATTTGAGTTAGCATGTTATTATTAGCTAGAGGGGTTAAATCCAAGTTTATTTTGTTTTCTCTTAGCAACAAGTTCATTTGCTACTTTAACTCTTGCTTCAAGATACCCTTCCTTATGAGCCAAGATAGTAACTCTATCGCCCTGGATTAAATCAAAGGAAATTCTCAGGGGTTGCTGAGATAGATAAGCAGTTTCGCCATCGAATTCGTACATAACACAGGGTTTTAAATCAATATATCTTCCTTTAAAATTTGGAGCACCCATAACTCCTGAATGACTAGAATCTCTAAAATTTAGTGTTATCTCCTTGCCAACATAACCTTGCCAACGAAAACCTTGATCAGGCTCTCCTTGTTGATTTTCATTTTCATTTGCCATACCATACTCTATTAAAGAGGTTATTTAAACCTTCTGGTTTAGTTGTCACTATCAAGATACAACAAAAAAGAAACATTTATAAACCCCTTAATCTAAGAGAAGTAGTAAAAATCACCATGAAAGAACTAATAAAAATAAAAAATATGCCAAGATTTCTTGCAGTAGTTGCAGTAGGCGTGCTATCTTACATGCAAGGATATCATAACGGCGGAGTTAATGAACAAACTAAAAATTCCCAATCTCAAGCAAGAGTAGAATCAGTTGTTCGTTGGGTAAACTCAAGCTTACAATCAAGATTAATTGATACTTCTCTAAGAATAAAATCTGATGAAGCCTATAGAGCATTAGTTCTGGCTAGAACAGATGTTGATGGAGAACTTAGATTACTTTATGATAACATTGGCGGAATCCTAAGAGGAAACGTAGATTCCTTTGAATTAAATCTAAATTGCAAAAAATAAAATAATAACATGACAAAACAAACACAACCCAGAACAATAACAAGAGTAGTATATCAATTAGAAAAGCTAGTTCCAGGTTCATTTGCACATACAGAATTAACTTCTTTAAGTGCACCAGTAGAGGATTATAATCCTGAGAAGGGTTTAAAATCAAGTTTCTCAGCAAGAACAAGACCTACACTTTACAGAATGCTATTAGTTTCAGGATTAGGTTCAACTTCACCAAGACCATTAGATAGATATCTTACTCAGGACGAAGAATCAGAAAAATTAAAAGCTATTCTTTCCAGATATACTTTTAAAAATCTATTAGATAGTTGCTTAGACGAGGAATTATGGACAAACACAAAAATTAAGCAAGAAAGAATATTTGGAGCATTACAAACAGTTATAACTTCAAAACATCTAAATGCTACCATCGGTAACTGCTCAACATATAATGAAGCCACAGAAAAATTACATCTATTTCAACTAGCAGAACTCGGCATGATTCTAAAACCCATTGAAATTAAACAAAGAAAACCAGTGAATGCTTAAAATGAAACAATTACCGCCCTATTCACCACCATTAAAAATAAAGGATAATATGTACGGGAGTATAGCAGTCGTACTTAGTTTAGTTTTAGCAGCAAGTGGCGGAATTGGATATTTAATCGGAAAAGCTAAAGAAGAATCTGAAAAGGCCAGACAAATTAGAAGTGTAGAAGTAGGAAATTTCAGCAATAATCCAAAATCAAACGATGTTAGAATTATCTACAATAATGGAACTACAAATACTTGGGCATATTCTCCAAAAGTTAGATATATATCTGGACCAGAAATAACAAAAGATGGAATAAGAATTGAAAATCCATCTTGGGAAAAAGCAGAACAATCAGGAGCACAATAATAACATGGAAAGAAACTCATTAATAATTGAAGGAAAATATTCCCCTTTGATGCAATTCTGTTTAACAAGTTTAAGTCCAATAAGCCACATGGTAAAACAAGGAGACCTTCCTTTCTTTGAGAAAGTTTGTGAATATTTAGCTGTAAACGGAGCTGCCTTTAGAGGTTATCTTGGAGGTTCGGCCCCAAAAAGCTGGATTTTCGATGGAATTCAAGATTATAATGATTTAGACATTTTAATAAGAGGAAAAAGTCAAAAGGGAATAACAGAACTTTCAAGAGTATTAGAAAAAGCAGCCGATGGAAGAAGCCCACTAAAAATAAGTAATTCACCTAATCACCCAGAATACGCGTTTGTAACTAATGAACTAAGAGCGAGAAGTTATGTTAATTTCCATGAAGAAGATGGAGTAAGATTCGGGCCAACTTATAGATTCATAGAAATTCCAAAAGCGAAAGATTTAGATAGAACAAAGAATCCTCATCTTAAAATGAATGCGACGGTTGATGTAAGCTTATGGACAGGAAATCCCAAGGATTTAGAAAAAACAATATTGGAATTACAAATAATCGGATTACAAGACGCAATAAGAGTTAAAAGTAAATCAGAAGGAACACAATAAAACATGATCATAAAACCAGAACTCGTTAAAAAAATTAAGGATTACTTTAACCTTAATATTTATGAAACAAAAGTTTGGATAGCTTTGCTTGGAAAGGGAGTTGCAAGTGCAGGAGAAATTGCAGAAATATCTGGAGTTCCAAGAAGCAGAACTTATGATGTTCTTGAAAGCTTAGAAAAACAAGGCTTCACAATCTCAAAAATAGGCAAACCTGCAAAATATATAGCAGTAAAACCTTCAGTTATACTTGAAAAGCTTAAAAATAACATGGTTAAAGAAGCAGAAGAAAAAGTAAAAGTTCTCTCAAAATTAAGAGATTCTCCAGAATATTCTGAAATAGAAGGACTTTATAATACAGGAATAAAACCTGTTAAACACGAGGATTTATCAGGAGCAATAAAAGGAAGATCTATGATTTACAACCATATAAGAGAGGTTATGGAAAATGCAAGAAAAGAAATTATAATCTGTACATCAGCAAAGGATTTCACAGAAAAGCTGAGATTATTCACCGGTTTAATTGAAAAAGTAAAAAAACATGGAATAAAAGTTAGAATTGCTCTTTCTGGAAATGAAAGCGATATAAAAAAGCTTAGCATAAAAATAAAAGAAAAAATAAAACAAATAGAGATTAATACAAAGTTCTTTATAGTAGACCAAGAGCAAATAATGTTTATGCTCGCAGAAGGAAATGGTTCAGAAGAAGAAACTGCAATCTGGTTAAACACCCCTTTCTTTACAAATGCTTTAGTTTATTTATTCAATCAAATTTGGGAGGATTAAAAATGCCAGAAGTTTCTATAAATTATTCTACGATGAGAGAAGCATTTAAAATAGCAGGTATTGCTTTGCTTGCCGGAACATTTTTAGCAGGAATTGGAATTACAAGTTGTGAATTCATCAGAGAAAAACTTAATCAATCTAAACTCGAACAAACAACTCTTGGACCCCAAACAGATTCAAAAGGGAATATTTTACCAATCTATACTAATAAAAATTATCAAGAAGGATTCTAAAATGAGTTATAATACACTTTTCGAATCTCTTGTACAAATTCCTTTTGAAAAAAGTACAGTAATACCTGTTTTAAGTTCTCTGATACACGTTCAACCAAAGAGATTTGAATTTCAAAGACTTAATTTAAAATTAACAGATAAATCCCGGGCCAGGGGTTATGTTGATTTTCTGGATCATGAACAAGGCTCGCTATATATGAGTAATAGGGCAAAGTTTCAAGTAGCAACTAATCTTGGTTCTAAAACTGCAAATCTAAACGCAAGCCCAGTTGGGCTTGATAAAATAGTCTTAGCTTTTGATCCATTTAATCTACAGGAGGTTAGTGGTTTAGTTTTTGAAACAAGTACTTCGGATAAAAAGTATATGGTCTTACCAGAATTAAATAAGCAAACAGGTGAAAATGAATATATTTTTCATGGCAACCCTGATTACGAGGGTTTTAAAGTTTTGGCTTTGGCAGGCATACCATCAGAAGCTAAAGGAACAATAAAAGCAGTACAGGAATTAAAAAATATAGAGGAAACAATAAAATTAATAGAAAGAATGGGATTACCTCCAACAATAAATAAAAGACTATTTGTAGTATTTACAAAAGAACAGTATCAGTTAACAGGCCAAACAAATATTTTGACCGGACCAATAAAAAGCATCTGTCCTAGACCAACTCAAAACTAACTATACCCATACTCTTTATTTTATTAGAATTATTGTTCTTAAAGAAACTTAAAAATTCCTTAAAACTTGAAAATCCTTTTTCATAAGCAAAACTCTTTCCATCTTTTATCTGAATATTTTTATGCTCTTTTTTAAATTTTTCAAATGCCTCTTTCATAATTAGGGGTGGACCTTGAAAAAATATTTCCTTTTTCGAACTAGGATTTATTAAAATTTTGGCAAAATTATGTTTTTCATCATAAATAAATTCACTACCGCTCATATCTAAAAATCTTGAACTTTCATCTATAAAAAACTTATAAAACTTCTTTAGCTTAGTTCCAGCTATATCTCCTGCTTGTCTATCTGTTTTTATTTCAAGTTTAACAATATTATTATTACTTCCTTCAAAATCTCTTTCCTTATCTTTCTTAACAAAAAAATCTTCGCTAGGATTTTTTAGAAACTTTTGGGCAGAATCTCTCAGTTTATCAAAAGTTTGTTGAGATAAAGAAGCAAGAGCATTCCTATCTTTAAAAGTTGGATCTATGAGGATTATTGGAGATTGCAGCTTAGCTTCATTTAATTCTCTTAAAACTTGCCCTTTAGAATATAATCTTTCACTATCAATAATCAATTTTTTATCTTGTTTAGTTTTAATAATTCCCTTAAGAAATTTTTCAAAACTACCAAAATTTATAATTAATAATTCCACCGCATATCCTGAAATACCCCTAATATAACTTTCAGCACCATAACACTCCTGAAAATGCAAAAAAGCCTTTGTTAACTTTATCTCTTCAGCAAGTCTAGGAATCTTTTTTATTTTATTAACAACATATTTTACATGAAAGTAACTTAAATCAGTTATATTTCTAGCTTGCTCAGGTTTTTTAATACTCAAAACAGGGATAATCTCAAATTCGAGATTAATCTCTTGATTATTAGATTTTAGAACAAAATAATCCCTAGAACCATGCACTCTTTGAGCTTTTTTTGGAATAATTTTAGCTATAAGTTTTGATATCTGCTCTTCATCATAACTTGAATTAAACCTAACAAATAAATCTATATCATACTTATCTTTTTTTATAATTGTATTTTTAGCAAAACTTCCCCCAACAAAAACTTGAGCTTTTATCTTGACTCTTTTAATACTGTTATTTAATTCTTTAATCAGCAAAGCGGTTTCTTTCTTTAAGATAAGATTTTCCTCTTTAGTAAGACTTATCTTATTCAATTCAAGATTTAATAAAGAAGTTAATTTATTCATAGAGATTATCTCTTTCTTTTTCGCTTCTTTAATTGTTCTGGATCTCTTATTTTGCTTTCTAATTCATGGGCATTAACCCTAAGTGTACTAGCTAAATCAATTATGTACCTGCCTTCCTCAAGTTTGTATATCAGAGGTCTTTTCTTACTAAAAAGATTTACAACATCAATCTCAAATTTGCCTGGTTTCAATACCCTTATAGATTCTAAATCAAGTATAACTGGGATATCTTCTTTCTCACCTATGCCAATAATTTCACGAACATCCTTTTCTATTTTAAGTTTATCCATTTTATCGATTTGATGGATTTTCTTTTGGATTTCTTGTATTTCAGCTAAATCAACATCTTTATCTACGCCATTCTTAACTTCGTTTAAAATTTGGCTATTAAGTTTGTCATAATATTCTTTTTTAATATAATAAAAGAAATGGCTGCCACAAGTGCATCCAATCAACAATTCTTTAGCAGCATCAGGATATAATTTCGAACAGTGTACGCATTGGTGTGGCATCTTTCAATTTAGCATGATTAATTTAATTCTTATATATGAATTGGGGGATGACATCAGAATTTTGAAAAATACTAATTAATAGTATACCTCGTATTTATTTTTCGGAATTTCATTGGAATGTTATTGCCCCATAGATATTAACCTATTTTTATACTATCTCAAGAAAAGCCAAGTTTATAAAACTTTACGAGAAAGAATAAAATAACTATCTAAATAGCTGTTTCGCAATTAGAGGATATCAATTATCAAGAAGAATTAGCGAACTTAACGAACTTGTGCAGTTAAGTGAGCAGGTAATAAGCGAGCCGAACTTTAGTGAGGCGAGTGTTGTTATATCTTATATAAATTTATCTTCCACTCATCATAACTTCAAGCTTTCTAGGATCTCGCTTCATATCCTTAATAATAGCAGCCGGACCAATTATGGTAAGCGAGTCTGTTTGTCCAACAAGAGCATTAGCAATACCATGCTTTACCTTACTCATAAAATCTCTTTCTTTAGCATTAGGGCTTACAACCGCAAGCTCTATACCCCTAAACCCTTTAACCTTACCAACCATAACCATAGTATCCTCAATAAGCCTTGTTTCTTCTTCTGCCCTTAACTTTCCCTGTATAACGATGATTTTATTATTAAGAACGATTTCCAATAATTTTCTTATTCTTGCAGTAGAATCCAATTTTTCAATCTCTGAAAATGGTATAAACTGCAGGGTTAATGCTTCATGCTTAGATTTATTTTTATTCTTGCTCATTTTTTTAGTTTGCATCATTTCTAGATTTAATTTTACCAACTACCGCACCAATGATTAATCCAAAAACGACAAATACTAGGATAATAAATGGAATAAATGAGATCTGATAGCCATAACGATAATCTGAACCCAACATAGGAGTAAACATAATTAGAGCAGATAAAACTATTGAGATTATCAACCCAATAATTCCCCCCTTCAACCAACTTTTCATATTGTTCTTTTCCTCCCTTTTTTATATCGTTATTTATTTTTTAACTTTCTTAGCTAATTTAAATAAAGACTCGTAAAATTCTTCCATGTTTGTTCCATATTTAGCAGATATTCCTACAACATCATATTCTGGAAAAGCATCTTCGCATTTTTTAATATCTGACTTTCTAGAATCAATTTTATTAGCCACAATTAGAACTGGTATTTTTCTAGCAACCAAATTACCAATAATCGTAACATTTACTTGAGAATAAGGATTTTCTGTTGAATCTACAACCACGACTACCGCATCAACATCATCTAACCATTTAATAGATTCTATAATTCCTTGTGTAGCTTCTTTAGCTCTACTCTGTGCTTCTTTCTTTTTCATCTTAAACTTCATAAAATCTTCGTAATCAATCTTAGTAGCAATTCCTGGAGTATCGACAAGTTTAAAGGTAAGTTGATTCTCTTTGTATTTAATATCTACTTTTTCTCTAAACTGAACTTTTCTGGTTTCATGAGGAACTCTTGAAACAGTCCCAATCTCTTCACCAGTCCAATCTTTGCATATTCGATTTGCTAAGCTAGTTTTACCAGCATTAGGCGGACCATAGAAACCAATACTAATATTGGTTTTTCCTTTAAACATCTCAGAAAATATTCTCTTAAAAAAATTAGTTAAAATTTTTAACACCATTTTGCCTCGTTTTTGTTTTAGCCTTGATTTAGCTTAATATTAGTTTATTTTTATTGTTTTTAAATCTTTATTTTGTTAAGACTATAGTATTTTAGCTATTTGAAAAGTTTATTGACGGCTTGGGTGCAATATTTTGGTTAGGAACGTATTTCCTCAAACCAATTTCTTTCTCGACTTTACGATTCTCAAAAAATTTGAATAAAGGTATTTCAAACATCCCAGTTCTTTTTCCGAGATATTTTCTATAAGCATATTCTATTTGCTCAGAGCTCCAAGATTTTTCCTTTAAATTTGTAAAAATCTTAGATTTATCTAAATTCTGCTTAGTAGCATTATCAATAAAATTAATCATATTGTACAAATCATCACTATTCTTAAATAAACTACCCTCATAATGACGTTTATACCATTCTTGAGCAACTATGTAAACAATAAAAAAAACAATGAGAACTATAATCCAAGCCAAAATTATTTTACTCCAGGGTTTACAATCATAATTGCAGTTACTATTGTTTTCTCCGCGAGAAGATTCACAAATACTATTATAATTACAAATCCCTATTTTATCAACTAAAACAAGTTGACTCTTAGCTGGAAAAAAGTATATTGGAAGGTTAATTAAATCAGTTTGTTCATTTATAAAAAACTCTATATTCTTAACAGAATTCGCAGATAAAGGGGATAAGGAAAAACTTTTTCCTGCAGAAGTTGGTTTTGTATCCAATATTCCTTGCATGGATAAAGAATTTATAACCCCAAATAAATCATTGATATCACTTTTAGGAGTTAGTTTAAGATTAACATAAGATCCGAGGATCATACTAGTTTTATCATAAATTGCTGAGTATTCCTCAATGTTTGCATCGCTATTTAAATTTTCAATATACCAACCAAAGATTGCATTTTGAACCATTCCAAGATTAGTTCCAAAATCTTCTCCTGAAGCGGCATTTAAATCTTCTAAAGTTATCTTCTTACTATCAAACAAGAATTTTCCACTAGCACTTTTAGTGATATTAATTGAATCAGGCAAAGTTATAGCACTTAATTCTCCAGCTATTCTTATTTCTTCTTCATCACTACCTGATGAGGTGTTATAATCTATACCTAAGGAAGTAAGTTGATCAGAAACAGCAGTGATATTAAGTTTAGTTTCCAGAGCAGATTTAACAACTGCTGGAAGAAGATTTAATTTAGATTTAAGTGTCTCAAGTTTTAATTTTTCAGTTTTAAGTGTAGAATTAATATAATCTCCAGGGGAAGAAGCAACAATACTAAATGTTTTCAAAGCAGACTGCCCTATTGTGCTAATTGCATAGATACTAACTGCATAGCTACCTGTTGTTTTAAAAGTATGTTCTACATAAGGAACAGAAGTTTCAAATGAGCTATTACCATCACTAAAATTAAAAACATATTTTTCTACAATCCCTTCGCTATTATTACTTAGAACATTTATTTTGAATTTTACACCAGCTGGAACCTCTTTAGGAAAAATATCTACTACAGAAGGAACATCTAAAACATTTAGGGTATTCTTATAAAAATTAACTCCATTTAACTTGAGATATAAAGTATAATTCCCTGGTGTGGAAGGAACAATAAAACCAGAACTATCAAGATTAAATTTAGTAAAATTCATAGTAATAGTAGGATTCACTTTCTTGAGTTCATAAATAAGATTTGCATTTGAAGTACCTGCATTATAACTTAAATTAAACTTAGATAGTTGTAAATTTTGAACACTATTAGAAGAAAATTTAATAGGAACAAAACATCCAAGCGAACAATTAGAATCATAATTATCAGATAAATAACTTTTAATTCCACTAAGTATAGAAGGATTTGAAGTTGAATTAATTATTAATGCCCCTGGAGAAGCATAATTTAAGGGTTTGATAAATAAAGATAATCCTCCGAGAGTTGCTTCCTCAGAAGGCCTTTGAATAGAAGCACAATCATCACTATCTCTATAAAAAATATTATAAGTTCCTCCACTTTTTTTAGTCATACAAAGAGTTAAATTTGTTGGCTCAACTATGGCTTTATCAATTCTACAAATTGCCTTAGCTTGACCTGTTTGAGAAGAGGTAAAATTAGCTAAACAAGATTTACTATCTATGCTAAACTGAAACTGTGCTGCACCATCCCCTACCAAATCTGCGCCAACATCAATAGCCGCCCCAGAGTTTACTGAAATAATTGAGCAGTATTTTGCATCCGATAAAATATTTATCTGCTGAGAGTTAGTGAACCCAAAACAAGCATAATTCTCTGGAGTGCAATAACTATTTCCAACTGTAGAGGGCATAAACGATAATCCCCCTTCAGGGATTTCTATTTTTAATGGAACCGAACAACTTTCCACAGCATCAGAAGAAATATTTATTGTAAAATTATTTATTCCTGTAACTCCTGTCTTGGGATTTGAGGTAAGTTTAATACCTAAAGTTAGGTTTTTTCCGCTAGTTAAGGAAAAACTTTTGATAGTTTCTCCGCTATCTGAACTAGAATAACTATCCTCGCAACTAGAGGGGTTACAAAAATATATACCTGAACCAGTTGATAAACCTGAATTGACTAAAAAATCTAATAAATTCATTGAACTAAGTTTTTTTGTGCCAGAATAAAAATCTATAGAAGAATTTGAAGATTCGGAATTAAGACTTATATTAACACTGCCCTTAATATTCTCTCCAGGGGAATAATCTGTTTGGTTTGGTACATAGCTCGAAAAACTCATATTATCTATCTTTCCAACATTGTTACTAGAAAAAGCAGAAACTAAAGAAAAAGAAAAAATAAATAATAGAATTAAGAATACAAAAACTAATGAAATAAAATTCAATCGAGTTCTCATATTAGGCATAATCTCTTTTTTCCTCTTTTATAGATGATAATGAAGTGATAATTAAACTATTTTTTCTTAATTTTTTTTAGGTGTCCAATCTTTAAAATCTCTTCTGAAACTTTATTTTTCTTTTTAAGAGCAAATATGTAAATAAAAATAATTACAAGCACAAGAAGAATCAAACCAATATCTGAACTAAAACTAAGTTTATAACTAGCAGGACAAGCAAAAGTTTGAGTTGAGGTTTTACATGCGGCCTGTTCTGCTATCGAAGAACTTCCAGACCACAAAGCATTTTGATTAACAGTGATAGTATCTAAATTAGAACTACAACCACTATTATCTACATTTGAGGAAATTTTACATAAGAAATTTTCGGCACTACAAGAAGTTTGACCACTATTTTTAGTATAATAAATAGACTCATTAGTACAAGTTCCACCATTAGAATTGCTTTCATTAATAATCCAAACACAACTACAAGAAGCACTATAGTAACAATTATCTAGCTTTATATCGGTCTTTCCACAATAACTACCCAAAACTCCGCCAATACTATTTTTAGCAATCTTTTGAGAAGCATCTTCACAACTCTTTTGAGTAGTTAAATCCCAGCAAAAGTTAATATATTTCTGAACTAAATTACAAGCAGAACCATTCCATTCATAACTAGAATTTTTACATTTAAAATTACATATCCCCTGAGTTAAGTTATAGTTTGCAGAGTAAGTTGTTGGAGTCCAAACATTACTTGAATCATAAGTTTGAGTAAACACTCCATTACTGTAATCATTCCAAACTGCATTAGCAGGTAAAGAATTATCCACGCTAGAAAGATCGCAATTTTGTGTTCTTGTTGCCAAAGAAACGATAAGTTGTCCTGAAGTTAAAACCTGTCCTGAAGAAATTAAAGTGACATTAAAGAAATAAGTTCCAATAGTAGTAGGACTCCAAGTCATATTTGCTTGAGTGCTATTAAATGCTTGCAAGGTATTAGTATTAATAAGAGTTTTTTCAAGATTAAAAATATCAAATTTAAAATTTCCACTTAAGTCGCTTCCAACAGCAGTAAGTTTAACACTATCAATCAAAGTAATTGCAGAGGCATTCCAAGAAGAACTAACTATCGTTGGAACAACAGGAGCTGTACAAGTAAATGTGCTAGTATAATTTCTACCTGTTTGAACATAATTAGTTCCTGACAGAGCAAGATTAAATTCATTAGGGCAAGTAAATACCTTAAAAGTTCCGCCATAATCTTTAGCAGAAGTTGTTCTTCCAGCATTATTTATTGTTCCAGTAATTTTTACAACTTGAGCCTTTAATAAAATTCCTCCGCCTGCTCCAGGACCCCCAGAACCTCCAGAACCCTGCCCATAACCTCCTGAACTAGAACCAGAATATGAAGCATTTCCTCCTGCCCCCCCAGGTCTAGATTGATATTGACCTCCAGATTCTAAATTACCATTACGACCAGTAGCACCATTACCACTGCCCGCATTATTACCAAAAGAATAAATATTTCCAATCACTGAAATATTATTATCTGCATAAAGTTTGATTATTCCCCCTCCTGCATTTCCAGCTCCACCCCCTCCACCACTATAAATATTTCCAGACCAAGTTTGACCGCCACCCCCTCCGCCTGCTCCTCCACCACCAGAGCCCATTCTTAATGTTTCATCACTAGAACTATCACATAAAGAAGTTATATTTGAAGAAGAAGTATTACAATATCTTCCAGAACTTCCATCCCCTCCCAAAGACCCATACCAAGGAGAATTAGCATTAGTAGTTATACAATTATTCTTGGGAGTTCCACCTGCTCCTCCAAAACCACCAGAAGGACCTCCCCCCGCTCCTCCAGCACCCGCTGTAGCTCCACCACAAATATTAGTATTTCCATTTTCACTACAACCCTGTTGAAATCTACTACCTCCACCACTATTACCATTAGAACCATCAGCAAAACCATAACCTCCTGAACTTGAACCCGAAATCACACAATTACAACCACTTGCACCGCCTCCGCCACCTCCGCCGCCACCATAACCTGCGCCAGATGCATTTAAAGTTCCAGCCACAGTAATATTACTCGCATGAACTTCAAAAGAACCATAAGTAGTTCCATCATAGGGTTTAACCGAAACTATTATTCCCGAAGGAATTGTAAAATTCCCAACATTAGTATGAACTCCAGCAACAAACGTATTTGAAGAAATAATCCAATTCTGGCCACTATGATCCCCCCCGCCAGTATTTGTCCAAGCACTCACAAAACCAAAACTACTGCTAAAAATTATAAGACTAATTAAAATAAAAAATCCTAACATCACACCTTTCTTTTTCATCTTACGAAATTTAACCTCTTTAAATGAGTAATTGAAAATTGTTGTCAATTTTCATATTTTATCAAGGATAAAAGCGTTTATAAACCTTTTTTATTTTGTGATTTATTTTTTATCCCTTCATAACCGCAAGAGGAATAACCTTAGCAACTAACTTTGCTATTCCTAGCTTATCACTTGTTCTTACAACTTCGTCAATATCTTTGTAAACTTCTGGAGCTTCTTCAACAATACCTTTTCTACTTCCAGAAACAATATCAATTCCTTTTTTATTCAACTGCTCAATAATCTTTTCAGGACTTAGTTCTTTATTTGCTTGAGTTCTACTCTCAACTCTTCCAGCACCATGAGCTGTACTTGAAAAACTAATTTCTTCGGCTTTTTTAGTTCCAACTAAAACATAACTAGCACTACCCATACTTCCAGGAATAATAACTGGTTGTTTATCAAAAGCCCTAGTTGCTCCTTTTCTCATTACAAGAATATCTTTTTCTTTTCCGTCAATAGTATGTTTTTCTTTCTTCGCAATATTATGACAGATATCATAAACTACTTCTGCAGAAAAATTAGAAAAAATACTTTTCATAGTCTCTCTTACCCAATGAGTAATTAGTTGTTTATTAGCAAAAGCAAAATTAGCAGCACAACTCATAGCAGAAAAATATTTTTTGCCAAGTTCAGAATTTATTGGGGCATTAACTAATTCTCTATCTTCTTCAGGAAAACCATATTCTTTTTCCATCAGTTTAATATAATCAGAAGCTACCTGATGTCCTAATCCTCTCGAACCGCAGTGAATCATAATAGTTATCATACCTTTTTCTAATCCAAATTCCTTAGCCATTTTTTCGTCATAAACAGAATCAACCATCTGAATTTCTAAGAAATGATTTCCAGCCCCAAGACTACCTAATTGAGGAATACCTCTCGATTTTGCTCTCTGGCTTACATAATTAGGATTTGCATCTTTCATACAACCCCCTTCTTCGGTGTTAGTTAAATCATTTTTCTTCCCATAACCCTTATCAACCGCCCATTTAGCACCCAACTTAAGAACCTCATCAAGTTCTTGTTTAGAAAGTTTTATCCTTCCCTCTTCACCAACGCCCGAAGGCACCTGTTGAAAAAGTTTTTGAATTACTTCTTTCTTTTTCTTTTCAATATCTTTTAAAGTTAAATTAGTTCTAAGAAGTCTAACTGAACAATTAATATCATAACCTACTCCACCGGGAGAAATAACTCCTGAATCTAAATCAAAAGCAGCAACTCCACCTATTGGGAAACCATAGCCCTGATGACTATCCATCATAGCCATACTTGAGCCAATTATTCCCGGAAGACAAGCGACATTTTTAACCTGCTCTAAAGTTTTATCTCTTTGAATGTCTTTAAGCAATTTTTCGCTAGCAAAAATCCTTCCAGGTACTTTCATCTTTCCTTGCTTAGGAATCTCCCATTCAAATTCTGAAATTTTTTTTATTCCCATAAAAAACCTAAGAAAACTTGATTTAAAATTCTATCTAAACACCAATCAAACATCCAATACAAACTCTATAACTGAATAATTATTTTTCTGCTCAATCTTCATCTCATGATAAGTTATAGCTTTAACATCATTAGTAAATTTATAATTTTTAGATTTATCTCCTAAAACCTCGCATATAATCAAAAACTTTTTCTTGTCTATCTTAAAATTAATTATTTCTGAAAGAATAAAACCCTTAGCATCAAGCAAAAACAAAAACTCTTCAAGAAAATTATAAAGCAAAGAAGACATATCATTACCAGAAACTTTTATTTTCTTAGAAATCTTTGAATTAATTTTAGTTTTATCAGTGATAATTTGAGAGAGAGCAAAAGCTGAACTAATAAAAGCTAATTCAATATTCTTTTCATTTACTCTTATCTTAATATCTCCGGTGTGTTTCAAAAATTTATATCCCATAAATTAAACCCTCCAAAAGAAAATTTTTAATTGCTTTTCTTCATAAGTAGTAGAATTAGAAGCGATTATAATACTATCTGCATAAATATCCCTATTAATAATTATCTCAGAGCTTACTTGAAGTGGACAAATATCTTCTACAGAACAAATGTTCACACTATAATCCAATCCACGAGGTTTTAAATTAGAAACATAACCTTCAAGACTTACTTTATTTCCAGCTAAAACTTGATTTCTTAAATTTTGATCTTGACTTATTGAAACAAGAATATTTCTTTCTAAAGTAGGAATTTCAGAGTTAGTATTTTGCGTGTTAGATTTATTTAAAACAATCATGATGACCCCTAATAACAGAAGGATAGCTATAGAAGCCTCAAAAATTCTAAGCCATGCTTTTTTATTATTTTTTTTAAATTTTTTCATTAGTATAAAAGTTTACCAAACTTGAAGATTAAATATCATTTTAATTTTAGAACCATCGTTTTTCATTACGATAATAGGAATTTCTCGAGATAGAACATTAGAAGATTTTATAATTCCAGGACCACTCAGAGTATCAAAAATAACTTTTCTCGAATCATCATAAACAATAAATCCAAAGTCTCCAGTTATACCTAAATAATTCTTTAAAGAAGTATAATCTAAAGCATAACTTGCATTAAGCTTAGAAATACTATCATAAAATATGATGCTATTTTTTTCAACTACTCCAAAAGAATAATTTGTTTTAGTTTTATCTGAAGTTTTTTTCGATAAATCACTATAACAAGAGTTAAGAGTTGCTGATGAACTTAAAAAACTTTGAGAACTATAAATTTTATAAAGCTGCTCCTCCGGAACTATAGATATACTTAATTTATTCTTTTTTCCGCTACTGGATATAGAAGAACTAACAGGATTACCCAAAGAATCTGTAACTCTAACTAAACTTAAATCAAAAGGCACGTTCTCCAAAATAAAACAGGATTTTCCAGAATTATCTAATAAAGAAGGATTTTGAATTATTAAAGAAACTAAGTAATAATCAATAGAAATATTTTTTTCAATAATCCCCCAAGATTTATCAAGCAAGGAATTAGAAACTTCTTTTTGATTAAGAGGATTTAAAAAAAGCAGAATAAACAACACAAAACCAACAAATAATACAAAAGATAAAACTAATTCTACATGCCCTTGAGCTCTTTTGCCCTTATTTTTATTCAAAAGATTTATTTTTATCATACTATCCTCCAATAAACTTCTCTGCACCCGAAGAAATAAGCCAAGCCAAAAGAACAAGCACAAAAGAATGCTTATATCCCGCTCTAACAGTACCTTCAGAAATTTTACCTATAATCAACCCTGCAAATAATCCCTGAGTTAATAATAAAAAGAAAAAAGGTTTTGTAAAATCTGCCGGACTTGAATTTAATGCAGTAGAAGAAGCTCCAATCGCACTAAGTCCATCAGTTGAAAAATCAGAAGAACTACCCAACTTAGCAGCCATTGGCAAAATCTGGAATTCTAACACCAACATAATCACTATAAAAATCATGAAAATAATATATCCTTGAACCGTTAAACTATATATTGCGGCTGCTCTTTCTTTTTTTAGTTTTTCAATCTGATTTACTGAAAAAGTAACTGAATCTAATATTGATTCAATTTCTCCACCAGACCTCTCGGCTTCACGAATAAGACTAACTGACCGACTTATAACAGAGTTATTAATATCTTTTGCGAAAATATCTAAAGCCTCCTTAACAGGTATACCCATTGCAATTTGATTTCCCAACTTAGAAATATAAACATTCAGACTACCATAATCTTTATTTTGTAGATTTATAATAGTCTTATTTATAGGAGTTCCAGAACGAACGCCCTCAACTAAATCCCTTACAAATTCTAAAAACATCTGCTCTACATTATTTTCTCTTCTTCCCTCAATTATGAGATTTATGAAAAATGGCAAACCAATTATAGCAAAAGAAATTCCAAGTACAAAAGAAAGCATTTTAGAATCCATCAAGGGTTTACTAGAAAAACCAAAACCAGTCTTATATAAAATAATTGAGATTAAAATTAAAATAATTCCTGCGATTATTCCAACCCAATGAGATCTATTCAATTTTTTATCTGCCATTTTAGAACTTTGGTTGTTTCATACTTAAAAAAAGTAGAAAACCCATATTTAATAGAGAGATTACTAAAATAGAAATAAAACTTAGAGTAAAAGAATTAAGCGAACCACTTGCAAATCCTGTTCTGCTCATAAGGACTAATAAAACCATGAGCATCAGAGGTGCAGCGATTACAACGCTAATGTAGATATTCATAAAAGTTTCTGCAAGCTGAGTATATTTTTCCCTTTCAAGTCTATAATCAAATAAAAGAGTTTCAGAATGCTTTTTCAAAAATAAAGTGATTTCTCCACCAGAGGTTATAGTTGTAGCCAAACCATCAAACAATAAACCCAATTTCTCTGAAGGATTGTTTTTAGAAACATATCTCAGAGCACTAACTAAATCTGCACCATAAAGATTAATGTAATTACTTAATTTTTTTATCTCTCTGGAAGTAGCAGGATAATCCGGAGAAGATAGAATAATTGAAAAGATTTTGCTTGGTTCTATTCCAGAAGTGGATATAGCAGAGAGATAAATAGTAACAAAAGGGAGTTCTCTATCTATCTTCTTAGCATAACTTTTAACTGAAGAAGAAGGATACAAATAAAAACTCGCTGCCACGATTAATGGAATAAGTAAGATTAATATTAAGGCCATAAATCCAATTACAAAAAACATAATTAATGATAATACTACAGCAAAAATTGCCGAAAGCATAATACTAAATAAAGCTATAGAAATATAGCTCTCCACCACCATCGTTGAACCAATTTTCTTTAAATCACTCTTTGTATCCAAAAATAAAGAACTTTTGGAAAGATTTATAGCAGTAGCTCTAAATAAAGAACCTGCCATTCGAGTATAAGAACTAGAAAAATCAAACTCATTTTTATCTGAAAGAGATTTTAGAGAATCCTTTTCTTTTTGTATTGCACTAATAAACTTATTTTCATCCTTTTTATTAAGTGCAATATTTTTTGTATTTTTTCCAGAATCAGAATATTTTACGCCTATCAAATCCTTATTATTTTTTGATTCTTTATTTTCTTTAATTTTCTTATAAAAGTCTACGCTTTCAATCAATTTAGGAATTGAATCATTTATTATTTTCAATTCACTAATCAAAGATTTAGAAAGTTTTTTAGAGTTATCATCTTTTTTGTCCAAGGCTAAAAGCTTTTTTATAATATCTTTTTCTATCAAAACATTATTTTTAAGCAGACTATCATGCATTTTTCAGTAAAAAACCTATTTTATTTTGAAACTCAAGAATTGCCTTTTTGTATTTTTCAAACTTCTCCTTATCCATATCTTGATAAGCTCGTTCAAAATTATTAACATGTGCTTCTAAACTCTTAATAAGTTGCATAAGCAAAAGCAAGTCATTATTTTCCATTCTCTGATTTCCTCTTTTTAATCCCTCAATTTATAGAAGAAACTTTTGTTTATAAATCTTAATAAAAACAAAAGCAACAACCCGAGAAACAAACAAAAACCAAGAAAAACTCTATTGACTATTTATACCAAAAGCCTTTAGAACTGAAGTAGGATTTTTATAATAATGATTAACTACATCTTGAACTTCATGATAGTTAAAAATTTTCCTTTTTACTAATTCATTAAGCAACATAGTTCTTAATTTAAATTCAGCTTCAAGTTCTGTTTGGTTTATTCCAAATCGGGATTCAATTTTTTTAAAAGACTGACTAAGCTTCTTAAAATAAAAAATATTATCTCGAGGATTCCAAACAAAAGGCGTGTTAGTAACGGCTATGCCCTCAGGACTAACACTAACAACTTCCACAAGCTCTCTTAATTTACGAGTTTCTTGCTTGCCAACTACTGCATGAGTCATGATAGCTACACAATCAATCGTGTTAATCAGGGTGGGTGAAAGATTTATCGGAGGAGTTTCTAATCTTTTTACTAAGGTATCTACTGAATCTGCATGAATTGTGCTTAAAGAAGAATGTCCAGAAGCCATTCCCTGAAAAAGAACACTGGCTTCTTCACCTCTAACTTCTCCTACAATTACATAATCTGGATTCTGTCTGAACGAGCTCTTCAATAAGTTAAATAAGCTAACCTCCCCAACATTACTCAATCCACTTGAAGAACGAGAAACACTTGGAAGCCAGTTTTCTCTAGACAAACTTAGTTCTCTTGTATCTTCAATACTTACTACTCTCGCCTCAGGGGGAATAAAAAAGGCGATAGCATTTAATAGAGTTGTTTTTCCAGAAGCTGTACCTCCAGAAATAAGAATATTAGATTTATACTGAATAAGCATCCAAAGATAAGCTAACATCTCAGGACTAAGAGTTCCAAAACTAACCAATTGAGTCGGAGTCCAAGGCACTTTAGTAAATTTACGGATAGTAAAAGTTGGTCCTCTTGAACTTATCTCCTTAGTATAAGTAGCATTAACTCTCGAACCATCTGGAAGAGAACCATCAACTATTGGCGAAGCATAAGAAATATACTTACCGCATCTTTGAGCTAACTTCTCAACAAAACTGGATAACTTCTCGATAGAGTTAAACTGAATATTGGTTTTAATATTTTTATAAACTCTATGAACAATGTATAATGGCGTATCTATCCCATTGCATTCTATATCCTCAATAAAATAATCTCTAATAAGAGGTTCAATCTCATTTAAACCCACGAAATCCCTGTATAAATAATAAAATATTTTTGTGTAGTCTTCATCTGTAAGATTTAATCCTATTTCATCCATAAGCATTTTAGCAGTTTGATGAATATAGTGAGTAATTGCTTCAGGAGTATTTTCAACTACACTATTAATATTTATTACTTCTAATAGTGCTTGCTCAAGTTTATCCAAAGAACTCTTCTGAAAATCATTTAATCGAGGTTCTTCTACATCGTATCTTAATTCTCTAAGAGAATTATCCCAATAAACATGAACCGAAACATAAGGGGAAATTAAAGCATATCTTACATCAATCTTAGTTTTATCAGCTACAGTTGGCAATGGGGGAACTATTGGGGTAGGATTTATTTTTATTTCTTGCATTTTAAACTTGTCTTACATTTACATTTATTTTTTCACCTATCACACCAAGATTTTCAATCACTAAATTATATCCCGCAGGAGCAACTGAAAAGGTCCTATTAATATTTTCACCACCATAGGTTAAATTCAAAGAGCTATAATCTAAATAAGCAATAAAACTATAGCTATCTCCTTTTTTTGTGGTTAAAATATTTGCATTTCCCCTTTTTAGAGTTTGATCGGGTTGACTATAGATTACTGGCGTATTTTTCAGGATGTAATAAAACTTACCACTACTTCCATCAAGAATAAAATCGCCCTTCTTTGAAAAAATATCAATTTCTCTAGAATTTCCAGAAGTAATGCTAATCTCAGAAATCTTCTGATCAATAATGTTTAAAGTATTCAAAGATTGCTCTATTATAGCTTTATCAGACATTTGATTTATCTTGGGAACTACAATCGATAAAAGAATCCCAATTATAGTCAAACCTATTAGAGTATAAATTACTGTTTCAATCCAAACCTGACCTCTTTTTTTTAGCATTTTGCAAATTTTAACAAAACATAAACTAATGATTAAACATAAACAGGAATAGTTTTGCTAGCTTCTTCTTTACATTGTTTTATGATTATTGGTGCGATAGAAACCCGAGTTATATTTCCCATAAGAGTTGAATAAAGAGTATTCATATCTAAAACATAAGTATAAGTCTGGCTTGCAACAGGAAGAGATACTGCAGTTGGAGCAAGAGGATTTGGCAAATTAGCAGCAGGATAAACTCCAGAATTTATTCCATCATGAATAGTTATTGGTTTCTTTTCAATATCTGAACCAACGATAAAAACTAATCCAGTGAGATTAAAATCTTTTTCAGCTCGAACAACATTAACATAAAGTAATTTACTTGAATAGTTATAAAAAGTATATCCGCCATCAACGTTAATTTCCAACTGACCTACTGCATCAAAACATTCTGTTCCTTGAAGATTATTTCTAACCATATTAATCACAAAAGTAGAAACAACTGCAACCGCCGCTATTCCAACTAAGATAAGTAAAACCGTAGTTATTACTTCACTTTGAGATTTTTTATTTTTAGCAACCATAGTAGTTCATTAAGCAATACTTTTCCAAGTGGTTTTAGGGCACTGAAATTCATTTACTTCATTATTTTTAGAATTTCCAAGCAGAACAGAAACAATTTTTGCAGAGGCAATATCCACTCCAGAAATATCAAAAGATTTTGATTGACCTATTCCTAAAGAGTCTAAATCCTTAAGTTCAGAAGTTCCAGAATTAATAGTTGAAAGTTTAAGCATATAAATTGCGACATTGCCATTATTGGTTACATACAGAATACCATTAGAAGAAGAAACTTCTAAGTTAATATTATCACAAGAACGCTCAATTGGTTGATCCGATTTTGTTAAACCTTCCTTTAAAAAACTGGTTAACCAAACATAAATAATTGAAGCAACAATTATAGTTAATAAAACTAAAAGAATTGTAATAATTATCGGGCTTAACCCCTTTTTAGTTTTTAAATTCAATTTTATCATTTTCCTCTTTAACAGTCTAAAAGACTTATAGCTATTGAAGTCTAATGTGGTTTATAAATATTTTCAATTGACGATATTTACGAGGAGAAACTTTAAATATGCAAATCATTTAAGCTAATTATGAAAAGGGGAAAAAAAGGACAATTTTATATTATTGCTGCAGTTATCATCGCCTCGTTAATACTAAGCCTAGCTAATGTTTCGAACTATGTTATAACTCGAGAGATATCTAAAAAAGGAATTCAAACTTTCGGAGATTTTAATAATGAAGTTTTAAATGCGATGGACTACTGCATTAAAAACAAAGTTTCAACAGAATCTTGTATCTTAGAAATTTCACAAATTTTTTCAAATTATTTGAAGGACAATACTTTAGAAAATTTTGAGTTAACTATTTTTTATGGAGATATAAACTCGGACAAAATAAAATCTATAACCTATTCAAGAACAAGTGGAGGTTGTGTTTCTACAGGAAACATGTGTTTACCTACCTCTGGACAAATAACTGAAATAACTAAAACTAATACAGTAAATCCTCCAGACCCAATTACAGGAATAATAACTGTAGATGTAACAATTAATGGAATAGTTTACAAAGCACCGGTGCTTGAGGATAATAACTTTATGTCTATAATGATAACTCAAGAGGGTTTAAACAATTATGTTCTTACTAACTTAAATGATTAATTATAAATACTATAAAAACAAAAAATTAATATGAGAAACATAATCCAAAACAAGAATAAAAAAGGCATAAGCGAATTAGTTGGATATGTTCTATTGATAGTAATTGCACTGGGATTAGCAACAGGGGTTTATGCTTGGGTAAAACACTATCTGCCCTCTCAGAATGAATATAACTGCCCAAGTGATACCGCACTAACTATAAAAAAATATAGCTGCGATAATAAAGTAATAACTCTTGAAATACAAAATTCTGGATTTTTTAATGTTAATGGATTTTTCTTAAGAGTATCTAATGACTCTACAAAACAACCAACAATAGGATTAGCCAGTAATAATACTCTGAGTATACAAGGACAAGGTTCTATACCTGGAATTGAAGGAAGATATGAATTTTCAGCAACCCAAGAATTTATAGTAGGAACCTCCGGAGAATTTAATTTTATCTATCCTGCGATGAATACTATAGAAAAGCTACAGATTCAACCCTATCAAATAGTAAACAAGAAATTATATCTTTGTGAAAATATTGCCACGATTGATTTAGAAAACTGTACTTAAAAAAGGGAAAAAGACATAAATTAGTTATGAATATTAAGTAAACTTTAAACTAAAATAATTACTACCAATTACAAGACCAAATAATCTGCACAGGTTCAGTTATTACTATTAATTATTAATAATATTCAGAAAGAATAGGTTAATCGAAAAATTCAATGAGTTTAGTTATTTATTATTCTAATGCAAATTTAAAAAATAATGTGCAGACTCAAAGGTTTGCCTGAAGTAAATTAAAAAGTTGATCCAAAAATCTTCTCAGTTCTGCTACCTTCCAAGCACCTACGCTCTTGTTTAGGGCTGCTTCGATCAAGATCTGACCCATTTCGCAAAAGCAAGATCAAGGAAGACAAAACTTCAACGTTGATTCAAGGACTTTTTAACCCAAATCTCACTTGCCTTCTTGCGACTTGCTTAAAGCTCACTAGCAAATGGCAGAGAGCTAACCTGCCGTCTAGTCTGCACGAATATGATAAGTGATAAGGATATTTAAGAGTTTTGGTTTACTGCTTCACTTCATTTAGATTTCTAACATTTCTGTACCAAGAAAATAAAGAATTTCTCCAACCATAAACTCTAAGCTCTACTTGTTTTCCTTTCAAACGAATTGCTTCATTTTGAACTGAACCAGAACTAAACTTTCCACGATAGAAAGCATCATAATTTTGAAAGGGTTCATTTTCGGTTGCAATCATATATTTTCCATCAACCTTCACCATTGAAGCATCAGTTATTCTAGTTTTAATTGTCTCAGGAACAAAATAACTGTAAGAAGGATATAAAACAGCAGCCAAAGCAGCTAAACCGATTACCCTATTTTTTATTTTTTTTAATTTTGGATTTGCCATATCTTATTAAATAAATTTAACTATATAAACTAAGATTATCGCGATTAATAGTAAAAGAATAATAACAATTCCCCAATAAACAATCCAAAGAGGATTAAAGGTTTTAGAATCTGAATTCAAAGCTTGAGTACTATTGCCCAAAGCAATTGTTTCTCCAGAAACTCCTACAAGGGAAACAAAGTTATTATCACTAACATTTAAACAATCTCCGTTATCATTTCCAGTAGAGCAAGATTTTTTCTCGTCATCAGGTTTTCCACTATTATTATTGCAGTGATTAGAATCAAAATAACTTCTTGTTTTCTTACCATTATGACAAGAACTCCAAGAACCT
This sequence comes from uncultured archaeon, assembly GCA_903866625.1. Lineage (GTDB taxonomy): Archaea > Nanobdellota > Nanobdellia > Pacearchaeales > GW2011-AR1 > CAIPOI01. The sequence continues at coordinate 89,864 of CAIPOI010000008.1, read as the reverse complement.
GCAAGCCAATTAGGTATACAAACATTATTGTTATTTGAACTGGAGTTATAGGTAAAAGTTATTGTTTGACTATTAGTTCCATTAGAATTGTTTACATAAAAGATAATAGTATTAGTTCCATTAACTAAAGATAGATTATAGCTATTTCCAGGAATAAAACTTGTATTAACACCATTATTAAGTTTATAGCTCCAATTAACTATCTGATTAGAAGTTCCATTCAAAGTTAAATTAGTAGTATTATAAGTATAACCGTTCTTAGGATTAGTTACGTCTATTGAGGGAATAGTTGAATTTGATTGATTATTGTTTCCATTTGAACTATTTACGTAAAAGATTACACTAGCACTTCCAGTTCCATTTGCATTTGTTCCATAAACCTTAATGGAATTAGTACCATTAAGAGCATTGATTGTTAGGGGATTTGTAAATGTAACATTACTATTTCCATTTAAAGAATATTTCCAAGTGGTTATTGCTTGATTTGAAGAAACATTTAGGGTAAGAGCATTTGTTGAATAAGTAGTATTTGCTGGACTAACTATTGTAACAATCGGAGCAGTTGGGATTACAGGAACATTTTCAACAAAAAAAGTTACATTTGCACTTCCAGTCCCATTTGAATTTGTTCCGTATATCTTTAGAGTATTTATCCCAAAAGGAACAGTCAACCAAAGAGGATTTGAAAAACTAACATTTGCTCCGCTATTAAGAGAATATTTCCAAGTTGAAATTACTTGATTAGAAGTTACATTAACTAAAATAAGATTGTTATTGTAAGTGATATTAGTAGGACTTATAATTGAAACGATTGGAGCACTAATTACTGGAATCGCACAATTATTAGATTGTCCACCAACAGAATTATATTGAAAACCACTCTGGCAATAACCATTAGTTAAAAAGAAAGGATATCCAGCAGGACCAACAAGCCCAGTATCTGAAACTTTTCCAGATTGAACGCTTTCACAAGTATTTACTCTATCACAATTTATAGTACCACAAGCACAAGGAGTTATAACTCCGAACTCACAGTTTTGATAAACACTATCACAAACCCAATAGCCAGGAGCTCCAGCAGCAGTAGGCTCATTAACATAATATATTGCTGAAACTGAAGCTAAACTTAATAGTAAAATTGCAAAGACGCTTAGTGTTAGGAGTTGAGTTTTCATTTTAATTGAACATAGCTACTAAGCCCCTCCCTAATCCGTAGCCCAAACCAATTTCCACAGCGCCCTCGAATGAATATATGCTCGTAGCATATAGATGCTCTGGAAAAGTTTCGACATTTTTATCTTCTATGGCCCCAATTAAACCAGTAACAACTGCCAAACCACCAAGAGTTAAACTAGCATTTCGGGGATTGATATTATGACCCAGACCATGCATAACACCAGTATAAATTCCTACTCCAACATTAACCAAATCGCAAATCATTTTTGTGTTTTTTCTTTTGATTATATTTTAAATTAACACACCAGAACTCTTTCCCAATAGGATAAAAAATAGAATTAAAAAGAGTATATAAAGCTTTTGTTTTGTGACTACTTAGAAATTACACAAATTTTAAGAGTTACTAACTAGCTTTTGAGCTTCTCCAATGCTATTTGCTCTTCTAAGCCTAAGAATAAGAAGAAGAATTATGGCTAAAACCAAAACTATAGAAGCAACTAACAAAGTTATAACACTAGCACTAACTGTTGTTTTAACTTTTTCAATTCTTTGAGCGTGTTCTTCAGGAGTCTCATTTATCAAACCATTGCCACTTCCTGTCCCAGAATTATTAATTACAACTGTATTTTTAGGTATGCTGCTTCCTCCACCACCGCCTCCGCCACCAGAACCGCCAGTTCCAGCGTTACCATTGTTGTTTGTATTATTAGAAACAGAAGTAGAATTAGAACATCCAGAATTATCAACTGTACAATTAGCATAACAACTCAAGCTACCTTGATTAAAATTATAAGTCGAACAAGTTAAACCGCCAAAAGAAGGACCATCACAAACCTCACCATATTGAGGCTCTAAAATGTTATTACCGCATGGTTGTTGAAATGTTCCATTTAGGGAGTAATTACTCCAAGAAGAAACATTAAACTTAACTAGATTTACACCCGAAAGACTAGTAAAGTTATAGCAACTAGGATTAGTCGTTTCGTCACAAGGAATTCCGTCTCTTAAAATTAATCCACCATAAACTGCAAGACTACCTAAATTGAAAGTTATATTTGCAGATACATTCATGCCAGGTTGATTTGTTGAATTAACAAATGCAAAAGTATCGTTTAGAATCAAATCCTTACTAGTATTAAGATTAGTTGCATTAATATTATTAAAAAATAAAATCTTCGAAAGACCATTAGACCATTCAAGAGACACATTAGTTAAATTCGATGAATAAATATTAGAATTAGTAAGATTAATCAAATTAGAGTTAACTATAATTGAATCTCTGAAGTTATTGAATTGGGAATCAAAGATGGTAGAATTATTTATAACTGAGCTGTTTATATCAAAGACTCCAGAATAGTTTATAGTATTAAATCTAGTGTTAAATGCAGCAGAACCATTAAATAGGGTTATTGGACCATTGCTCAGATTAGAATTTGTAAAAGTAACATTACTAAAAATATATTCCTGAGGATATTTGAATGAAAACTTATTAATTATCCTATTAGAAATATAAGTTATACCTCCATTACTGCAATCAGAATAAGAATCAACAACATAAAGTCCATTATAGGTTGCATTGGACCTAGATCTATTTAGACAAGAGATTAATACCCCATTTACAGTATTATTTATATTTGAACCGCCATAAGCCGATCCAACGATATCTCCTGTATGAACAAAATTACTGTCTTCTGTAAAATCAATAGTTATAGAGGAGTCATTCATCGCAGTACTCGTTTGCAAGACAATTCCAGCTATACCGCCGCATTCTTGTATACAAACAATTTTTCCGATAACAGAAACATGATCTATACTAACTGAAGGATTTTCATAATAACCAATACATCCTGCTATGCCTCCAACTTCCTGAGCACTACTACTATAGTTTACATTTAACAAAGTCAAATTTGTAACATTTCCACTCAATAGTCCAAATAAACCCGTACAAATATCGGTTCTATTAAAATACAGATCTGAGATAGTATGACCTGTACCATCTAAAGAACCTCCAAAATAATAACCAATTTTACTCGTGGCGATGGGTTCAAAACCTTCATATATTCCTCGAGTCCTATTAAAATTCCAATGAACCGTATCCGAACAGTTAATATCATTACCAAGAACATAATATGCTTTCAATGATTCTTTTACTCTCTGTAATTGAACGCAATCAGTTATAACGTAGGGAGATATTAAAGAACCATTACCACTCATATTAGAGCTCAGAGTCGAAGAACAGAGATGAATAGGATTACAATAATTTGATAGACATTGATCGTTTAAAGTGCAAATAAAACCATTTGGGACACTAGAACATTTATTAGAAGTAAGATTACACTGAAGAAAAGAATTACAATCTGAGTCTACACCACAACTAGATTCAAGGCTCTGATTCCCGCAAATACCTATAGAACTACAAAACGCAGATTTACATTGAATCGAAGAGTTACATGCGTGACTATCCAAAATTAACCCAACAGAATTATAATAATCAAGAATTTCTTGAGAAGTAAGAGACCGATTATAAAAACGAACTTCGTCTATTGAACCATAAAATTCCCTTGCATAAAAAAAATTAGCACTATCTCCTATAAAAAAATCACTCATACCAATAGAATTTAATTTAATTTGAGCAATTGAAGAACTATTAATCATAATTCCGTCTTTATACAATTTAAGTTCATAACTAGAACCCGTATAATTCCCTACAAAAGTAACTAGAAACCATTCATTAATGCCATTATTGTTAGACCCGAATAGGTCATTATTTCCAACAATAGAACCGATATTAGAAACATATGCTTCAAGCCTACAATGTCCGTTTAAATCCGAGGCTAGATAAATAGAAACATCATTGGTAGAAGGCCAATTAGATAAAATTACCTGTCTAGTTGCAGTCAAGCATGAAAAATCCTCAGATTTTATCCAAACAGATATCGTAAATCCATCACTTGAAAGATAATCTAACGAAGAGCTATAGGGAATTGAGAGATAATCATCAGCACTGTTATAATCTCCATTAAAATAAGCAGAAGATCCAAAAACCCCTGCGCTATAATTAACTACTCCCCCCCAAGTTCCGTCATTACCATTTCCAGAAGAGTCACTCAAATTTCCATCAAGAGGATAATAAGCAACCAAATTTTGTGGGGCGGGATCATATATCACATTCCCAGTCATCCCAACTTGATTATATCCAGAAAAACCCACACAAGCAACAATAAACAAAAAGAAAAATGCAAGAAGAAAATCATAATTCCTAACTTTTCTTATATCTTTAGCCTTCTGACCCTTACCTGCTTTTTTCATAAAATACTTAGGATTTTTAAGTTTAAAAAGATAGTGATAATAAAAAAATTAAGATATAAGAAAACTTTATAAGTCAAATAAAACCAATATTATTATGCGGGGGTTCCGGAGTGGTCAAACGGGCAGGACTTAAGATCCTGTGGCTTATGCCTTCGTAGGTTCGAGTCCTACCTCCCGCATGAAAATCATATAAATCTTTAAATAACTAAGTTGCATCTTAAAAATATGAGCCACCGAAAATTTAATTTAGAATTAGGTATTGGTCCAACAATTGGTGCAGCAGGATTAGCAGCAGTGTTATTGTTAAGTGGATTAAAATATTTAGATACTTGTCTCCAAATTACAGATGAATCTATAAAATCCTCAATTCCAGCCCAGCTATATTCTCAATCAAGATTAGAAGATAACAAGTATATTAGATTACCTGCAATTATCCCTTTATTTCCTTAATTTAAATTTTATTAAAAATAGAAGTTTAAGCACTCTTTACCTTAGCCTTCTCAATCCACTTCTCATCTTTCTGACAAGAAGAACAAGCATAAATCCAAGATTTCTTTTTGTCTTCAACAACTTTTAGCATAGTCCCTAAAAGCTTGCCGTTTTCTTCAATAATTTCTGAATCACATATACAACACTTCTTCATAAAATTATTTTGTTAGCCGAATATTTAAAGTTTTCATTTTATTTTTCTTAATTTTCTTAATTAAAGAATAGTACAGAAATATTTAAAAAGAGAAATATCAAAATAGTTTTAAAGAGAAAATCAAAAAGAGGAAAAGAAAAATAAAAAATGGGTTCATGTTTAGACTTAAGAAAATTGCAAGACCAAGATGCAATTGCAGATGCTTATTCTCTACTAGTTTCTGGAAAAAAAGGTTATAAAGCAGTTATAGAAAGAAAAAAAATCCCCCCAAAATGCGTTAAATGTGGAAGAGGCGGAGATGAAGGTCAAAAATTCTGTCCCCAATGTGGTGGAGAAATGAAAGTTCCTCTAACAAATTGTCCAGGTTGTCAATCCAGCTTGGGTGATAGTGAAAAATTCTGTACTAATTGTGGTAAAAAAGTTAGAGAATAAATTTTATGTTGGTAATCCTATATGTTTCTGATAGCAAGATAAAATATCTAACAATTAAACCAGCATATTTTTGAGGTATTACAATTATTAATGATAAAAGTACAAACCGAACTTGTACCGGTTTGTAATGAGCGTATATTTTATAAATCCAACAACCATAAATAAATCATGCAACACAAAGAGGAAATAGCAAAACAACTGGCAAAGCCTACTGGTTTAAAAAAAGAAGAAATCGAGACTATTCTAGAAATTCCAAAATCAGTTGAACTTGGAGATTATGCTTTTCCTTGCTTTAAATTAGCAGGAATTATGAAAAAAAGCCCAGTTGAAATAGCAAAGAATCTAGCGAGTAATATTAAACTAAAATCCCCTATTTCTCAAATAAAAGCTCAAGGACCTTATTTGAATATATTTATTGATAAGAAAATATTTGTAGAAGAAGTTCTGAATATTAACAAAGATTATGGGAGAGATAATTTTGGAAATAAAAAGAAAATAGTAATTGATTTTTCTTCACCCAACATTGGAAAGCCAATGCATATAGGCCATATTCGTTCAACAATAATTGGAGACTCTCTTATGAGAATTTATAGTTATCTTGGCTACGAACCCTTTGGAATAAACTACATGGGCGACATAGGATTACACATAGGAAAATTAATAGTTGCTTGGGAATTATGGTTGAATAAAGATGAATTAAAAAAAGACCCTGTAAAAGAACTTTTAAGACTCTATGTAAAATTCTGTGAAAAAGAAAAATCTCAGGTCCAAGAGGGTACAGATGAACAAGAATTTGAAAATAATGAATGGACCAATAAAGCTAAAGAAAAACTAAAACTCATAGAAATGGGTGATGAAAAGGCACATAAAATTTGGGAAGAAATAAGAAAAGCTTCTGGAAAAGGTTTTGACCGAGTTTACAAAATGCTAAATGTAGAGTTTAATGAGGTAACAGGACAAAGTAAGTTCTCAGAAGCAGGAAAAGAGATAGTTATGAATGCTGCAAAAAAAGGAATTGCAAAAACAGATAGAGAAACAGGAGCCATCTATATAGAATTCGATAAACTGCCGAAAAAATTTATTCTTAGAAGCAACGGCACTGCTTCATATATAACTCAAGATATTGCTGCGGCAGTTGAAAGAAATAAAAAATACAAATTTGAAAAAATGATCTATGTTACAGATTATAGACAGATGATGCACTTTCAACAACTATTTGAGATAATAAAAAAGTTTGGATATGATTTTTCAGATAAATGTTATCACGTACCTTTTGGAACAGTAAACTTTGGAAACGAGATTATAGCTTCAAGAGCAGGAAAAATAGTCTTGCTTGAAGATGTTCTAAAGAAAACTGTTGAGAAAGCTAAGGAAGAAATAAAAAAAAGAGAGACAAAAGGAGATGAAGAAAAGATAGGAGTTGGCGCAGTAAAATATATTATAATAAAAAACGAACCTCAAAAAGATGTTGAGTTCTCATGGGATCAGGCACTTAGTTTTGAAGGTAATACTGGTCCGTATTTACAATACTCTTATGCTAGGGCAAGTTCAATAATAAACAAGGCAAAAAAAATAGCTAGAAAAATAAAAATTCCTAAAAACCTTAATGAAAAAGAAAAAGAACTCATAAAGAAGATTTTAGATTTTCCAAAAATAGTGAAAGAAGCAGCAGAAAAATTAAATCCAAGTTTAATTGCAAACTATTCTTTTGAGCTATCTCAAGCTTTCAATGGTTTCTACACTTCTTGCAAAGTTATAAATCCTGAAGAAGGAAAAGAAACAGAAGTTTTTAGATTAAAATTAGTCGATGCTTTTAGAACGGTTTTAAAGAATTCTTTATATCTTCTCGGAATTGAAGTTATGGAAGAGATGTAGCTAATGTTTTTTTAATTTAAACCTTGCCAAGTAATCTGCAGAAAGTGTAATCTTTTGTTTCGCGGGTGGGGGAGTTGCAGGAATTTTTGAAGAAGTAGGAAGAGAATTAGATTTAGCAGGAAGATTTACGGGTGGAGAAGCTCCATGACTACCTAGCAAACTTAAACCTTTAGCACTAGAACCGCTCTTTGCAAATAAAGCAGGATTAGCTAAAATTTCTAAGGGGCTAGCAACAGTGCTATCAGAATTGCGAGAAATACTATTACCCTCTTCGCCTTCTCTTCTTAATCTTGCAAGCAAAAGATAACTCCCAAGTTTACCTGGAGCATATTCTACTATATTCAAACTATAACCGCCTTCACTAAAAAGTCCGTGCTCTGCAAGTTTTCCAAGATTTAATTTTTTAGAAAATACAGCCAGATTTCCATTGGTTGCGGTAGCAATTGCGAAATCTAAATTAGCAATATAATATTTAGCATAGTCGGGCTGTTCTGAAAAAGTATTAGCCCAAGAAATAAAAGTATCTCTTAGAAGTTCTCTAGCGGTCAAATGATAGTTACCTGCCAATCGAAGATTAATACCTATAGAAAATTCTTCAGAAGCCTTTACTCTATGAGGTGTGGTATCAGAAAAGCTTAGAGCCATAATAGGGGAGATACTGCAGGCATTTTCGATAAGAGGAGAATCCTCCCCTACATTTCCTGCTTCTATCACCTCTCCAGTTTCTGGAGCCATAACCTCTTAGAGAGATTTAGGTTTTAAAAACTCTTCTATTCTAGAGTATATTTATAAGCTCCCTAAAATAAATAATCCTATGGAAATAAAAACAATTTATATTGAAACATACGGGTGCTCGGCTAATCAAAATAATTCTGAAATTTTAGCAGGAATCCTAAGCCAAGCGGGTTTCATAATAACAAATAATATAGACCTAGCTGATTTAATTATAATAAATAGTTGCGTAGTAAAAAGCAAGACTGAATCAAAAATAAAAAGAAGAATCCAAGATCTTAAGTCAAAAAAAATAATCCTTGCAGGATGCATGCCTGAAACTGATTTCAAAAAATTGAAAAAAATCAAGCGAGATTTAGTTTTTCTTGGAACAAATCATTTCAAGGATGTAAAGAATATTATTCGAGACATAAATGAAAACAAACTGGACGAAAAAAAACAACAGTCTTATCTTTCCTGTAATGGTGAAGTAAAACTAAATCTCCCAAAAATACCTCAGAATAAACTCATATCTATTCATCAAATATCCGAAGGATGTTTAGGCAATTGTACCTATTGTAAAACAAAACTTGCTAAAAAGAATTTAGTTAGTTATACTAAAGAAGAAATACTAAAAAGTATAGAAAGTGATTTGCAAGCAGGAGCCAAAGAACTTTGGATAACCTCTCAAGACAACGCAAGCTATAGTATGGATAAAAAGGAAAAGCAACACGAACTTCCAGAACTTTTAAAAAATATTTTAGAATTAAAGCATAAATTTAAACTAAGGCTTGGAATGATGGACCCAAATAATGTCCTTCCTATCTTAAAAGAGCTTATTGAAATCTACAAAGATAAAAAGATGTATAAATTCCTACATATTCCAATTCAATCAGCCTCGAATAAAGTATTGAAAGATATGAATCGTTTTTATACTATTGAAAAAACTGAAAAAATAATAGTTGAGTTTAGAAAGGTTTTTCCAGATATTACGATTGCAACTGATATTATTGTAGGTTATCCAACCGAAACAGAAGAGGATCACAAAAAAAATCTGGAATTTATAAATAAGTTTAAGCCAGATGTCTTTAATCTAAGTAAATTTTCCAGCCATAAACAAACTAAAGCTGGAAAATTAAAGGTCTTGCCAGGAAAACTAATAAACAAGCGAGCAAGCGAACTAATGGAAGCTCACAAAATAACAGCAAAAGAAAACAAGAATAAATTTTTAGGAAAAGAAATTAAAGTCTTCATTAATGAAAAAATATCAGAGCAACTTTATCGAGCCAGAGATGAAAATTACAATATAATTGTTGTTCCAACAACAAAAGAAAATCTTGGTAAAGAACTAGATGTCAAGATTAAGCAAATAGGTGTTCATAGTATGATTGGTGAAATTGTTAAGAATTAAATAATCACCCATACTCTCTTCTATCCAACTCATTATGCACAATAATCGGACAATGAGAAGCAAAAAGCATAACAGGCCCGAGGATAAGTTTTTTTGCTTCAAGACGCTTAAGAAGCTTTTCAGTATTCTTTGGAACTCCTTTAAAATCTCCAAGAATAAACACATTATTTTTATCTTTTCCTAAACCAAACCTAAATTCTCTTATATCCTCTCCTTTCTCATCTAAATAAAAAAGCATAGTATTTTTTTCTTCAGATTTTTCTTTAACTAAGGTTTCAAAAGCTTTTTTGCTTACCTTAACTCCCAATTGAACTTCTTTTTCTTCTCCAAGAGCAAGATTTTTTCCAAGGATAAGTGCATTATTTATAACTTCAGCTATAGCTTTTTCATCAAAATCCATACCAACCAAACTTTCTCCATAGAAACTTACAATTTTTGGAGAATCACTCGGCCCATTCAAACAAACATGAATATTCGTATCATTTCTTAAATGCATAGAAACAAACATAGCATTACTAATCGTTCTGCAAACTGTATCCATTCTTCCAGCTTCTTTTAAATTGTTTATATCAAATTCAGATGTTGGTGCTTTTAGTGCTAATAAAATAAATTCTCTCATAAACATATAAAGTTTGTTGGTATTTAAATTTAAAGAAAAAAGGTTGAATAGAAAAAGTAATACAAATCTTGAACAAAACTACTCTATACAATTGTAAATAAAATAACAATTAGTAGAACAATTATTAAAATAAGGGAAGATTAAAATTATAAAAATAATTATCAAAATAAAAAATCCAAAAAACGCAAATATTTAAAAAGAAAAGCAAACTAAATAGATTAACACAAAGTGATTGCAACAAAAATATTTCTGACAAAAGGAGTAGGTGTTCATAAAGATAAACTGGCGTCTTTTGAACTTGCATTAAGAGATGCTGGTGTTGAAAAATGCAACTTAGTAACCGTTTCTTCAATTTTACCTCCAAATTGCAAAATAATTCCAAAGGATGAAGGAGTAAAAATTCTAAAAGCTGGACAGATAACCTTTTGTGTTTTAGCAAGAAATGAAACTAACGAACCAAATAGATTAATTTCTTCTTCAATAGGTTTAGCAACCCCCAAAGATGCAAACAATTATGGTTATCTCTCAGAACATCATGCATTTGGCGAAAAAGGTGAAAAATCAGGAGAATATGCTGAAGATTTAGCAGCTACAATGCTAGCAACAACTCTTGGGATTAGTTTTGATTCTAATCTTGCTTGGGAAGAAAGAGAGCAAGCCTACAAAGCTTCTGGACAAATTTTCAAAACTCTCAACATAAGCCAATCAGCCGAAGGCAATAAAGAAGGTCTCTGGACAAGCGTAGTTGCTTTGGCGGTTTTTTTAGAATAAGATATTCTATCCTTCAATAATATCATTTATTTACAATAATGCTTTTATACTAAAAAAAGCATGAAAAACCATGAACAAAGAATTAATTATCAATAGTTTTAAAAGAGCCAAAGAAGACGTAGAAGGTGTTAAAAATGAGTTGGCTTTTGCATTAAAAAGAATCGCAAAACTTGAAGAAGTTCTTAATCGCATGGCGATTGAAGATATTGTTAAAAGAAAAAAGAGATAATTCTTATTAATCAGACTTTTTACAAGCAATAAATGTCAAAATAATCAGAAATAGTTCAATTATAATCTGAGCCCAATATTCAATCAGGATATTATAATTAGTTCCAAAAATTCTCCAAGCAGCATAAGGATAAATCTCAAGAATACCTAAACTAGAAATAATAAAAAAATAACTAAAAAATAACAGAAAAAATATTATAATAGATTTTCCAAAAAAAGAATTTTTGTTTCTAATCCAAAGCAAAAATAGATTAATAAAAAAGAACAAAAGCCCTATGCCCATAGCAGGTAAACCAAATACTATTGAAGCAAATAAGCCCCACTCACAAACATTAATTAAACAGAAAATAGATTCTAAAATAATAAGCCCTATTCCAAATCCAAGAAAGATAAAAGAAAGTATCAAAAAAATCTTATAAAATAAAGGTTTATCCTTCCAAAACATTTTGAGAATTAAATCTTCTTGAATTTATTCCAAGCAATCTCAAACATTTGTTCTAATGCCTGAGCAAAGAAAGATGCATTTAACCAAAGGGCAACATCATAGTTTGGATGAACTTTATCATCATCAAGAACCATAAATAATAACTGTTCACTATCAACAATAACAAATCTTGCTTTCAATCCATCAGTATCTCTGACTTCAGCATATTTGCTTATCTCTTTAGCTATTTTCTTGTTCTCAGCAGTTATAGGCGCAGCAACTTGTATTCTAACTCCTCTCTTGCGGGCTTTTGCCAAACTTGGTTCAAGATTTTCAAATTTTCTATTAAGTCCAGAAGCAGTTGTAACGATAATTACTGATTTTTCTGCTTCTCTTAAAAGCATATCTAAATGATTGTAAACATTCTGTCTCCCCTTCAAGCTTCCAGATAAATCACCGGGTTCAACAAATTTGCTTCCCTCTGAAAATAATCCTGTTAACTCTCTAAGTATATCTTCGTCCTTAAGTTTTTCAAGTCTCTTTGATTTTTCTGCAGCATCTCTAACAAGATTTTTTTTAACTCTTTCAACTACCTCTTCAGGTTTTAAAGCAACAAACTTGATAGGTTTTCCAAGCTTCATTACAATAAATCCTTTCTTTTCCAAACTTTCAAGAATATCATAAGTTCTTGAACGAGGAACATCAGAAATATTACTTAATTCTCCTGCAGTAGAAATTCCGCGAGAAAGTAAAGCAGCCCAGACTTTAACTTCATATAAATTCAAATCAAATATCTTTCGTAGCCTACTTAAAAATTCCTCACTTATTATCATTGTTTAGTCTATCAACCTTTTTTATTAATTTCTATAAGTTGACGGGGTATTTAAATGTTTTTATGAATGTAAATATACATTGAATAATTTATCGTCGGTAAATTTATAAAAGAAAAAATTCACTAAACAAATTAATTACTTTAATTTACAACATAAAGACGATAAAGGGTTATTACTTTATTTTACAACTTATTAAAATAGATTTCTATTTCTTTATCTTTGATTTTTTCCTTAGACTCTGCAAAAAATTTCTTATTTGGCTTTTTAGAAAGCAATTCTATAGATTTAGAATTAGTTCTTTCTTGAATAAACTTTTTCATATCATTCAGAGACTTTAATAAATCTTCAGAGACTATAACAAGTTCTATAATATCTTCCTTAACCATACCTTTCTCCTTTCTCATTCCTTGAACTTTTCTTGAAATTTCACGTGCAAAACCTTCTGCTTCAAGTTCTGGAGTGATTTTTGTATCTAAACAAACAAATATTTCTTTGTTCTCTTTATCTTTTGAAGGTTTTAATTCTACTTTTTTTACATTAGTCTCTTGAGAGATAAGTTCAAAAAGTTCCTTAGGAATATCTGCATTAGTTACTTCGAGTTTTGATAAAGGTTGTTTCAAAGCAATTTTTACATTATCTCTTTCCTTTAAAGCCAAAGAAGTTATATCTCTAACTAGTTTCATTTTTTCTTCTAGCTTAATATCAATAAATTTAGTTTCAGTCTTAGACCAATCTTCTAAGTGAACCGAACCTTGTTCTACAACATTTTGATGAATAATTTCTGCTACAAATGGAATTATTGGGGCGATTATAATCGAAACCTTTTTTAAAACATATTCTAAAGTAGTTTTCGCATCCTTATCTCCTTCATTAAATCTATCTCTGCTAGCTCTAACATACCAAGTAGAAAGTTCATCTACAAAAACCCTTATTTCTTCGCAGGCTTTAATGGTATTGTATTCCTTAAGATACTTCTCAACATTTTTGTTTAACTGCTCAACTTGAGAAATTATCCATTTATCCAATAAATTTTTACTTTCTATTTTTTTAGTTGACTTAATATTTTTATACAAACCATAAAAATTATTTACATTGTAAAGCAAAACTAAAACTTTCTTATAGATTTCATCAACATTTTTATCTGAAAAGTTAACATTATCTGCGTTCATTACAGGATTAGACATTAAATAAAACCTAAGAGCATCAACTCCATATTTATTTATAAGAATCATAGGATCTGTAAAATTATTCTTACTTTTACTCATTTTTTGTCCATCTTCTGCAAGAATAGTTCCGGTTGTAACCACATTTTCAAAAGGAATATCTTCAAATAAAATTGTAGATAAAACCAGCATATAATAAAACCAAGCTCTTACCTGTCCAATATATTCTGCAACAAATTGTGCTGGAAAACTCTTTTTGAATAAATCTTTATTCTCAAAAGGATAGTGAAACTGAGCAAAAGTCATGCTTCCAGATTCAAACCAGCAATCTAAAACTTCAGGTATTCTTTTATATTCTTTTTTGTTTTTAACAAGAACAATCTCATCAAGAAAATCTTTATGCAAGTCTATTTGTTTGTTTCCAAGATTCTTAGCATATTTCTTTAGTTCTTCAATGCTTCCAACAACTAATAAATCTCCTTCGACGGATTTCCAGATTGGCATTGCTGTAGCCCAATATCTGTTTCTAGAAATATTCCAATCAGGAGCAGTTTCAAAAGTGTATTTAACTCTACCATCTTTTAAGAAGTCTGGATGCCAATTAAGTTTCTCGTTTAACTTAAGTAGTTTAGGTTTAACCTTTTCAATATTAACAAACCATGCCGGAATAGCTCGATAAATTAATTTAGTGTCACAACGATAACAAAAAGGGTATTCATGCTCAACTTTTTTAACCGAGATAATTTTTCCAAGCTTCTTCAAAAATATTATTATATCTGTATTTACATCATGCACATATCTTCCTGAAAAATCACTAATCTCCTTAGTAAAACAACCTTTTTCGTCTACTGGTTGAACTATAGAAATCTTATATTTCTTACAAAGATTATAATCATCTTCTCCAAAAGCAGGAGCCATGTGAACTATTCCAGTTCCATCTTCTTCAGTTACAAAATCTCCCAAAAGAATCTTAAAAGAATTCTTATTATCCTTAAAATAAGGAAATAGGGGTTCATATTCTAAACCCTCCAACTCTTTTCCAGAAACTTCTTTCTTTAATTCATATTGAGAAACATCTTTGTAATATTTAGAAAGTAAGTCTTTAGCGAGGATATAAATATTTTTATCAGTTTTATCTTTTACATAAACATATTTTAGCCTTGGATTTACAGCAAGAGCCAGATTAGAAGGTAAAGTCCAGGGTGTAGTAGTCCAAGCTAAAATAAATCCGTCTTGTTTTTTCAGTTTAAATTTAACTACAATAGTTTCATCTTTAATCTTTTTATAAGAATTATCCATTGCAACTTCGGCTTTAGCAAGAGGAGTCGAACATCTTGGACAGTACATTAATATTTTTTCACCTTCGTAAAGATAACCTTTATCATAAAGCTGTTTAAATGCCCACCAAACGCTTTCAATGTATTCATTATCCATAGTCTTATAAGAACTATCCATATCTACCCATCTTCCAATTCTTTCAATAACCTTTTTCCAATCATCCACATAACCTAAAACTTTACTTCTACAATAAGCATTAAATTTAGCTACACCCATTTTTTCAATCTCGTCCTTAGAATTTATGCCCAAGCCCTTCTCAGCTATATTTTCAATAGGTAAACCATGACAATCCCAACCCCAAACTCTTCGAACATATCTATTATTCATAGTCCAGAATCTACCAAATACATCCTTAGTTATAGAACCAAGTAAATGACCATAGTGAGGCAATCCAGTAGCAAATGGGGGACCATCATAAAAAATATAAGGTTTTGACTTTTTTGTTTTATCAAGAGATTTTTGAAAAGTTTTATTTTTCTTCCAAAATTCTAGTATCTGCCTTTCGTTCTCATCAATTGTTGCCATTTTTATCTCTTTTATGCTTTATCCTCGGTTTTTTTGTTTATTAAGCTTGTGGTGAGTTCTTTTTAAATTTAAATAATCCGCTTCTTCAATTTTATCTAACCACAGATGAAACAAATAAGGTTCCTCAAATAAAAAAGCCATTTCTATTCTATCATTTGCATGTCCATTCAGCCTCAAAGAATCAAAATATTCAAAAGCATGATATCTTATACTGGTAATTGGAACTCTTTTTCCATCTGGAAAATCCTCGGACAATAACGAATCTGCATAAAATCTTGCAGCAGTATAAAGTCTATGCTCCAAAAACATCTTAAATATCCCTAATTTTTCAGAATCACTTCTCGCAGAAGGTAGAACTGGTTTACCATCTCGAGTTGAAAGTCTAGATAACTCTCTATAAAGAGTCTCTCTTTCTCTTCCAACACAGGTATCAGCAGCTAAACTCATTGTAAAGTTCAGCAAGCCAGAAAACAGCTTGCCTTAGGCTATAATAATTGTAATAATACTAATTATAGTTATGGCTAAGTTAATTCTTATGCTTTCGAATCTTTCTTTTGCCATAATAAATCCAAGGTGTGAGTATTTTTAAACTTTCTTACACTATAGTATAAATGCAAGAATTGCAAAAAGCAGTATTAGAAGAGGAGATTAGAAGATTAAACCCTGAAAAAAGAGCAGAACTTACAAAATTATTAGTAGACGTTTTAAATGACAGAGTTTGGTGTAAAACTCATGGAATAAGATATACTACCCTCGAAGCAGAAAAAGCAGAGCTTATTCTTTACCGAGAACTAAAAGAATTTGGATATTTTGAATCAAAACTATTCAAACCTGCTTAAAGCTTCTTTTTCAACAAAATGTAATTCTGCCGGAATAATAAAACAATAGGGTGCAGATATTTTTTTGTTTTTTTCTAAACTTTCTAAAAAACTATAGATAATTTTAGAGTTTTCCCCGCCAAGATTAGAACAAATAACAATCTTGTCAAAATTCATCTTCTTATTCTTTAAGCTTATTTTAAGTTGATTAAGAGCATCGCTAAAACCCAAGCCTATATCAACGAGAATTAAAGAGTGAGCCTTAATTGATTGATTTTCTTTTACAATCTCGAGAAAACTATCCGGACTAAAATTCTTTTTCCAAGCAGGCATACTTGTTACCTTTCCAAATTTGTAAAGTTGTAAACCTGTTTCAGCAATAGCGTCGAATACACTTGCTGCATAAATAACCTTAATCTTTACTTTCTGCTTAGAAGCATCTTCTAAAATTGTTTGATGAGTCGTAGCAAATAAAGGACAACCATAAACCAACAAAGCAATATTTTGTTTTTTAGCTTCTTTTACTAATCTATCAGATTCTACTTCGTTTCTATCAAGTTTTTCAATCTTCTTTCCGAGATTTTCAGAAAGTTGTTCTAGAGTATAAGGGAACTCAACAGTATATGCTTCAAGATAAACTTTATCACATTTATCAATAGCACTAAGCCCTTCTTTGCTTATTCCATTCAAATTAAGTCCAAGACCAATTAGGTATAACATATTAAACTTAGAAAAAGATAGTTTTTAAGAGTTACTAACTCTTGAATTTCTAATTATTATTTGACTTTCTCAACCTCAGAATAATCAAAATTATTATGGCCAAAACCAAAACTATAGAAGCAACTAACAAAGTTATAACACTAGCACTAACAGTTGTTTTAACTTTTTCAATTCTTTGAGCGTGTTCTTCAGGAGTTTCATTTATTAAACCATTGCCCACTCCTGTTCCAGAATTATTAATTACAATGGTTTCCTTTGGTAAGCTACTACCGCCCCCTCCGCCGCCACCAGAACTTCGAGTTGTTGTGGTTGAGTTAGAACATCCAGAAGTACTAATAGTTAAACAATCAACAGAACAACTCAGACTACCATTATTAAAATTATAAGTTGAACAAGTACTTCCGCTAAAGTTAGTGCCGTCACATTGCTCTGCCCCATTAACAATGCCGTCGCCACAAGCAAATAAAAGGGCTCCATCCAAATAATCATTAGAAGAATAAACATCAACAGTTAAATTTTGATTATTTAAAAAAAAGTTAATTAAAGAAAAATTGTTATATGAACTTGAATAGAGTGGAATTGCTACTATTAACCTAGGTAAAACGGAATCAGATAGAATCGAGCCAATAGTTGAATTAGAAACAATATTAAAATTAGAATTATTAAATAAAATTCCACTAGAAGAACAGTAATTTCCAGAACAATTACTATTGAAAATATTTAAATTTACAAGGGTATTATTATTAGAATTAGAAAGAAGCATACCCGATGAAGAACAATAAACATCGGCACAATCATTATTTGAAGAGTTTATATCTGTAAGCATAGAATTATTTGAAGAGTTTAAGGATAAGCCATGCATAAAACCTATCGTGCTAAGATTTTGAATAGTAATATTAGTTCTATTTAAAATAAAAATCCCTCTACCCGACCCAGAACCTAAAACAATATATCCATGTCCATCCAATGTAACATTATCAGAATTTACCCTTAAGCAATCACCACTCGCAGTTATATTATTTATAAGCGTATAAACTCCTGGCGCAGTTATATCTCCACAAAAAGTTATGTTGGGATTAACTATTGCTTCTCGAGTAAACAAGACTCCGTCTAAATAATCATTAAGAGAATCTGAATCATAAACCCAAGAATAAGTATTTGAAGCAAGAGTAATTGAAGAAAAATTATTATATGAACTTGAAGAGAGTGAAATTGCAGTAGTTGAACCTAAAATAGAAACTGTAGAAATAAGAGTATAATTTGAACTAAATAAAGAAATACCCCCATGATAACAGGTATGTCCTGAACGAGGATTACTTGAAGAGTTAATATCCCTGAGAGTATTATTATTAGAATTAGAAATAATTACGCCCCATGAATAAGAAGCGCCAGTTAAAGTACACTCGTGATCTAATGTATTTATATCTGTAAGCATAGAATTATTTGAAGAGTTTAAGGATAAGCCATGCATAAAACCTATCGTGCTAAGATTTTGAATAGTAATATTAGTTCTGCCAATTATAGAAACACCTATATTTGAATCAGGACCATTAAGTGTATATCCTTGACCATCAAGAGTTATGTTATCTGAATTGAGAATAATACAGGTCCCACTCGCAGTAATATTATTCATAAGAGTATAAACTCCCGGCTCATTAATATCTCCGCAAGCAGTTATCTGAGTATTACTAGAATTATAGATAACATTCCCAGTCATACCAAAATTATTATATCCCGAAAAACCAACACAAGCAACAATAAACAAGAAGAAAAATGCAAGAAGAAAATCATAATTCCTAACTTTTCTTATATCTTTAGACCTCTTATTCTTCCCTGCTTTTTTCATAAAATGCCTAGGATTTTTAAGTTTAAAAAGATAGTGGTAAAAAAAGAGCATTTTTAAAGATTAAGATACTATTAATTTAATGGGAGAATCAGATTTGTCCGAAGAAACACCTGAAGAAACACCAATAGAACTGCTCTCAGGAAATAAACTTAGAAGAATGACTCCTGGTTCTAGAAAAAAACTAACTAAAGCTTTCAAAGAAAGATTCTGCAGAATACCAATTATTAGTCAGCAGAGATTTAAATTCAAGTTAGAAGGAATTGTAGACTACGCCACCGCCGAAAATGATTTAGATATGAGTGCATTAGAAACTTCTGATGGAAGAGTATTCTTTGAACATGGTTCAACAAATGAGAGTTTGAACCTTTTGGATATAGAACCTGGAGTAGAATTTCCAAGTAAAAGACAGGGAAATTGTGGAGAATATTACTTGATGATGTATCCTGGAGCTTATGATACAGATAAAAATGGAGGAATAATCGCAATCTACCTCCCAGTCTATTCTGCTATTGCCGCACCTTATCGAGGAAAGTGGAATCAAGGAGTACAAGTATTTATTCAAAACCTAGAACAAGCATTTAGGACTGCAAAACAATAAAACTCTAAAAATCATAAAAATAAAATGATAAAAACAAGATTTATCCACTTAGATAAACAATTTAATAGAATTCAAGCAAGAGGAATTTATTTTGATAGAGAAAAAATAGAGGAATTTATTTCAGAATATGCAAAAACCTTTCTCTTATGGAGAAATGCTCCAGAAGATCCATTAAATCTACAAGTTTGCTATGAAGAATTAATGGAAACAAAACTAAAAGAAATAGCAGATAATGCAGAAAAAAAGGCGATAGAAAGTGGAAGAGGAATAGCCGGAAAACTGGAAGTAACTATTCGCACACCTGCAGAAATGTTTAATCTAATAAGAATGGACTTCCCAGAAAATATTTATGAAACTGTAATCGAGTAAAAACATTTAAATATAATCTTCACATCTAAAATATAAGAAAAACAAAATGACAAAAATATATTTATTAAAATTAATAGCTGCGATAGTTATAGGCTATGCCTTACTTTTTGGATTTATTTGGTTGTTCAGCAAGAATAACAAGAGAAAAGCACTAGAAAAAAAATAAACTCAATGGGTTTTATTAGACTATTATCAGGATTATTCTTTTAAAAATTTCTTATCTTTACCTTTAAATATAGAAACGGCTGTTACAATAGTCATATAAGCAAAACAAAGAAGTACAGGAAGATTATCCAACAAGATAAAAGCCCAAATAAACCCTGCAACAAAAGCATAAAAAATAACAAACATCCACTTTCTATAAATAATCTCATCTTTACAAAGCCAAGCAAGAAAATAACCAACAGGCAAACTTGTTAACAATACAACCCCATACAAAATAAGACTTATCACTCCCATACCTAAGAGAGTTATCTTGAATTTATAAATTCTAACCTTTTTCAGAAGCAGACCTATAAGAATAAAACCCAAAATTATTAAAAGCTATAGTTGGAGATTGGGGTATTGAAGAAACTATCTGCATTCCACTTCGATTAAGTAGCGTTAAAAGAGACAAATCGGTTTTCAAAATACCAACAATCTCTTCGTAACCCTCATCAACATAATCATTTAGAGTTATCATACCCACTCTAAGCTTAGCATCCATTTGCCTAATGTAAAAAAATCCCAACATCCAGTATTCTGCTAAATTTGGTTGACTAATAGAACCCCTGCTCCAAAAAACAGGGCTTGTGTTTATATTCTGTTGGTTAACCATTGCTTCTAGATTACACTTAGAATAAAGAAGAATATTTGTTAATAAATCTGAATCAAGACCTTCAGGAATTAAAATCAGTTTACTCTGATTAGAATACTCTAAAACAGCAGCATCTCTTAAATCTAACCCACAATCAACTACCCACAAATCTCCCATAGACTATTAATTTAATTAGGATTTAAAAATATATTTGTAATGAAAAATAGAAAAGAAGCATAATTACAAACCGTGCCAAAAGGTTATACCAAAATGCACAAAAGTACTAAAAATTATAAAACTCATAATTCTGGGAATTAAACCCCAAAAAACAAATTCTTTTCTTTTCATACCCAAAGCTCCAAAAATTAAAGGAAAGTAAGGTAGAGGCAATAAGGCTCCTAAAAAAGCTATAAACTTACCATATTTTTGCCAAAAATTCAGGGTTTTTTCCATATCATTTCTCTCAAATAAAGGACAAATAAATCTGAATCCATATTTTCTACCAAGCTCATAGCCTACCAAACCCCCAAAAAAAGAACCAATAGTAATAAAAATAGTTGCTGAAAATAAACTCATACCAATTGCCATAGCAAGAAAAACCATAAATCCGGGATCAAATAATTGAGGTATCAAATCCAATAAAAAACTGATAACGATTAAACCAAAACCACCATACAAAAGAATCCAATCTTGAGCAACATCCTTAAAAAAATTATAATTCAAAAGAGCAATAATAAAAAGCACAACTATTACAATTGCAAAAGCGGTATCAAAAATTTCTACTTCTCGCCTTATCTTAGGATTATAATATCTATCTAAGCTCTCCATACTCAAATCAAAGCTTAAAAACTATATAAACATATTCAAAACATGACAAGAATGTGGATGATTAAGCCAGAATGTTTATGTAGAAATCATTTACTCGGAGAGCATAAAGAACTTCATCAACTAATTGGAAGTATTTTAGCTAATAAAAGTATAAAAGGACATTTAGAAAAAGGACAGGTAGAAGTTCATAACATAAAAAGCAGACATGAAGAGCTAGTAAAAGAAATGAAAAAGAGAGGCTATAACCATAAATCTCCACTAAAGAAATTTAAGGCATTTAATGCTGGAAAAATAAATATAATAGAAAATTATAATGAATTAGAAAGACGTTGCGAAAAATGCAGAGAATTAATAAAAACCAAAAAATAAAAAAATGAAATTCGCAATACTCTACTCAAAAAAAGATATAGCTGGAATAAACATAGCAGATAATCTAAAAAAGTTCTTCTTACCTCACATGCCACTAATAGAACTATCTAAAGAAAGTATTTACTCTGAGAACATAGACGAAAAAGAAGAACAATTAAAGAATATAGATTTTATAGTTTTTGCCACAAGACATGCTTCAAAAAACGGAAAAAGAAGTCTATCTCTGCATGCACCAGGAAATTGGAGAAATGCAGATTTTGGGGGAATAGCAAACAAACTATGCTCAACTTCAGCGCTAGTATTAAAATTCTTATTTAAAAAACTAAGTGAAAATGCAAAGCAAGCCGGATGGAAACATGAAGTAACTCTTGAATGTACCCATCATGGCCCGCTAATAAAAAAACCTTGCTGCTTTATTGAGGTAGGTAGCAATGAAGAGGGTTGGAAAGATAAAGAAGCAGCAGAAATAGTAGCAAAAACAATTCAAGAGCTACAAAACTTTGAAAAATGGAAACAAGAAAATAAAAATAAGAAAATAAAAATATGTATCGCAATAGGAGGCCCACACTACTGCCCAAATTTTAATAAAATTCAGCTAAACTCAGAAGAATATGCTATTTCTCATATCATACCAGAATATCAACTTCCCATAAATGATTCTATGCTTCACGAAGCCATAGAAAAAACTCAAGAACATACTACCTCAGTATTAATAGATTGGAAAGGCTGTGGAAACTCCGAAGCAAGACAAAAAGTTATTGATGTTTGCAAAAAAACAGGCTTGGAAGTTCTAAGAACAGATCAGATTGAAAAATAATAAATAGTTCAAGTAATTAAGATTATATGGTAAACGAATACATTTGGATAAGCGAACAAGAAAAAATGGATTTTTTTAGTTATTACATTCAAAGTTTTTTAGCAGGTTTGAATAGTTTGGTTGAAAAATCAAAAAGACAAAAGAGAGCAAGAAATGATATTCTACAAAAAAAGTCTGAAACTCTTAATAGATTAGAAACTTTAACAGGAGACTATTTACCGGCAAGAAAAGCAAGAAAAATAATAACTCAAAATGATTTTAGGACTCGTGAAGATATTGAAAAATTCAAGAAAGAATATGATGCGATAGAACTGCAAGAATTCTAAGCATCAACTTTAAAAACCATTTAAAAGTAAATTTAGAATGACAGATTCAAGATTAATAACTAAAGATTTAAGTGATAAACTTATTTTATTAGTTGATAATGATATTGAATTAATTAGACTTCTGACCCCCCACTTAGAGGGAACATTTGGTTGTCAAGTTCAGAGTTATTTTGAATTACAAGAAGCTCATGAAGCAATAACTGGAGGTTTAATATATAATCTTCTACTAGTAGATCAAGAGTTTAATAGTGGAGATGGCTTAAGATTA
Organism: uncultured archaeon; assembly: GCA_903866625.1. Classification (GTDB taxonomy): domain Archaea; phylum Nanobdellota; class Nanobdellia; order Pacearchaeales; family GW2011-AR1; genus CAIPOI01. Next base: position 66,651 of record CAIPOI010000008.1, on the reverse strand, counting down.
GCCAAGCAATCAAAAGAAGCAAACCCCAATATCCCGGTAGTCGTATTAAGTGGCTATCAAAATTTAAAATGTGAGCATGCAGATTTAATACTAAAAAAACCCACAAGTTTCTATAGAGAACCGATTCGTAGCCACATAATTACTCTTCTAACAAAAGGAAAACTCTAAAAAATAGGTTTAAAAACAACCCTTCTTTAAAACAAATATGGCTAAACAAGAAACTAAAACTATCAAAGAAGAAAAATTAGATATAGAAAAACTTCCAATGTTAAATGTGGGTACAGTAGGACATATTGACCATGGTAAAACTACTTTATTATACAAGTTAACAGGAAAATTTGCAGATACACATTCTGAAGAATTGAAAAGAGGAATTACTATAAAATTAGGTTACGCTGAATCTATTATTGGCGATGGTGAAAATAAAAGATATATTAGTTTTGTAGATGCCCCAGGGCATGAAATGTTAATGGCTACCATGCTCTCAGGAGCAGCAATGTTAGATGCTGCAATATTAGTTATCGCTGCAAATGAGGGAATAAAACCTCAAACAAGAGAACATCTTGTAGCATTAAAAGCAAAAAATGTAAAAAATATTATTATAGTTCAAAATAAAATAGATTTAGTAACAAAAGAACAAGCACTAAAGAGTTATAAAGAAATAAAGGATTTTGTTAAGGGAAGTGTTGCAGAAAACGCAGTAATAATTCCTGTTTCTGCTCAGCAAAATATAAATATAAACCTCATAAAAGAGCAACTACTAAAAATACCTATCCCTCAAAGAGATACAACTTCAAAGCCTCTTTTCCTAATAGCAAGAAGTTTTGATATAAACAAACCAGGAACAGAAATAAACAAAATGTCTGGGGGAGTTATAGCCGGAGTCTTAAAACAAGGAGCACTGAAAGTTGGAGATGAAATAGAGATAAAACCCGGAAGTTATGAAAAAAAAGCCAACCAATTTATCTATCAAACAATTAAAACAAAAATAACCTCTATATTCAGGGGCAATCATGCGATACAAAGTGCTACACCTGGTGGAAGTTTAGCAATAGGAACAGAATTAGATAATATTTTGACTAAAACAGATTTACTCTCTGGATGTGTTGCATCAAAAGTAGGGGAGCTACCGGAAATTGTAGAAAAAATAAAAATAAAGTTTAATCTTTTTGAAAAAGTATTTGGGGCAAATGAAGAATTAAAAATTGAAAATCTAAAACCAAGCGAGTTAATAATGTTAAGCGTAAATACAGGTATAACTGTGGGTATGATAAAGACTATAAAAAATAATATTGCAGAAGTTCATCTTAGAATTCCAATAGTTCCAATAAAATCTGAAAATATTGGACTAGCAAGAAACATTAATAATCACTGGAGACTTATTGGATTCGGAGAGTTATTATAGAAATGCAAATAGGGCAATATTCTTTAAACAGATTTGGCTCAGAAAAAAATAAAAAATTTTTAGAGTTAATGTATACTACTCAAGAACTGCTAAATCCTACAAGATTTTTTGATATAATCCCGCCAGGTAGTATAAAAAGAGTAGATGAAGAAAATATGACTCTTGAAAAGTTTTTCAGAGAGTTCAAAAAACCCTATCATCTAAGGCTTCAGGTAGGAAGTCCAGATTCAGAAAGAATAAGATACGTAGCAAATACTGATATGATTAAAGTAGATAGATTTGCGTGGGTTCTCTGCCAATTCAATGAACACAACTATAAGATTATTGAAAAACTTTTCAAAGAAGCTTTCTTAAAAGAATTAGTTGAGCAAAGATCCTTGTTAAGGAGATAATTACTTTTTATGTTTATGAGAAGTATGAGGAGTTGGATGATGTTCTGTTTTCTTATGTTCAGGTTTCTTTTCTGATTTATCCTCCTTTGCTTCTTCCCTGCTATCTTCAGATTTGCCTTCGCTTTTAGCTTCGTGACCCTTAGAAGTTTTAGCCGGCATAGCACTCAAATAAGGTTTTTTATCAACATATCTTGCTAACTCTTTATCAGTCAATTTCAAAGGAGAGTGATAGATAGGTCTAAAATCTACGAAGTAAGGACTACCACGATTATATCCTCCAGCCTCAACCATACCAATACCAATTGGAAGTTTAGGTATTAATTTGCTAATATCCGAACCATGTCTTTCTCTAACTCTTTTAATATCTCCCTCGTATCTAGAGAACAACTGTATTTCTGTTCCAATATTCCCCCTAATAGCACCTTTAAAATCAGTCAGTACCTGTGAAATCATTAAAAGTCCAATACCCCACTTTCTAAACTCACGAACTGCTTGTTCTAGTTTCATATAAGCTTTTCTTCCGCCATATTTAGGAAGCAGTCTATGAACTTCGTCTAATACCAAAAGATTTTTCAAACTAGTAACTTCAGACAGATTTGCCCTGTAAATCTTTTCCAAGCACTGCTCAATAAAAGTATCTGCTTCATTTGGCTTCAAAGCATCCATTCTGAGTATAGTTAATTTTCCAGTATTCATGTATTTCAAAATATCAAGATTCATACTATCTTTAGTTATCTGAATAACTTTTCCACCAAAGGACCTAGCTGAACTCATGCCGAATTTTCTGAACTTGCTGAGCATCATCTTATCACCATCTTTATTAAAAAATCCACTCCACTGTCCAACCGGATCAAATACAATTACAGTCTGATCTCTTCTTAATAGTTCTTCTGCAATTACCATCCCAGAAATAGTTTTACCGCTTCCAGTTCCACCAGCTATAAGTGTATGTCTATTCAACTGAGTATAATCCAAATAAGTCTTTACTTTTGTATCCGCAATTAAACCAATATACGCAAAATGAGATTTTGGAAGTAAATCAAAATCAGGGAATTTATATATACTCTTCTTTTTTATCTCCTCCATCTCCTTTTCAAACAATTTTTTTCTCATGAAAGTAAAATAATAGTAGCCAACAACCGCAAAAAAGATTAATAAAATAGCGGTCATAAACAATGGCAGTCCTTCTTTTATTATCGCGGGCAGGTTCATTGTAAACTCGGGCTTAACAACCTCAAATGAAGAAACAGATTTAGCACTATTCTCGTCGTAAAATGCAGTTACAACCAAAGAAGAAGATCCAAGGGGCATATCTCTTGGAATGGCTATACTTCGAACAAGATTTAATGAAGTTTCTATAGCAATTGCTTCCTGTTGAGAAGCATAAGTCTTATTATCACTACCTATAACTTCATATCTAATATTAATATCATATCTTGAAAGTTTCCCCAAATTAAATGCCGCTAATCTAAAATCCAAATCTTCACCCTTTGCAACTTTCTTATTATCAATCTGAACATTTAAGTCCATTAGTTTATCACTATTTCCCCTAACTAAAATTTTAACAGGAACTTTTAGTTCACTCGTAGCAGATTTAATAGTTATCTCCCCAGAATAAAATCCCTCTTTATCTGCAGAAATCATAAGTGTAACTGCCCTGGTGCTTAGAGGGGGAATAGTTAAATTAGTAGGATAAACCTGAGCAATTAGAGCCGCTTCGCCATCAAGAGTAACACTAGCTTCTACAGAAGTAGTTTGAGGATTGGAAACAGTTATGCTTCTATTTGCGGAGTCGTGTACTCTTAACTCTTCAGATATTTCAAGTGTACTCAAACTAAGACTTTTTGAACCATCAATTTTTGGAGCTCCGCCTCCGCCGCCTCCACCACCATTATTATTCTGGGTAGTAGTGTTATTTGTCTGTTCAGAACTACAATCTAAAGAACAAGTAATAGTAGTTTCTCCATAAGCAGTTTCACAAATACCATTTCCACATCGGTATTCAGTAATTTCATAAGCAGAAAACCCCGATACATCAAAACTTATTTTCTTTGCAAGAGTATTAATCGTAGTTCCATTAACTTCTATCCAGTCAGAGCTACAGGTTTGAGAAGAAATACTCCAAGAAGAACATTTATGAACTGTTAACTGACTTTCATTAATTATAGGGTAATCTCCACTATCAAACTTTCCAGAATAATCCATCTCTATTCTTGCCCCATTACCCAGAGTTAAATTATTTAATTCTACTGCTAAAACTTTAAGAGGCTTATATAAAGAAGGAGTAGACTGAATACTGTTATTAATTTGTTGGATATTAATATTTGGGCTAGAGATTCCAAGAGTAAGATTATAAAATACAATTGAACTGTTATCAGAAGCATTAACTGAGACATCATATTCACGATTCTTAAGAGTAGAGTTAGAACTTAAAGAAGTATTTATCTCGCCCAAATCATTACCCGAACCAAAAAAAGTAAAGTTATATGTCACATTAGAATTAGTTACATTAGGATTAACTCTAAAACTCGTTGTTGGATAAATATCAAAATAATAACTTGAATTAGAAGTAGCATTACCCGTATCATTCGCGTAGATTTGAATTCTATAATCCCCGATATTAGTAATATTAGTTATGCTTACGCTATAATTGCCATTGTATAAATCTCCAGCCTGTCTAGAAAATTCATAACCTCCAATGGAAGTATTGTTACTATCTAAAATTTCCGCCCAAACACTATCAACTCCTGAAGGAACATCTCTTGCAGTTATGTTTACTTGTGCAAAACTGGAATTAGAGTTATATTTGTATCCTGAAAAAACCGGTCCTATAGTATCCTTATAGAAAGTTCTATTGCCGGTAGAGTTTGAATGTCCAACCCAATCATAAGCAATAACTTCTACATCATACAACCCATCTTCAGAAGTATCAAAATAAGTAGAGTTAGTCGAATTAGTGAAAGTCTTGCTTGAAACCAAACTATTTGTAGTCTCTTCAAACAAATAAAAAGTTATATTTTTTGTAAATTGTTCATCTAAACTTATATTTGCGAAAAGGCTATTTGAAGAAAATGAAGAACCATTATCCAGCATTCCAGCACCAAAAGAAATTTGGGGGAAGTTTCTATCAAGCATTATTCTTCTAGTTTCAGTAGAATTACTATTTCCGCCAAGATCCCAAGCACTAGCATTAAGATAATACATATCATCTTGTAGCATTAATTTAGTTAGATTAAATTGAGTTTCAGTACTTGTAAGATTATAGAATAATTCTGAAGGAGTATAAATGTAAATTGTTGCATTAGCGTAACGAGTATCTGAAGCAGTTAAATTAGCATAAACATAATTAACATTGCTATAATTTCCAGTAGCAGTAGTTGTATCAATAAAAGAGATTCTTGGTGCTTGAGTATCAACCAAAAAGGTTACACTAGTAGAATTAAGATTTCCCGCCAAATCCTTAGTATAAATATTCCAGGTATTACTTCCTTCAGCTACTACATTTGAAAGTCCGGTTACATAACCTAAACAGCTAAGAGGTCTGCTATCAAAAGTATTCCAACATTTATCAACTCCAAAATTATCCGAAGTAGTATAATTTATAGTATTGGGTCTAGAAGCATAAAGCATTCCTTCAACAGGATATGTAATATTAATCTGAGGCAAAACCATATCAATAATAACAGTTCTATTAGTGCTCAGATTAGAATTTCCGGCCAAATCATAAGCCTGATAGAACCAAGTATAATTTCCAGTATTCAAAGTTACATTTATTCCGTCGGTTAAACTATTAGTTCTAAAGCCAACAGTTTTTGTTGTTTGATTAACAAGACTTGTTGAATTATAAATATTCAAACTATAATTTGAAATTCCAGAAGTAGTATCAGAAACTGAAAGGCTATAATTTACATTAGTATAATTAAGATAAGAATTATCAGAAGGTGAAGATAAACTTAGGGTTGGCAAACCACTATCAATATACAACTTTCGGGTTTCACTACTATTACAATTTCCTAGAATATCACAAGCAGTTGAATTAAAATAATAAATTCCATCACCCAGGCTAACAAAACTTATTGTAAAAGGAGTAGTACTTAAAGAAGTAGTATTAATAAGACTTAAAGAAGAATTATACAATCTAGTAGTTATATTATTAAAATTAGTATCTACCGCACTTACATTAACTGCAAAATAATTTGTTCCAAAGTCACTATCATTATTTGGACTATTGATTGTTATAGTAGGATAGATACTATCCACAAAAAATACAACATTTGTAGAGCCGATATTTCCAAGACTATCATTAGCATAAAGTGTAATATTATTCCAACCCTGACCCCAACTAGAAGTTATATTTGTTGAACAAGAAGCAAGAGTAGTATTTGAAGCACCATTATTAGAACTCCAATAGCAATCATCAAGAGTAGTATCTGAAGCACTATAAGAAAGACTAAAAGAATTAGAAGTTAAACTAGAAACATTTAATGGATAGATAAATGAAACAGCAGGAGCTATAGAATCAACAAAAACATTTAATGAAGTTGAATTTAAATTATTTAGACTATCATTAGAATAAAGGATAATAGTTGTATTGCCTTGCCCAAGAGTTGCAGTTGTAGGAGTAGAATAAGAAATATTATTTACACCATCATTAAACCATCTTGATGAAACACCAACTCCAGAATCGCTAGAACTAAATTCAACGTTTATAGAAGTTGAAGTAGAGGTTAATGAACTTGGTTGAGTAATTGTTATTTGGGGAGGAGTAGTATCTTTATAGAAAGAAACGCTCGAAGAGTTTTTGTTTCCAAGAGTATCGTTCATCCAGATTATCAAACTATTCAAACCCTCCACAGGATTCATGCCGCTTATATTATTATTGCAAACAAAACTAGTATTTATTCCTCCATTCAAAGAATACCAGCAAGAAGCAGGATTTGTTTCTACATAAGTCATCGTTGCAGTAGTTGGCGAATTATAATAACTATTAACGCTAGGAGAAACAATTGTTATTTGCGGCAAAATTGAATCCACAAAAAATACAACATTTGCATCATTATAATTTCCGTAACCATCTGTAGCATAAACTAAAAGATTAGTGCTTCCTTGTCCGAAACTATGGCTAGCTGGAGTGGTATAAGTATTATTAGCACTACCATTATAAAAAGTTGTAGAAGAAGAATTTAGAACAGATAAATTAACTAGAATATTAGAAGTTGTATAAGTAGTATTTGCAGGACTATTAATAGTAATTCCAAGATAACTACTCCCTAAATCAATTATAGTGTAATTACTCCAACTAGAAATATTAAACACAGGATTAGCTACATTAAGATTAGTAAAATTATAACAACTTGGAGAAGAAACCGAGGTGCATAAAGCACTAGAATTTCTATAAACTACAGGCCTTATAGTACTAGTATTAACTCCGTAGAGGGTTATATTAGCCGAAGAACTAATATTACTAGAGCTAAATGAGCTTGTAGCTAAAGCTATAAAAGACTGAGTGATATTCAAGGTTTGCCCAAGAATAAGCGAACCTTCAACACCCAAATTTTTTAAAAAGTTCCCATCACTAGTGTTAGTCCATTCAATCTTCCCATATTGATTTTCATATCTTAGATAATTAATCTTAGAGTTCCCAGAATTATCATAAATTTCACTTCCAAGATTGCTTGAGGAATAAAGATTATTTATAGACGTATTTCCTACAGAGGTCAATATAGCAACACCACTTTGGGAATTCCCACTAACAGTACAATTAGTTAAAGTGTTATTGTTAGAATTATCATTTATCCCTATTCCATTTCCACTATTGCCTTGGGCAGTTACATTAATCAAATTGTTTAGAGTTGCATAAAAGTTTACATAAATTCCAGCACCAGCATTTCCATTTAATATTAAATCTCTAAAAGTATTAGTAGAAGCCCACTGAACATAGATACCATGATCTGTAGAAGAACTTATAGAAAGATTTTTTACTAAGCAATTGCTTGAGGAAATAACTCCAACACCCTTGGCAAAATTTGTTATGTTTCCAAAATTTTGAACGGTTACATTGCTTCTGCCATTAATATAGACTCCATAATCATCTCCTACCCTATCTCCACTAAAAGTAAATCCATTACCCTCAATAATAACATTATTAGAATTGACCGTTAAGCAGTTACCAGAAACACTACTAATATTATTCAAAACAGTATAAGCCCCAGAATCACTAAGAGTTCTGCAAAAACTAATTCTTGAAATATTTTTAGTAAAAGTTAGTGCACTATTAGTAAGATGTCCCGCACTATCATTCATCCATAAATTCCAACTATTGCTTCCCGAAGAAGCAGTTAAACCCGTAACATTATTGCCGCAGGTAATTGTAGTATTAGTTGTTCCCCCATTCAAGGAATACCAGCAAGAAGCAGGATTTGCTTCGATATAATTATAACTAAAGTTAGTAACATCAACTTCATAAGTTGTTCCTGAAACAGGATAAGCAAAAGTTAGTTGAGGACTTATAGTATCAATAGTTACCGTCCTAGTTGTCGTTGAATTTGAATGAGTAGGATCCTTAAGAGTAGCATTAAAATAATAAATTCCGTCGGCAAGATTAGTAAAATTAAGTTGATAAGGAGCAGAAGTAATAAGAGTTGAATTAACTAAACTAGTATTATACAAATTAATTGTAACATTCTGAACATCAGGAGCGGTTGAGCTAACATTAACGAAGGCATAATTTCTTGGCAGATAAGATGAAGCAATCTCAGTTCCAGTAGAATAATCTGCGTTAGGAGATAAATAATCAATAGTTACTGTTCTTGAACCTGAAGAATTAGAATTTCCAGTGCTATCTTTGGCAGTAGCATTAAAGGAATAAACTCCATCAACAAGATTAGTAAAGTTATAAGTATAGGTATTTGTAGCATTAGTTACATAAGTTTGCACAGAATAATTAGTCAAACCTTGAGAATTGTATAATGTAATATTAATTGAAGCAAGACTAATATCATCTGAAGCTGTTGCACTAACAAAAATGTTATTTCTTGCAGTTAAAGTAGTACTAGTATTTTCAGAAGTTCCATCATAAACTATTGTTGGGGCTATAAAATCAGATATGGATAAAGTTCCTGTTCCTCCTGCAACCGCACTCGTATGATTAACACTACCTCCTGCAACATTAGCAGTAGTTAAAGTTCCAGTATACTGGCTTGTTGTAAAGAAAATACCTAATCTTCCTCCAGCTCCGCCACCGCCGCCAGTATTACCTGCATATAAACTTCCATTTCCACCTTTCGCAGTTATTGTTCCACTACCAATAAAATTAGAAGAGTTCAACAAAATACTTCCACCAGAACCACCACCGCCGCCACCATTGCTTCCAGTGAGTGCATTGGTTCCATCAGCTGAAAGAGTTCCATTTATATTAGCAGTATTAACAACATTAAGATAAATCTGTCCTCCCCCAAAACCTCCAGTAGGCATAGCGGTAGTGGTTGAACTTCCGCCACCGCCGCCAGAACCGATAATAGAAGGCCAGGTAGAATTATCATAACTAGCTCCGCCTGTTCCACCCGCAGAACTTCCTGCTCCACCATTAGCTCCATGTCCTGCTCCACCACCCGCACCAGAACCACTTGAAGAAACTCCAGGACCGGAACCTCCACCAATTCCACCAAAACAATTTGAGGGGCTAGCAGCATTTACAACAAGCAAAGTAGCACCGGATTCTAAAGTAAAATTATTAAAAGTAAAATTTCCAAGAGTCCAAGTAGTAGTTTGACCTGAAGGAATTATCACATTCCCTAGAGTTGATGATGCAGGTCTATAAACTGAGCCTGCAACAGTTCCAGAATATCCAGATCCCGATGAAACTATCAAACTACCCGCATAACTATCATAATCTCGAGCAATAAGACTTATTATTCCACCAGAACCACCACCACCGCCGCCAGAAGAAGATCGAGTAGTAGCTCCGCCTGTTCCACCTGCAGCTGAAAGTATACCAATACCATTTACTTGAGAAGCATTAATAAAAATACTTCCACCAGAACCACCGCCGCCACCGGAATAAGTAGTAGTTCCGCTATTTCCACTAGTACCATCTACAAAAATACTTCCATTATTAACAAGAGTATCATAAAGATAGAGATAAATTGCACTACCCCCATTACCACTAGTACCCCTACCAGTATAAATTCCTCCGCCACCAGAACCTGGCATAATAGGTTGTGTTACAGAATCATAAATAGTAAGATTTGCGGCACCATTTGAACCTGCACCTCCGGCAGAAGCATGGCTTGCACCGCCACCACCATAAGTACCATAACCACCGCCGCCAGGACCAAATCCTGCTGTGCCGGGATTTCCGGTTAAACCCCCCAAGTATCCTGTTCCGTTACCATTAATAATTCCACCAGCAGAAATAGTAATGTTAAAGGCACTTAAATTCACGGACTGATTTCCCGCAGCAGTGCTATTAATTATTAAAGTAACTCCGTTACCAATAGTTATAGTAGAACAGTTTACAGAAGTACTAAGAACATAATTATTAGATACTACCCAATTTCCACCAGCATCTGGACAGGTTAGAGGGTCAACAATATAGTCTACGCTTATATTACCCATAAACCCAAGATCATAAGTATCTGAAGAAGTATAGTTAGGATAAATTTTGTATTCAGAAATATTTTCAGAATTAATTAAAAATTCTCCGATAGAATCATTTTTATTTTCATTGTAAACTCTTACAACCCCGCTCCCATTTGCATAAAGAGTCATATCTTTTCCAATGGTTAAATTTTTCTCAAATTTGGCTCTGATATAATCCCCGTTAGGAACAGCAAATAGTGAACTATCCAAAGATTTAACAAAATTATAAATGTCCTCAATAGAATTTCTATTAGAATCTAAATGCTCTGCTTTAGTAATTAAAATAAGCTGATAAGTTTGAGTAGAAAGATGCGGAACTACCCATTCAATATAATCTACAAAACCATCCCCATCTAAATCATAAGCATTATAACTAACTTCTACTTTTATCAGATTATTTTGATTTGAAGTTTCCAAAGTTTCTGAAGTAGCTTCACTATTAGAGTTGTTTTTTAAATTATCTTCTGAGGTTTCAATAACATTTCCAGTAATTCCCATAATACCCCCCACTAATTTAGTAATCATTCCTGGCTCTTCATTAGATGCAACAACATTTCCTGTAATAGCTATTTCCGAATTTGCGACATCTTCAGTAGGGGTTTCTTGAGTTGTTTCTGTTGTTTGAGTTTCTGCAGTTAAAGTTGCTGGTTCGGATGCAACATTATCTATTGTTGAATTTATTATCTGCTCAGAATTATTGCTAGTATTATCTTCAAATTTTGGTAAAACTTCTTGATTTGAATTAATTTCTTCATCAGATTTGGAAGTGTTTATCTGAAGAGTTTCTATCTTAAACTCTTCCGAAGCTTCTATAGATTTTTCAGAGTAACCATATTTTTTAGCATCTTCCGTACTAGCATACCAGTATAGTTTTATTTTAGAAGTATCATTAATAGGAATATTTTGCATTCCAGTAACATCATCAATTAAAGTATAAGCTAAAATTTCGGTATAATTATATTCGCTTTCTGATAAAATGGTTATCTGTTTTCCTTGCGAAGTTAAATTTTCTTCGGCAATTGGAGCCGGAGTAGTATACTCTATAGCTATAGAGTTGTTATCCGAAATATTATTAACAATTTCTTGAACTAAAGGAGCTACATCCAAGGATTTTGAATCTGAAGTTTCAATTAATTGATCTTGAACTTCAAAAGAACCTTGATCTTCAACTACATTGCCAGTAATCTGACTGCTCTTAAAAAGACCTAATAACCAGTTATAGACTCGGGTGATAATCCCAAAATTATTAGATTCACTTATAACTAATCCAGTCATACTTCCAGGAGCAATATCTTCCTTGCTAACAGATTGATTAAATTCTTCTGCATAATTTTCAGCATTACTAAGACTTTGTTCTATGTCGGAACCTGTTTTTATTTGGATTTCTGTTGCCTCTTTAGGCAAATCAATAGAAATATTGCGAACTTCAGAAAGAATCTCATCAATCGCAGATTCATTAGTCACATTAATAATTTTAATCCATTTAACCGGTCGATTAATAACCGCCTGATACTGTTTAGTTTGAATTGTTAAATTAGCAGAATAAAAAGTCTCATTGATTAGAGTTTCATTATTCCAAGTTTGATTCGTTAAGGTCTGATTGATTAGAGTTTCATCTAGTGAAGTATTATTAATTAGAGTTTCATTTGTAAAAGTTTCGTTGATTAATGTAGAATTTACAAATTCTAAAGTTTCATTTATCGTTTGATTGTTTTCGTTAATAGAATCATTTTGAGTAATTTCAATAGGAGTAGTTTCATTATATTCAGAATTTATTGTTGTTTCAGCTCCGGAACTATCAGAAGAACCCGAGTCAGGTGAACTTGTTTCTGTTATTTGTTCAGAAATTTGAGTCTCAGTAGAAGCTTCAGTTATAGCTTCAGGAGTCGCTTCGGTTGTTTGAGTTTCCGTAGAAATAGAAGAACTATCAGAAGAAGGACTGGAATCTGATGAAGAAGTAGAAGAAGTGGAGGCAGTAGAAGAATCAGAAGTAGAAGACGCTTCAGAACTAGATGGAGAAGAATCTGAACCACCTTCATCGATTACATTACCTGTAAAACTGTAGTGTAATAATGGTTTGAAATTAGATAAATTAGAGTTAATATTCGAAGAATTTTCAAAATAATAAAATATTCCAAATAAAATAAGCCCCACTAAAACAAACATTAACAAAGAATTAATCGAATTATTTTTAGGTTTAGATTTAACATAACTTGTAGTTACATTACCATTAGAATTTCTATGACTTTCATAATAATACGGTCCAAAAACCTTCCCCCCTCTTTTTATATACCTCTTATAAACCATGAGCGTAATGTAACTCAATAAAAATATGGTTTTTTAGGTATTTAAAGCTTATTAGAAATGAGGAAAAAATAATGAAAGATAAAAACCCAAAAAACTGGAATTACACTACCAAAATTTTAGTTTACACTACATAAATGCAAGGAATTAAGTTTAAAAAGCCACTAAAACATAGCTAATTATGAGTTATCTAAAAACTGTAATCACAAGTACCTTACTAGCATTAAGCTTCGGATATTCAAATCTAGAAGCTAAAGCAGAAGATAAAGCAGAAACAATTCCAGGATATATGACAAGCAAGACACAACTATCTGAATCTAGAAGAATGCTAAATGAGCCAAAATTACTAAAAATACTGGGATTAACCGAGAGAATTCCAATATTTCCAAAAAAAATAGAATATCGAACCTATGTTTCAGAATCTAATACATGGGTCCATACCTCTTATTCAAATAATGGTGAAGTTTCTGTTGTAAAGGGATTAAAAGCTAAATTTGAAGTTCCACACGAAGATGGAAAAAAACATGAAGCTTATACTTTCTGGCTTGCTCCAAAAACTAATAACATCCTTGCAGTAACAATAGGCGATTGTACCCTAAAGAAAATTGTTGAACCGGGTAAAAGTTATATTTTTGGTAATCCAAAAAGTGGTTTAGATATAAAAGTACAGCGAGTTGATTCAATAGGAATACAATTTTCCGCAAGAGCAATAAAGGATTCTATTTAATCTTAAAAATAAAACCATCACCAAGTAGATGAGAATACCAAGAAACATAAGCTATAACACAATAACCATAATTATGAAAAACAATCCAAAGAGGTATAACTGCTAAAAAACCAACCCAGATTGTATGTATAATCCCCCTATGACTAAAAACTCTAGGAAAAACAAAAGTTAAGACTAATAATACAAAAGATAATAGTATTATAATAATTCCATTTATTTCAGTATAATTAGATAAAAGCAGCATAATTCCTACAAGCAAACCAAATAATCCAAGACCTAAAAAGAACCAGACAATTGTTGAACCCCTATGATCTATATCTGCAAGAAGAGAATAAAAAACAATAATCCCACAAATAAGAATAATATTCTTCAAATCAAAATAAAAAATGTCCCATTTCAAGAAGCCAAACAGCAAAATAAATAAAAAGCTTAAAACAAAACCAAATATCACATGATTCTTTTTTCTCATAAAATCATATGTAAAAACGAGTTTAAAAATTATTTCTTTTCCTCGACCTTAGGAACTTCCTCTTCTTCGTCATCCTTTTCAAGTTTTGCAACATCTGCTACTTTATCAGAATCATTAAGCTTGATAACTCTCACTCCCTGAGTAGCTCTGCCCATAACTCTTATGTCTTTTACAGGAGTTTTAATCATTATACCTTTTTCTGTTGAAACAATTATGTAATCACTATTATTTACTGAAATAGTTCTCATAACCTTGCCATTTTTACCAGTTATCTTAAGATTTATAACTCCCTTACAAGCTCTTCCAGTTAATCTATAATCTTCGATTAAACTTCTCTTTCCATATCCATCTTTAGTAACCGTTAAAACTGTTTCTTCTTTTTTTACTTTTTCATCCTTGCTAACAACTACAAGACTTACAACCTCATCACCTTTCTCCAGTTTTATTCCAGTAACTCCATAAGAAGCTCGACCCATATCTCTTACTTCATCAGAGTTAAATCTTATAGCTTGTCCATCTGCGGTTGTCATCATAACTTCTTGTCCAACTTCAATTACAGATACATCAATTAATGAATCAGTATTGTCTAAAGGAAGATTTATCGCTCTTACGCCGGTATTTCTCGGGTTTGCAAACATTTCTAGTTTCATCTTTTTTACAACTCCAAGTTTTGTTGCCAAAAATAAGAAACCATTCTTAAATTCTTTAATAGGAATTACCGATGAAACATTATCATCTTTAAGACTAAGAAGATTAACTATTGCCTGACCTCGCCCATATCGTTGTGTTTCTGGAACCTGATAAGCTTTAAGCCAGAATACTCTTCCACGTTGAGTAAATAATAAAAGATAGTCATGAGTTGAACAAGATATAACCTGCTTAACAAAATCTCCTGTCGAAAGATCTGCACCAATTACTCCCTTACCGCCCCTTTTCTGTTCACGATAAGCTTTGTAAGGCATTCTTTTAATATATCCCTTATCAGTTATGCTAACAATAACATCTTCTTTCTTTACTAAATCTTTCTCTTGCAATTCTTTTATTCCAGCAATCATTCTGCTTCTTCTTTCATCACCATACTCTTTCTTAATTTCAGAAAGATCTTTCTTAATCAATTTTAATATTAATTTCTCATCACCAAGAATTTCCTTAAGTTCTTTTATCTTAGCTGTAAGTTCTTCTTCCTCTTTCTTAAGTTTTTCATGTTCAAGTGCTCCCAACTGGCGCAATTTCATCTCAAGAATTGCTTCTGCTTGCTTTTTAGAAAGCTTGAACTTATCCATAAGCTTATCTGCTGTGCCTTCTCTACTTTTCTTAATTAATTCGATTATATCTTCAATATTTTTAAGAGCAATTAAAAATCCTTGAACTAAATGTTCTCTTTCTTCAGCTTCCTTAAGTTCAAACTTGGTTTTATTTCTGATAATCTTTCTTCTGTAGTCAACATAAACCTGCATAATCTGTTTTAAGGTTAAAAGTTGTGGAACGCCATTAACAAGAGCAATCATAACAGCATCAAATTTCGTCTGTAAACTTGTAGATTTATATAATCTGTTAATTGTAAACTTGCTATCTGCACCTTTTTTCAATTCAATAACTACTCTTATCTTACCTTTACTAGATTCGTCCCTAATATCAGAAATATCTGGAAGCTTTTTATCTCTAACAAGCTCTGCTATTGACTTAATTAACTCGGATTTATTAACCTGATAAGGAATTTCTGTAATAATTATATTCTCTCTACCTTTGTCCTCTTCTTCAGTTGTAACTTTACCTCTAACAACAAAACTTCCTCTGCCGGTTTCATAAAGAGTCTTTAAATTTTCTGCTACAACAACTCCGCCAGTTGGAAAATCTGGGCCCTTAACTATTTCCATAAGTTCTTCAATAGTTATCTTTGGATTATCGATTAAAGCAGAAATAGCATCGCAAACTTCAATAAGATTATGGGGCGGCATATTTGTAGCCATACCAACCGCAATACCCGAAGAACCATTAATAATCAAATTTGGAATTTTTCCAGGCAAAATTAAAGGTTCATCTGCAGAATTATCAAAGTTAGGAACAAACTTAACTGTTTCTTTATCAATATCTTCAAGTAAAGCTACAGCCATCTTATCCAATTTAGCTTCAGTATATCTCGAAGCAGCTGCATTATCTCCATCAACTGAACCAAAGTTTCCTTGTCCATGTACTAAAGGATATCTAAGGCTAAAATCTTGAGCCATTCTAACTAAAGCATCATAGATAGCCATATCTCCGTGAGGATGGAATTTACCCATAGTATCTCCAACAATTCTCGCACATTTCTTTGTTGCACCTTTTTCTAAACCTAACAACTTCATAGCATACAAAATTCTTCTATGAACCGGTTTTAATCCATCTTCTGCACTTGGCAAGGCTCTTGCAACAATAACCGACATAGCGTAGTCAATATAACTCCTCTTCATTTCAGTAGAAATTTCTGCACCCAAAACTCTATGTTCATCTAAATCTTTTAGATTAATTGTTTCTTTTTCAAGTACATCTGCTTCATAATCCTTATCTTCAACTTCCTTTCCAGTTTCTAATGTTTCTTGTTCCCCTTCTTGAAGCTTTTTCTTTTTTTCTTCTTCGGTCATTTTTATTTTTTTGCCCCCTTAAGTTTAGTTGGAAAGTGCAATGTTTCAACAACATCTTTTTTAAGACTATTAAATCCACAAGACCTACAAAAATCATGTGTGGTTAAATCCTCAGCTTCTATTCCGATCTCTTCGCTGCCACATTTAGGACAGAACTTGGTATGATTAACATCACAACCCATTTTCATTTTTTCTTCAAGTTTCTTTATTTTATTTTCATTTATTTGTGGCATGTTAATATCTCCTGTATCTTACATCTTGACAACTAGTTGAACTCTGAGCTCTTGCTTGAGAAGTAACATAATTTGCTCCCTGCAATGAAGCTTCAATACCCACTAATGAAAGATTAACTGGATTTCCATTTACATCTAATCCTTGTTTAAATAATCTTAATGCTCTAATCAATCCTCTTTGTTTTTCAAAGTCCATTTTTATAAATCAACCTCTGCAATATGTGCATTTTTAGTTATGAATTCCTTACGCGGACCGACTTCATCACCCATCAACATTGAAAAAGTTTTATCTGCTTCAACCGCATCTTCAATAGTAACTCTCTTAAGAATTCTTGATTTTGGATTCATAGTGGTATCCCATAACTGTTGAGGATTCATCTCTCCAAGACCTTTAAATCTTTGAACATCTGCTTTTCCACCAAGCTCTTTAACTTTTTTTTCTTTTTCTTCTTCAGTATAAACATAAAGATCTTTTCCTTTTCTAATTCTAAATAAAGGAGCTACAGCAATGTAAATATTTCCATTTTCAATTAATTGCGGTGTGTACCTAAAAAAGAAAGTTAAAAGCAAAGTGGTAATATGCTGACCATCTACATCTGCATCGCACATAATTATTATTTTATTATATCTTAATTTAGATTGATCAAAATTTTCTTTTATTCCGGTTCCAACAGCAGTAATTAAATTAGCAACTTCTTCACTGGATAAAGCTTTTACAGGATTTGCCTTTTCTACATTTAAAATTTTACCCTTTAAAGGAAGAATTGCTTGGAAATCTTTATCTCTCGCCATCTTACTCGAACCTGCAGCAGAATCTCCCTCTACAATATACATCTCTGTTTTCTCAAACTTCTTAGAAGAACAATCTGCAAGTTTTCCAGGCAAACCCGAAAATCCTAAAGCATTTTTTCTTCTAACTAGATCCCTTGCTTTTTTAGCAGCATCTCTTGCCTTTGCAGCAGCAATTGCCTTTTGAACAATCTTATTTGCAATGCTCGGATTTTCTTCAAAATATTCACTAAGTGCAGTAGTAGTCAGAGAATCCACAACTCCTTTTATTTCAGAATTACCCAGCTTGGTTTTAGTCTGACCTTCGAACTGAGGATCTGCTAATTTTAAGCTAACAATAGCATTAACTCCTTCACGAGTATCATCTCCTTCTACATCTACATCTTTTAGCAAGCCTTTTTTCTTTGCATAATCATTAATAACTCCAGTTAAAGCAGATTTAAATCCAGAAATATGAGTTCCACCTTCAGTAGTATTAATCGTATTAACAAAACCAAAAATATTTTCATTATAACTCTCAGAATACTGCACTGCAACTTCAACAACAGTAGTCTCCTGTTGTTTTTTAAAATAAATAGGTTTATGCAGAGGAGATTTTGAATGAGTAATGTGTTGTATAAACTCTATTAAACCTCCAGCATAATAAAATTCTTCTTTCTTTCCAGTTCTAACATCTTCAAGTATAATCTTCAAACCAGCATTTAAGAAAGCAATCTCCTGCAATCTTTTTTTAAGAAATGCAAAATCAAATTCTACTGTTGAGAAGATTTCTGGATCGGGTAAAAAAGAAACAGAAGTTCCATGTTCATCATCCTTGCATTTTCCAACAACTTCGAGATCTCCAGTAGGATTTCCTCTTTTATAAGACTGCTCATAAATTTTTCCAGATTTTCTAACTTGAACAGTTAATTTAGTGGAAAGTGCATTTACTACTGAAGCCCCAACTCCATGCAAACCTCCAGAAATCTTATAGGTATCTTTATCAAACTTTCCACCAGCATGAAGCTTGGTGAAAGCAATTTCTACTCCAGTTTTCTTATACTGTTTGTTTACATCAACAGGAATACCCCTACCATCATCAATAACCGTACAGCTACCATCCTTACCAATCTGAATATTAATAGTCTTACAATATCCTGCCATGGATTCATCAACAGAATTATCTACAATTTCATAGACCAAATGATGCAAACCATCCTTACCAGTACCTCCAATGTACATTGCAGGCCTTCTTCTTACACCTTCCAAACCCTCAAGGATTTTGATGCTTTCTGCTGTATATTCTTTCTTTTGTTCTGCCATAATAATTAGAAGAGAATTTATGAAAAATTGCTCTTTTCAGCTTGGAGAAGCAAGAGCCATTTAAAAAGGTTTCTCCTATTTTTTAGGCATTTTAGAGCCTAAAATAAGATATTTCACAAAATCAAATTTTAATTTCAGCTAAAAAATCTTGTTTTAAAGATGATACATTTTTTAGCATTTTATCGTTGGAAAAATCAATTTTTTTAATGTTTTTATCTTCTAAATTTTTATCTAAATCTAAGATTTCTTCAAAAGATTTTTTATTTTTAATTATAATATTTTGTATCTCTCCAAGATTGAAAATCAATGCTTTAAATTTCTGTTTTTCGATATAATTTCTACCAGTTACTCTTTGAGTTTTTTTAACATTCTCAAATCTTTGCGGCTTTGATTTTGATTTTTCTTCAAATCTATATTCTTCTATTAAACTAGAAGCATTTTTTTGTATCTCTCTTTCTTTACCAATTGCCTTAGCATCTATAAACTGACCAATAGATTCTGCTTCAATTACTTGGCCAATCTTTTCAGCCTCAACTTGAGAATCATAACTAATCTCTGAATCTGTTAAGGATATTGAAGGTTGCTCTAAAATTTTTTGTTGTTCGGCGCTTCCCAAATCTTCAGATTTTGAAAAATAATCCAGATTATCAATCTTAAAATCTTCTTTTATATCTCCAAAGTCAACTTCCGGAAGAAGAGAAGATTTTTTCTTTAGAGAGGGTTTAATAGGATTCTTAAAAACAGGTTTTTCTATAGGTATATCTTTTGATTTTTTATAATCCTGAATTTCTTTTATTAATCTCTCAGATTCAATATTCTTAAAAACATCTTTAGGATTTTTACTTGGTTTTAAAATTTTAAATTTAGGTGAGTGAACTATTACTTCTGGGAGGTTTATTATTCTCAGTCCTTTTACAGCTTCATCAGTTCTATTTTCTTTTCTTTCTTCCTTTTCTTTTTTTAAAGGAAGATGCTTATGAAAAAGTTCAGATAAATTCACTTTATAACCTCCAGACTCCTTTTTTATGGGTTCAGGTTCAATAGTTCTTGCAATATCTACCTCCACAGTTATGCGAGGTTTTTCTATTTCACTTATCTCATTAAATTTTTCAAATTTCTGCTCATTCTCCTGACTCTTCTTAATGGGTTTAATATGAACCTTAGTTTCAACCTCTTTCTTTATTTCTGGCAATCCGGGATTTTTAATTATTCTTTTAGAATCTTTAAAATGTTTAGAATCAGAAGATTCTTGAGATTTTTCTTTCAAGCCAATATTCTCTGTATCTCTTAAAAGCTCTTCAGCAGCCTTGATAAATACACTTGGATCAATTTCTTTCTTAGTTAGTTTATCTTTTTCCATAATCTATTTGTTTAGCTAAATTTTATCTTTTATGATGTTATTTTATTTATTCATTCTTTATTTTTATATTTTCTTACTTCTTTTTTGAGGTACAAGCAAAACAACTTCCTCCGCAATCTTTACCAGTCTCATCAAAATCTTTCTTTCCATCAAAGCAATAATAACAGTACCCTCTATCAAACACATTTAAGCTTATGTCCATATAATTAGAGCGGTCGTTATTATTAAGTCTTGCTAAGACGCGGCCATACCCATCAATAACCTCCAGATACTCCTTATTACACCAAGTTTTAACTTGGGTAGTTATAACTACCTTATCTTCACAAACTTTGGAATCAATAAGATTTGGAAAGCAACCCTTAGAATCCTGACAAAATCTATAAGATATGCCCTGAACAGATTCATTATTTAAAATATTTCTTAAAGTGTATTCTGCATGACATTCGCCCCAATCACTACAAGAAAAATCTGGTGTGCAATCAAGATTACTATTAAAATAACTTAGATTATTAGAAATTCCTAAATAGATTAAATTATACTTCCCAGAGAAATTAACATCCTGAGAAATAATATAATCATTAAAACTATCCTCTTTTTTGAAGTTAGGATCATAGGTATATCCTTTAGAAACATTCACAATTTTTGCTTGAGTATAGATTAGATTATAATTCTGGATTTGACTTAGAGAACTAATTTTCCAAAAAGGCGTACTAATGTATTCTCCGGTAGATAATTTCTCTAGATAACCTGCTTTAAATAAAGACAATCCATCAATTCTGCCTATTTGATTAGTATCTTTAATAAGAACATAATCTCCTATATCAAATCGCGTTAAGAGAAAAATATAGTAAAATATTAATAAAAGAAGCAGACCAAGAACTAAGATCATAGTTAGTATTAAACCTGAATATCTAAGACTCCCCTCTTCTTTTAAACCCATAGAATATAATGTCAAAATACTTATTTAAATCTTATCAAAATAGTTCAAAAGGTTTTTATACTATCCTTAACTTTTAGTAGAAACAAAGAGGAACAAAATGAATACTGCTTGGATTTTACCGATTATACTGTTGATTATCGCTCTAATT
This sequence comes from uncultured archaeon, assembly GCA_903866625.1. Taxonomy (GTDB): domain Archaea; phylum Nanobdellota; class Nanobdellia; order Pacearchaeales; family GW2011-AR1; genus CAIPOI01. The sequence continues at coordinate 45,321 of CAIPOI010000008.1, read as the reverse complement.
CTATCTGCCTTGCTTCTATTAATAAAAAACAGGAATAAGATAAAAGAAAGAAATGAGGCTAAAAGGGCCTATGCAGAAATTCAGAGTAAGAAGGAAAAGATTGAAACACCTAAAGATAGCTTAGAATCTCTAAATAAACTAGCTAAAAACTTTTTTAAAAATTATTTAAAATTAAAAGCAGAACTTACTTACCCTGAGATTTCAGAAATACTAAAACAAAAAAAAGAGTCCGGACTAGCAGATTTTTGTAACAGAATGGATTATTTACTCTATTCTGGAACAACACTGACAAAACAAGACGCTATAGCTATGGCAAATCAATTTATATTTTTAACAAAAAGTAAGAAATTTAAGGCAGAGTTCTAAATCTTGTGTTCATCAGTATGAATTCTATAACAAAAAGTAATAATGCGCCAATCATTAGATAAAGCGACAAATCAAAGACTATATTCTTCTTAGATAGACTAAGAATTTCGTTAAAAGAAGAATAAAAATCCTCCAAGTTATTGATGTTATAATACTTACCACCGCTATTTTCCGAAATTATATTAAGTGTATCCTCTGAAAGCTTAAATTCTCCACCAGAACTATCACTTCCGCCCTCAGAGGTTCCTACGCCTAAAGAATAAACAACAACCCTATTCTTTTGTAAATAATCATTAATGGTTTGAATATCATTTAGATTAGCAGAACCATCACTTATTAAAATAACATTTTTTGTTTCTTCATCTCTAAGCATGTTTGTTGCCGCTGCGAACATACTCAAAAAATCTGTACCGCCCACGTTTTTTATATTTATATTTTCAATTGCAGACCTTACTAAATATTCATCATTAGTCATATCTTGCTCGATATAAGTTGTACCTGAGAAAGATAAGACTCCTATTCTTGTTTGTGGGGGCATCATTTTAAGAAAGTCTTTTGCTGCAACCTTGGCAACTTCCATTCGAGTAGGAGCAATATCTGTTGCAGACATACTTCTTGAAGCATCTATAGCCAAAACAAAAGATTGATCTGTAGCTTCAACAGAAGCAACAAGACTTGTACCAGAAACTGATAAAACAATTAAAAGCACAACAGCTAAGTGAATATAGAGTAAAGTTAAATTTTTCGAGAAAACATCTGAACCCTGAACTCGAGATATAGCATCAAAATTAGCAAACTTAATAGCTTTTCTTTTTGAAAGTGTAATTGAGATTATATGAAAAAAGATTATCAGAGGTATGACTAAAATAAAAAACAAATACATCGGCCTAGTAAATATAATAAACATTTTTCCTCTTTTATTTTATTACCTTAATATTATCAGTTATCCTCTCTTTTTAATTCTTCTTCCTTAAAGATTCTTGCTAAAACAACATTAGTTGTTGCGAAATTTTCTTTTTTTAGCTCTATTTTTAAGGAATTTTGAAAGACTTATAGCAAAATCTTCATCTGTAGATAAATCTAAGATATCGGAGCCAGTCTTCTTAAAAACATTAATAATCCTGTTTTTCTGCTCATTAGAATAAGCTTGATATTGTTCGCGGATTAAAGAGGGATTTATAATTTTTTGCTGGCCAGTATAAATATCTTCTACAATTACTTCATTCTTAATATTTGGGAGGGAAGAATCTACTCTATCTCTAAGCATTATGCCCGCAGTTTCATAAATACTTGAAAAAGTTTTGATAGTTTTTAGAGTTTCATCATCTAAATTAAGAAAATCTGATAAAATAAAAACTGCAGAAATATTTTTTAAACTGGGTAATAAATATTTTAGAACTCGTTTCATATCAGATTTACCGCCATAGTTATTAGGATTTTTAAGTGCCTTTACAATTGCATGAAATTGAGCCATACCTCCCGAAGGAGGAATAATTTTAACGAGTTTATCACTATATAAAACCACACCAATACTATCTCCCGAGCTTAATACCAAATGACATAAAGCCGCAGTTATTTCTGCAGCGACTTCGTTCTTTAATTTGTTGCCAGAACCAAAGATCATATTATCACCCACATCTACTACTAAAAATATTCTAAGATCTCTTTCTTCAACATACTGTCTCACCAAAGTTTTAGCGGGGTTTCTCATACTTGCTTTCCAGTCTATTAATCCAGCATCATCATTCTCAGGAGAATACATCCTATAAGAATCAAATTCAAAACCCTTGCCACCAAATATTCTCTTATAGAAAACAGTTTTTATAAGAAGTTGAGATTTCATTGCAGCCTCAAAATGGGTTACTGCTCTAGGAAAATCTACATTCAGATTTTTCATAGGAATTATGGTACTTGGATTTCATTTAGTATCTCTTCTATAAGGGCATCAGAGGTTATATTATCTGCTTCTGCTTCATAGTTAAGCAAAATTCTATGTCTCAAAACATCATGTGCAACTTTTTTAACATCTTGCGGAATAACAAAACTTCTTGAGTTCATAAAAGCCTCTGCTCTTGCGGCACTAAATAAACTTATACTCGCCCTTGGAGAGGCACCCCAATCAATATATTTTGCTAATCTTCCTTGTTTACTACGGGTTAGAGCAACAATATTAATAATATACTCCTCAATTTCTTTGCTGATATAAACTTTTTTTACAAGTTCTTGCATTTCAAGAATATCCTTAGGAGAAACTATTTTTTTTAAATCAAAATTATCAAAACTGCTTAAATCAGTATTCTGCCTAAGAATAGTTCTCTCTTGTTCCTTAGTAGGATAACCCATAATTAATTTAAAAATAAATCTATCTACTTGTGCTTCGGGTAAAGTATAAACTCCTGCTTGTTCTAAAGGATTTTGGGTAGCCATAACAAAAAAAGGTTTTGGTAGATCTAAAGTCTCTTTTCCAACAGTTACCTGTTTTTCTTGCATCGCTTCTAGTAAGGCCGATTGAGTTTTTGGTGGAGATCGGTTTATTTCATCTGCAATAAGAAAATTTGCGAAAACAGGTCCCTTAACTAACTCAAAGCCCTTTCCCTGATGATAGATAGTTTGACCCGTTATATCGGTAGGTAACAAATCTACTGTAAACTGAACCCTTTTAACCTCGCAACCAGAAACAGTTCCAAGGCACTTTATAACAAAAGTTTTAGCAACTCCTGGAACTCCTTCTACTAAAACATGTCCATTACAGATTAAAGCCCTTATCAGCGCATTTATGATAGTTTCTTGACCAACAACAGCCTTACTCATCTCCTTTTTTAAAAGAAGAATCTTATCAGAGCAAGTTTTAATTTTATTATTAAATGCTTTATCTTCTACTACTGATTTCTGTTCGTCTCGTTTTGGTGAATTAATCATAAAACCCTCTTTTTATTACAATATATTGCTTTAATTTAATCTATCTTCTTCTAAAATAATAAGTACGATAGATATTAAAAATAATTCCTAAAAGAATTGCAGCAGTTATTCCAATTCCAAGATACAAGGGAATTTTATCATATTGTTTTTGAGATATCACAGGTTTTAATGGGCTTTCTAGATAGTTTTTACAAGCATCTACTGCTTGATTTGCCATTTGTAAGGCTAACTGTATATTTCCTTTATTAAATTCAGATTGAGCTTCTAGAATCATATCTTTTAATTCTAAACATTCAGGATGCTCATCGATAAGTCCGGAAGTAAATGCTACAACCTTCAAAACCTTTCCACCCTCTTTACCTACAAAAGTAAATAAAACTTTATTAGAATCACTATAAACAGGAGATTTTGCATCAAATTTAACAACTAATTCATAAAAATTAACATCGTTTTCTTTTATATTTGCAGAAACAGTCAAATCTTCCTTAGCTCCTGCAGAAAGAGAAGCAATATTTGTCTTAGTTAATTTAGTTGTTCCATTAATAGCTTGGCCGTTTTTCATTAGATAAGAAGTTAAAGTTATATCATTAAAAGGAATTGTTCCAGCATTTCTTATTGTAACTGGAACTTCAACATATCCAGACTCTTGAATATTTGGAACTCCAAATTCTATTTTTATATTTTGAGTTGTTGAACTTCCACCACCCGCTCCTCCTGAAGGATTAGTTACAGTAGCAGAACAGGCTTGATTCTCAGTAGTATTATCATAGTGGCAAGTTAAAGACTGGCAAGTTCTCGATTGAACTCCACCAACACAAGTACTCCAATCCCCACAAGTTAAAGTTTCAGTGCATAAATTATCTGTATCTTCACTTTGTTGACCATTCACATCTATAATCTGTCTTAGGGTTATTGTACCTGAATGAGTTATATTAAAAACATAATCATCACTAAGATTTACTCCAGGACTCTCAGGATCAAGAATAGATTCATAAACTGCAAGAATATTTGCTCCGTTAATTTCTTTTAATTCATAACCATTTGTTGTTGTAGCTCCATCTTTTGCTAAAGCATCTGCAAAAGTTAAACTTGGAGTTCCAGAAACAACTACAAAATTTATTTCATAAGAATATAAGTTTACAGAGTCAGATATTTTTACTCCCGTAACTGTAGGACTATAATCAGTTGTTGAAATTGTAAGAGCAGAAACTAAAGATAAAGAAGATGAAACTAAAATAAGCAAAGCAAAGGAAAATAGTGCTAAGACTAATCCAAATTTATTCATCTCTTTTTTCATGAATATATTAAACAAAAGGCATATTTAAAGGTTTCTCTGGGTTTGAGAAAGTTTCCCGTCGGAAAAATGATAAGAATAAAAAATTAAAGATTAAACTAAAATTACGCTGCTTGAGGCAAAGCAACTTCAACCGAAGGAGAATATCTTCTGCATTTTCTTCCAATTTGTTGTTGCCAATCTCTTATTTTACTTCTTTTATTAAGTTCTGCTTCTGCAACTCGAGCTTCAATAGACACCTGTCTATCAGTTTCAGATTCTAAATTAAGTTCTTTTCTTCTGCGTCTCGCTGCATAAACTATTGCAGGCACACCCATTAAGTACAAAGCAGCAGTTGTTGGTTCTGGTATCGCGTTGACATTAAGATAAGGGTTGTTGTAGGTTATGGCCTTTGATTGTCCAGCAGTATCAGTTACATGTGCTGCAGAGAGGGTAAACTTTTTATTAGTAAAAGTATTAGTAAAAGTAACATTCAACCATCCAAGATATCCCCAAGCATTTGTTCTTCCAGAAGTTGTTCCATTAACATCTCTCCAATTGTCGTCAAGTTGACCAAGACTATTGGGGGTAGAATCTACTCTATTCAAACCAGAATTCATACTTAAATTATAAAAGAAATCTTCAGTAGTATTATGATTAGGTAAAGAAGCTCCAGTAACAGCTAGATAATTAGTATAACCTCCCCCATAAGGTAATAAAATATCCCAATCAGCATTATTTATTCCAACAGTAGATTCTGGAGTAGAATCTAAATAAACTCCAACCCTATAAGGTGTATTTACAACAAGATTTGTTCCTACATCAACATTGTTGGTATCACAAACCGTATAGCCAATAATAACATTAGACTTAGCAGATTGAGAAGTTAGAACTCCTGCTAAACCTATAAGTCCTGCTGCTGTTAAAGCTCTTAAACTAGATTTTTTATTCATAAAAATAAAGAGAAATCTCAGTTTATAAATCTTTGGTTAATGTTACTCTGGAGAGGTAACAACTATCTTGTTCCAACTTGGAATCCTATCTTAGCAATTTCTTTGATATTCAAGATATTATCGCAATTAATATCATAAGCTGCTGAGTAATTTGAATCTACTCCGCTCCTATCATTATAATCCTCTTGTATTATTCCCCAGTCGGCAGCACCAATTAGACCATCCCCAGTTATATCCGCATCTCTTAGTTGAACAGTACAATCAATATTTTTATTGTAAACTATTGTTCCAGTGCTTCCTGTAACAGCATCAAGAGCATTTGCTCCACCAGTCATAGCTGGAGCATTATCTGCATAGTTTACAGAGTCTTGTAGATTATCATCCCAGTAACTACCTAAATCAGCAGCATCACTGAAATTTCCAATCAAACCTCTGTAATTCAAAACTAAACTTCCACCATTTCCACCATTAGTAGCTGCAGCAGTTGATTTTCCACCAAGACCCTTAAACACAGCGTAACGAGTATTCAAAAGATTAGCTACAGTTATATTAACAATTGAAGCATCTCCACCAGCACTTCCTGTTCCTAAATCACTTCCCTCTCTTCCTGAGAAGATTATTTCTCCTGCACCATAAACAAAACTTAGATTTCCACTTAAATTAATAGCTAAATTAAGAGCATCTCCAGTAGTAGGATCATAAAGTGTTCTAATCTTTGCTCCAACTTCTAAATTTCTAAAGTCACAAACAGAGTTAGTACAAAGAGTACTGAATAAGTAACAATCTAAAGTAATATTACAATCACTTTCTGCGCCTTCAGAACACTGCTCTAAACAAGAAGGCAGAGCATTTATAGTTCTAACCGCAGATGTAGCACTTAAACCATTAGTCTTTGTAACATTTACTTTGTAAGTATAAGTTCCATCTGCTCCAGCAGGTATAACCCAAGAATATCCTCTAACACTAAGAGCTTGAGCACCAGAGTAAGTTGTAAAGTTATGTGAACCTGAAGAATTTATCAAATCAAAAGTTATAGTTGAAAGAGTTCCAGTTGCAGAAACATTAACAGTTAAAACTCCTGAAGGTGAAGCATCCATATAACTATTGTTATTAGGTGTGGTTTGGATAAAGGTTATAGTTGGAGCAACACTATCAATAGTTATTGTTCTTGTTTCTGTAGAGTTGCATTGATTAGCAAGATCGCAAGCAGTTGCATTCAAGTAATAAGTTCCATCAGCAAGTGAAGTAAAGTTATAAGCTCTAACTGAATTTGTAAAAGTTTGAGAACTTACTAAGCTAGTATTATATAAATAAATTGTTAAGTTAGCAAAATTATCTTCTACTACATTTACATCTGCATAAATGCTTGTTCTCGATTGAGATGAAGCGTCATCGGGAGTTCCTGTTGCAAAGCTTACTTGAGGATAAATTGTATCTGAAGCACAAATATTAGAGATACAAATTTGAGAATCACAATCTGTTGCATTCCCACAATGTGAACCAATCTGTTTATCAGTACATTTTGAATCAGAACCACAATAAGTAGAATTACAATAACCTAAACCACTATACTCATTTATAGTACAATCTTGACCATCACTGCCTACACAGAAAAAGTTATCATAATAAAGTTCATTACAAATCCCAGAAATACATTGATCATTTCCTCCAGATGTACATCCCTGACCATTTTCTCCAGTAGTACAAACTCTTCCATCACCATAACCACAATAACCTGATTGACATTTTGAATTATCATCGCAAGTAGTTCCAAGCGTAATTCCACACAAATTATTAGTTCCACAAACTCCAGAACTACATTCTCCATCAGCTGAACAAGGAACACCATTAGATTTTAATGAACAAACTCCTGGCTCTCCAGAACAATAACCACTACTACATTCTGTTGCTTGATTAGTAGTCGAACAAGGCGAACCAATAGATTTATCTGAACAAATAGCACCAGAACCAGTGTAACCTGCAAGAGAATCATCCAAACAATAACTAGACTGACAAGGTTCACCACCGCTACATAAATCTCCATTATTAGCCCCGCAAAGATTATTACTTCCACAAATGTTACTTGCATAAGGACACTCATCACCCGTATTACAAGGTTCTCCAATCTGTCCCCAAGTACAAGTATAATCATAAGTATTACAAATCTGACCATCTGGAGATTGTGAACACTCAATTAAAGCACAAGATTCTCCATGACCTGCCAAAGCTGCAGCACAATAACCATCTACACAACGACTTGAAGAACATTGCCAAGCCTGATTATAAATATCATCGCATGAAACTCCAATTTCTCCGCTAGAACAAACGAAAGAAGAACCGCTACAATAACCAGAAACGCATTGAGTACTTGGATCACTACTAGGATCACAACTATCTCCAATTCTTCCAGTGCAGCTTGAGTCATCTATATTTGCAGAAGGATTATAGTTTATAGCACTTGAATTCATACATCCCAAAACTGCAAGTGAATTAAATGACGTATTTATTTCCTCAGCAGTTAAAACATAGTTATAAACTTTGTATTCATCAATATAACCATTAACTTTTGAAGCCGCATTTCCATTTGCACCAATAGTTACAGCAGTTGAACTTGGTGACTCTCCAGCAGAACCAGTATAAGCTAGTTGTCCATCAACATAAAGTTTAGACTCACTGGAATTAATCGTATAGGTTAGATAAGTCCAAGTATTAGGAGTAATATAAACTCCAGTATTTTCATAACCAGTTCCATAAAAGTTTTGGAATTGATTATACCAAAGGTCCACTCCAACAGTATTACCATTACCATCATCAGCTCCAAGAAGCCATTGATTTCCAGGTTCTGTTGAAGTTATATAGAACCAACCAGAAACTGTTAAAGGAATACTTGAGATAGTTAAAGGAGTAGTAATATAACTCGCTCCATCAAAATAAGCGGCTTGCCCAGAAACTCCTGCAGCATATTGATTAAGATTTCCTTCTCCAGCCCATGTTCCATTATTCACACCAAGAGCATCATTTGCATTATTTTCAAAATCATATTCTGCTATTAAAGCAGGAGTTGAGCTATAAGAATTATATAGTGTTGTTACATCGCTAGAGCTCAAAGCATAATTATAAACTTGGAACTCATCCATAGCGCCTACAAACAAATAACTATTATATTGTTCTGGATCAAACTTACCAATGAATAAATTTCCAGAACTTGTACTATAAGTTGCTGCTTGCGAACTTTGTAAAACATCATCTAAATAAAAGTCAACATAGGTCCCATTATAAGAAACTACAACATGATGCCATTCATTTGTAGAAACTGTTGATAAAGAGACGCCATTATAACTACCAGAACCCCAAATACCAACTACCATTTTTCCAGAAATATCTCCATTATTAGGACCATATCTAAACATATAGAAAGCATCATTAGAAGAAGTAGTACCCTGAGAAAACATAATTGTATTTTCATCCTGAGCATAGTTAATCCAGAAAGCATAAGTTCTAGGTTGAGACCCAGTAGGTATACCTGTTATTGAAGCATTAACATAAGTTTCTGAATTAAAACTTGCAGCTTGACCAGAAACTCCTGTTGTATAAGCTATACTACTTTGTACACCGCCCCAAATACCATTATTATTATTTCCAGAACTATCATCAGCATTATTTTCAAAACTGTATTTCGCAATTAAAGCAGGATCTGGAGAAATACAATAACCATCACTACAGCTCTGAGAAATACAATCACCATTATCATTACATTCTGAACCTGTTTCTCCTGTTGTACAAGTATAAATACCGCAGTAATATCCAGTTTGACAGCTAACAGTTTCACAACTATCACCAACCAAACCGCCACATTTATTATTAGAAGCGCATAAACCTCCTACACAACTAGAACTATCAATACAACCAGAATTAACTGAGCCATTAGTACATATACCGATAGGTGCAGAACAATAACCTGAAGTACAAACACCATTGGAATTACAAGCACTTCCTTCAGCACCATTAGTGCAAATAGTAGAATCACTGTAGGAAATACAAGAAGTACCATCCTCGCAATTATTCGGACTACTACTACAACCACTATCGCCATTTAGATAAATAGTTCCGGAACAACCCGTGAAATAATCTCCTGAGCAACTAATAAAATAGCCAGGATTATTCAGACAATTATTATTATAAGAACCTGCATAAGTACCACTACAAGAAGCAAAATTCCCACCAGAACAACTTGTTAAATAAGTACCCTCGCAATGATCCGAGTAATCACTACAACCAGTTACCGAAGTACAATCAGGATAAGCTAAATTGGAACAAGAGTCAGTATTACTTACACAACCGTTTCCGCTTTGCATATTACAATCATCTATATTTGAAAAAGTCCCACAATCAAAGGGCACCGGAGTACAACTAGAATAAGAACCAACTCCACAATCATTTTCACCTAATCCCTCACAACTTTGCGTATAATCTGCAGAACAACCAGGATTATTGTAGCAATCACTATCCATGCCCGTCCCCCCATATATGCTACAATCTCCATTCATACTTGGAGAACAACCAAAATCAGAAGCCCCAGAACAAGATTCATAGGAACCATAAGAACTACAAATATTTGGATCAGTATTAACAGTACAAAGAGAATTAGCTTGACAATCAGAAAAACCATAACTTGAACAATCAATAGGATCAACAATATAATCCACTTCAATATTTCCAGTTATCTTTAAATCATAACTATCTCCGAAAGTATAGCTTGGATAAATTTTATATTCTTTTATATCAGGACTATTAACACTAATCTCACCAATGGGATCATTAGAATTAACATTATAAACATAAATCATTCCAATACCCTTAGCATAAACAGTCATATCTTTTCCAAGAGTAAGATTTTGCTCGAACATTACTTGAATATAATTTTGTTCAGAGATATAAGCACTAACACCATCTTTCTTTCCAACCAGATTATAAATATCTTGAACAACATTTTTATTAGAATCTAACTGCATAGCCTTAGTTATCAAAATAATTTCAAAAGTTTGATTAGATAAATGAGGAACAATCCATTCAATATAATCTATTTTGCCATTTCCATCTAAATCATAAGCATCAAAAGGCAAGTAAGAATCATTATTTGCCCAGTAAATTTTAATAGAATTTTCTTGTCCAACTGAATAAACCTCAGGAATATTTGCATAAGCTAAAACATCTTTATATCCAAGGCTATCCTCAGCTGAAACTGTAACTTGCTTTCCTTCTCTTGTGCTAATTTCTTCAGCAGTTGGAGCTGGAGTAGTATATTCAACAGTATATTGCGTAGAAGCATCAGTTATAGTAACCTCTTGAGTTTCTGTAGGAGTTATTGAAGTTTCAGCATTAACTTCTTCTTGGCCCTCAATAACATTTCCAGTCATACCTGAAAAGAAATTTTTTAGGATAGTTATTATTCTTGGTTGATTATGAAGTTCTATATCAATAACAACATTTCCAGTTAAACTAAAACCAGAATCAGAACTTTCAACATTAGTTTCTGAAACAGGAACTTGTTCTAAATTAACATCAAGTTTGGAGATGTTTACATTTTCTGCATCTTTAGGTAAATCAATAGTTATAGCTTCAGGTGTTTCAAGATTTATCTTTTGAGTCCATTTAACCTCTTCCCCTACCTTTATAGGAGTATGAGTAGTGTCTATATTAATAGCTCCAGAACTTACAAGAATATTAAACTCGTTAGATTCAACCTGTTCACTACCTTTTATAGCAATAATCTTTGCTTTTTTCGCACCCTTAAATCCTTCATCTGCAACTAAAGTAATTAATCCGCTAGAATCATCTATCTTAGCAGTTATATTATTAGCTTCAAAAGCATATTGCTCTGCACCAGTAAAATACTCTCTAAGATTTAGTTCTATTGAATCTCCAGATTTTATTCTTTGTTGAGGTATATCTTTAACAAATTCAAGTGAAGTATTTGTAGGTATTGATTCAGGTCTTATGCCTATTATCTGTTCAGAATGAGCAATTGCAGAATCTTGAGCAATAATTTCTATATTAAGAATTCCTTGTTCAGCAGTTATTCCTAATTTTCCTAAATCGATAGGAAGACTCAAACCAAAATTACCAAGATAATCTCTGCCAAAACCTTCTTCTTTAATAGTGTAATCAGTACTAGCAATTAATTTTCCAGAAGACTCCCTTATGCTTATAAGACTATCATCCACACTCTCTCCATTAATTTTTGCGCTTCCAGGAACAAATTCTGCACTTCGACCATCATCAAGATTATATTCAAAATTTTCGCCATTACTTACACTTCCTGAAACTGTAAATTCATTTTCTTCAATTACATTTCCAGTTATTCCACCACTATCTCCACCAGAACTATCAGAAGAACCAGAATCCGAAGATGATGAAGATTCACTTGAACTTGTATCGCTTGAAGAAGAACTATCAGAATCTGATGAACTTTCGCTTGAAGATGAATCTGTTGAAGAAGAACTCTCAAAACTTGAAGCTTCAGAACTTTCTGTTGTTTCTGGAGAAGTTGAAATTGTGGAAGTTTCGGTATTTTCCTGAGTTAAAGTTTCGGTTGTTTGTTCAGAAGTTTCAGTAGTTTGTATTTCTTCTGTTGTTGGAGTTTCAGGAGCAGAAGTTTCAGAAGAATCAGTTGAACTAGAAGTTTCAGAACTTTCTTCTTGATTTTTTATAAGAAGTTCAAAGTCAATTGTAGGATAACTTATTTTTTCACCTATTACACCATATCCCTCACCAGCACCATTTAATGGATGTTGTTCAGCATAATAATCTCCAGAAATAATATGATCATCTATTAAACTCGCTAAAGAAACTTCTTTGGATTGACTGCCCAAACTAATTAGAATTTTAGAATCACTGGGAATTAATTCTCCTTTTTTAAAATTAAAATTTACAATACCATTCAAATTTTCGCCAAGATTATACTGCGGTTGAACTTCCAAAGAAACAAAACCTGTAGGAGAAGATTTGTATAAAACAAAAAAAACCAAAGCAAGAACTAAAAATGCTAAAACTAAAACAAAAGCGATTAGTGGACTAGATAACCGTCGGGATTTTTCTTCTTTTCCCCTACCAACATAAGAAGTAACGACCTTTTCTCCTACACGTTCATTGTGATACAAATAGGGCCCATACTTTTTTCCATTCTTAACAGAATATTTTTTGAACACCATTCACACACCTTTTTTAAGTTACCTTAATTATTTTAACAATTTAGAGTTTATAAATGCTTTTATGATTTTTTACCCTACTTTTTAGGCAAAATTTAAAGAGTTTTTAACAAAAAAAATAATAAAATTGTAGGAGAAAAGATAAATAATTTAAATATAACTGGAAATTAACTAACTAAGATAAAGTGCTTGAACTTCAGTAGAATTAAAAGCACGATTATAAATCTTTAACTCATCTATCGCACCATTAAAAAATCTTCTACCTCCATAAGGGTAACTTACAGGTTCATACCAACTTCCAAGTTTTAAAAGTTCCGGAGAACCATCACTTTTTATATTTCCAATTGAATTATCCAGAAGAGTTGAACCAACCAAACTACCATTTACATAAAGATTAAGCAAACTTCCAGAACCGTTTTGAGTTACAACCACATGATACCATTTATTTAAAGTTAAAGAACTTCCAGGATAAGTGACAGAAGAACCACCATGATCTAAAGTATCAGAACAATAAGTACTCATAGCATAACTCCCCAAATAATTAGCATACATAACTAGTTCTAAACCACAATGATTACTTGAAGCAGAAATAATCTCCTGAGGAGTATTAATACTATTAAATTTAAGCCAAACTGAAATAGTTTTCATATTACTTCCATTTATTCCATTTCCAAGAGCAATAGAACTATTAACCCCATTAAAACTTGCAGCATAGCCCTTAACTCCTAAAACATAACTTTCTGTACCGCCCCAGACTCCATTATTTAATTTAAAAAAATCATTAGTATTATTATCTAAAGCCCAATAACCAATAAGACTTGAATCAGTTATATTTGTAGGGGAGCTTGAATTTTTTAAAATTTGAGTTTTAGCAACCAAAAAAGGTGTTGAGCTACCTAACTCAAAAGGTATAATAAAAATTTCGATAGAATCACCACTCATGAGAACATCATTGGGTAGCATAATCTTTCGGGTATCTAAAACTTGCCAATCTAATAAACTGGGATAGTTAGCATTAACTGAATATCCCTTTATTAAAATTGAAATATTTGAAATATTAAAGTTAACTTGACTATCTTTTCTTAATATAATATAGTTATTCCCTGCTTCTGCACTAGTAACTGAAATTGAAAGTTGAGATAGCTTGGCTTTTACTTCTGCCTCTTGCATAGAACTTCTAACTTGATTAAAAATAAAAACTCCAAGAATACCCACAGCAACCAACGCCACAAGAACAATCAAAACTGTACTGATTATACTACTCTGCCCCCTTTTGACTTTCATAACTATCTTAAAATTCAAGTGTTTATATAATTAACGTAGAAAACTATTTCTTACTATCTTTAGATTCTGCAGCTTCTTGTTCAATAGTAGAATCTTTTCTAATCCAATTAACTTTCTTATTATCTCTTTTCAGTTTAAGCTGGTTTTTTCTACACTTAGAAGAGCAAAAATAAAGAATATTTCCATCATTTAAGACCAAAGTTAATCCTAATGGAAATTCATAGTTTTTCTTACAGAATGAACATCTTGGCATCTTAAGCAAAACCTCCTCTTCCAACTCTTGTTCTTAGCCTTCTTGCTTCGATTTGAGTTTCTCTTAACATTAATACATCTTTTATTCTTATTGGACCTTTAACATTTCTTCTCATTACTTTTCCCCTATCAGGACCCTGTAAAATTCTTGCTTTAACTTGAGTAACCTCTCCAAATTTTCCTGTTCTTCCAACTAATTCTTCAACTATTGCAGGAAAAGCTTCATTACTATCTCCGATAAGAGACATTTTCTTTTCACCTTGAGACTGTTGTTGTGGTTTTGCCATTTTTATTGATTATATAAATAAAGTAATTTATTTAATTATTATTTAATGCTTTTCTTAAAAGCAGCTAAATCTTTTTCTGCTTCACCTGCATCAATAATAGCAACACTTGAGCAACCAACACCAATACCAACTGCAACACCAAGTTTCTTTTTGCTATCTGCTTCAACACAAAGAATTTCTTTTTCTTTGGCTATAATTGGAAGATGTTGAACAATTTCTTTTGGATCAACATCAGCAGCATAAGCAACAAGCTTGGCAGTTCCTAGTTCAATAGCTTTGGTAGTTTCGTTTGCTCCTTTTTCTATTTTTCCAGTCTTTCTTGCCTTTTCAATTATTTCGTATACTGAAACCATTTTGTTTTATTTATTTGTTTTTAGTTTTTATTTATCCCAACAAAATTTATAGAAAGATTTTAAGCCCTCCCTATAAAAGGTCATTGGTTGTTAAAATAAATGTGAAAAGTAGGTTTATAAATGTTTTTATATAAAAAATATTCGATATTACCTTTTGTTAAGAGACTCTTTAAGCATCTTCTCTAATTCTTCATCAGTATAGGGTTTTCCGATATTGGCAATATTTTCCCTTTCATGAGAAAGAGCGTCAGCTTCAGTAAATCTAACAGAAAAAATATCATTTGAGGAGTTTTGAGGAATTTCAAATTCATTGTGATAATTTTTTTCTTGTTTTTTAAGATTAGCAAATTTTACAGGTTTAAAATTTGGAAATTTTGAAGCATCTATTTTAATGCCAAAATTAACTCCAGGAGTTCTATACGAATTTCCTTCAACCATATAATCACTACCATCAATTTGCAAAAGATAAGGATCTGAAGTAGTATTAACAAACAGCAAATCTCTATCAGTCTTAGCAGGAATATTAAATCTTGGTTCTTCATAAGCTTCATATTGATACGGAGTTACAGGAAAAACTTTAGTAAGATAATCATCAAGTTTTTCTTTTCCACCCACAAAACTAACTGCTGCAAATGCTAAAGCAACAAGCATTCCTGCCTTTCCAAGTTGTTTTTCTGCCATGTTATTATGTAACTATTAGATAGTAACAATATTTAAAGCTTTCTAAACAGAAATAAACCCCTAAAATTTAATCTTTCCATAAAACTTCTACATGGGAAAAATCTTATTAAAGGATTTTTAACAGATAGAAGTTTTAGTCTTTCCATGAAACTTCTACATCATCGGTTCTTTCTCGCGGTCTTATATCTAATTCAGAAACATTATCAACTTCAACAAAAAGTTTCTTATTAAATAAGATTTCCCCAAGATAAGCAATCATACCTGCATTATCTACTAAGAATTGAATTTCTGGAGAAAAAAATTTACAACCTCTTTCTTCACACATAATCTTACACATTTCTTGCAATCTTTTATTACAACCAACGCCCCCACCAATCAAAAGCTCTTTTTTACCAGTATGAGCTAACGCTCTTTCAGAAGCTTCAACAAGCATAGCAAAAATAGTTTCCTGAAGACTATAAGATAAATCTTCAAGCGGATATTTTTTGGAATCCAGGAGTTGTTTCAATTTTGTCTGGGCACCCGAAAAAGCAACATCCATACCCTTTATTGAATAAGGTAGTTCAATAAGATTGTTTTTAACTTCTTCAGAAGCTTTTTCAGCAAGAGCTGCAATTTTAGGTCCTCCAGGAAAACCAATACCCGCATGTCTTGCAAAAGTATCTATAAAATTTCCAACACCCAAATCAAGAGTCTCTCCAAATACCCTATATTTTCCAGCAGCATAAGCAATTATCTGAGTATTAGCTCCAGAAGCATAAAGCAGTACTGGATCCTTAGCTCCAGTCAAAGCACCTATTTCTAAATGAGCTATACAATGATTAATAGGAATAACAGGAACATTAAGTCTTTTAGACAATTCTTTAGTTATATGTAATCCAGCAAGCAAACAAGGAGGAATTCCAGGACCCTGAGAAAAAGCAATAGCTTTTATTTGATTTTCATCATTAGCAATCCCCGCTTTTTCAAGTGCTTCTTTGTAAACTCTAGAAAAAACTTCTTTATGATGTTTAGCAGAATCAAGAGGAACTATACCTCCCTTCTCAGTGGTGTACATATCCCTCACATTTGAAAGAACTTTTCCATTATCTACTACTGCAATTCCAAAAGTATGTGCTGTACTTTCTATTCCAAGTATCATAAAGTTTTAACAAAATTAAAGTTTTTAAACTATTCTCGTGCTTATTTAACAGAATTTTTATTAGAAATATAAAAGTTGTTAGTAAGAGTAGAATACTTCCCTAAAAATATTAAATAAGTTTGGTAAACATCCGAGCTCTTGTTGGTTATTTCAGGATTAGCCAAACAATCAGTAATAAGCACTTCCAATCTTTTTTTTGAAGCAGCATAATTCCTTCGTGCTTGCTCTTGAATTATACGATTATCATTTGGAGAAGTTTGAGCACTAGAAAATTTATCTAAGGGAACTAAACCAAATTCATCCTGAATTCCTAATCCAATTTTCCTAGTAAAATAGTTTACAGAAACTCCTAAAGTAGTAGATAAAACTCCAATTAAGAACAAATTAAAAAAAGTTTTACTATCTTTAGACATAATATATTAAGAAAGTCCAAATATAAAAATTTGACTAATTAGATTAATCCTGTTTCAGCCAAGAATCTTTCAGGATGCATAAATTTTACAAATCTATCTCTAACTTTTTCTGCAAACCAATTTATATGCTTGATATCACAATCATAAGAAACAACCCAAGTTTCACATCCAGAATAGACTGGAGAATGTCTTGCCGTAGCTAAAATCAATAAATCAGTATCAAATTTTGGTTCTTGAATTTTCCCGTGATGTTTTCTAACACAATTAAGAATATACTTTTGACTATCAAGAGCTACTCGAATAAGCTGAGTAGAATTATGCTCATCAATAACAATACCCAAATCTTTAACTCTCTGAAGAAGGGTTTGCCCAATAGTCTTGCCAACATCAGTCAGATCATTACTTAGAACATGCTTCTCTTGAAAAATTATACCTTTTCCCAAATCCCAAGCTATTTGTTTTCCAGTTAAAGGAGTTAGTTTATGTAACGTTGAAGAAGAAACTGGGGGGATTGTATATTCAGGATGAGCATCATAAAATCTTGCAACAACGCTTGCAGATTGAATAGACTCACGATTATCTTTTCTCATATCTCCATGAAGATGATTACAAACATCAGCTTGAGAAAGAGTTCTCAATTCCCTATGAACATCAGAAATAATAAGAGGTTCAGGAATTTTTGGCAAAGCTTCAGCTAATCTTACTAATGCGCAAGTATCAAAGAGCAATTTTCTTCTATCATAATATACCATATAAAAATCAGAAAATATGCCTATAAAAACTTAACTAAAAAATAAAAAACAGATAAAAAATAAAAGAATAAAAATAAAGAAAAAGTAAAATAAAAATAATAAATAAGCGTCACGAAAAAGATTTATTTCTTTTTCTTTTTTCCGCCACGAGCCATTTTAGCTTCACAAACGTTTCCTTTTCCGTCAACGTAGTAAAGATAACCTGGTTTTCGCTTAACAGCGTTCTTTACAATAACTGATCCCATTTTTTACCTCCTTTTTAGCGAGTATATCATTTATTCTAATATAAAATCTTACAACTAGTATTTAAATGTTTCTCTTTCCGACGGGAAATTAAACTTTCTGTAAAGGTACTTCAAGTAGCAAATTAAACTTTTTTTCAGGAGTAACACTAAATTTATAAGGAGTTACAATTTTCACGTCGATAACTTTTTCATCAAGCATCCAAACTGCAATAAATTTTCTGCAAAAAAATGAATGAATAGCATAAATTCCTGGCCGAGAAAAAACAAAAAGCAGTGGAGTATTAAATTTTCTCGACCTAAACATAAGTCCTCGCATCTTAGCAAAAATATTTTTCAATATTCTATATTCTCCAACACAAAACTCTTTTCCATTAAGCTTAAAGTTGATAGTTTTTGGAATTTTTTGTTCTTTTAATTGGAGTTTCATATTATTTAGCTATTCTCCAAAGCATTTTAAAATATTGTTTAAAGCTTTCAGCTATAGCTTTATTCTTAATCATAAATACAAAAGGCTTTTCTTCCCAAAGAAACATATAAACATAATCTTCAAAGATGTCCAGGGCTGCAGGATTAATATAACCTTTAGGCATATATCTAACTTCTGTATTTCTTTCAGCTTCTCTATCCTTGCCTAGTTGTTCTCTTGAATCCTTATCAAGTATAATCTTTAATTTCTGTTTTTTCTCCACAGTTTTAAGATTCATATTACTTAAAAATAATCTCAAGGATTCGGTTTTATACATTCTATCTGAAAATCCAAGTATGTAAATCTCCTTCCCTTTTGGACAATCATCAATTATTTTCTTAAATGCTGTTTTAAATCCCTCATATCCCTCATAAACTGCAGTAATCGTTTCATCTCCGCTAGAATTCTTCAGTTTCATAAGGTCAGGAATAAACTCCATCACTTTCTTTTTTCTTTGTTCTTCAAGTTCAAGAAACTTGCGAGGATCTTCAGCACTAAAGTGTTTTCCATCCTTTTGAACATTATACGAGACTAGTCCTCTAGAAATAAGCGAATTAAGAGTTTCATAAACCTGTGAGTTAACTATTTGGGTATCCTTGATAATTTTTCCAGTTGTAGTTTCTCCATTTCTCAGAAGAAAAACATAAACAAGTGCTTCATTCTTAGTTAATCCTAATTCTTCAAGTTGTTTTATTTCCATATTACACCAAGAGGATTTTACTATATAAATCTTTCTCCTAATAAGGAGAAATAATATTAATAAGAAGCTATGTTGTTACTGTTCTGTGCTAAAAACACGACGATAAAAACAACATGATAAGTCCAACACTTAAAAGAATAGTAGAAGAAGAACTACAAGGAGCAGATATAGCTACAAAGCTACAAAGAGTAAGCTCTGGAAGAATAGATGAAGCTTTACAACAAAGACCTCTAAGATTACCGATCAAAGAGATGTGGAGAAAAACATTTCCTAGAGCAAAAGAAGAGATTGAAAGATACAATGCCGATCAACGAAGATTAGCAATTAGAGGGAATTCTTATCACTATGAACATTCTGGGAGCAATATATTAGAACTGGCCATAGTTCCTTACAAAGGGAGTATTCCTGATGGATATATTGAAGTCCCTGAAGAAACATTTGCTCCTCATTCAAATGATCAACAACAAATAATATTAGGAGAAGAGGGGATAATCTTTAGAGAAGCACTAGATATGAGACCGAGATACGGAATTAGAGCTCACAATCAAACAGTTCTTGTATCAATGATGAATGATAGCAGACATTTAATTTCTAGACCCTATGAAGGAATATTAAAGTCCACAATAAGTAGCTTTCTTAAAGAACCTAATGACTTTTTACATGATTGGTGGAGCTCAAAATATAAAGATGATGATCACTTTTTTCCAATTGTGGCTCTTGTTCCAGAGACGCATTTATCTTTAGAAAGTTGGTGGCAGGAAAATAAAAGAGATTTTGAACATTCTCATCTTTCAGAGATGTCGGATTGGAGTGATGTACCTCTTATTTATGCAAGCATTTTACGACCAGAATTAGAAAGACAAGGATATACCTGCGAGGCAAGAAAATGACATCTCAAACCTTCACCATTACAAAGAAAATAGCAAAGCATGGTAAACAAGCAGTAATAATAGTTCCAACGATGCTTCAAGAACATCTTTGTCCTGGCAAGTTAGTACAAATTACTTTTGAAATTAAAGAAGAAATTAGGTTACTATGAGATTCTCATTTAAAACTCTAGAAAAACAATTAGAAGAAAGTGGTTTTGAACATATGAACAATGTGGGAGTTTACGAATGGCAAACCGAAACATTTTCAAGAGTCACGATGGAAGAGATTGGAAAAAAATTAGAAGAGTGGCAAAGAATAAAAAAACTTGAATTTGAACAAGTATTCTTAAGAATAAGACCCAGGAGAAAAGACGAACAAATAGGGAATAGTGACTACAGAAAAGAAAAAGTTATAGAGATCTATGTTCCAAAATAACTAAAACCATCTCCCTCCAAAAACACCTTTTTTCTTTTTTTCATGCTTTTTAATTTCTTCGCGAACATGATTATCACTAGAAACTAAATTATTATTCTTCAACAAAACATATTTTTGATATAATTTTTCAACATTTCTCTCATTAACAAAATCATGATGCTTAAATCCTCCTCCAAAACTAAGTGGTATGTGAATGAGTTCATGTATCAGCACTCGATCTTGGTCTTCTCTACTCATCTTATCAAATCTTTCACTTATAACTTCAATAAGATAGACTGCATTTATTCCTAGAGCTAACTGCCATATTTTAGAAAGTGCATGACATCTTGCAATTGTTCGACTTGAACCACTCCCATAACTTCTTATAGCATAAATCCCAGAAAGTTTTATGTGTTCCATTCCAAGAGTCTTAGCTATGTCATATATTCTTGTCATAATTCCTGAATCTAACTCGTATTTTATACCCATTTTATAATAGTTTACAGATTTGCTAGTTTATTAATATTAATAAGAATTAAAGTTTCCACTTTTCAAAAGCGTATCTCTGATCCGTAAACCCAACCGATACATCATGCAGTCTTCCAATATAACAATGCCTTACATTCCCATTAGTTTTACAAATTACTTCAGAAAGAGGACTGCCCTTAACACTTTCAAAATAAATTCTAGCCAGAGTAGATTGAGAAGTAGAAGTGGGTATTGAACAAACTAAAACTGGTTGAACTCTACCATATAATTTCCAGTCTTCAAGACTTGGAGCCCAAGAAGAAGTCGCACCATCAGCCTCATCATTTATTTCTTTAGGAAAAATAATTCTAGCAGTTATAACATTAGCATTTGAAGAATGTATTTGAATAGGTTTCAAAATTGGCTTATAGCCTTGGTCAATTTTATTCATAAAAACTCTAAATCTACCAGAAAAAAGATTAGCCAGACCCGCATATTCTATCGCCCCTAATTCAATCTCTCTGTAAGCACCAGTAAAATTTGGCTTGTCTTTTACACGAATAAAGCTAGCTAAATCAAAAACACTAATATGCTCTAATTCAAATTCAATTCCAGTATCAACTTCATTTCTGAAAAAATCTAACAAACCCATAAGATCTATTTAGAAAATTAGTTTAAAAGTATTTATGTATGCTAGAATAACTAATAACTTATCTCAATAGTCTTATCCTTACCACTAGCTCCAGAAATAATTCTTAGTTTTGTCGCAGGAACTCCAATATGTTTTGCAACAAGATTTAACATCTCAATATTTGCCTTATTATCTTCGGCAGGAGATTTAACATAAACTAAAAACTTGTAATCACCAAAATCTTCAATCTTTGACTCAGAAGAATTTGCTCTAACTCTAACATTTATTTTTGTTATCATGTTTTATAATAGTTATCCCAGAATATTTAATACTTTTGATTTTAATAAAAAGAAAGAACCCTTCTACCAATTGTGCCTTGCATTATTTATTTTCTACAAAGTATTGAAAAGCGTTGAATAATTTTTAGTTATTAGTCCTAGTTTAATTATTAAAATAAGTGATAAATAACTGCGAGAACAATCAAGCTTAAGCAGATTGTGAAGCAGACAATTTTTCAAGCGAGCCGTTAGGCGAACCTTATATTAAAACTAATTACTTCACAGCAATCTCTAGAGCATCTCTGTTCTTTAGAACATGATCTTTACCAAGAGCCTTTCCAGTTCTAGCATCAATGGCTTTTACAAAATTATTTCCTATATCTGTATGAAGAGAAAAAGCAAAATCTAAAGCAGTAGAACCTTCGGGAAGTAAAAAACAATCGGGTAATATATTTCCTTTTGAATCCGCAAGTTTATGAGCCCCAGCAGGAAAAATTGCAATATATTTTAACAATTCAAAAACAGCTTTATTCATTATCTGTTGAACTCCAGTACCACTATCATATTTTTGTAGAACATTTTTTCTTATTTCTTCTAAAGCTTGTTTCTGTTTTTCATTTAACTCTTTTTTTAATTTAAAATCTCTATCTCCAGGAATATACTCTATAAGTCCTGCCTTACTTGCTTGTCTAAGAGCAAGTTCAGAATCAGCAGAACACGGAGCAATCATATAATCTGGGAAAGTTTTTCTTAAAAGTTCAAGGTTTTCAGAAGAGCCGGTTTTGTCAGCTTTATTAGCAGCGATAATCATAGGTTTTGTTAAATGTCTAAGTGCGTGTGCAAAACCAAGCAATTGTTCTTCAGTCCAAGCTGCAGGATTATCTGTATTAAACTTTAATTTTAAAACAACTCGTTTAACATCATCTTCTGTAACCTTTAAACCTGAAAATTGTTTAGCAATAGATTTAGCAAAATCTTCTTTTCTTTGTTGTAAAGCTCGAGCAAAAGTTTTCCAAACTTTGTTTAATATCCCTAAATACCATAAATCTAATTCTTTCTCTAACATTCTTACATCTGCTATAGGATCTCCTTTTCCTTCTTTTCCACCTGCATCAGTTGTACCAGAAACATCAACTATCTGAATAAAACAATCTGCTTGACGAAGATCATCTAAAAATTGATTTCCCAAACCCTTTCCTTCTGAAGCCCCTTCAACCAATCCAGCAACGTCCATTAATTCAACAGGAACAAATCTCTGATTATTTATGCAATAGCCCGTTCTTGGCATGCACTGAACTTTAAACTCCTTATCAATACAATCAATTCTAACATAAGCAACACCATGATTAGGTTTGATAGTTGCAAAAGGATAGTTAGCAATTAAAACATCTGCTAGAGTTGCAGCTTTAAAAAATGTACTTTTTCCCACGTTGGGCTTGCCTACTATTCCTACTAACATAAAAATACATCAAGAACTTGGTTTTTATATTTTTGTCTTATCTATAAAACTATAATAATACTTAAAACACTAGGAAGATTCGGATTACGATGGGTAAATATCTAGATACAGAAAACCAAGAAGTTGCAGTTACAAAACAAAGAATATCTCTTGCACATTTCAGAGGTTATTATCCTTCCAGAAGAATGAGTGGTAATGTCCGAACCATATATGGGTTCAGTGAAGATTCTTGGATATTTCTAGATCAAATTTTGGTTCCGGAAAATTTTTCTGATGAACATACGCGTAGAAGAGCAAAAATAACTGTTGAAGTAGATAAATATCTAAAGGAAAGATTTGAAAATGAAAAGCTAGCGCTTGATCAAGTAGATAATTCAATAGACCAAGCAGCCCCATTTTCAGGAGGACCAAGTTCAATTAATCCATTAGATTGGATAAAACTATACAACCTAACCGCACCAATCTATAGACACCTATTAGAAGAAGGTATTGAAGAGCTCGCTCTTATTTCACCATAATTTTATTCCAAATCTCCTCAACTTTCTTTTTTCCACTTTCCAAATCTTGATCATTTACAATAACAAAATCCGCCATATCTATTAACTTTTGAGTATGTTGACCATGAGGATTAAATTCATCATTTAAATCTCTATTGTCCACAACTAAAAAATCTTCCCAAGTTTTCGGGTCATGAAGCTTACCGCGAGAAATTATTCTCTGAAATCTTATTTCCTTTGGCGCATCAACCGCTATCAGAATAAAATTCTCGCTATTCTGCCTTAAAAAATCAGCCTCACCATGATTTCTTAAACTATCAAACATAAAGTGTTTAGCCGGATTAGCTTTAGCTATTTCCAGCATAATTTTCATAAGTGCTTCGACTCCATCTTTTTTTCGTAATTCGTCAGCCCAATCTTGCATATTTGTTCTTGTAACTTCTATACCCTGTTTAATTAAATTTTCTTTTATTATTGCAGAAGTCTCTAAATAAACAAAACCTCTCTCTCTAAAAAAGCTTGTAAGAGTCTCTTTTCCAGCAGCTATAGTTCCACACACCCCAATTATCATTTTTATTTTTTTCAGTTTTAATTAAAAATAAAAAATCAGAAATCTAAGATTTCTGAGTTTCAAAAACTATCAAGGTTGAACCCGAAGGGATAGTTAGTTTTTGAATGTTTTATTTCAGAGAGAATACCATTTTGATTCTTTAAAAGTCTAAGCTACATTTCAAAAGTAATAAAAGATTTGCACTAGATAAAAGTTTAAATATTTAATTGAACTAAAAAATACATGCCACGAGAAAATCCAGAAGTCTATGTTCCTTGCAGGATCTGCAGAAAAACTAACAAGGGAATATTTGGTAATGAACAAGAAGTTGTTATAGGCGATAAAGATGCGCCAATAATTGTTGAACCATTTTTTCTTTATAAAACAGATATTGAAGAACCAGTAATAAAAGCTGAAGAAATTTCTAGAAGCAAAGGGATGGTAGAAATAGCAATAGCAAATTCGAGAGGAGAGTATGCTCTAAGAAAAGTTGCAGTAGATGATTTAATAGACCCAAATAAAGTTACTTCTTTCTCAGTATAATGGTATTTGGAGATTATGTTTATGCATTATGCGGAAAGCCCGAACTGTTAAAAGGAGGTTTTTCTTCTTGGAGACAAATAAATCCGAGCTATTATCCAACCCCTATAGTGATTGAATCTTTTAATCTATTTACTACAAAAAGAGGAGATTATGTTATTAGAGCCAGCGAAATTAAAAAAGAAAGAGAACTAGTTCACGCCATAATAACTGACCATCTAGAGCAAAAACCAATCTTGGTTAAAATTCCCTTAGATGATATTGTTTCTGCAGAAGATATTGTTGCTCCAGCAAAATAATTCAATAAGAATCTTAGAAAAACCTTTAAATGATTCAGTGATATTCTAAAAATATAAAATGAGCCCACGAAGCCGCGAAAATTTCTAATTTTCGGGGACATTCAAAATTTTAAATTTTGAAGTATTTGAACTTCGAATCTGTTCAAATCTTCGATTAAAGAAAATGAGCCCACGAAGATTTGAACTTCGGACCCCCGCCTTTCTTAGCCGCCCCAATCCTAAAACTGGGAGCACGAAAGTAAATTCCTAACGGAATCTATACCTATAAGAGCGGTGCTCTAACCGGGCTGAGCTATGGGCTCATCTATACTAAAACAGAGAATAAGATATTTTTAAATGTTGGTTTTGCTATTTTTACAAAGGGCAAGAGCAAATAGTAATCTTTAAAAGCCAAAAAAAACTCTCATAATCAACAATAAGCTCCTGTAGTACAGAGGCCAAGTATACGGCCCTTTCAAGGCTGTGACCCGGGTTCGAATCCCGGCAGGAGCATAAATAATGTTGACAAAGAAAACATTAAGCTACTGACGGCACAAAAATTATCAGAGAATTTTTGAAAACCGACAGGAGAATAATCTATTTATGCAAAAATCGCCAACCCTTAAAAAAATTTTAGAATCTTTACCCACCATAGATGAAAATGAGCTAAGATCTTCTTCAAAAACATTTCCAGCAAAACATCTTGCAAAACTCATAATCGCTTATCCACTAACAGGGATAGAAGAACAAGCAGGATTTGTCTTTGGAACCAATAAAGATAGAACTGCACTTTATATCTCAAGATACTCTTTAGGAAAAGAAAGATTCTTTTGTAATGTAGCTGAACCATTTTTAGATACACACTATATAAAATCATATAAAATTTTAGAGGAATTTAAATAAATCAAATGAAAAAAAGTTCTTGTTTCAAAATTCTGGCAAAAGATAAAAAAACAAAAGCCAGAGTAGGAATTCTCAAAGTAAGAAACAAGAAAATAGAAACACCTTTTTTTATGCCCGTAGCTACAAAAACTGCTGTAAAACATATCTCTAGTTTAGATTTAGAAGAAATGAATTGTAAAGCAGTAATAAGTAATACTTTTATTCTTCATCTTAGACCCGGCGAGCAATTAATAAAAGAACTTGGAGGAATAAGTAAGTTCATGAATTTTAAAGGAATAAATGTTACAGATTCTGGGGGATTCCAGATGTATTCTCCTAGCCTGTATATTAAAAGCGACGAAAAAGGAGTTCACTTTAAAGACCCTTTTGAAAAGAAAACTATTTTTATAACACCTGAAAAAGATATGCAAATTCAAATTGATTTAGGAAGTGATATTGCTATGTGTTTAGATACTATGCCCTTACTTCATCACTCTAAAAAAGATATTGATTTAGCAGTAAATAGAACAACAAACTGGGCAAAAAGATGCAAGCAACACCATGATAAACTTCAAGAAAAATTAAAGTCTAATCAGAAGCAGTTGCTCTGGGGCATAATGCAAGGGGGTATTCACAAAGATTTAAGGAAAAAATCTGCAGAACAGCTTTCAAAAATTGATTTTGATGGTTATTCTATTGGAGGTTTAGCATTAGGAGAAACAATAGAACAAGAAATGTCTATGGTGGAAATTCAAAAAGCAATTATTCCAGAAAACAAGCCATGTTATCTTATGGGTGCTGGAAATCCTGTAGAACTTTTAGAAGCAATAAGCAGAGGAGTTGATATGTTTGATTCAAGATTTCCAACTCAGAATGCAAGACATGGAACTATTTTAACGAGTGAAGGAAAACTAAGAATATTTAGAAAAGAGTATTCAAAGGACACAAGACCATTAGATAAGAATTGTGATTGTTTTGTTTGTAAGAATTATACTCGCGCCTACATAAAATATCAACTAACCCAAGAAGAAGCAGTTGGATACAGATTAGCTACTTTCCACAATTTATATTATTTAATGCGTTTAATGGAACAAGCAAGAAAAGCAATAAAAGCAGGAAAATTCCTAGAGTTTAAGAATAAGATTAAAAAGATTTATGAGAAAGCCGATGATAGTATAAAAAAATAAAAAATAAGATAATTATTTCTTTCTATCAATCAAACTTAATATCCCAATAATAATCAGATATAATCCAACCGCCCAGCCAAGTATCTGCGGAGCAGCTAAGATAATTATACCCACAATTATTGAAACAATTGCAGTTATATCTATTGTTTTCGCCATGTTTTAGTTAAAATTATTTCTTCCCAACCTTTTCTTCTTTAATTATAAATTTAGCAATCAAGAATACGACTAAAGCCAAGATAACAAAATTAATCAGAGCCCCAAGAAAATGACCCCAACTTATCACAACCTTCCCAAGAGTAAGCGTAGCTGTAGCCCATGCTCCACCGCTAATAAAAGGAGTTACAATAGGCATAATAATATCATTAACAAGCGCATTAACAAGAGCAGTGGCAGCCAAACCCATAATTATACCAACAGCAAGTCCTACAACTTTATACTCTTTAAGAAAATCTCTAAACTCTTTTATGAACTCTATCATAAAACTAAAAAGAAGAAGGTATTAATAAACCTTCTCAAAACAGTTACGTCCACAAACCAAAAGCTTTAAAACCTATGTGGACGTACAATATATATGTACACTGAAATAAAGGAAAAGAATAAGAAAAAATATTACTACCGAGTCCTCTCAGTAAGAACCGGCGAGAACTTTCAAAAGAAGCGAATCTATCTAGGAGATAATCTTTCAGCAGAAGAACTAAAATTAAGAGAAGAAAGAGCAGACCTATATCTAAAACCCCAAAAGCAAGAAAAGACTCATGCAAGCAAAGAAACAGAAAAAATAGCTAAAAAAAATCTTCTAAGAAAAAGCCAAGAAGCAAGTGGAAAAACTATTAAGGGTTATAATTTTGATAAAGGAATTAACTATGAAGAACTAATAAAAGACTATGCAACAACAGGCTTTCAAGCAAGTCATTTTTCTAAAGCCATAGAGATAGCTAACAATATGATAAAAGACGAGTCTTTTATTTTCCTAGGCTATACTTCTAATATGGTCAGTTCAGGATTAAGAGACATAATAAGATATTTAGTTCAAAATAAAAAAGTAAATGTTCTTATTACAACAACAGGCGGAATAGAAGAAGATATAATAAAATGCCTAGGAGATTTTAAACTCGGAGATTTTAGAGCATCAGGAAGCGAACTAAGAAAAAAAGGAATTAATCGCATAGGAAATATTTTTGCTCCAAACCAAAGATATGTGGAATTCGAAGAATTTTTTCAACCCATACTCGAAGAACTCTATCAAAAACAAAAATCTACTGGAAAAATAATAACTCCCCTAGATATTATCTGGAAACTTGGAGAAAAAATAAACAATAAAGAAAGCATTTATTACTGGGCCTGGAAAAATAAGATTCCTATATACTGCCCCGCAATATTAGATGGAGCACTAGGAGATAATGTTTACTTCTTTAAATTTAAACATGAAGATTTTAAAATAGATATAACGGATGATGTTGTTTGGTTTAACAATACAACTATAGGCTTAAAAAAATCAGGAGCAATTATTCTTGGTTCTGGAATAATCAAACATGCTATTCTAAATGCAAATATGCTTAGAAATGGTTTGGACTATGCAGTCTACATAAATAATGCTCAAGAGTTTGATGGGTCTGACGCCGGAGCGCTTCCAGAAGAAGCAGTTAGCTGGGGAAAAATTTTACCAAATGCTCAATCAATCAAGGTTTTCGGTGATGCTACAATATTATTTCCTCTTTTAGTAAGTCAAAGTTTTGCGAAGAGATAATGCTTGCTCGCTCGTAATATTCTAAGAGACGCTACGCTTCATTAATAAACCAAAATTAAATTAGAAGACAAATCTTACCGCTAAAGATAAGAAGAACTCCCTAAAGATTAAGCCACAGTCGAATTAAGATAAGACCTAATAAAAAATCTATAATGCGGCACTAAATTAAAAATTTATCTCAAATACCCCTCTTCCCACTTTCTCATAGAATTTTCATCTAAAACTATCTTTTGAGTAAAACCAGCTTGATTTTTGTTACGATATCTAAACCTCAAATAAAAACCATAACAAACTCCAAGAACAATACCCGAAAGATGAGCAAGATGTCCTGTTGATTGATCTCCAAATCCAAAAATTCCAAGAACAGAACCGCCAACCCATAATAATGCAGCAATAAACATAGGCATAGGTAAATTAAAAGCCCAAACAGTCATCAAAGGTCTTAAAACTGCTAGACAACCAAGTATAGCCATTATAGCACCAGAAGCTCCCAGTGAAGCAGAATAAAAATGAAATGAAGCTATATTTGCAAGAATACCTGAAATTAAAAATAAACCAAGAAACTTCTTGCTCCAAATAATAGTTTCAAGCATTATACCAAATAAAATGAGTGCAAAAATATTATAAAGTAGATGAGCAACGCTTCCATGCAAAAAAATCGCAGTTAAGAACTGCCAAGGCCGAGTTAAAGCATCTTGAGTAAGATAAAAAGTTTCAGTAAATCCTGGAATAATATTCTGAATAATAAAAACTAAAACGCAAACTAAACTTAACCAAACCGAGTAATATCTTATTCTTTTATTATTTATATTATCCATGGAAAAAATAATAACCTAAACCTTAAATAGCTTATGAACCGACTATCTTGCAAAATCATAACCAATTCTCTGAACAGAATTAATTTTACTATTACTTGCAACTCTGCAATTATTAGTTATAACATCATAGTTAGGAACTTCTGTTGGCTTAGGAGTTTCTTTATGATAAGAATAAGGACTAACTAGAATTACAGCCCCTAAAACTATAAGGGCTAACTTAGACAGATTTCCCATGATAAACCTAATTAATCCAAATTAATAAATTTAATCCTCTTTGGTTTCTTCTGACTCTTCAATCAAATCTCCAACAGGATTTTCAAAATCTTTATTTATCTCTTCTACTCGTTTATCTTTTTCATTTTCAATCTCTTCTTTCATCTGATTTATCTCTTCTAAGAATTCATCTTTCATAGATTCCATTTTTTTCAAATCTTCTTCACTTAATTCACTAATTTCGCTTTCAACTAAAGCATTATCATGGTCTGGAAAAGCAGTCTTAAACTTTTCAAATAGATATATAAATATTTCACTAAAATGTTTTTCCTGCTCTAACCATAATTTATTATTGTTACTTAAATGCAACATAGGTAAAAAGCAAGATATCCGTTCTTCTTTATTAGAACCAGTAAAATAACTATAGGGTAACTTTAATTCAGATTTCTTATTCTTAAATGCCGTAAGAATCTTAGCATATAGATGTCTGATTCTATCTTTAATATTTATTTTTTTAAATTTAGGAATATCAACATAACTTAATCTTTCGGCCTGCTTTTTTTGTATCTCCTTTTCAATTCTTCTCCCTTCTGTTTTGATCGCTACATCAAGCGCAGACATCAACTCTTGAAGTGTTACTTTCTTAAATCTAGGTAGAGGAGTCTTTGGAGAAAGATAAGGAATTTCATCTTCATTTAACTCAATCTTTTCAATTATTTTTTCAATTTTTTCCTGTTTATTAAATAAAACATTATCTATTTCAGGAATATACTTATTAATCAATAAATCAGATTTTATTCTAAGCAAAAGTGAAGCCGCAAGTAGAGCTTTACTTGAAACAACAAAATTATTTTCTTGTAGTTCTCTTAATCTCGCAAGATAACCCCTACACAAAAGAGTTATGTCTATATTCCAAGGATCTAGCTGTTCAGAGTTAATCAAATCATAAATAATAGTCTGCCAACTTGGATCTTCTTTTTCAATTATGCCATAAACCTGCACCTGTTGAGGATGTTCAGCATATATTGCTCTTTCGCTTGTTGAAATTTCTTCTGAAGTAATTCCTTTTTTTTCCCCTTCTTCCATAAAAAGTTTAGTTAAATCAAATTTATAAAGATATAACCAAAGAAAATCAATATATTCGAGACAAACAAGACGTTATTGTCACTATCTAATTACAACACAACCAAAAGCTTTAAATAGCTAAGAAGA
The DNA here is from genome assembly GCA_903866625.1 of uncultured archaeon. GTDB lineage: Archaea > Nanobdellota > Nanobdellia > Pacearchaeales > GW2011-AR1 > CAIPOI01. Next base: position 13,984 of record CAIPOI010000008.1, on the reverse strand, counting down.
GTATAGATATTATCACCTCTTTTTCCCTAGAGAGGCAAAAAGATGTACTATTTTGAATGTCTTGGCGCCTCTCTATGGGTTTATAATTATTAATTATTTCCCGATTGGAGCCTTAACTTAATTCTATTAGTATAATCGCTTGCAGGCAATTGAACAGAATAAACTGGAAGTAAACTCTTTCTTTCAAGTCTATTGCTAATCGAACCCAAAGATAAATCTAAACGTTTAATTCCACCTTCTAAATCTTCCCTTAAAGAATAAACGTCCCAGAAAGCCTCATCTCTGTTTTCTCTTATTTCCCCCCTTAAATCTTTCCCAAGGTTTCCAAGTTTCTCTTCAGCTTCATCTTCATTTAAACATAATAATCCTAAGACTTCATTTCTGTTCATATCAATCTTATCTCCTAGAGTTGAAGCAATAGCATCAACATAATTAGTCATATTTGAAGAAACTTGAGTAAGATTAGAATAAATTCCATCAAGCTTAGAGTTTAGTAGTATTTCTAAATTTTTTTTAGATTGAGCTAAGGCACTAGCAAATTCTGTCCTGTTTTCTCCGAAAAGTCTTCCAACACATTCTGCATGATTAGTTAGGCTTTGACCCAAATCTTCAATAGTTTTCTGTTGGGTTACAAGTTGAGTTTTATAATCTCTTAGAGTTTTTTTATATTCTTCTAACTCTAATCTCTGCTCCTTCTGAATCTGAGTAGTTGAATTATACCTTGTCACGTAATGTGCTCCAATAAGAGTAGCACCAGCCAAAATAATACCTGCTACGCCAACAATAGACACTGCTTTTATTGTCTGAGCTCGCGCGGATTCTATAGCTTTTTTTTCTAAAGACTCAAAAACATGAACCCCCAGATTATACAATTTATCAACATTTTCAGGCCCGAATTTTGAAAGCCATTTTGCAAGATAGGCCTTTTGCTCAGCTTCATTAGTTTTCTTTTCAATAATACTTTCAATCTCTGCAATAAAACCATCAACAGAGGGTAAGGGTTCATTTAAACCTAATTTGTTAGCATCAATACGAAGAGCTAAACCATCAAGTTCGCTCTTAAATTGTCCCCTCATTTGATCCAACTCTTGCATTAAAAAAAGAGTGTATGCTTCTGCAAGTTTTGAAGGATTCATAAACATATTAAATCTCGGCATTCTGGCCTTCAAAAGAGCTATGCGTTTTTCTCTAGGATCCTCTGGAATTCTAACTGAATTTTCTTCTTTTTGACTATTAGAACTATTCATACTTTAATAACAAAAAACCTGCTTTTAAATATTATAGAACCCGAGAATATATATCAAAATTTAAACGAAAATAAAAAAAGATTACTTCTTAGCTTTCTTAACTTCTTTTGTTTCTACCTTTACAGCAGTGGGAGTAGGTTTTCCAACAAATTCAGTATAATGGCATTTTCCACAATAAGCTCTATCTTTAGCAATCATTAAGAATATTCCGGGACCACATCTTGGGCAAGCCCTTGCTCTCTTAACTGAATCTCCTGAAATTGTGAAAAATTTATATTTCTTGCTAGTAGGCTTATTTATTTTCTTTCGTTTTGATTTATTTTTTGCCATATTATTTTTGGAATTGTTTGTATATTTAAGCAGCAGGCGCAGCAGCTTTTTTAACCTTTGTCTGTCGCTTTTTAGCAGCCTCCATTAATTCTTTACTATCATAAATACTTGCAGAAATTAAAAATGTGCTCATACCAAATTTTCCCTTTACTGCTTCAACAAGAATATTTTCTTCAGAAGCCTTAAATTGTTCTGCAATTAATTTAGCAGCTTCAGCATAACTAGGATTTTTAGCAGATTCTAAAACCGCTTTTATCTCTCTTCTTCCAAGCAGAGCATTTTTTGTATCTTTTTTAATTTCCATCTTTTAATCTACCTTGATAGTATAAATACCTTTATCGTTTAATTTTAATTCTTTAGCAATTTCTGAATTTTCAGCATTTATAATTTCAATTTTACCTTTCCAGTTCTCAGTAATGCTAGCACTTCCACATTTTGGGCATTTTTCTCCTTCTTCAAAAATGAATCTGCATTTCTTGCATGCTTTTGTTTTCTTTGCCATATTATTTTTTCTTCTCCTTTTTATCCGATTTTTCTTCTTTAGCAGCCTTCTTTTCAGCAGATTTTTGTTTCTTCTTTTCTTCTTCTATCCATTCAAGTTTTCCTAATCCAGGTTGTCTCATAGTTAAACCAATTTTAGGTGAATCACCTTTATAAGAAATTGCAACAATTCTTGCTAAACAATTATCGCCTTTTTTCAAAACTCTTTTACTAGCTTTTCCAGTAAGAACATTAGAAGTTGAGAAGCTCACAAAATCTTCCATAGTCTGGCTAATATGTATCATTCCTTGTATTGCTCCGAGATTGATAAAAGCGCCGAAATTAGTTATTTCTGCAATAGTTCCATAAACTAATTCATTCATCTCAGGCTTCCATACCAAAAGCTTGAAATCTGAATTATAATAAGCAGCACCATCGCCAGGAATAATAATTCCCTCTCCCACTTGAGAAACACTAACGACACCAATAACTTCACCTATTTCTTCGTCGTGATATTTGGCATAAGTATTCTGTAACTGTTCCTCTACAGCGGTTTTTGTATCTAATCCAAATAATCTTGGCTCTACTCTTACATAGTCCTCTACATCAATAACATAGAACATAAAAATAAGACAAAAAATGGATTTATAAAGCTTACGTGACAGCCCAAAAAACCAAATTATGCAAAACCAAGCTCTTTTGCTTCATTAACAATCATCACCTTGGCTATTTCTTTTAACCTTTTTCTTAGTGCTAAATCCAAGGTAGCTACAATAACTCCTGAATTTTTTTCACAAAAATTGACAATAGCGTCGTCGGCTATGTTTGTAGAACTATCTACAATTCTAACCTTATTAAATTCTAATAACTTTAGAGCCAGATTTGCGGCCTGTTTATCACTATATTTCTTAGCTTTCTGAGTTATAAGAGTAAGCTCAAGCAAAACTGGTTTCAAAACAATTAATTCATAACCACCAGACATAATATTCATTATATCAGTAGCATAATCTACTTTATTTTCTGCACAATAAATCAAAAAGTTTGTATCTAATATAACTGATTTCATGAATAAACTAAGAAAACCCAAGTTTTAAATATTGGCTTTTCATTACTAAACTAAAGAGAGGATGCAAGAACCCGAACACATACTTGAGATTCTTTTAAAAGCTAATAGAGCAATAAAAGAGAATGATTTTTCCAAAATAAAAGAACTAAGCAATCAAACTATTCACTCAGCTTCAATCTACCAAGACCCCGATAATATTGCAATAGCCGTAATTCTATATGCTATTGAAAAACTTATGGAAAGACAAGGTTCAAAAGCTATTCCGGGTTGGAATGACTTTACAAAAAAGAGCATAAAATGCCTTCAACAAGCTTCTATTGCACTAAAAAGAAAAGATTTAGAAAACTATAGGGAAGAAATAGGACATATTGAATCTAATCTTAACAAACTACCGATTAATCTTAAAAGTTACATTCAAGAGATATTTAGAAAAGCTCAAATAAACAAGGGTTCAAAAATGTATGAGCACGGAATTTCTATGGAAAAAACAGCAAAAATTCTTGGATTGAGCATATGGGATCTAAATCAGTATATTGGGCAAAAACAATTTTTAGATTTAAGTTTAACATATACTCAAGATATAAAAGATAGGTTAAAAACAGCACAGGAGATATTCAAATGAAGAAAGAAAAGTACATTATATTTGACTCAAGTGCATTAATTAATATGATCAGTAACGGCTTATTTGATCTAATCTTAAAACTAAAGAAAGAATTCGCCGGACACTTTATAATAACTCCAGGAGTGAAATATGAAACACTCGAACATCCAAAAAAAATACAGAGATTTGAGTGGGGAGCAGTAAGAATTGAGGAGCTTATAAGTTTAGGAGTACTTGAAGAAGCAAAAGAATTCTTTAATGAGCAAGAAATAATAAGGGAAACTCAAAAAATGCTCTTAAAAGCCAATAATATGCTCTATGCTAACACCAAACCCATAAGTTTAGTCGAAGAAGGAGAAATAGAATGTTTGGCTTTATCAAAAATATTAAATGAAAAAGGTATTGAAAATATTTCAGTGATAGACGAAAGAACTGCAAGACTTTTAGTAGAAAATCCAGAAAACTTAAAAAAGATAATCGAGCAAAAAGTTCATTCTCCAATTTTAATAAAAGGTGATTTTTCCTACTTCCAAAATATAAAAATAATTCGCTCCACAGAACTAGCTTTTATAGCAATAAAAAAACAGCTCTTAGAAATCCACGATAAAGATGCCTTAGAAGCTTTACTATATGCCCTAAAATTTGGCGGAGCTTCTATAACTGAAAAAGAAATTCAAGTTATGAAAAAGAGCTAATTTTTCAAAGAGTTAACTTTAAAACATCCTTTTTGCTTAATTTATAATTCAGGACTCTTAGTGAAAAGGTATCATACCGGTCTCCAGAACCGTTGTTTCGGGTTCGATTCCCGAAGAGTCCATAATTAAGCAAACTTTATAAATTACTTAAACCTATTAAAAACAAGATGGAAAAAGGGGAAATAAGAAAATCTAAGCCACTCACTAACAGAGAGCTTCAACAAGCAATATTAGAAAATTTTGTAAGTCTCCAAAGAGTTCTAACAAACTTAACAGTAAAATTTGATGGGTTATCAGACAATATTTCAAAACTTTTGCAATTATTTGAAATATCTGCAAAGAGCTTCATAAAAAAACAAGAGGATTTGGGTGGAAGTGAAGAAAAAGCTATGTTAAATCGTTTAGATACTCTATTGGATCAAAATAAAACAATTGCTAAAGGTTTAACTCTTATGGAGGAGAAAATAAGACATAGAATCTATGGCGAACAAGGAGAAAATCCAATGCCAAAGATGCCTCAAAATCAACCAAATATTCAAAGAACTCGAGAGTTGTTACCAAGACTCGAAGAAAACCCTTCAAAACCAAAACCTCTTCCAAGAATTTAATATGTCATCTCGACAGGAAATATACGATAGGTTTCTAAAAAAATTTACAGAAGAAATACTTTTAAGAGTGAAATTTGAATTAGATTCCCAAGAAGCCAACATTTTTGAAGAAAAAAGAATAGAACAAGAAGTTCAGGCTGAAAAACTAAAGATAAGATTTTCAGGATATTCTGAAGAACAAAAAATAAAACGAGATTCACAAAATCAACCAAATACTCCAAAACCAATCGCCAAACCATTAATTCAAAAACCAGTAGAACAAAAAATAAAAATTCCAATTCAGAACATACCAATTAAGCCCGGGGAAATAAATTTCGGAAAGCTTATGACGTTAGTTAATGATCCTTCGGTAAGTTACATTGATTGTGCTGGAGAAAATAAAGATATAACAATCAGAAAAGCTGGAAGAATAATGAAAGTAGATTTAACTCTAAATAAAGAGGAAATTGATAGTATAATCAAATCATTTTCTGAAAAAGCAAGAATACCCTTGATAGAAGGAATGTTAAAAGCAAGATTTAATAGTTTAGAAATAGCCGCAGTGTTCTCTGCTAATGGCTCTTCATTTGTATTAAAAAGAAATCTAAACCAAATCAGTCCAATTTCCCAGGGCATTCAATTCAGACCTCGATACCCCTTACCACAAAATCCTTCCTTAGCAAAAATTTAAGAAAAAAGGAAGGGAGGGTATCACCAAACCCCCCCAAGCCTCTTTTACAAACTAAATATCTGGCTTTTTAAACGATTTCTGTAATTCAAACATTATATTCAAAACTAAAACTTTGGAAAGTCCATTTCTTTAGATATATCTTTAGAACTATAGTGTTAAGAGATATACACCAAAACTTAAATATAGTAATATATACTATAATTTATGACTAAAGAAATAATAACGAAACAAACTATAGAAAAATATAGAGCAATTACTGAAAAAGCCTTCGGTATTATAAAAAAAAGCATAAGCAAAGGCAAAGAAAAAGAAGCAAAAGAAATAGTTGAAATGGTTGACTGCTATCTAAAAGACAGCAAACACTTTGAGAAACAAGAAGATTTAATAAATAGTTTCGGAGCAATTTACTATGCTCATGGTTGGTTAGATTGTGGCGCAAGATTAAAGGTTTTTGATGTTAACGATTCAAGTTTGTTTACCGTTTAGCGAGTTCCTTTCTAGTTCGGTCCATAGTTTCTTCAATTACTTCTGGAGAAAGCTTTTCTCTTTTTCTTTGATAAGTAAAATCTGTATTTAGTATATTAATTTTATTTAAATCTAATGCCCTTCCATGCTCTTTAACCATTTGCTTAACAACATTTTTCCAAACTCTGTTTTGCATTTCATCAAAAAATCCATCTTTTTGATATAAGATACAAGAACGAATAAGAAAATCTCCCCTTGGGGGACCACCCCAAAATCTTCCATTAGCCAAAGCAGGTTTTTCATAAATAAATCCATCAGGACATGTAACGACATTTCTCTTAAAAGTAAACATTGTTCCATCAAATCCATAACTCTCTTGAGTTTCAGCAGGTCTTGTAGGTATATATCCTTTTAATCCGCCCTCAAAAGAACAAAACTTTTTGTATCCCTCGGTTTCATAAACAAAAGTATTTACTTCTACAGAATCTACTGCTTTTGTCACCCAAAACAAATTTATTATTCCATCTTCAAACATTCCCAGTACATTTTGAGGCACATTTCCTTCGAAATAGGGTCGACTAGCCAACACCCTAGCATAATTCTTATCACAGACAACAACCATATCAATATCTGACTTGTCTGTCACGGAAAAATTTTGACCAAACCCCATGGAACCACCAAGTAAGACCATCTGAACAATTCCTTCAAGTTGAGAAGAAATATCCTTAGAAATCCTCAATCTTTTATCTGTCTCAAATATAGTATCCATTAAAATAAAATCCCCCCCTTATTTAAAAATGTTTATATAATCGACTTTGTTAGATAATATTATGCAAAAAAGAGTTCAAGTTCTCAGTCTTGGCGGAAGCTTAATAGTTCCAAATAAAATTAATCTAGAGTTTCTAAGAAAATTTAGAGAAGTTATAAACAAAAACAAATCAAAATATAAGTTTGTTATTGTCTGTGGCGGCGGAAGTGTTGCAAGAAAATACATACAAGCCCTAAATGAAGATAAAAAATCAGAATATCTTCAAAGTTTAGTAGGAATCTCTATAACAAGATTAAATGCAAGATTTATGAGTTACTTCTTTGGGATAGATCCTGAAAAAGGTATAGCCCATGATATGAAGAATGTTGAAAATCTTCTAAAAAAGAATGATATAATCTTCTGCGGAGCCTTGAGATATGCTCCAAATCAAACCAGTGATGCAACAGCCTGTAAGTTAGCAGCATTTCTAAAAACAGATTTTATTAATCTTACAAATGTTAAAGGTTTATATGATAAAAATCCTGAGTTAAAAGGAGCAAAGTTCATAGAAAGAACATCTATAGCAGAGTTTAATAAAATAGTTATGGCAATTCCAAACAAACCAGGCATGCATGCTCCTGTTGACCATGTTGCCATGAAAGTAATAAGAGAAAATAAGATAAAAACTTATATTATTGGCCCAGATACAAAACAACTAGATAATCTTCTAAACAATAAAGATTTTATAGGGACAACTGTTGAATAGGTTTCTTAATTAAATATTTCTTTAAAAGTTTCTTAAAATAATTAGATCTTGGAGCAAGAAAAAGTTCAAGTACATGTTTAATGGGTCTTTCCATTCCATTATATTCATAATGCCCCCTTACTTCTCCATCATTAAATATCCTCAGGTGATAATGATATATTTTTCTATCAGGTTTGGCAAGACTATACACCTGGCCCAAATCAGTCCAAGCAAAAATATTTATTTCAAAACCTCTCTTTAAAAGATAATCTTTAACTTGTTCTATTTTCTTTTTATCTATAAAACCAATTGGATACTTTTCTCGATAATCATGTAAATGTAAAAACTCTATAATTCTAAGCAAAGGCAACCAAGTTACTTTTAATATAGAAAGGGTCCTCTTTGATAACATAAACACTCAATCAAAGCTTAGATTATAAATCTTTAGTTAAAGACCTTACTATTATTGAATAAATTTATCTTCTATTTAACTCTACTTCAAAAACAATATATTTTTCAGGATTTTTAAGAAGCCGAGCATTCTCGGCTATTGCATCTTCCCTAGACTTTGCTCGAGGTTCAACTTTTCTATAATCAACCGCTTGAAAAAAATCAGATAAATCATCTAACACAAAAACATCTCCAATAATCGTCCAAATACTTCCGCGACTGTAGGCTTTCCTTAATTCAACTTGCCTACCCCTAAAAACAGTTTTCTCATTAAATCTAGAATCATAGGCTCTAACTTCATAACGCTTACCTCTTAAACCAAAATCATCAAATGAGTCTCCAGTAAGGTTAACAAATAATCTGTCTATTTCTGCCATAAAAATTTAACTTCCAAGAAGTTTATAAATAAAGTTATCTTTTAAAATATATAACAAAATGCAAACCCTAACAACAGATAATCTTAATGAACTTAGAAAACAGGTTCAGAAATTAAAGAAAGATAATCCGCAAGAACAAATAGCAGTGCTCAGCCAAGATGAAGAGTTCAATAGAAAGGCTCTTGAAATAAAAATTGACTTCTTGATAATAAATGAAGAACAGGATAAGAAAGATTATAGCAAACAAAGAAACTCGGATTTAAATGAAGTTTTAGCAAAATTAGCAGAAAAAAACAGCATAAGCATAGCAATAGATTTAGACAAGATAATAAAAAAGAACAATGTTGAACAAGCAAAAAGCCTAGCAAGATTAAAACAAAATATAATGCTATCAAAAAAAGCAGGAACAAAAATTGTTTTCTTAACAAAAAGTAGAAAAAAGCAGGAACTTCAAGCAATTCTTATTAGTTTGGGAGCATCAACAAAACAAGCAAGTGATGCTTTATTTTTTAATTAAATTCTGGTAAAACCAACCTTTTTAAACAACAATCAACTATCATAAAAATGGATAAAAAACAAGAAATTTTAGAATCTCTTAGTTTAAATGAAAGAAAAATTCTTCCACTATTAAAAGAAAAAGTGATAAAAGAGATAGCTAAAAAATCTCAGCTTGAAGAAGTAGCAGTATTAAGAGCTTTAGAATACCTTGGAAATAAAGGAATCTTAACACTAAATAGCTCTTCAATTAAACAAGTTGATTTAGGAGTTAATGGCATACTTTACAAACAAAAAGGATTGCCTGAGAGAAGATTAATCAATGTAGTAGCGGATAAAAAGACAATAAGCCTTAATGATGCTAAAAAGTCTTCAGGATTAACAGATAATGAATTCCAAGCAGCACTTGGTGCTCTAAAGAAGAAAGCCTTAATAGCCTTAACAGAAGGAAACCTTGTATTTAATGGAAATAAAGAAGAAATAACCACAAAAACATTAGAAGAACAATTTTTAGAAAAATTACCAATGGATTTTGAAGCTCTAAAACCTGAAGAAAAATATGCTTTTGAAAGTTTAAAGGGAAGAAAAAACATAATTGAATTAATAACCAACAATAATGTTAACTTCGAGGTTACTGAACTTGGAAAAGAAATAATAAATGAATCAAAAAATATCAAAGGAGAAGACTTAATTGAGGCCTTAACTCCCGAAGTCTTAACAAGCAATTCTTGGAAAGGCAAAAAATTCAGAAGATATGATATAAAATCTCCTGTTCCACAAATATACGGAGCTAAAAGACATTTTGTTAATCAAGCCAGAGATTATGCAAGAAAAGTTTGGAGTGAAATGGGTTTTAAAGAGATGACTGGAACTTCTACGCAAGTTGGATTCTGGAATTTTGATGCCTTATTCACTGCTCAAAATCATCCAGTGAGAGAAATACACGATACTTTCTATATAAAAAATGCAAAAGGAAAACTCCCGGATAAAAAACTAGTGGAACAAGTAAAAAAATCTCATGAAAAAGGAGTTGCAGGAAGTAAAGGTTGGAGATACAACTGGAAAGAAGAAGAAGCTCAAAGAATAATTCTTAGAACACATACAACAGCCCTATCTGCAAAAACCCTCGCGAGCCTAGATATTAAAAAACTTCCACAAAAATTCTTTGCAGTTGGAAAGTGTTTTAGAAATGAAACTGTAGATTGGAGTCATGGTTTTGAATTTAATCAAACAGAGGGCATAGTTGTAGATGAAAATGCTAACTTTAGAAATCTAATAGGTTATTTAAAAGAATTTGCAAAGAAAATGGGTTATGAAAAAGTAAAGTTCCAACCAAGTTTCTTCCCATATACTGAACCAAGTATAGAGGGTTATGTCTGGAATGAACAAAAAAAGCAATGGATTGAAGTTTTAGCAGCAGGAATATTTAGACCCGAAGTTACAGAACCATTATTAGGCAAACCCATTCCAGTTTTAGCATGGGGTCCAGGATTTGACAGGATGATGATGGGAATTTATGCTATCAGCGACATGAGAGAATTATACAAAAACGATTTAGATCAACTAAGAAAAATTAAATTTTTGTCCCAATAAAAAATAACTATGGCAAACATAAAAATATCCAGAAAAGAATTTGAAGAATATGTAAAAATTACAAAAGAGATAGAAGAACAAATACCTCAAATGGGAGTAGCCCTTGAAAGAATAGATGAAAATGAAATAGAATTAGAAATAACAGCTAATAGACCCGACTTATACTCATTACAAGGCTTTATGCGAGCATTCTTAGCTTTCCTAAATAAAAAGCCAGGATTAAAGAAATACAAAATAGAAAAACCTGAAAAAAATTTTGAAGTAAAAATAGACTCCAGTGTAAAAGAAGTAAGACCCTTTACGGCTTGTGCCATACTTAAAAACATAAAATTTAACGATGAAAAAATTAAAGAAATAATAGATATCCAAGAAAAACTCCATCAAACTCTTGGAAGAAATAGAAAAAGAATTGCGATAGGCATCTACCCACTTGAAAAAATAAAACTTCCAATAAGATTTGAAGCAAGAAAACCAGAAAATATCAAATTCCAACCTCTAGAATCAGACAGAGAAATGACCGGATTGCAAATCTTACAACAACATCCAACAGGAAGAGAATATGGGAACTTATTAGAGGGTAAAGAAAGATTTCCAATATTTATCGATGCAAATAATGAAATTTTAAGTATGCCACCAATAATTAACAGCCATAAAACTGGGAGGGTAGAAGAAACAACAAAAGACATCTTTATTGAATGCTCTGGCTCAGATTTTGAAATATTAAACAAAACTCTGAACATATTAGTAACTATGATTGCAGATATGAACCCAGAAGTAAAAATCTGCCAAATGAACCTAATCTATGGAAAAGATAAAAAGATAACTCCGGATTTAACACCTGAACAAATAAAAATAAAACTTGAAAATATAAACAAACTACTAGGATTAGAACTAAAAGAGCAAAACCTAAGTAAACTACTAGAAAAGATGGGTTATAACTACAAGGGTAAAGGTATAGTTGAAATTCCTGCTTGGAGAACAGATATTATGCATGAAGTAGATATTATCGAGGATATAGCTATAGCTTATGGATATAATAATTTCATAGCAGAAATACCTAAAATATCGACTATTGGAGAAATATCCGAAATAGAGACACTAAAAAAGAGATTAGCAGAAATTCTTATAGGATTAAACATTACCGAAGTATTAAGTTATCACCTGCTTACCCAAGAAGATTTAAAAAAACTAAATCAAAAACCAAACATAGAAGTTGAAAACAGCAAAAGCGAATACAAATACTTGAGAAAAGATATTCTAACAATGCTTCTAAAGACATTATCTGAAAATGTAGATAATGAATATCCACAAAGAATATTTGAGATTGGAGAGGTATTCAACAAAGATTCAAATGAAGAAACAGGGATAAAAGAAGACTCTAAATTAGGAATAACTTTAGCAGACCCAAAAACAGGATTCACAGAGATGAAACAAATATTAGATTATCTAATGCGTATGCTAAACAAAGAATATACTTTAGAATCTGGAACAAATAGTTATTTTATAGATGGCAGATGTGCAGAGATAAAAGTTAACAATAAAACAATAGGTTATTTTGGAGAGATAAAACCAGAATTAGTATTGGGTATAAAAGTTAAAGTGCCCATAACAGGTTTGGAAATTGATTTAAAAGAGTTATTATAATTATTTTTTGCTCAAGAGATTATAAAAATCCATAATTTCTGAATATATCTTTTTATTTTTATTATTAAATTTAGAATAAATTTGCTTAATTTGATTATAGATATCTTCTGCTTCAGCTATTTTTCCTTGTTGATAATAAGAAATACCTTCTACTAAAAGATCTTTTATCTGTTCATTCAATCTATCATCTACAGAAGGAGATTTTTTCTTTATTTTTAGGATAACAAAAGCAATTACTAACAAAACTATAAGTGCAGAGATTAGTAGGATCATAACTACCCAAAGACTCAAGGAAACTGGATCTTTATTCTCAATTACGTTAGAATATAAATCCGTTATCTTTTCTTTTATTATTTCTGTAGAGGATTTATCTGCAGAACCATCATCATAACTACTTACATTAGAAATAACCTTATTGCTTGAGCTAGAACCTCCACCAGAAGAGGAGCCAGAACTTTTTGAAGAAGAACTAATAAAAGTTTCATTAGAAAGCCCATTAGAATCTAAACAAGTTCCACAATCATCAGAGCAACTTGAGCAATTTTCAGTACTAGTACAAACACTATCTCCGCAAATATTTCCAGCTAGTGCGATAACTCCACTATGACTTAATCCTGAAATAGTTAAAGTAGAACTATCCAATATGCTACAATTATACTTTTCTCCAAAACTTGGACAACTCAAATAAGTACAATTATTAATGATATCTGAAACATTATCAACTGTAGCATCCTTCAAGCATACACCAGCAATATTTCCCTTATATTGCAAGTCTATTGTCTTTGTTAAATTAAATTCCTTGCCACGAACTATCATAAATGATGAATTTTTATATAATCCCGATTTAATAGTCAGTTCAGATAAATTAATCATATTAGAATTATTTCCTAAAAAATCTATGATTCTTTTACCATTCTCATTTATTGAAGTTTTGTTTAATTCTTTTTGTAAATTTAGTTTAGAAAGATTTGGTTCATTATAACAATCTGCACTTAAAGAATTCAAACAACCAAATATTTCATTTGAAACATTAGAAATATTAATTGGAACATAAGGACTTGAATAATTACAAGCTTTTACTAAATCTGGATTTCCACCAATACATCCATCAGGAGTGGAATTAACAATTTGTCTAGTTTGAATAGAACTAACTAAACAATAACTCCAATCGGAGTATGTAAAGGTTTTACAAGTTGGCACAAGGTAATCACAGGTTATTTTTTCATTAGCTAAGTGAGAAATTGCATTAGTCTCATTACAATCGCCAATTTTTTTCCAGGTCTTTGTTTGAATTTTACTTTGTGGACATTCAGTAGGACTGAGACTAGATTCCCAATCAGAATCAGTACATAATGGTTGATAATTACAGGTTTTTATTAAATCAGGGTTTCCAGCTTGACAATTTGTAGGTGAAGAAGAAATTACAGTTCTTATTTGAGTTCCTGAAGATAAACAATTACTCCAATCTGAATAAGTAAAAGATTTACAAACAGGGGCTTGATAAGTACAACTCAAAACATCAAAAATATTATGACTTACTCCATTAGAACACGTTCCTTGTTTAATCCAGTATCTTAAAAGTTGATTTGAAGAATTACAATCTGAATCTGAGCTTGACCAATCAGAAGAAGTACATGGAGGAATATAATTGCAAGATTGAGAAGTTTGAGGAGTTCCTTGGCAATTTACAGGTGAAGAAGTTAAAACTGTTAAAGGTTGGGTTCCTGAAGAAGAACAATCTCCAGAAACAGCATAGGTATAAGTGCAAGG
>CAIPOI010000007.1 GCA_903866625.1 uncultured archaeon | reverse complement strand
TAAAACTAGGATTTTGCCATAAATAACGCCTAAAAACACAAAGTTTATAAATAGGCTCCTCGTGGCTTTATTAGGATGATACAAAACATAAAAATAGCTTTGCATGAGTATAATATTGAAGCAGAATTAGCCAAAGTTAAAACTTGGAGTATTCCTGCTGTTGAAAAAAAGAATCTTGTAGCATTTATGCGTGAGTTTGTTTCTGGAAGAGTTACTGGTAGAAAACCAAATATGGCGACTGCAAGAAATATTTTGATTATGCTTAGAACAAGTTTAGAATATTTGAATAAAGAAAGCTCAAAACTTACCCAAGAAGATATCATTACTTATTCAGATGATATGTCTCAAGATAAAGTAAAGAAGAATATCCAAGGTAAGCATAAAAAGGGCGATAAGCCCTACAAGGAGCCTGTTAAATTAAGAATTAAGTATAGTCTGGCAGTTTATCTTAAATGGTTATTAAAAGAGAAATCCGCTTCGTTTGTAGAAATTCTTAAAATAAAGCCTCAAATAAAAAGATCTTCAGTTGATTTCTTATCTGAAGAAGAAATAAAGAAACTGCTTAATGGTTGCAAGAGCGATGAAGAAAGATTTTTGATAGGCGTATTATTTGATAGTGGGCTAAGGGCAGAAGAGTTTTATAATATCCGAAAAGAAGATATTGAACTGCCAAAAGAGAGCGGTTATTATAGGATTCATATTAAAACAGAATATTCTAAGACGCAGGGCAGAATAATCAGTTTAACTTGGTATCAATCTTATGAATTGGTTAAAAATTATCTCCAGAAGAGAACTTTAGAAGGAATTAGAACAGGAGAACCTGTTTTTAGTATGAAATATAGGACAGCTAGAGAGTTTCTGTATCGGCTCGGTGAAAGAGTTCTAGGAAGAAGACTTTATTTTCATTTATTTAGACATAGTTCTGCAACTTATTATGCAAGTAAAATAAATAGACAACAGCTTTGCATTAGGTATGGCTGGGCTTTTTCAAGCGATATGCCCGATACTTACATAAACAGAAGTGGCATTGATATGAAAGATGTTGAAGAAAAGTTTGAAGGTGTTGAAAGATTTAAACTTAAAGAGGAAAACGATAAGCTAAAGACAGATTTAGGAATCTTGAAAGATAGTTTTAATCAAGAAATTGAAGCTTTAAGAAGAGAGTTGGAAAATAGAAGGCAATTTGATCCAATGCTTAATGAACTTGCAAAAAATTCAAAATTCTTGAAGTTTGCTAAAAAGAAGATAGAGCTTAAACAAGAGGTTATGGCAGTTGGAGGCGTGGAAAAATGAACGACTATTTATCTAAAATGAATGGTATCTTTTATACCAGAATGAGAAAGCTTTATAAAGAAGTCTCGTTTTAGTATAATTATAAATATGAAGCTACAAATAGCCTTATCAAGAAACGAACTAGAATTTATTAGAGAGATAGCTCTTGAAAAGAATTCTATTCAAGAAATAGCCGTAGCTTTGAAAAAAAGTAGACCGCAATTATATAAGATATTAAAACGTCTTATTGAGGGCGGTTTTATTGAGAAAGAAGGTAGAAGATTAAAGTTAAAAAAACAAGCTTTTATTCCTATTCTTGTTCAAATATTAAAGAATAATCCTCATATAATCCCCTTACTAGCAGATTCTGGAATAATTATGCTTAAAGAAATGTTTGAACCTGTTTCTATTGATGAAATAGAAGAAAAAACGGGGCTTAAAATAGCGATTATATACCGAAAAGTCAAAGAGGCTCAGAAGTTCAGCATAGTGAGAAAAAAAGATAAAAAATACTTTTTAAATAGCAAAGTTTGGCCCGATTTAAAGGAATTCTTAGAAAACTATAAACAATATGCTTTAAGAATAGCCCCAAAAATTGATGCAGATTTATTAATCCGAGGAAAATATGGCCATGAAATAGTTGTAGAATCAACTAAAGAGCTTTCAGATGCAACTCCAACCGCTTTTTCAGTTTATTCAAAGTATGGTCTAACTATATTTATGCCAGTTAATTACTATCACTTCCCAAAGAAAGAACTTAATATTAAACAAATCTTTTACGATTCTCTTGTTATATTAAAAGATGATAAAGAGTATAGGAAAACGCTGTATGCTATCTTATTTTACCTAAAAAACAAAGCCAAACTAAAGGATTTCAAAAGTGAATTAATTATTAATCTTAAAAAAGTTTTGAATGGCGAAATAATAAAGGGTTTTCCACCTTTATCTCAAATAAAAGAGAAATCAAAGCAGTATGATATCAAAATTTAATCAAATAGAAGAATTGTTCATAGAAGTAGATAAAATCTTAGATAAAGAAGTAAATCTATATGTTATTGGCGGAGCCACTTTATTATTTAGGGGATTAAAAGGTTCTACTAAAGATATAGATGTTATTGTCAAGACTAATAAAGAAAGACTATCTCTTGAACAAGCATTAAGAAGTATAGGGTTTGGAGGATCTAATTTAACTGCGGAGTATAAAAATTTAGAAGTAACCTACATTTTAACAAGAGGAGATTTTAGAATAGATTTATTCATGAAAAAGGTATGCTCTGCACTTTCTCTTTCTGAGAACATGGAGAATAGAGCAGAGACTATATTCTCTGGGAAGAAATTGAAAGTATATGCTTGTTCTAATGAAGACATTCTTTTGTTTAAAGCAATTGCCAGAAGAGATGCGGATAGTGAGGATTGCCTTGCTCTTACAAGAAAGCCTCTTGATTGGTCGATAATAAGCAAAGAAATAAAAGACCAAATTAAGAATGGCAAAGATATCTGGATAACTTATTTAGCCGAAGGTTTTGAAAAGATAGAAGAAGTTGGTGCTAATGTTCCTATAATGAAAGAAGTAAGGAAATCTTATGAAGACTATTTTGATTCAATAGATAAATCCAAAAAATAAAAGAGGTGTTAGGAAAATGAATGGAAAACATACCAACATCTGATGAATGGAAAGCTATAGTTGTCGGCTCTTCTTTAATAACAATCTTAGGTTTTTACTTTGGTGTGAATCATTATGGCAGTTTGCAAGTATTTCTCGATGTTTTAAATAACTTTTTGGGTTCTATTAAGCATACGGCGATTATTAATCTTAATTGGATAAGAAGTTATAAGAATTTATTTTTAATGATTATATTTATTGGTTCTTCAGTCTTTTTGTTAGTTTTTATAATTAAACTGCTTAGTTATCTGATTATTAATCTAATAAATGCAATATCTTATTATTTTTATAAGAGAAACTTCATAAAAAATGAACTAATTGAAATCGAAAATTTACTCGATACAGAAGCAGAATTTGATGAACAAAAACTTAGATTGCTAATCGAAAAACTAAAATCTAAGTTGATTAATTGTAAAACTTCAAGAAAATTAAAGCATTTTAGACCGAAACTCAAGAAGCGAATAGAGACTTGTCTTGAGCTTCTTGAGAAGTTAAAGAAGAAAAGATTTGTAGAAGAAATGCAAAATCTAAAAGAGATATTAATAAGAGATGTTCAAGATTTAGATGAAGAAAAAAGAATCAGGGGAAGTTATGATGAACCCGATAGTTATATTATTTACTGCAAATTAAAAGCAGATGAAAAAGATGTTTTTAAGAAAGATAGATTGAGCAAGAAACAAGTGCAAGCATTAGAAAAATATGGATTTGTGCAGAAAAATGAATATTCTATGATAGAACATAAATACTTTAGATATCTAATAAAACCTAAGTCAAATCATAATCCAACACACGCTTTCCTAGTATGGGAGATTCAAAAGCTTCTAAAAGAAATTAAAGGAGTCTCAAAGATTAAAGAACATCTTGCTGTTGATGCTGATGTAACGTTTAAGTTCAAGAATAGATATTATGCTATTGAAGTAGAAAGAGGAGATTTACTAAGAAAAAAAGAGCAAATCAAGATTAAATTAGAATATCTTAATAGAAAATATAGAAATAGGTGGATGTTTTTAGTTTCCAATAAAAATCTATTACAAAAATATAGTGAATTAGGATTTTCCACCCAAAGAAGTAGGGTGTTGCAGAATCTAAAAAAGCTACTTAAAATCAACTAACTTCTTACACCCAGAAAAAGAGGGTGTCAAACCTAGCATCACCGAATATAAAACTAGTAAAAAATAGCCATTTCGTCTGCTCTGATTATGTCTCCCTTAGGGATATTACGGGCTTTAAGGCCGTCTATTAGCTTTTTCCGGAGTTTAAATGTATTAGCCCAAGAAGCATAAGCATTCCAACCTTGAAGACTTTCCAAAAGCTTTTCTTTATTAATTAATCCTCGCTTAAACATTTCAATCTTGTTTTTCATATTATTTATATTTCTTTTTCTTAATAATCTATGATGAAAAAAGTTTCTAAAGCCAACAAAATCAACTCCTCTTGAAAGCAAGATGATTTTAGTTTTTTGAGAGTGTAACTCTAGTTTAAGTTTTTCTTTTAAGAATCTATCAATTTGTTTTTTCCAAATACTAAGCTGTTCTTTAGATTTATGAAGTATAACAAAATCATCAACATATCTTATGTAATATTTTAGTTTTAGTTTATGTTTGATAAAGTAATCAAGTTCATTTAAGTAAACATTAGCAAAGAATTGGGAGGTTAAGTTGCCAAGAGGCATGCCTTTTGGGCTTCGCCCCCCCCCGAACGACTCGATTGATTATTAATTATTTGTCCTATTAACCAGAGAACCTTGGGATCAGTTATTTTTCTTTTTATTAATTTTAGTAGAACATCATGATTAACCTCTTGAAAATAATGTTTTATATCTGCCTTAAGAACAAAACATTCTGTTGTTTGATTCTTACTTACTTTTCTTTTAAACTCGTCAAATCTTTTAAGAGCAAAAAGATTCCCCCTGCCTACGCGATTAGCACAAGAATCATAAATGAACGATTTATCAAATAGAGGTTCAATAACTCTTACAAGAGCATGATGAACAATTCTATCTCTGAAAGCAGACTTAGATATTTTGCGAGTTTTTGGATCTCTTAATATAAATGTTTTAAGAGATTTTGGAGAATAGGTCTGATTAATGAGTTCTTTTTGTAATTGAATCAAATTTTGCCCAAGATTTCTGCTAAATTCAATAACATAATCCTTTTTGGTTTTATGTTTTCTAGCTTTCTTCCAAGCATGAAATAAATTCTTAATAGAAATGATTTGTTCGTATTGTTCTTGTATTTTCATTGAATAGGGTCTTAGTCCCAGAGTCATTCTGCCATTCTCGTTCGAGTTAGCGAGGTTATCGTTATTGGAGTTCAAGTCCAAGTTCCTGTTAAGGTAGACCCTCGAAAGGCCGAGAACTTTTAGCCAATTAATCTTTCTTCTCAAACTTGCACTTTCTTATACTATTTTACTTTATGAAAATGCAAATTTTCGTCACCAAAGCTTCTCGCAAGTTGCTTTTGTATTTTATAGCTTAAAATAAACCTAAATGATGCACTAATTAATTGACGTGTGGCCCTAGTCTCTTCTCTTATTTTTAATGAAGTGAAAAGGTTAACTAAGACTTAATAGAATAATAAAGTAAGTTTAAATTACTTACTGCCAAGGAATTTTGTTACAGCTTTTAGCGCTTCTTTACCTTTCATTTCAGCATCTGCTAAATATCCTGCAACTCTAGCTTCTACTTGAGTTCTATATTTCTGTAAAATTTCGAATGCGTTCGAACCGCTTGATGCGGTTCTCACAAGCACCCTGCCACACTCGTCCGAGCCAGCGAGGTAATCGTCATTGGAGCCCAAGTCCAAGTTCCTGCCAAGGAAGACCCCCGAAAGGCCGTTTGACCTTGTGTAAAGAGTTCTATTTCCAGAATCAGCAAAATTAAGAGTATAATCTGGATTTATGCTTACAAATTTTCTTCCACTATTAGCATGACTGAAATCAGGAGCTTTAACAACATTAGTTCTATTTGTTAGTTTAAAGTCTAATCCATAGCTAGATTCTGCAGATTCAACTAATCCTAAACCTTCAATGATGAGGGGTTCAGTAAATCTTCTTATCTTTAATTTTTTTGCTAAACCTTTAGCAAGAGCATCGTTATTAGAATTTGTGTCTCCTGCGCTTCTTAATATAACTGAACAAGTATCTTCATAAGTTCCTCTTAAGTCTAGACCATTTTCTAAACCACATTCCATCTCAGGTAGTGTCGGGGTTACTATACCCATATCATTAAGTAAAAGAATTTTCCATAGATTTGAACCTTTTAGAGGCACATTTAAAGAAGCTCTAGCTTTATCTCCAAATCTCTGACATTCTGAATCATATCTTATTTGTTCTGCTTCTGATAGAAATCTAAGTTCAGGATAAACCATCTCTCTTATTTCTTTAGGTATTAATTTAACTGAGTTTGCCATTTTTTATTTTCCTGCTAGAACACCAAGAGCTTTTTGAGCTCTTGCTTCGATTGCAGCAATCTCTGCATCTCTAGCTTGAGTTATCTGAGCTACATATTCATTCAATTTTTCGGCGCCAAGCTTCGCACCTTCGGTGCTCGCTAAAATCACCCTGCCATTCTCGTCCGAGTTAGCGAGGTAATCGTCATAGGAGTACAAGCCCAAGTCCCTGTCAAGGTAGACCCTCGAAAGGCCATTATTTCTTGTATATAAAGTTCTAGTTCCAGCACCTAATTTCTTAGGCAAGCCAGTTTTAACATCAATATCTGTTGAATCAAAGTTTCCTTGATTTTTATTAAGAATTGGAGCATTTATAATTTCAGCATCAGCTCTAAGCTTGAAAGCTAAACCATAATCTGAATTTCCATCTTTTACTAATTCAAGACCGCATAATGGAATCATTAAAGGGCCTTTTACTTCTTGTCTTGCTTTAACTTGTTCCATTAACTTTTTAGCAAGATAAGCATTAGGATTACTTTCTGTTCTTAAAGCTAAAGCAGAATCTTCATAGGTTCCTCTTAAATCTAATCCTGCTTGTAATGCTTTTTCTAAATCAGCAGGTGTAGCAGTTCTTAATCCCAGGGGTCTTACAACTTGATTCATAAGAACAACTGCGAATTGATTTGAACCTCTTACAATATCTCCTGAATATTTTAGAACATTTAAAGCACCTATTCCAGCATAATCCTTTTTGGCTACTGCCTGGTACTCTGCAAGAGCTTGTTCTCCAAAGTCTCCAGTTAAAACTCCTGCTTCTGGAAAAGCTAAATCTTTTGGTACTAATTTTATTCCGCTAAATTGTGCTTTTATCATAATTAACCTAGAAAAACCCTATTTATAAAGCTTTCTATTGTGTTGTAATCTACTAGGAGTAACAAATAGC
>CAIPOI010000006.1 GCA_903866625.1 uncultured archaeon | reverse complement strand
TTATATATAAATATTTCTATAAGAAATCAAAGGGTGGGAGGGTTATTATTTTTTCCTCTATTTTTCCTTTATTTTACATCTATTTTGAATAATTTTTGACTATTTTTCGTATTTATTTTTCTAAAATTAGCTTATAACTTAACTTATTCTTTAATTTTTAGGATATAACTATTATAATCAAGAGTATAGAAATGTTTATAAAGACGCTCAAATAAATAAAATCATGGCTATTGAAAAAAAGACATTAAAAGAGATTATAGGAAAGCTTATTGTTACAAAAGAAGGTAAAAGATTAGGTATGGTTTTAGATGTTACTTTTGAAACTAGAACTGGAGAATTAATTCATCTAGTAGTAAAAGATCCTACACCTTACACAAGAAGCTTAAATCTTGAAAAAACAACAGAAGGAGAAACACTAATCCCTTATAATTCTATAATTGCTATTGGCGACTTCATGGTAGTTTCTGAAGAAGATTTAATTTAATTCTTTTTCCTCCAAATCTTAAGTAAATCTATTATTTAACTATTTCATCTATATTTTTATAACATGCCTTCACAAAATTTTAAGAAAAAGCTCTGGGAAATATTAATCCCTAAGTATTCTAATAGTGGCAGCGAATATCCTTTAACTCACCATCAAAGATGGGATGATTATGTTAGAAGTATTGCTGGAGGTCTTACTATTTTTAAAAGATCAAGAGGCCAATGGATAAGTCCAACGGGTCAAGTATTTAGTGAAGAAATGATTCCTGTAAGAATTCATTGTACTCCTCATAATTTGAATACTATTGTAGACTTTACACTTCAACACTATGATCAACTCGCAGTTATGGCTTATGAAGTAAGTGCTAATGTCATCATCAAATATAGAAAACAATAATCTTTAAAAACCACAATAAACAAAACTTAATATGAAAATAGTAGGATTTAATCTTAATAAAGTATCAATCGATAAGAAAGAAGAACCAAAAGCAAAATTAGAGATAAAGTACAATATCCACATTGACGATATCCAAAAAGAAGAAGTAAAAGCTTCCGAAAAAAACTATCTAAGATTTTCTTTTACCTTTTCTATAGACTATCTTCCAAATATTGCTAATATTGAAATGAAGGGAACTATTGTTACTGTTGATGTAGCTGACGAATCCAAAGAAATTTTAAAAGATTGGAAAAAGAAAAAGTTTGAAGGTGCTGCTAAAGTAGGATTATTTAATCTTATAATGCATAAATGTAATCTTAAAGCACTTCAATTAGAAGATGAAATGAATTTACCTTTGCATGTTCCACTCCCAAAGTTAGGTATGCAAAAACCACAAGAATACAATAAAGAAACTTCCAAAGAAAAAGATTCAAATAAACCCAAGTATGCAGGGTAATATTTTTTTAAAATTAACTTAAGGTGCTTGACTCAATCTAATAATCTCTTGTTTTAATGTTTCTTCTAAAACTTCTTTTTTTTCATTTTTATTTAATCCTTGTAATCTTTTATCACTAGAATATATTGGTTTTCCTACTCTAACTTGATAATCTATTCTTCCTTCTCTTTCTAATAATCTTCTGAGATAAGAGTTCGTAACTCCCCTATTTTGCCAATCTGCTTGCCAAAGCTGTTTAGCTATTCTTTCAGGAAGCCAAGTTCCAACAGGTATAATGGGTATGTTTATGTCTTGGTTAACTCTAAAATATAGTGCACTTGCTCCTGGCTTCACTTCTCTTTCTTCCTTAGGTATAATTTTCCCATCTATTTTAAGCTCTTTAGCAGGCCCATCAATAAAAATTCCTACTAAATCTGGAAAGCTTTTAAGATAATCCTGTGCTCTCAAAAAAGATTGATAGTCTTCTCTACTCATTTTTGAATCTACATGTACTGGAAGTAGTCCCAAGGCCCAAAAACTAATATGATTCCAAATATTTCTTTCATAAACTTTTTCTCTTTGTATGAAGTAGTGTATTTGTTTAGGTAATGCTAAAGAAGTAAACAATCCATCAAAAGCAAAACTATGATTTTGAGCTATTATAGCAGAATCATTTGGGAGATTTTCTACACCTTCAGAAGTTATATTAAAATATCTGCCAGAAGTTAGACTATAAAATGGTTTTAATGTTTGCCAAATTGTTCGTTCTACTGGTCTTTTAGCTAAATAAGATAGTTTCATTTTATGGTTTTCTTTTGCCTTTAATATTCTTAGAATAAGCTTCTAAGGTGCTAACACCCAATAAAATCAAGAAAGTTTAGTTTTTAAGCTTAACTTACATCTGGTTTGTGTATTATTTTAGGCACAAGATAAGGTTCTAAGTTTATCCTACAAGTTTTTTCATAATGCAAACAACCTTTACAAGTTTCTTCAGTTTCAGATGTTCTTAAGAACTTATATTTTGCCAAGAAGCACTCAAGCGTAAGTAGGGGCTGTTCGCCTCTTTCTCTATCTCCCCTTGTCCTTTGAACACCAATGTTCTTTTGAATTTTTTGAATATCAAGGTGCATAACTATAAACTACCCAGAAATATATAAAGTTTATGTGTGATTTAAAATTAGTTGTAATTTTACTCTAAACTCTTTAGCTTTCCAAAATCAAGACTCTCTTCTCCAATTTGTCCACAAATAAACACTTCAAAATTAGAAAGTTCGCTATTAGGGATTATAGAAAAATTATTATCCATCATTTCATTCATTTCATTAGCTGAAACTCCTTCTGTAAAATTTAGAAAGCTTGGAACTACAATAAAATCTTTCTTTTTATATCTACCAACTAAAAAACACTTATATTTTTCATTTTTTACTTTCATCTCATCTCTAAGAGTAACACTTGGATGCAAATGGCCCATAACAATTAAATTTATTTTTTTATCATAAATTTCCAAAAATTCCCTATCCCCATGAACAAAAGCTATGTCCTTTACATTGTAATAGTCTATATATTTGCCATATTTATCATTTTTTTCATGATTTCCTCTAATAAAGATTATATTTTGTTCTTCAACATATTCTTTAAGTAGTCTAAGCAGCTTTTCTACTTCTTTCTTCTCTTCAGCCTCAAAACTATAGTGATGTTTTATATCTCCTAACAAAATAATCTTCTCCGGCTTACCAAACTTTGTTTTTATGTTTAAGTAAGTCTTTTCAATTTCTTCTTGGACATATTTGAACTGATTAAGAGGTATATCTAAACCAGAATCTCTGAGCATTTTTTCAAAACCCAAATGCAAGTCTCCTATTACCCAAATCTTTTCCTTAGGAAAAAACAAAGTTTTTCCTATGAATATGTATCTTTTTTGTTCTTTCATACTTTACCTTAGAAAAATGAGCTCTTAAACTTTTCTCGCACCAATCTCTTTCAAATGCAACTCATGCATTCTCTTTAAGAAATCCTGTTTATCTTCAATTCTAAGAAGATCAGTATGCCCTTGTAAAATAAGATTTAAGCTAAAAGGGCTCGGAAGATGAACTTCCTTCGCCCTTATTTTGATTCTTCCTTCCTTAATCCAAGAAAGCACAAGTTTAGCATTATTTATATCCATTAAATCTTCAAGTACTTCGCGCCTTGCTTCTCTAAGAATTGGAAAATCTTTGCTAAGTTTTTTAACGCTTGCAAGCAAAAAATGACTCTTAAGGTGCTGTTTTCCCACGCTTTTTGAAACTCCCTTGTAATTTCTTATTATCATTAAACTTCTTGAAGCACAATGCCTGAACCTTCTTGCAAGAATATCGGTTTTATTTACTGCCTCCTCTAAAATTTCTTTAATATTTTCTACTTTTAATTCTTTAAATGCTTTTTCTATATCTAAAGATTCTCCTGCAAAATAAAAACCATTATCACTTATACCCATTTCAACATCTCTATTACCATATTTACCCATAATATAACCTAAGGCCCTAGAAAGCGCATCATTTACTCTTCTACCGTACAGACTACTAACTAAAATATAATTTTTTTCCGCTTTATACCTCTCAATAGTTATGGTTTTTGCGTCAGGAATTTCAAAATAATTAAATTGCTCTTTGAAATAACTATAAATTGCCCGCCCCGTATTTTCATCCACATATAAATGCTTAGAAATAAATTCTAATATTTCTCTCTCTGTTTCTTTTTTTTCAAACCTTTCTCTTATCAACTGTCTAAACCTATTCATTTCTAAAGCAGAATCAAAACTAAGAGGTAACATTTCAGAAAACCAACTAGGGATTGTTGGTGCCCTGTCTACTCCTGCCTTTACATAAAGATTCATACCCCTTGTATAAAGATAAAGATATCTCTGCCCGCCTAAAACAAAAACATCCCCTTTTTTCATTCTTTCTAAAAAACCTTCATCAATATACCCTATCTGCTCGCCACTTGGAGAAAGCTTTACAGCTACAAAACTCTCTTCAGGTATTGTTCCAATATTTGTGAGATATATGACTCTTGCTAGTTTCCCCCGTTTACCTATTTCTTTTTTTTCTTTATCATACCAAATTTTTGCATAAACATGGCTATCCTCTAAACCATATTCTCCAGAAAGATAGCTTAAAACCGAATAAAAGTCATCTTTTGTTAAATCTTTGTAACAGTAACTTTTCCTTATAGTTTCTAAAAGTTGGTCTACTTGCCAATTATTTGCTATAGCCATACCAAATATCTGCTGACTAAGAACATCTAAACAGTTTTTTGGAAATTGCACTCGATTTATTTTATGTTCTATAATTTCTTTTTGAATAATACAACACTCAACTAAATCATCTCTATCCATAACTAAAAACCTGCCCTTTATAGTTTCATGCAGTTTATGTCCTGCCCTTCCTAATCTTTGTATTGCTCTTGCACTTGATTTGGGAGAACCGAGCATTATAACTAAGTCAATAAATCCAATATCTATCCCTAATTCAAGTGAAGTTGAACAGACCACCACTTTCAACTCTCCTTTTCTTAGTTTTTCTTCTATGCTAAATCTATGGGTCTTGAATAGTGAAGAGTGATGTGCAGCGATATCTTCTCCATATTCTGTAGGAAATTTCTCTTTAAGATTGTCTACTACTCTTTCAGTAGCACTCCTTGTATTAGTAAATATCAGCGTAGTTTTATGTTCTTTAATTAATCTATTCAAAAGAGAATACATGCTATGACTAACATTTCTATCCTCAACCAAATTTTCTACAGGTGTTAAAACCGCAATATCTATCTTTTTTGTGAATTGAACATTAGCTATTTCTACTTCTCTCTCTTTTGCTTCTCCAACTAAAAACTTTGCAACCTCTTCCAGAGGTTCAATAGTCGCACTCAATCCTATTTTTACAGGCCAGATTACACTTACAGCATTAAGTCTTTCAAGAGTCAGACTAAGATAAACCCCTCTTTTATTATCTAAAGCATGGATTTCATCAACTATACAGAACTCTACTGCCTTTAGATTTTCTATGAATTTCGGGGTTGTTAAAATTATAGCTAAAGTTTCAGGCGTAGTAATAAATATATGAGGTACCTTTTTAGCCTGTTTTGCTCTTTCTTTTAATTCTGTATCCCCTGTTCTCAAACCAACCCTTATCTCCTGAAGTTCGATCCCTTTTTGTTCTGCCAGTTTATTTATCTCTTGTAGGGGTTCTAATAAGTTTTTATGGATATCATTACTTAATGCTTTAAGGGGAGAACAATAAAGAGCATAGACTTTATTTTCTAATTCGTTTTTTTCAGCCAACATAACTAGATAGTTGATAATAGAAAGAAAACTTGTTAAGGTTTTTGTACCTCCTGTCGGAGCACTGATAAGTGTGTTTTTTCTCTCCCAAACATTCATCACTCCATATTTTTGCGGCAGGCTAAAGTCCTTAAATCTTGAGAAAAACCATTCTCTAACAAGAGGATGCAGGATTGCCACTATATCTTTAGTTTCTCTTTCTTTAGCTTTTTTTATTATTGTCATATGAAGAAGCAGATGCTTACCCGTTCTTTGGTTTTTATAGTTTTCCATAAATCCAAAAAATTAGTTTGGCATAGGTTTAAAAAGTTATTCGGTTTTACAAACTAAACATGAAAATTTCTAAAGAGAAAAGAGACAAGATTGCAGAGCAAATTCTAAGCTTATTATTTCATAGTTTTCCCAAACAATTTTTTACTGCAGAAATCGCTAAGGAAATAGCTCGGGACGAAGAATTTGTCAAGTCTCTTATGTTTGACCTAAAGGAAAAAAATCTAGTTGTAATAATAAAAAAGAACGAAAACGGCCAGATGTTTATTCGAAGATTAAGATGGCAACTAACGCCTGAAGCCTATCAAGTTTACCAATCCAAAACTAGAGCTTAAAACTTCAAAATATTCTTTTTATAACCTATATCTTTAAATAAACTTTAAAATTATTCTAATTATGTTTAGTGAAAGAGGCATAAAAGAGTCTTTTGAAAGAGTAAAAAATGATATTTTTAGCTTAACTAATGAAATTTCTTTCATAAAAAGAGATTTATTAGAGCTCAAGCAGTTATTTTCTACACTAACCGAAGATATAAGTTCTATAAAACTTAGGCAAATGCAGTTAGAATTTGAGTGTAATACTCAAAAAAGTCCAACAGATAATCCAACACAAGAGTCTCAAAATCCCACATATACTATTAGTCCAACAGATAATCCAACAGTTCCACAAGAAATAAAGGGGTTAAAATCCCAGTTTTTGGATAGTTCCACAGGAAATAGGGGGGTTCCAACAGACAGACAAACCAACCAACAGACAGATACTCCAACAGATTTAGTCTGGAATAGGAGTTCAATAACAACTCGAAGATCTGCTGAAAATAGCTCAAAAAACCTTCACGAGCAGATTTTAAACGCTACAGAAATCCTTAATTCTCTTGATACTCTTCGAAAAGAGATTAGGCTTAAATTTAAGACCATTACTAACCAAGAAATGCTGGTTTTCTCGACGATATATGAGCTTGAACAAAACTATCCTGAAGGCGTAGAATATGAGCAAATTGCTGCGAAATTAAAGCTTTCTTCTAGTTCTATAAGGGATTATGTTCAAAGACTTATTAATAAAGGCGTTCCAATAGTCAAAAATAAGCTAAATAATAAGAAGATTCTTCTTAAGATCTCTCTAGAGCTAAAGAAAATAGCAAGTTTAGATACTATTATCAAGCTTAGAGAGCTTTAACTCTCTTTTTCTAGTATTTTTTATTATAATCTCCTCAGATTTAAGTATTTTAAGTCCTTAAACCCTCATTTTTTATCAAATTTTTGAGTTTTCTTAGTTTTTCGTTGTAACGAATTATAATTACTTCTAAGACTACACTCTTTTTTCTCTTCACCTTATTTTTAGTGATTTTAAGTCCTAAAATGACTAAACTTAGTGATATTTATTGATTATGACTTTTCCTTCTTTTTTATTTTTACTCTCTCTTTTTAGTCTAACTTTTCCTTGATTCCTCTGTTTTGATTAATCTTTATTATTTTCTTTATTTTTTAGCCTTAATCTAACTCTCACTTTTCCACCTTTTTTAGCTATTTTTACTCTATTTTCCTTGTTTTTGCCTTAAAAATACTGGTTTTAAGGTATAGCTAACTCTCACTTTTCGGGTTTTGGCCTCTATTTTTACTCTATTTCTTCTATTTTAGGCCTATTTTGCCTCACTTTTGCCTTTCTAAGTAAGATTCCTCTTATTTTTTCAGGGATATATAGCCTTTTCTTGTTATTCTTCTCTATTTGTTCTTCGA
This sequence comes from uncultured archaeon, assembly GCA_903866625.1. GTDB lineage: Archaea > Nanobdellota > Nanobdellia > Pacearchaeales > GW2011-AR1 > CAIPOI01. Next base: position 122,076 of record CAIPOI010000006.1, on the reverse strand, counting down.
TAATACCTGGGCATTTTTGTCTAATAGTATTTATCTGACCTCTTATAGTGGTGCTATCCTTTCCAGTCATAGCTCCAAGGTCTTCATAGCTTAATTTTAGGTCAGAATTAGCTAAAATCATAATAATTGCTTTTTCAGATAATGAAAGTTTATTAAAAAAAGCTGCTTGAACGGTTGTTTGAACAGCTGTTTGAACATCATAAACGGCTGTTTGTTTATGTTTAACCCCTGTTGGTTGTTTAAACACCAAAGCTTCTTCTACGCTTTTTTCTTGAACAGCGCTTTCTTTCAATTCTTCTATATCATTTTTTATCGAGGATAAATCTCTTAATATCTCTTTCATCTCTTTTTTTATCTCAGAATCCTGCTGATCTAGGTGTTTAATCCATTTAGTAACACTAGACATATCCTGTTTAACACTGTTTAAGGCTGTTTGAACTGCCTCTTTGTGTTTATTAAATTCCTCTTTTTTTACCTTTTTGAATATCCATCCAAACATAATATTATAGCTATTTTCCGTCTTTATAAATGTTTCTACAATTTAAACACCTGTTTAAACACCAAAAATAAAACTATAAACAGCTGTTTAAACACCTTTAAACAACCGAAATCGTCGACGATAAACACTGTTTAACTGCTTTAAACACCCAAAAAACTCTAAAAGCCTTAATCTATCTCACCAAATCAACCCCGAGAGTTCTATCAAAACCTCCAAAATTTCGCTTGGAATTTTTGTTTAACTTCTTAGAAGTAGCCCATCTTTATATAGTTCTTTTGCCTATTCTTTTTATCAAAAAACTATCAAAAAGGAGGTCAAAAAAGATGGCAAAAATAACCGCTTGGCTAGTAACTCTTATTGGAGTATTATTAGTTCTACCCTTGTTAGGGTTAGACCTAGGTGTAACACTGAACAACTGGATTATAGCTTTAGCAGTGTTGGTTATAGGAGTCACTAAGCTGGCCCGAAATTATAATAAAAGAAAGCGATAGTTTTAATTCTAAGATCTACTATTTCTAGTACTTTTTTATTAGTTTTAACTCTATTTTTTAGCATATTCACTAACTTCACCTAAGTGCATAAAACTCGGGTTTATATTTAAAAATGGGGCCCCAACCCCATTTTTTGGCAAAAACCAAAGGTTTTTGCAGATTATCTTTTAATGATTCTAGTCCTATATATTTAATACTCTCTTTTTATCACCATAATCTTTAAATAAACTTTAGAATAAGTTTAACTATGTCAGTTGAAGAAAGAGATAAGGAGTTGGTTGTAAGAATTTACTGTTCAGCACATAATATTTTAGGAAAATTAACAGTTCAAAAAGATGAAACTCCGGGAGCAAAGCATTTTTCTTGCCCTATTGGCGTCGGAGATAATCATTCAGTAGTTTGTAATCGAGGCGGAGCTAGTTGTGTTGGTTTGGGTGAAGCGATTCAAGAACTTCGATCTTATATGTCTAAAAAACAAGTAAGTTACGTTTAATTTTATAAAATGGCTCCTAAAAAACCACTTCATTGCGGCATAGAATGTTGGAGATATACCACCTTTCCAAACAAAGCAGCTTATTCCTGCAGGGTTTGTTATGTAGGTTCTAGTGAGGGTGCTACTATTAGTTTAGGTAATGAATGCGTTTGGGGTTATACTCTAAAGACTGCTATTGACAGAGGTAATTCTGCACCAAGCTCACCTAAGTGCTCAAATCAGGGTTCTGAGTCAAGAATACCCTTAGAAGTCGCTGCAAGAAACTCTATGTCGGTTCATAATTTTTTTCACGGTTTAACAAAACCTTCGCAACCTCCCTTTAATGGAAGACATAAATAAACTTCAAAATTGACCTAATTAAAATATAAACTCTATGGACCCAAAAAGATATTACTGCCCTTTCATAGGAACTTTTATTTCAGGAGTTGCTGCAAGAGGATGCAACTATTCTAATCTTGAAGATTTTACTTGCAATCACACCGGTCAAGCTTGTGTAGCAAAAGAAGGCATGCTTGCCTTTGCACAAAGCTCAGCTAAGGAGAAGAGTCCTAAAGATCAGAGGCCTCTAAGTCAAGTTGATGGCAGATTTGTAGATCTAATTCTTCCTTAACTTCTACAAAACTCCCAAAATAACCTAAACCTTCGCACAATACAGGTTAACTGCTAGGATTTTCTTCGAAATTAGGCCCATTTCTGCGTTTTTCTCGTAAAAAGGATATTTATGTGTAAGACATTCGCCTAATGTGGATTAGATGCATAGGTTTAAAAAGTGGGGTTTCTTAGTAGTTTTAGCATGCAAAAAGAAGAGGTAGCTAAGTATCTAGATAAGACAAAAACCCGTCTTAAACTTAGGGGGCTAAGTGAAAACACAATAAGCTCTTATACTTATTTTTTGAAACCCTTTCTTGAATCAATTGATAATCCTGAAACAATAAGTCTTGATAGTGTGGAATCTTTCTCAGCTAGTTTGATAGATAAGTACAGCAAGAAGTCTAGGTCTCTAGCCATCTCTAGTTTAAGATTCTTCTTTAGAAGAGTAGTAGAGCGTTCAGATATATATGTTAAACTAGAGGTTCCAAAAAAAGAGAAGAAACTGCCAGTAGTTCTTTCAGTTGAGGAAGTTAAAGCACTTATAGGCGCAGCAGATTTTAAGAAGAGCGAGTTAATGGTTAAGATGCTTTATTCTTCAGGCCTAAGAGTTAGTGAATTAGTTAACCTTAAGGTTAAGGATTTAGATTTAAACCAGCATATTGGCTGGGTTAGGTCTGGTAAAGGTAATAAGGATAGATTATTTCAAATTTCAGAAGGATTAAGCAAGCAGTTACTAAGGTACCTTAGTAAAAATCAAAATAATATTTTTCTTTTTTCAGAAAAAGAGCCCATGTCAAAAAGAAATGTACAATCTATTATTACACGATTAGCAAGAAAAGCAGGCATAAACAAAAAAGTCTCTCCACATACATTAAGGCATAGTTTTGCAACACATCTTTTAGAAAATGGAGCAAATCTATTAGTCATTCAACAGCTTCTTGGTCATGAAAATGTAGAAACTACAAAGATATATACTCATATTAGTCAAGAGCAATTAAGAGGGGTTAAGAATCCTCTTGATAGCTTATAAATCTACCCACTCTTCTTGCACTTTCTTCTAGAAAAAATAGTTATAAAACTATCATCGAGCTTTTCATCTGCAAGATTATGATTCTTTTTTATTGTACTGCAACTTCTTCTTAAAATATCTTCAACCTGTTCATTTAAACTAAAAAGATTTTTCTTAGCACGAGTTTCAAGCATTTTCAGAACTTTATTATCTAAATAAAGTTCAATTTTAGTTTTTGTTCCAAGATTAGAAATCTTTTTAGCTTTTTCCCTAAGAATATAAAATGCTTCATCAACTTCTTCAACAGGCCAACCCTTTTTTAAGAGTGGCTCTTTAATCTGATAATCATCAAAACCCCTTCTGCGAGCTTCTTTGATAAATTCAAGAAGGTTTGTTCTCACCATTTTTTTGATAGTAAGAATATGGCTTCCAGCTTTTTAGATGTTTTGGTAATGTTTATTTATCCAGATTCAATATTCTTTTAATCTTTAGACTTGTTCAACTTCTACGACTTAGATTTTCAATTAAAACCCACGCTAAACAACTAACCAACCATTAAATTAGGATAAGGATTATCAAGAAAGAGAACCCAAGAAAGTTTATGCTATTTTAACTAGATCCTAATAAGAAACCTTTAAATAATACTTTCGCCAATATAAATTAAAAGAGTGAAACATGGAGACTTTACTTTTATCGGCAATTCTTGGTGGGGTTGGAGGATTAACTAGGGGTGTTGTTGGACTTCTTAAAGCACTATCTTTGCGTAGACGAATAATTTGGGGTTATTATTCAATAACAGTATTAATTGCAATTGTTATAGGAATTTTTGTTGGAATAATTTTTAATTTTGATACTCGCTTAAGTCTACTTGCAGGTTATGCAGGTACAGATATTTTAGAAGGAATTTATAAGAGCTTCCAAGTTCAGAAGGTTTATGTTGGAAGTAAAAAGTAGGATTTTCTATTTAGAAATTAAAGGTCGAAAAATTTTGACTAAGTCAAATATAATTAGGGTTAACATTACTAATAAAACTAGAAAAGATAAGGGATTATAGTTCCAAGCTGTTTGAATATTTCCTTTAAGCAAAGAAGAAACTCCACGAGTAATACCCACCGAATAACAATATTTTCCAAAAAGATGATGACATATTGAAAGGTCTGGTGAACTTTCAAGGAAACTAATTGGAGCAAAAAATAATATTCCCAAAACTATAATAAAAATATAAGGTCTATACTTAGAAGATAAACTTAGGACTTCTTCTAATTTTCTTAATTTATCTTTAAACATAAATTAAATCCATTCAATGCCTTCAAAAGGATGTTTTGTGGCAATTAAAATCAAATCAATTAGCCACCAAATTCCACAGCCACCAAATGTGATTAACTTAAGTATGCCCAACCCAACATGTCCCATTATGAATCTATCAACTCCAATAGAACCAAAAATTATAGACATCACAAGGGTCAAGACCCAATTAACTTTTGTTTTTCCCATTTTTTGTTATTAGAAGCAAGGTTTAGGGATTTTTATAGATTTTGGTTTAAGATGTTTTATTTAATCATCACTCACAAGTAATCGGATTTGTTTTTAAATAAGCAAATTGGTAAAACCTCATATGTCAAGAAATTATGATGCTTATATAAGAATTACTTATGATCTCAAAAAAGACAAATCTTTCATAAGCACAAACATAAGACCTGAGCGTGTTGATGATACCTTGGTTGCATTTCTTTCGACTCAAGCAGGCCAAGGAGAAGATAAGCGAAAAGCTAAAATAAGAAATATTTATAAGATAAATCTTGAAATAGATTTGAGTGATGATACCTTCAGAATTTCAGATAACACTGGAAATCGAGGCCTTCGCGAAGGCATAATTATGAGAACTGTGGGTAGATGGGAGATGTGAGTGGGTATTTATTATTCTAAATATCGCTCTATATCTTTTTTTAAATTCTTCCAAATCATATGCTCTTTTAGACCGACACCCAAGAAGAAAAGAAGCAAAATAGTCAGAATAATTGCTGCCCAAAATTGGATATTATCTGAATTTTTTAAGAGTAGCTCATAAACTAGAATACTCCACATACTCGCCAAAAGACCAAAAACTAATCCAAACATAATTCCAAGGTTAAGATCAATATTTCTTTGCACTTTTTCTAAACCTTCTTTTTTGTTAATCATCTTCTCTTCAGCTTTATCTCTCCCTTCTTGCTTTCAGCAACTAACTCTTCGCCTTCTTTAAAACCTGCTTTTTCGATATCTTCGTTTGGAACGATAATTACATATTTGTGGTATTCTCTATCACCAATTTTTCCAACAGATTGTTTTTGTAACTTCATAAAAATATTAAAGAAAACTTCTATTTAAGGGTTTTGGTACCATACTACTATATAGTTGTTACTTGGGTACCAAAAGGTTTATATACATTTGGTACCAAATATATTTATGATAAACCCCTGCATGGTTCACTGGAAAGCTTTTATTGCGCTAGGAGTTTTTATTGGTGGACTATGCGCCTTTTGGGGAAGGGTTGTTTATGATTTGATTTATGGAAAAGTAACAAAAAATTCGGCCAAACATTTAAATATAAGAGAAGATTAAAAATATAATGGTATCAAAAAAAGAATTATTAATTGCATCTTTCTTCTCTGGCGCGGGCGGTCTAGATCTAGGTTTTACTAATGTCGGGTTCAAAATAGCTTTCGCTAACGATAATTGGTCTGGTTGTTGGGAGACCTTTGAGAAAAATCATAAGATTAAGATTGACAAAAGGTCTATCGAAGATATAAGATCTGAAGAAATTCCAGATGTTATAGGGTTTGTCGGAGGTCCACCATGCCAAAGTTGGAGTTTAGCTGGAGCGATGCGCGGTATAAATGATCCACGGGGGAAACTTTTCTATAACTATATCAATCTTATTGAAAAGAAACAACCATTATTCTTCCTTGCCGAAAACGTTGCAGGAATTCTCTCTCCAATGCACCATGGAGAATTTCAGAAAATTATAGAAGCTTTTAAAAAAATAAACTATGAGGTTTCTTTTGTATTATTAGACGCAAAGTTCTATGGAGTTCCTCAAGAGAGAAAAAGAGTAATTGTTATTGGTTATCATAATAAACTAGGAAAGAAATTTGATTTCCCACCAGCACACTTAAGATTGATAAGTCTAAGAGAAGCAATCGGAGATTTACCAGAACCAAGACCCGCTAAAGAAAAAAACAAAACAAATTCTAATTTAGAAATACCCAACCACGAATACATGAATGGTGGTTTTTCTACTATTTATATGTCTAGAAATAGAGTTCGCGGGTGGGATGAACAATCATTCACTATTCAAGCAGGCGGGAGACATGCTCCAATTCATCCACAAGCTCCAAAAATGAAATTTATTAGCCAAAATAAGAGGATATTTGTTCCAGGTAAAGAGCATCTTTATAGAAGACTTTCTGTACGAGAATGCGCTAGAATACAAACTTTTCCAGACGATTTTATTTTTTATTATAATGATATTGCAGATGGATATAAAATGATTGGAAATGCAGTTCCGGTAAAACTGGCAGAAGCCATAGCTAAGAAGATTATGGAAGATATAAAAAATATTACTCCTTAATAATTTTCTCAATTTTTATAACTTTATCTAAATTCAAAGATTGTACATCAAATTTCGTACTTTGATTAAGTCTACCACTTCTTATAAAACTTGAGCTTGCAGTATGTAGTCGAAGACTTAAATTCCAACCATTATCAAACTCCATTAAAAAAGTAGTAATGGACTTGTAAGGATAAGTTATTTCAAAACTTTTTGGCGATTTAATATCTATAAAATATTTAATCAAAATTTTATCCTCCTCATTTTTTATAGTATAAAAATTAAAACTACCCGTTAAAAAACTGAAAAACGATTTAGCATTTATAGAATTATTTGCATTTTCATTTAAGAATAAACAAACTCTTTTTAACAGAGGTTCATAAATATTTTTATTAATAAATTCAGAGTCTTTTTCTTTTAGTTGACTAAATTTTGTTGCTTTGGGATCTAAATTTTTGGCTTTAATTGAAAACTCTTCCCAAATCTTATCCATATCTTCGTTAAATTCTTTTTTTAATTGCTCATCTTTTACTCCACATTGGTCTGGAAGTCTAGGTAATCTGGGGTGCTTTAGTGCGCTATGATGGTGTTTTATCGAAATATTTCTAATCTCTTTACTATTGCGAGTATCTTTTAGAGTTAATCTTATATCGGTGGGATCTCCTTCAACTCCGGCAGTATCTGGAAGGCGATCTAGTTCTATCTCGGTTTTACTATTTAACCAATTTTGACTTTCAATCCATTTAAGGAAAGCACGACTACCTTTTTCTAAATTGTTTTGTACATCCTTGTCTAGATTATCAAAATGTTTTTTATCACGAATATTAGAATCTATTGCTCTCTGGGTTAATTTTAAAACTAACCCTCTTGAAGAAATATTTTTCATAAGTTCTTGAATAGTTACATATTCAAAAGCTCTACCAACTTCATTTTCGGCATTATTTGGCATATCTCCTTCAAGAATCCGAACTTTTTAAGGTTAATTGCCTTAGGATCAAAGCATATATGTTATTTCAGGTTATTCAGAAATTATGGGGGGTATAATTTTTTCAAATTTTTGCATATAAATTTTACATTGATCAAAATCTTCCTTATTCGGGACAAAAGATTTACCATGAAGTTTTGGATTTCTAATTCTACGAAGGTATTGAAATGCGATATCTAATTCTTCCTTGCTTTTAAAACCCCTTTCACATATAAATATCTTTTTAAAAATATCCTCCCAATTGTTACTTTGTTTGATTATATCTAGCTCTTCTCCAAGATCAAAGTTTTCATCAAGATCGGTTCCATCTACTTCAGATTTTTTTCTAGCATTCTTATAGATTGCTTCAGAAATTCTCTGAGTTTCCCATGAAGTAGTTAGACTAGACAATTTATTAGAAATTAGCTTACCCAATCTTCTTTCCATAGAGATTATATCATTTACGAAATCTGATTCTTCCATCTTTGGCCAAAAATCTTTGTCGTTTAGTTCCCTTTTAATATAATCCCCTATTTGTTTAGCCATATTTTTTCTACTGCCTTCGCTTGTTGTTTCATTTCCCAAAGAGTCTATTTGTTCTGGCAAAGAGTAAGTTTCTTCAAAGAATTTTTTGATAACAAAAATATATTTATTTAAATCTTCTATTTTAGGAATTTTACCAATTCTTGCAATAATTGGTTCTAAGAGATATAACATTATTGGAATGCCGGCATTTCCAAAAATAAAGTTCTTATATTGTTCTCCTAAGAAACTATTTAATCCATTAAAATATTTTTCTAATGCACTAGAGACTCTATTGACTGTTGCTTCAGGAATGTTTGCAAATAGGGGATTTAAATTTCCTACACAATTGGGTGTAATTTCTAAAGATATTCTTGAATTTAAAATTCCATTACAGAATGCAGCCATATTTATACTCTTGCCGGATTTAGAACCATAAACAGGTATGTATATTTTCTCTTTAAAGGGCTCCCTAAAATATAATTTTCTTACGATATTAGAAATAATCCACTCTATTTGCTCTTCATTATTGGAGGGATTCATTTTTCCAGCAAGGTCCCACAATAAATCGGGTTGTATTGGCTTTTGCTTTTTATTTATCGAAACAAAAAAACTCTTTTCATCTTCTATAGATAAATTATTAAAAGCAATACATGGAACCATAGCTCTAGATCGGGATTTAGCAAAGGAATATAACCTATGCTGTCCATCTATAATCCAACAAGCATTGTAGCTATTTTTGATTGTTAAAATTCCTATATCTACATGTCTAGGAAGCTCTGGGCAGTTTATTTTTCGAAATTCTTGTTCACCTGATTTTAGAGAAATAATCAAATTCGTTGGAAAAATGCCACCCGAATCTAGATAATTTTGAATTTTTTTAATTCTGGATTTTTCTAGCATCCTTTGATAAAAATCTTCTTTACTAGATCTTCTCCTGGCAACATAAGAAAACTTTAATAATTGTTTTGGACGTACGTAAAAACTATAAACATTATAATTTCCAAGTTTAGACCTTAGAGCAGTAACATACATTTGTTCTGATTTATCAGGTCTGATTCCGAAATCTGCAAGAAAATTATAAACTGCAAAGTCTCCAATTTTATCATATAGATCTGAATAATATTCTAAAACACTTTCATTAGCATACCATATTTTTGGGCTACCTTCTTCAAGGAGTCTTTTTTGCGCATCGGGAAGATCAATCTTTTTAGTGATGAAAACAAAAACAACAAATTTGCAAGAAGAATATTCAGGAACATTTTTATAATTTTCTAAAACTATTTTAGCTCTTTCTCGAGTCGCCATAATCTTTTCTATCAAATTTGGGTTGGACCTTCTTCCTGCAGCACGACACTGGAATACAAATAAAATATCTCCTCGTCTACCACAGACATCTACTTCATTAGATTTTCCTTCAGGAGCTATATGAATATTTTTCTTTACTGCTTCAAATCTAAATTTCTCCTCTAAGAAAAGCTTTACTTCTTCTTCAAATTCCCTTCCAAAATCTCTTCTTATTTCTTCACAAGATTCTCCAGGATCTAAGCTCTCTGGCATGTAGAATTTATCTTTTTTGCATATAAAGATCTTTCTATATTTTTTTATCTACCCCTGAGTAGATAACTTTTACTTTCTTTCGCTCCTTCGCACCACTCACACGTGGTGCTCGGACATTTGCCATCAAGCAACTTGAGGGCTTTTTTGAAAATATCTTCAGCATCATCTGGAGAAACGTTCATTTTCTTTAAATCTGTGTGGAAGATGACTGCTCCAGAATCTAAAACTTCCTTAGGATGATAAAACAACAAATATGCAAAATCTTCAACTTCTTTGCCTAACTTCTTTAGAAGAAAAGCATAGATATTAAGTTGATCTTGATAGTGTTCATGCGTGTCTTCTTTTAAAGGAAGACCTCTTGTTTTATAATCCAAGACTATAATCTTATTGTTTAATTTATTTATTAATAAGTTATCTATTCCGCCATGAAGAATATTTCCTTCTCCATCTTCAAACCACAAACCTTTTCTTGAATTACGCCATTCATATAGTAGTTTTTTATCATCAAATAACTTTAGATTTTTACATTCTGTTTCATTTTTTTCATTGCACAATTCTGGTGGAAGTTTTCCTTTTTCCATAAATTTATCAAAATGTTTCTTTAGAATTGAATCCATGCCACTTGGCAAGCTCGGGAAAATTCCTGCTGGCCTTTTCCATTTTTCATGACAAGTCAGCCAAAAACACCTTGGGCACTCGTGCATTAAGTTGAGTTGACTGGGCGAAAGCTTAAACGTCATATTCTACTCAAGATTTCAGAATTATTTAATCCTTTCTACCCGCATCTTCCTTATGCCTCTTATTCTCTTCTTCTATATCATCATCTTCATGGCTTCTTCTGAATCTTATTCCAGTTCCATTGCTAAACTCTACCTGAATAACTATTCCTTCAACACCCTCTGAATGATAAACAAACTCCCCAAATTTACTTAAGAGTTCTGTATTTATTTTCTTATTAATTTTTTGAGCTTTGATTATCTTCACCATTTTTGAAAAGCTTAGTTTCCCCCGTTTGACTTTTTAAGTATAAGGCCCAGCATTTAATCTTGCAATACGCTTTTGCTCAGTTAGAACTTCTCTCCTTGTTTTTCTTAATAATCTTCTGAGCTCTGCAAAATACTTTTCAGGAGTAGAAGCAGAAGACTCATTTCTCTGAACCGCAAGAGAAACTCCACAGTCATCAGGAAGTTTGCCCATAGCACACCACTCTTGAATTTCACTCTGCCTATAACAATCGCATCTTACTTGATTATTGACAACAGAAACTCTTGAACAATTCTTATCACACCAATAATATTTTCTTGTCATTTTTTAAAGTTAGAATTTACCATTTTCTTACTTTAAAAACAAATCCGATTACTTAGAAGTGATAATTTTTATTTTTTCTTAATACTTCTTTTTATAATTGGTGTAATTGGGTCAATCTTTGCTATGTCCGACCAGCTTAAATCTCCTATTCTATCCATCTCTAATAACGCTCTGCTTCCAGCACTTAAAGGAACTAGATAATTCCCTCCTTTTTCAAGAAAATCAATTTCTGAGCGAAGTCTCCAACGCATCATAACTCTATCATAATATAATCCTTCCATATTAAAATTAACTAGTTTAACTTTATATCCTATGCATTTTATTTGCCCACAGAATATTTTAAAGTAATTCTACCCCAATAAGTTTGATTGTTCAAATCACTTTCTTTCAATCTTTGACATTCTATGGAATTAAAATTTCTGGCAAAAACATAGTCTCCGACATCTCTCCATAGATCATTAAAATTTGTATGATCTGTTTTTGAAAGATGCATCAATAAGCCAACCTTATCTGCTAATCCTAAATGTACATCCAAACCAAGTTCAATATATTTCCAAAGACTTCTTCCATGACATAATCGCAGATTATGCTGTAATATTCTATGCATATTAATCCCTGCTAGCCTCGAGAACTTTTTGCATTAATCCTCTTGCGCTCACTTCTTTCCATAAGGAAGAGAGATTTTCAAACTCAGGTTCATCACCCTGACCATCCCAAGGATGTGGAGCATATTCACATTTAAATTCAAGCCTTTGATTATTTGGATTTATTAGCCAATGGACTGTAAAATCAGGCATAATAATATCTTCGCCAGGATTATATTTTTTTAAGATAGTTTGTCCTGTTCTTGCATTCAACATAGCTACATGGAAAGGTAAACTAAATTCTGTTATTAATTCTTCAAAAGGTTTTCCATCTCTTTCTGCAATTAAATGTATCTGTGGAGGTTCTGTAGTAAGTGCTGGAATAGCTGATCTAAACGCAGCAGCTTCTCTTCCATATCTACTTCTTAATTTTTCAGGTTTTGCTTCACCTAAAGATTCATATGTTGAAGGCCAAGGCGTATTTTTTGGAAGTTCTATGTTCATATTATTATTCTTAGAATAAGCTTCTAAGGCGCTAACACCTTAATTCAACTAAATGTAAGCTATTTTTAAAACTTCTCTTTCTAACCAAAAGAGTTTTATAGTTTGTGAAATTCTTCATTACATGGAATACTATCCCGAGAAAAAAGAGATAAAACTTAATAGAGTACCAAGCGAGTTAGATAAATTTGTAATTGATTTTTGTAATCTGCTTGATAGTTATGTCTTAGTTTCAGGTTATGTTTCCATAATATTTGGGAGGTCAAGAGCCACAGAAGATGTAGATCTGTTAATTCCTAAGATGAATTTTGATTCTTTCAAAAATCTTTGGAAAAAAATACATAGTTCTGGATTTGAATGTTTGAATACTTCCATCCCCGAAGATGCATTTGAAATGGTTAAAGAGCATAATATTCGCTTCTCAAGAATAGGAAAGCCCCTGCCTAATATGGAATTTAAGCTGATTGAAGATGAGATTCAAGAATACTCTTTTAAGAACAAGCTAAAGGTGCTTTTCAATAAACAAACTCTTTATATTTCCTCCTTGGAAATGCAAATTGCTTACAAACTAATGCTTGGTAGAAGCGGTAATAAGAAAGACATAGAAGATGCCAAACATATTTATGAATTATTTAAAGAAAAGCTTAATAATCCCGAACTGCTTAAACTTATAGAAGACTTAGATGTAAAAAAGGAGTTTAAACTAATAAAATGAAAATTAATAATAAAAAAATAGCACAAGATATTGAAAAAGACTTTAAGGAAAGACTGGAATTCATAAAATTTTGGGCTAACTATGTTAAGACTCATTCTGATAAAGATTGGAGTGAACAACAGAATCTATTGATTAATTCTCAGTTAATATAAATTTCTAAGCAACTTCTCTAATATTTCTAACCTGAGGCCAACTATCTCTGCCTTCACCCGCAAGAAATCTAAAAAAGCTATTCATAGCGGTTGAGAAGTTATCAGCATTTAATACTGGTTTCTTGCCTTTTTGCATTGATAAATATCCTTCCCAAACAGTTTTACCAAGCCCAGATTCACTATCTAAGGTTTGAGTTCTTTCTGTGCCAGGCACAAATGGAAAATCTGTTTTTCCCATTGGATAAACTGCAGTTGTAAGTTCGTATTTCATATTATTTCTTCCTTCAAATCCTCTGAGAATCTTAATAAATATCCATCTGGGTCCTGAACCAACAATTCTTTGCACCTAATCTTTTTTTTGCCAACCAAGTATGAACTTTCTTTGGGTTCAACAAAAATAGGATAATTATTTTTCTTTAATGCTTTAAAAATAGGTTCGATACTTTCAACTTCTATTTGCAGATTAATTCCTCTTCCAAGAGGATATTCTAATTTTCCCACCTTCCAATTTTCATTTTCTTGCTCAATCATAATCTGGCTTCCCTGAAAAGATAAAAATGCAAACAAAGAGTCTAAACGATTATATTCAACTTTAAATCCAATTACTTCTGTATAAAATTTAAGGCTCTTTTCAAAATTCTTCACACTTAATTCTGGAACTAATTTATTAAATTTCATTTTAAAATTTTCCCCACTTCTCCAAAACCCCAATAATCTCTGAAACTCTTTCTATCTCTGCATCTGCTCCACTCTTTCCAACTTCTGCTTTATGAGTATCCCCATATCTTGCATAAATAGTTTTTATGCCAAGCTTCTTGGCTGTTTCAACATCTCTTGAAATTCTATCCCCAATCATAACTGCTTCTTCAGATTTAATTTTTAATTCTCTTAATGCTGCCTTAAATGGAGCAGCATGAGTTTTTTGCTTTCTTGCATCAGCTTTAGTTATAACTACATCAAAAAAACCATCAAGCCTCATTGTTACTAATCTCATCCAAGCTTGAAGAACAGGTGCATCACTTACTACTGCGAGCTTATAATTTTTCTTTAGTTCAATAAGTGTGGAAATAACATCAGGATAAGGAATTAAATAAGAATCCCTCATTTTTCTATAAGCTATAATGCCATGAGATATTATTCTATAATCTACTTTTCCTCCAAGCTCTCTAAGAAGATTTCTAAAGATATACTGATATTCTAAACCATATTTATCATAAAGTTTATACAAAACTTCCAAGCCTTTTTCTTGATTAGTTTTTAATCCAGCACTAATCATGGCATCAATGGCTGCTTTACAACACTCGTGCTTCATTTTCATAAAGTCCATAAGCGTGTTATCAATATCGAACAGAATTGCTTTTATCATACTATCTCACTTTTTTAAAACTATAAAAATATATCTAAAACTAACCTAAACCCCAACAAACTGCTTGTTTTCTATATCCTTCAACTGAATCTTTTAAGGAGGTTATCAATCTTTGTACTAATGGATCTTGAAGTGCTTGTTGTCTTGCTGTTTTTTCTCTTAAAAAAAGTCTTCTTACAGGATTAGCATTTCTAATAATCTCTCTCTTTTTACTATCTACAACCATTCTTAGCTTTGCATTCTTCATTCCAGAAAGAACTGCTCTAAAACAGAAGTCTATAGTAACTTGATATTCTTCTTTTGAAACATAACTTCTCTTAGTAAGTTCAGGACTTTCCAGCATTAAAACTAATTTTTGAGTTTCATAATCCATCTCTCTTTCTCCATGATTTTCAGAAACTCTAAAAGTTAGTGAATCTAACTGTGCAGGCCAAATTTGAGAAGGTCCAAGCAAGTAGTTTACAGTTTGTCCAAAAGTATCTGTTTTAGGTTCTACTATTCGTGGATTAGGAAACTCTTCACAAAATCTCTTTGCATATAAACTTGCCATATCTTTTCTTGCCATATAAATCTGAAAATATTCAGATTTATAAGTATTATTATAGTTGATTTTTACTAAAAATTATCTTTCAAACCCGCCCTTCACAACTACTCTAAAACCCTTTGAACTATATCTATCTCTTAAATCTGCGGTGAGCTGATTAAGCATAGAATACATTAGTAAACTGCTTTTTGCTTCAATAATAACACTCTTGCCATCAACTGCAATTACTTCTGAATCAACTGCCCTAAAATTAGATTTTGCATAAAACTCTGAAAAAGCCACAATTTCTCTGATAAGACTTACTCTATCTGTATTTACTTTACTACCAATCTCAATTTTTAACTGAGCAATAGCCGGGCTCGTAAGGTTAACTTGTATCTTTGTTAGAATAAGAGAATTATTTTCTTTTTCTCTTTCTTCCTGCATTCCTGCTGGAAGAATTATTCTTCCTTCTGAATCAAACTCCATAAATTCTTACTTCAAAGCAAGATTAAAAACCTAACTAAAAAATAAAATAATAAAAACTAAAGGGATTATAATCCAAGAAGTTTGAAAACTAACATCGCAGGCCAAACCAGAGCTTTTAAAATTCCTAACAAACCAGTTCCAAAACTTGTTGCTTGCTGAATATAGAAAACTAAAGCTCCAATAAAACCTAAGCCATAGATACTTCCACCACAAGCTTTATGATGCCACTTGTGACAACTGCATACATTTTCACATTCACAACTTTCTTTTTTGTTTTTTGCCATTTTACACCTCTATTAAATAGGTTTTCTTGAATTTATAATACTTTCTTATTTTTTCTATGAAGTTTTCTGAGTTCAGGAAACGCACCGGGCCCAATAAAAATAGTGTTATCATCACTTAAGACTCCCCGATAAATCCAAGAGTTTGAATTAACTCCATCTGCTCTACTTGTCTTAAGAATAACTTTTTTTCCTTCCTGAGTTCCTTCAACTTTATACCCAAGATCATAACTTTCACTCTTAAAACTTCCACTTACTTTGCCTTGATTATTTGTAATATTATAAGTTCCCCAGCCCCAATATTCTCTAACATTATTTGTTGGGTTCTCACAATAATAACCTGGAAGATTCCACTCTCCTGTTATGTCTGTTTTTTCTACTCCAAGCTTTTTTGGTTCTGCTGCATCTGCCTTAACTAAGGCCCATATTCCTGCTGCTGCGCAGGCACTGAGAATTATTCTTACTAGAGTTTCTATTTTACTAGTCCTCTTCATATTAACTGTTTATATAGAATTTTGAGATATTTAAGCTTTTACTCTTCACTCTCTTCTTCAGCTTCTTCTTCGTCTTCAAACTCAATCATTTCTAAAATTCCAAGAATTTTATCAAGTTTTATATTAAGTTCATCAAATTGTTCTTTGCTTATTCCGCCAGAACTTGAACTATTTCTTCCACCAAAACTTCCTCTAGAATTACCTTTTTTCTCAAAACATTCACTACAGAAAACAGGCTTACCTTCTGTTGGTTTAAATGGAAGCTGACAATCTTTTCCACATTTATCACAAACAGCATCTACCATTGGGAGTTTACCATTTCTATCTCTTCTTGGTCCTCTTCTATCTCCAAATCTGCCTCGAGAGTTATCTCTATCAAAACCTCTTCTTTCTCCTCTGTCAAATCTTCTATTGTCTCTTCTAAAATCTGCCATACTAATAGTGCTTAAAGTAGCCTTATAAACCTATGCTATTCTAAAAACCCGCTAAAGAATTTTACTTTTATCCAACTACAAACTTTTCTTCATAATCACTGTCTTCCTCATCTTCCAACTCTTTTTCAGCCTCATCCTGCTCTTCTATCTGCTCTTGTTCTCTTTCTTCTTCCGGACTTAATATGCTTAACTGTTCTTCAGCTTCCTCTAACAAAGTTTTAGCAAGATAATAATAGCCTTCTGTATCTTCTTCATAGTATTTTAAAGTTTCAAGATTAGTGGAAATTTCTTTAGTTCTATCTGAAAATTCTAAACCTTCTTCTACTAAAAATTCCTTAGAAAGATTCTGAGTTAACTCTATCTTTCTTTCATCATCAGAAGTTAAAAATTCTTTAAGCTCTTCAATTAATTCTTTAAGATAAGTTTTCTCATCTTTAATTTCCATTTCATTTTTAAGAATAAAAAATGCTATAAAAACCTAACTAATGTTAAACAATCTATATTTTGCACTAAAATTAAGTTTTTATAGTCTAGTAGGCATAAAAAATCATGGCATTATTTGGTTTAATCAAGAAAAAAGAAGTACATCCTTGGGACATAGATTATATTGCTAAGGCTCAAGAGTTTGAAGCTAATGGAGATTTTGCAGGAGCTATTGCTGAATATGAAAAAGTTATATCTGTTATCTATCCAAATAAACCTGCAAAAAGTTATAGACATATAACTAAGAAGATAATTGATTGTTATTTGAAGATGGGAGATTTTGAAAAAGTTATAGAACTTTGGCCTTTAAAACACGACCCGGTTGATTATACTCCTAAAGAAATGTATGAACTTATAAAAATTCTTGAGGCTAATCAAAGAATGGATTTAGTTAATCGAGTCTATGATTCTGCAGGAAATAAGCTTTTGCCAAACAAAATAGAATTTTTAATTAAGCAAAAGAGAATGCCTGAAGCAAATGCTTTACTTTCTGGAATGTTGGTAAATACTCCTGAAACTGCGCCAGGAATTGAGAATCTATGGTTAACTAAGGCTAAACTCTCTTTAAGTTTAAGAAAGTGGGAAGAAGCCAACAAATATCTTTCAAAGATTTTAGATAGAAATTCTCATAACGAAGAAGCAAGAAAGCTTAAAGAATTCTGTATTAAACAACTAAGATACGATTAATCTTTTTTTCTTCTCTTAATTATACCAAGATTGAGCCACGCTTTTTGCAAAACTTGAAATTACCCAAGAATAAACTCCGAACTTTATTAAATCTCCTCCAACTGCGATAGTCCAATCCATTACCCCCGGTCTTTTTTGCCCAGTCTTCTTCATAACTCTATCTAGGGCATACTCAAAATAACTTGCAAATCCAGGTATCATAGATTTCCAGAAATAACCTTCCCCAAGACTATCCAACCTTTCAAATAATCTATCTGCTTCACTTCTGTTCTCGAGCGGTTGATTTGGCATAGTTAGAATTTATTTTCTTAATATAAAACCTTTTCTATACTTTATTACAAATGAAAAAACTTATATATTCTTAACTATTCTAATTAATATGAAAAATCACCTAAAAAGAGGAGTATTAGCTTTAGCTGCTTCCTTAGGATTGTTATTTTCTCCAAGCTTTTCCCAAGCAGGAAACCTTGAAAATATTGTGAGATCCAATCAGGATGAGCCAGGATTTATTCCTCCTCCTCCAAGAAATGCTCCTCCACCACCACCTTCACATATAGCTTCTGC
Organism: uncultured archaeon; assembly: GCA_903866625.1. Lineage (GTDB taxonomy): Archaea > Nanobdellota > Nanobdellia > Pacearchaeales > GW2011-AR1 > CAIPOI01. Next base: position 103,777 of record CAIPOI010000006.1, on the reverse strand, counting down.
AGAAACCTATATCCCCTATCCCGGTCCTCCTGCTGCACCAATGGCAAGAAGCGAGAAAAAAAATCCTCCGAATCCTCCAGTTCTCATGACTCGAATAAATCAGGACTCTAATTTAGATTTAGAAACTCCAAATGCAGTAAATGGGTTATTAAAGGGCATGAAAAGTTTGATGAATGTAAACTATTCTGCAGAAGTTAAAAGCATTTCTGAGTTAGATGTTAATCCTGAAAAAAATCCAATATTAATTTGGTCAAGGCACTATAGATTTGATTTAACCGAAAGAGAAACAAAAATTCTTAGAGAATATTTAATCAATGGAGGAACTTTGGTTATGAATCCTGGGAGAGGTTCAAAACCTGCTTATGATTCTGCAGTTCAGTTAGCAAAAATAATCTTTCCAGAAGTAAATGTTTCAAGACTTTCTCCAGATCATCCTTTGCTTCACGCTTATTATGATCTAGAAACTGTCGCAGTAAGCATAGGAAATCCTTATAAGCCTGCTGCAGAAGCTCCAAAAGTTCAAGGAGCTACTTTAAATTGCAGGACAGCAATTATAATCCCTGAAAGAGGGTTAGATGCGGGTTTTGCTAATGAGAATATCCGAGAAATAGACAGAGTTTTTATGCCTGAATCTGCGCAAAAATTAGGAATTAATATTACGGCTTATTCTACTGCACAAAGAGCTTGGCAAAAAGGAGTAGCGCACGCACTTTCTTTAACCGATGCAAATAATATCACTGCAGGAAAAATAGGTTTAACTCAAATTGTCTATGATGGAGAATGGAAAACCAGACATAAAGGTCTTTCTATGTTACTTCATCAATTTAATCAAAAAACAGATATACCTGTAAAATATTCCTTGAATGAAAGAACCTTAGCAGACTCGAGAATTTTTGACTCTCCAGTTTTATATATGACTGGCCATGAAAATTTTGTTTTAAAGAAGCAAGAAATAGAAAATTTAAGAAAATATTTGCTTAATGGCGGAACTTTAGTTGCAGAAGCTTGTTGCGGAAGAGCCGCTTTTGATGGTGCATTTAGAAGAGAAATGCAAAAAGTTTTACCTGAATTTTCTTTTAATACTGTTAAATCTTCAGATCCACTTTATACACTCCCAAATAAAATCAATGCAGTAGGAATAACTAAAGCCTTAGAAGCTCAGCTTGGAAAATCCCTGATTGACCCTAAAATCGAAGAAGTAATAATAAAAAACCATCCTGCAGTTATCTATAGTCCCTATGGTTTGCAAGGTGGTTGGGAGCTTGCATCTAATCCTTATGGATTGGGCTATGATGATCCAAGTTCAATTGCTCTCGGAGAAAATATACTTCTTTCAACAGCCATACGATAGTTTTAGAATAATAACTATAGATTTTTTAAATTGCTAAAAGATTTATTAAAGCAGCAAAACTTACCCAAACTAAATAAGGTATTAATAATGTCGCAGAAGTTTTGCTTATTTTCCAAATTCCAATGATTAATATCAGAATTGAAATCCAAACAAGAATAATCTCATAAAAAGCCCATAATGGATTTCGTAAAAAAAAGAAAAAGAAAGGCCAAGCCATGTTTAATACAAGATTTATCCCAAATAACCAAGCTACTTTTCTCTTTTGTTTTTCAGAAGAGTTTATCCAAGATTTATACATTGAAACCGCAATCAAAGCAAATAAAACTGTCCAGACTATTCCAAAAACCCAATTGGGAGGAGCAATAGCCGGCTTAATTGCATAATACCATAAACTTCTTGAATTTACAGAAGTAAATATAATTCCAATTCCAGCAGTTAAAAATACCCATAAGAAGCACCAGGTAAGTATTTCACTCTTTCTTAAACTTTCCAACCTCTTTTTATTCATAGAAATCTTAAGAAATTGATGTATATAAATTTTATTAGAGATACTAAGTCAATTAATTACTCTTCCATAAGCCATGAAGATTACAATAAGTTCGAGCAAGAATTGGCTTAAAACTAAATGTTGCTTCAGGTTTGTCTCTTGGTTTTAAGAATACTTTTGCAACCTCTCCGCTCTCGCTTGTTGCTTCTATCCATTCTATGTAGTGTTTTTCTTCCATGGGATGGGCTACAGAACCTACAATAACTTTCTTACCCTTTATTATTGGAATGTGTTTTTCAGTACTTGCTTCCATAGTGTTTTCTTTCATTAACTTCATCGGTTGACCACAACAAACAAGCTCTCCTCCGCCTTCATGAACCACTTCAACGATATTTCCACATATTTCACATTTGTAAACTTCTTTTTGATTTGTCATACTATGTGATTATTCGCAGGATATAAAAAGCTTGTGAAATATAAGTAAAGATAAGCTAAACAAAAAGATGGCAAAAATATTCATAGGTCCAGCAGGAACTGGCGGAGCAGAACTTGAAAATTTTAAGAAACTAAAACAAGCAGGCGTAGATGGAGTTGAGCTAGAATTTACTTATGGTATTTGGTTAACTAAGGAGCAAGCAGAGAAAATTAAGGAACTAAACAAAACTCTTGGTTTAAGATTAAGCATACACGCACCTTATTTTATCAACCTAAACTCAGAAGATGCTAAAAAAGTTGGAGCTTCTCGTTCCAGAATACTCAAATCCTTAGAAGTTGCAAAATATGTGGGTGCAAACTTTGTAGTTTTTCACCCGGGATTTTATCTAAAATCCAGCAAAGAAGATACTTATAATAAGATTAAAGAACAACTTGGAAAGCTAAAGAAAGAAGCCCAAGAAAAAAATTTAGATTTTCATATTTTAGCTCCAGAAACAACCGGCAAGGCGACTGCATTTGGAGATTTAGATGAAACCCTTAAACTTTCCAAGGAGTTAGGTTGTAGTATTTGTGTAGATTTTGCTCATCTCAAGGCAAGATATAATGGAAACATAGACTATCCTTCTATAATTAAAAAATTAAAAGATTCTGGTTTAAAGAAAATACACGCTCATTTTTCCGGAATAGAATACACAAGCAAAGGTGAAAGAAAACACCTAATAACTCAAGAAAAAGATATAAAAGAACTATTTAGTTATCTAAATGAGCTTAATATGGAGATTTCAATAATAAATGAATCTCCTCAACCATTAGAAGACGCTATAAAAATGAAAAAATTATTAGGGGGGATGTAAGATGGAACCACAACAAAAACAACTATTTGAGCAAGCAGGTTTCAAATGTGCAAAATGCGGGTATTATTCTCCACTTGGTCAGGGTCTTGAGATAAATAGAGATTTTAAAAAAGTTTTATGCAAGGTTTGCAATGTTTTTGCTCCAGAAAACAACGAAGAATTTGAAAGTTATATATGCGAAAAAGTTTCTTGGCAACAACTCGAAACTTTTAGGAAGTATAATGTTAATAGGGCTTCTCATGATATTCATAAACATGGTATGATAACCAAAGCCAAGCAGGGAAATCTTATGGCAAGACCTGCTTATGGCTATAATGTTGTTGATGGAAAATTAATTCCTAATGAAGAAGCAGAAAATGTTAGATTAATCTTTAAAGAGTTCTTAGATGGCAAGAGTTTGAATCAAATCTCTAAAATATATGGAATTTCGGTGAACGGAATAAAAAAGATATTGCATAATTTTACCTATATTGGTAAAATTAAGTTTGCAAACCAAATTTCTCAGGGTTCTCATCAAGCAATAGTTCCAATAGAATTATTCAATGATGTTCAAAAGAGATTTGAATTTTTAAAGAGCAAGAAAGCTGTTGAAGAGAAATAGTTAGTTTAGATAACAATAATCTTTATAATGTTTTAAAATAATAATTTTTTATGCCTTTTAATTTTAATTTTCATTCAATAGAGAGTATGAGTGATGTTCGTGCAGCAATAGACTTTCTTCATAAGCAAGATTTAGGTTATCCGAATTATGGCGATTGGGTTCAAAGAGCAGAATCTGAACTATCTTTAGGTTATAAGCAGGGAATTATTGCTACAAGTGGTTCGAGGGTGGTTGGAGATGTAGTCTGGCAACCTCATAAACAGCTATCAAGAGTAAGAGAAATAAAGAATATTCGAGTTCATCCCGATATAAGAGGAAGACGTTTTGCTCATTTTATGTTGCGCCAGGCAGAAGTTGAACAAGCAGGAAACTATGATCTATTAATGTGCGATGCTCGAGAAGATCAGACAGAGATAATAGATTTGATGACTTTTTTGGGGTATACTTCTCTCTTTTCTCAGAACCTTTACGATCCAAATAAAAAAGACGTAGTTATGGTTAAATGTCTAGATACAAGATTTCAAGATCAAGAATTAAGAAGAATTATGAATGGATTTGGTCAGTCTTAGATTTTCAGATTAAATTCCCAAAAGCCCAATTTACCGTGTGCAGGAATCGGTGTTATTCTTACAGGATTCTCTAAAACAAAACCATAATCTCCCCAAGAGTCATTGGCAAGATGTAATTCTTTATCTTTAGAGTGTTCTTCAGCATTTTCATAATGCTTCACCTCCACAAGATTTACCTTACCCAATATAAAACCGCAGGGCAAATTATCAAAACCAAATCTTTTCATAGCATTTGAATCTGGAGTTTTAGAAGCGTGAATTAAAAATTCGCCACGAAATTTAGTATTCCATTTGCGTAGCTCAATCTTCTTTTTACCTGCAAGAATTAATTCTGCAAAAGGTTGTTTTAAAGAGAGTACTTTCATCAAGATTAACTATTAGAATTATCTTTATTAAATTAACGATAAGATTTCTGTCTCTTGCTTCTAGCTTTAGAATCTCCAGGTTTGTAAGGTTCTTTTCTTCTTGTATCCGCAACAAGCAAGTTTCTATCATACTCTACATAAGCTCTTTTTAGCTCTATAGATTTTGTATATTGAATAATTGCTTTTGCAATAGCAAGCCTTGAAGCTTCAATTTGAGATTCATTTCCACTTCCTCTAACTGTAACAGAGATGTCAAACTTTAATTCACCCAAAGTAGTTTTAGCAATTTCTAATGGTTCTTTTATCATTAATCTATGAAACATTGAAGGTAAATTCTCATAGGGTATCTTATTTATTGTAACTTTTCCAGAACCTTCTCTTATTGTTGCTTTAGCTATTGCAGTTTTTCTTTTTCCAGAAGCAATAAATGTTGGTTTGATTAATCTTAAAGTTTCCATTTTTTTAAGCAGTATCACTTAATTGTTGAACTGTCATAGTTTTTGCAGGTTTATTTGTTTTAACTTTCATTAATTTTTCTTTTGCGAATTCTGCAGGTATTCCTACATAACATTTTATTCTCTTTAATGCTTCTTTTCCTCTTCCATTTCTCCAATCAGGAAGCATTCCACGAATTGCTCGCTTCATAATTTTTTCTGGATCTTTTGAAAAGAAAGGACCTTTTCTTGGCTTCATGCTATTTATAGAGCGTCTCAATTTTATCTTAGCAATATTTGTTTCTTTATTTCCACTTATAATTGCTTTTTCAGCATTTAGAATTGCAACTTCTTTTCCAAGCAAAGCCTGTTTTGCTACAAAGCTGTTTAGTCTTCCAAGAATAGAATTTTCAGCATCAACAAATATTTTCTCTGTCATTTTAAGCAATTATTTCTCCTGTTAATTTTTTATTTTCTTTAAGAACTTGAATTAATTTTTTTGTTTCACAACCGGCTTTTTTTAATTTTTCTTCGGCTGTTTTTGAAAAGTTCATAGCGTAAACCTTACATTTTCTTGTTATTTCTCCACCACTTAAAACCTTTCCAGGAATAATAACTACTTCAGATTTTGAACCGCTTATCTTATCTAAATTCACAGCCGCTTGCTTTCTAGTAGGTAAAGAAAGTTTTCCAGCAATATCTAAAAGATTATTCTTTTTAGCGATGAAAATTGCTTGTGCTAATACTGTATTAGTTTTTCTTTTCATATTTGCATTGATTTGTGTCTTGCTTGCCATAAAGACTCAGAAATTTCAGACTATTTAAACCTATCTCCTTCAAAAGCTTTTTATACCTAAATACACACTAATATATATGCAAGAAAAATCTAAGAAGGAAAAAATAAATTCAGAAAAAAATAAAGTTAGAGTTAATATCACTGTAGACTTTGATAAATTAGAACGAGCAAAGAAGAAGCTAAATCTCTTCGGTGGAAAGCTTAGTACTCTCTTTAATCTTTACTTATCTGAGTTTATAGAAGGCATGGATAAAGATATAATTGATTCAAAGAAACAGCTTGATTCTAAAATTGAAGAGCTTGAGCAGAGAATAAAACTTCTTGAGAAAAAATAATTATTTATGCGGGGAGAAGGGTTCGAACCTTCGTAGGCTTTAGCCACGCGGTCCTTAGCCGCGTCCGTTTGACCGCTCCGGCATCCCCGCGCGAATAAATAGCCAGATTACTTGACCTGTTTGAGGAGGTCTTTCAATTCTCCATTTAGAGAATCTATGGCTTTTAAGAAAATTTCTTTTGCAGGCAATTGGCCCCAAGACTCAATTGATACTTCTAATTCTTTTGCATCTTTTTCTGTTATTTTTTTAAAATCTTCATCTGAAATATTTTTTGCATCTCCTTCGTACTTGTAGTGTATTAATCCAGGACTAAACTTTGCATGTTCTATGCCCCTACCCATTTTTGCTATTGCAACAAATTCTAATTCTTGTTCTTTATCTAAAATTGTTATTGGCATCTTAAGTAGAGAAACTCCCTTAGGAGACAATTGATCTGAATAGATGATTCCAGGTCCAACTGCACTTAGTTTAACCTTGATTGCACACTTTCCGCAACCTTCTTCTTTGCCGCAGTCACATTCACTTGGTAATTTTAATTCCTCATATTTTAAAGGAAGTAAACCCATACGATGAGCGATTATTTCGTCATATAATGCAGAATCATTTTTGCTTATTTCTAAAGAGTCCACTGCAAGCAAAGGAATATAATTTGCGCTTCTTCTTATGGCATTCATTAAGCTAGTATTTACATCTGTTTTAAAGCTTAATTTTTCGTTTGATTTATTTGTGATTTTTATCATGTTATTAACAATTTTAATTGACTTTTAAATTTATGCTTATACTCTTCTTCCTCTTCTTCCGCCACCCTTCTTAGGTCCGCCTCTTGGAACTCGAGTAATATCACTTATGCTGATTACCTTAAAGCCGTCTCTGCTTAAAGATTTTATAACTGCATGAGCTGCAGAACTTGGACTTGTATCTCCTGTTTCTGCTCTTACTCTAACATAAAAACTAGTTATTCCTGCTTCATTAGCGTCTTCTGCTATTTTCTTTGAAGAAAACATTGCAACAGTAGGGCTTGATTTAAGTCTATCCTGTTTTGTTGATTGTCCGCCAGTAGCTTTTGAGATAGTATTTCCTACCATATCTGTAAGATTTAAGATAGTATTGTTCTTAGAGGTATAAATATAAAGAATTCCAATTTTTTCTTTTTTAGGTTTCTTTTCTTCTTTAACTTCTTCAACTTGTTCTTGCATGTCTTGTTCGGTTTCAATTTGTTTTATTTCTTCTACCATTATGCTTTTTCCTCTTCACTTTCTTTAGATTTTATTTGTTTTAAAAATGCTTTTTCCTCATTACTCATTTCTTTTTTTGCTATTAAAACTAAATCACTTGAAACAGTTTTCTCTTCTTCAAGTGTAGTCAAGTGCGATGGAGAATCAATTATTTTACCATCTATTTTAACATGTTTATGATTAATCAATTGCCTTGCAGCCTTTAGAGTTTTTGCAAAACCTTTTTTCACTACAATACTTTGTAGTCTTCTTTTTAACCAATCTTCCTTATTCAATCCAAGAACATCTGCAATGCTTTCAACATTAAATCCCTTGGCTTTTTGTTTAGTGACAAATTCTTCTTTCTTAGCTTCTTCTGCAGTGATTAGCCCTTTAGCAATATTTCTTATTCTTGCAATTTGAAAATCTGCTTTCCATACTTCTCTTCTGTTTTTTAATCCATATTTGCTAACTAAGCCCTGCTCTTCTTTCATTGTGCTGATATCATACAGCTTTCTCGGTCGACTATATCTTTTATGTTTTCTTACGGGCATTTTTATTCTCCTTTAGTAGTTGGTGCTGATTTAGTTTTAATACCAACTCCTTTTTTACGATTTGTTCTAAAGTGACTTCTTGTGCTTTGACCTCTTGTAGGCTGACCTGTTGCATGTCTTAATCCTCTGAATGAACGGATTTTCTTTAATCTTTTAACATCTAATTCTTCATTTACATCTATAGTAGAACCAGTAACGTGTCCAGATTCTCCTGTGGTGAAATCATTTCTTCTGTTTAGCATGTAGTATGGAAATTTATGTTGCTTTATTGTTTCTTCAATTTTTGCAATTTCTTCTTTAGTCAAACTTTCAATTTTTTTTGTTTTTTCAATTTTAGCTAAAAGACAAACCGCATTTGAAATTGCCCAAGAAATACCTTTTATTCGGGTTAATCCTGCATAAAGAGTTTTTGTTCCAGGAACATCTGTCTGCATAATTCTAATGATTCTTCCAGTAGGAACATCCTTGCTAATCATGGAACTTCTTTTCTTCTCAACTTTTTCCTCTGTCTGAGGTTTTTGCTTTACTTCTTGTTTCTTTTCTTCTGCCATTTTTAATTAACGAATAGGAAATGTCTTTCCTCTCCCTTTATCTCTTCAAGTATCCTTTTAACTATTGCGTTTTTTGGATCTGGAAGATTAGATATTCTTTTCTTCAACTCTTCAAAGCTTTCAAAAGGCTTTTTATTTCTTTCGTCTAGGATGGCTTGAGTATGTTTATTGCCAAATCCCGGAAGAAGCTCAATTTGATGAAGCCTTGTGTTTACCGGTTGTGAATTATTGAAAAATTCTACAAAAGATTTTTCATTTTCACTTACTTGCTTTTCTATGTAAGTCTGTAGAAAATTCTTTGCATTTTCGCTTATTTTGTTAAAAGGAAGTTTGCCCAAGATATAATATACCTTGTCTCTCTTTCCTTCTCCAATATAAACTTCTTCTCCAATTTCTAACTTGATTCCTCTCCTAGGTACTAATTCTAAAAGAGTAAAATTTTTTTTACCTATAGCCTGAGCTATTGGCATCATTTTCTTCTCGAGTGGATAGCCGTAAGGCAGATAATCTACTACAATCGCTTGTTCTTCCTTTTCTTTCATTTTGATTATTTATTCTTTTTAATTGTCTCAATAATTTTATTTGTTTCATCTGAATCTAAGCTTGCTTCCATAACAACCTTATTTAATTCAATAGCATTTTCAGGCATAACATCAACAATTTTTATAATATCTGAATTTTTTAATTTGATTATATCCAAAGCTTCAATTTCTTCTTTTATCTTTTTAGCTTTTTTAACATCTATTTTTTCAAATTTAGATATAAATTCAACTATTTCCTTTTTTCTATCGCTATCTTTTAAGCTTTCCAATAATTCTCTTGCTTCGTAAAGTGTTAATGGTGTTCTTTCTTTTATCATTTTATTTTTTTTAAGCAGGAAGGTGCAATAATATACACTTTTTCAGTTCCGCCGTTGTTTAGTTTAACTAAGTAACTATTTCCTCTTTCACCAATAACTACCCCAGTTCTACCCTGGATTTGTATCGGAAAAGCAGGATTTAATGTATGTTCTTTTACTATCGCAATTTTTTCTCCAACCTTAAACTCTTGGAAGTATTTGCTAAGCTCTAACTTTCCTTTTTTCTTAACATTTTTTCGTTTTATCATTTTATATTAACAGCTAATTTTCCTTATTATTTTCTTAGAAAGGGGTTGTTTAAAAAGCTTTTCTTTTGGTTTTTAGCTTAAAAATCCTGCTTTTTTCTTCAATAAAATGATAAAATTTTTTATTTTAAGAAGTCAACAGATGCTTCCTTGTTCGAGATTACCTGTTTCTTTAGCATCACTCATCTGAGAATCTATTGCTTCATACATCTTTAAGCCCCAAACCTTTATTCCGCAAGGTTTACATACCGAAAGCGCCTTATTAACAGGTAATTCTTTATTACAATAAACACATTTGTTTGCCATTTTCTCTTTTTTATATTTTCTTTATTGAGATGTTATTTATAAATATTTGTATTCTTTTTTTCAATATTAAAAATCTGGATAAAAAAGTTTAGAGCAAAGATAAGGAGAGCTCCATGGGAGCAAAATAGTAAGTTTTAAAAACCTAGTTTTGACATTAATATTATGATAATTCCAATTCGTTGCATGTCTTGCGGAAAACCAATAGGTCACCTATGGGATGATTTTAAAAAAAGAACTTCCAAGGGCGAAGACGCTAAGAAAGTTCTTGATGAGCTTGGATTAGAAAGATATTGCTGCAGAACCGTATTCCTTTGCCAAGAAGATACTCTTGAATTAGTTAATAAGTTCAAGAAATTCTAAATAGTTTGTTCTATTAATATTAATCTATGGAATTTAAATATAAAAAAATATTATGGGCTGAAGATTATCCTCATGAAATTGTTCATGGTGTTTTAATTGCAGGAAAAAGTTTAGGTTTAACAACAGAGTCTCTTTTATCAAGGGTAACTTTTGCCCTAGATTTAGAAGAAGCTAGTAGTCAAGCAAATTCGAGAGAATTCGATCTTTATATTAGTGACGGAGATTACCCAGATTGTGCTGATAGAGAACATAAAGAACTCGTGCTACGAACACTTAGAGAGTTTAGAGCTTTAGGAGAATCTTTTATAGAGCCATCTCTTGTTGGGGCTGATTCTGGTGATAATGTCCAAGGCAATTTTCTTAATTTTTATAAATCAGAGTTAGTAAAACTAAATATTCCTAGAGTTGTGTTTTCAGTAAACAAAGTTAATTCCATCCTCGCCTTTCATCAAGGGTTGCCTTTTTATATCAAGGGAAATATGGATGCTGGTGCTTTAAGGGCTTATGTTTCAATTCGGCCACACTATCTTCTAGATCATCAGAAGAAACCCAATAGTCCTGCTAAGGGAATAGTCTTGCGAGACCTAAATCAAATTGCTTCTTGGGAATGTGGGAATCTTAAAGATTTTGTTGAAAATTACCTGCTATAATTCATGGTTATTCCATAATACCATAATTCTTTTAAAACATTAGTCTATTAGATTTCTATGTCAACAAAAATACCAAGACTTTTAACAGTAAATCTCGAAGGCAAATTGTATAGGGTAGGCTATAAGGTAGTCACCGAAGATATGAAATCTCTGGGTCTAAGAAAAAATCCACATATAATGACTTTCAATATTGCTGAATGGATTTTTCTTCCAGAGAACCAAGTTGTTCCGGGTAATGGAGATTATGGGGGAATTTGGTTGGCTATTTCTTTAAGTAATGCTAGGAGACTCAGAGAGTACATGTTATGTAAACACGAAAGAGAAACAAAAATTTTCGAAGCTCTTATTGACAGAGTTTTATATTCTAATTCTTATAGGGTAAAAACAAATGGGTTAATGTTAGTTGAAGAAAAGAGATAAATCTTCTCAAAAACCCAAAAAAGCTCGAGACTCTCATCACTTCAAAACTTATTAAAAAATAAGCGAAACAGCATCTTGGGTTCACCTTTTGCAAGACTACCACCAATGACGTAGGCTGCTTGACTTCTGTGTTCGGAATGGGAACAGGTATTACCAGCTTACTATGGCCGTTTCAATAATTCCTATTTTAGTGTATTTATAAAGCTTTTCCTCACTAAACTGCTAGAGCTAAAACCTTTTCCATAAGTATTTTTCTGATATCTTCATCATCAAATCTTTTTTGCTCTTCTCTTTGAACTTTTTCTGAAACTACATCTAAAATTAGTGCTGCTTGTTCTTGACTAATTTCAAATCCGAGCTCTCTTGCTTTTGCAATAACTCCATGATAGCCTGAATGAGGGCCTATAACTATTTCACTTTTTCTTCCGAAATCTTCTGCTCTTAAAACTTCATAAGACTCTTTATTATTTATGACTCCATGTTGATGTATTCCAGATTTATGGGCAAAAGCAGATTTTCCAACAACAGGAGCAGAGTCATTTCTTACTCCAGTAAATCTACTAACCATTTTGGAAGCTTTGTAAATTTCCCCTGATAAAACATTGGTTGAGAAAGATTCTGGATGAACCTTACTAAAAGCAACTATCTGTTCAAGGCTGCAATTACCTGCTCTTTCGCCAAGACCATTGATAGTTACCTCTACTTGCTGTGCTCCGTTTTTAATTCCTGCAATGGTATTTGCAACAGCCAATCCTAAATCATTATGACAGTGAATACTTATTTCTACATTGGGGTTTATTATTTTTACATAACCCGCAACATTTTTGACAAGCCTTCCAAACTCTTCTGTTTCAGCATAGCCAACAGTATCGGCTACATTAATTATGGTAGCTCCAGAATTTATGGCTTCAAAATAAACTCTTTTCAAAAAATCCCAATTGCTTCTAACAGCATCTTCTGCAGTAAACTCAACTTTATCAAAGAAACTCCTTGCATAAGTCACAGAACTTCTAGTTATTTTTATAAGTTCGTCATCAGTTTTTTTCATTTTAGCACTTACTTGAATTTCAGAAGTAGGCAAAAAAAGATGGATCATTCTTTTTTGATAGTTCTTATAAGCTTCGTAAGTTCTTTCTGTATCTCTATTTACGCATCTAGAAAGACCAGAAAGCCACGAATTTTTTAATGTTTGAGCAACTCCGGACATAAATTCATAATTACCTTTTGCTGCAGCAAAACCTGCTTCAATTCGTTCAACTCCCATTTTCTCAAGGTGTTTTGCAACTTTCATTTTTTCACTAGGATACATTGTTCCAAGAGCACTTTGATCTCCATCTCTAAGAGTCGTGTCTAGAATGATAATTTTCCTTTCAGAAGCAGAATTATAATTAGGGTTTGTCATTGTTTCTCCAAGAAATAAATTTAGAGAAACCTTACTATAAAATAAGCAGAGCTAATAGAATTCTTGAACAATTAGCTTCTACTCCAGGTTTCATAATATCTCTGAGAATTTTAAATTTATAAAGCTTTTTATACACTCTATTATTAGTTTTTTTATGCGAGGGTACCGAAGCGGTCAAACGGGAGAGACTCAAAATCTCTTGGCTTATGCCTTCATAGGTTCGAATCCTATCTCTCGCATAGATAGGATTCGATAGGTTCGAATCACTTCAATTCGAAAGTAGAGAATTGAAGTATCAGAAAATTTTATTTTCTGAGCTATCTCTCGCATAGATAGGATTCGATAGGTTCGAATCACTTCAATTCGAAAGTAGAGAATTGAAGTATCAGAAAATTTTATTTTCTGAGCTATCTCTCGCATGAGAATCATGAGACTAAGTAAGACTCGCATATTTTGTTGCGCCCGTAGCTCAGCCCGGAATCAGAGCATCTCCATCCTAAGGAGAGGGTCAAAGGTTCAAATCCTTTCGGGCGCGTTAGTTATTCTTAAGGGATTACAATAATTTTAATAGTTGGAAACCCTATAAGTTTATGCCTTATAAAGATTTAGATAAAAGAAGAGCCTATAGGAGAAATTGGTATTCTCTTAACAGAGAATCTGAAAAAGCACATATATCTCGAAGAAAAAAAGAAATTAAAAAATGGTTTAAAGAATATAAGAAAACCCTTAGATGTATTAAATGTGGAGAGAATCATCCAGCAACCCTCGACTTTCATCATAAAAACAAGAGAGATAAACTTTTTGGAATCAATACAAAAGTCCATGCAGGTTACTCTATCCAGAGAGTCCAAAAAGAAATTAAGAAATGTGAAGTCTTATGTGCTAACTGCCATAGAAAATTCCACTATAAATTAAAGGATAGCAATCTTTAAAAGACAATAAAACCCATTATTATTACCTGCGCTGGTAGTATAACGGCTAGTACTATTGGTTTCCAAACCACGAGCTCTTATATAAGTATGGGCTCAAGGTGAAATGACCAATTGATCGGGGTTCGATTCCCCGCTAGCGCATAAAACAAAAATGGTTTCAGAAAAACTAAGCGGAATATATAACAAGCATTATAAGAAGGCACTTATCTTACCTGCACTAATTTTGATTCTTTCAATTGTAATCATCACAAATTTTTATATGACTAATCATGACTTTGTTCATAGAGATTTATCTTTAACCGGTGGAACAACTATAACTCTTTTTACTAATATTTCTTCAAATGAAATTCAAACCACTCTTTCATCACAAGTTGTAGATATAGAAACCAGATATTTATTGGACTCGAACGGAAAACAAAATCAAGTTATAATTATGACCTCTGAAAAACCAGAAGTAATAAAACCAATTCTAGAAAAATATTTAGGTTACTCTCTTACTGATTCAAATTCAAACATTCAATTTATAGGTTCAAGCTTAAGTGAAAATTTCTATAAACAATTAGGAGTAACTGTCTTAATAGCTTTCTTTTGGATGGCTGCAGTTGTTTTCGTAATATTCTCTGATAAATGGAAGATAAAACTTCTTGCAATACTCTTAAATATTTTGTTTGGAATTTTTATGGGAAAACTATTCTTTAAACTAAACATCTTACTTTCTTCCATATTTCTTTTAGTCTTTATAATAATTTTAGTCTCTTTATACATAAAAAATTCTATTCCAAGTTTTGCAGTAATGTTTTGTGCTTTTGCAGATATTGTAATGACTCTTGCAGTTATTGACTTAATTGGTTTGACTATTTCTGGTGCAGGTATCGTAGCTTTCCTTATGCTTATCGGTTATTCTGTGGATACAGATATTCTTCTAACGACAAGAGTTCTAAAAAGGAAAGATACTTCTATAAATCACGAAATATTCGGAGCATTTAAGACTGGAATGACTATGACACTAACTGCAATAGCTTCGATTGCAGTAGCTTTAATGTTTGTTCATCCATTTGGAACAGTTTTAAATCAAATGTTTGTCATTCTTTTAATCGGCCTCGGATTTGATATGCTTAATACCTGGATTACTAATACTTCTTTAATTAAATGGTTCCTGGAGCATAAAAAACAATGAAATTAAGTGTAAAAACTTGGGTGTTAATAATCTTTTTAGTATTCTCTTTATACTTTATATTTTCTTTTAAGGATTTGTTTACAACTTCAGGGGTTTATGTAAAATTTGTTGAAAAAAATACCTCTCTGTCAGATCAAGGATTAACTGTTGGTGAAATAATCCTTACTGTAAATGGTCAGACCATCAAGAACGTTAGTGATTTTCAAAATTCTATGTCTTTACTATCGGATAAACAAATGAATAAATTAGATATTCAAACAAATAAACAAGAAATTATAGGTCTGTTTAATTCTTCTATAAAAAATCAGATAATTGTTTCAGAGAGGTCTGGAATAAGAATAAAAACCGGATTAGACATTCAGGGTGGAGCAAGAGCCCTAATAACTGCAAAGAATCATAGTCTAACCGACTCAGAATTGACTGATTTAATCTCAATTTCTCAAGAAAGGTTTAATCTTGTGGGCTTATCCGATTTGAATATAAAGAAAGCTTCAGATATGCAGGGGAATAATTTTATGATTATAGAAATTGCAGGTTCTACTCCAAAAGATTTAGAAGATTTAATTTTACAGCAAGGAAAATTTGAGGGAAAAATTGGTAATGAAACTATCTTTACTGGCGGAAAAGATATTGCTCATGTTGAAAGATCTGGCCAGCAATCTGGAATAGAAGGATGTTCTTCAACAAGTAGCGGAGAAGTATGCAGATTTAGATTTCCTATTTCTTTAACAGAAGAAGCTGCAAAACGTCAAGCAGCAGTAACTGGAAATCTTTCAATAAGCACAGAAGATCCAGGTTATCTTTCCCAGAAATTAGATTTATACATTGACGGAAAGCTTGCAGATTCATTATATATTTCAAAGGATTTGAAAGGACAAATTACGACTCAGATATCTATTCAAGGTTCTGGAACTGGAAAAGATAGAGCTTCCGCAGTTGTTGATGCAGAAACAAATATGAAAAAGCTTCAAACTATTCTTATTACAGGAAGTCTTCCTTATCAATTAGAAATTTCAAAGCTTGATACAATTTCTCCAGTTTTAGGAAAAAGTTTTACAGAAGCAATATTAATTGGAGGATTATTTGCTATGTTAGCAGTTTCTATCATCATATTCCTGCGATATAGGAACATAAAAATATCCTTAGCCTTACTTTTCACTTCTTTCTCTGAACTGGTTATCATCTTAGGATTCGCTGCACTAATCAAATGGAACCTTGATTTGCCTTCTATTGCAGGTATTATTGCAACAATTGGTACAGGAGTTGATTCTCAGATAGTTATTCTTGATGAGTCCAGATTTAAAGTAGACTCTCTAAAAGAAAGAATAAAAAAAGCTTTATTTATAATATTCACTTCTTTTGCTACAGCTTTTGTTTCCTTAGTTCCTCTAACAGGCTTATTCCAATTTATGGGCATAGGTGCAGCAGGAGCAGGTTTACTAAAGGGTTTCGCGATAACAACGCTTATAGGTATAACTGCAGGAGTATTCATAACACGTCCTGCTTTTGCAGATATTATCAAAAGAATTGAAGATCATAACTAATTATATTCACATGTTAGTCTCAAGACATATTATTTTTGGGTTTATTTTTTCAATTTTGTTATTTATTTTATTTCCAAGCATAACTTTACTTTTTGCTTCAATAATATTTTTGTCCTCTGTTCTTATGGATATAGACCACTATTTGTTGTTTGTATTTCAAAACAAAGATATGAGCTTAAAGAGGGCATATAACTACTTTTATTGCGAGCACAAAAAATTTTATAATTCCTCTAAGAAAGAAAATTTAAAGAAAGTTCATCCACATTTTATACTTCATGGTGTCGAATTTGTTCTAATATTAATAATTCTAACCTTGCCTTTTCCAGTTTTAGTGTTCATACTAATCGGAGTTTTATTTCATCTAATTTTAGACTATATTGACCTAATTAACCATGGGCAATCCTTACATTCAAAAACTTCTCAAATTCACCTATTCATAAAGAATAAAAAGCGCAAGAAGCTAAATTAATCATGCAAGAGGTAATCAAGAGAATAAATACTGCTGGAAATGATTTTAAGGGTATTCTTAAGAGGATAATAAAAAGAGATTATTCGGGCTATACTGGCTTAGCAATAAAGAATTCTATTTTTCAATTCTCCACTTCTCTTACTGGTAAAATAGGTTCGCTATTTTTTACAATATTATTAGCGAGAATATTGATGCCAGAACTATTTGGATTATACAGTTTGGCTCTAGCAACAATAGTAATATTCACCAGTCTATCTGACCTAGGTATAACTTCTGCAACAATTAGATTTATTTCAAACGCCATGGGTAAACATAAAAATTCTTCCGCAAGAGCATATATTCAGTACTTATTCAAATTTAAAATTATTTTAATTATAATCGCAGGGTTTATACTTCTTGCAATCTCTTGGCCAATCTCTCATTACTACTATAATAAACCAATATTCTTTGCATTGCTTGCAGGAATTGTTTATTTGTTTGCTTATAACCTGATAAACTTTATAGATGGAATATTTAATGGATTGAATCAATTTAAGAAACCCCTTGTAAAAGAAATAGTTTTTCAACTATTAAGATTGGTTTTAGTTCCGGCCTTGGCACTATTCTCTATAAAAATGGCTTATTCTAGAGATATTATAACTCTTAATTTGATTGCATCAATCACTATTTGTTACATTTTAATTCTAATTTTTTATGCAAGAATAGTAAGAAAGAATCTTTTAAGCTTATCAAAAAAATCCAAAAAACTCTCTCATGATGAAAAAAGTTCAATAAGAGGATTTATTTTTAATTTGTCTTTGCTTTCTTTATCCGGATTAATTTTTGGATATATTGATATGATTATCTTGGGCCATTTTGTTTCTGCTTCAATAATTGGACACTACAGCGCAGCGCTTAATTTAGCAGGTTCTATTGCATTATTAATTACATTTTCAACTTCTCTTTTGCCAATATTCAGTAGGCTCAATGGAACTCAACTTCAGGTAGGATTTAGAAAGGTTTTAAATTTAGTTGTGATTCTTTCACTTATCGGATTCATTCTTTCTCTTACTTTTGCCCCACTAATAATTGGTATAATCTACGGAATTAATTATACTGAATCAATAAATATTTTTAGATTGTTAGCAATTCTTCTAATCGTCTTGCCAATATCTGCACTATATGAAAGTTTTTTTATTTCTCAGGCTAAAACTAAAGTAATAGCAAAATTTTTAGCACTATCCACTCTATTAAATCTTGTGCTTAATGTTTTCTTAGTAACCTATTTCTTAAGATACTCTGAAAGTTTTGCAGTTTTCGGGGCTTCTATAGCAATAATCATCAGCAGAATTTTCTATCTTTCTTCTTTATTTTTCAATAAGAGAAGAATTAAAACTTTGTAAAAATCCAGAAAAGAGGTTTCCAAAAAATTCTTAATATCTTATAATTTTTATCTAAAAATCTATGGTGATTTACTTTTCTCCACCTTTTATCCTCTTCTTTAGAGAATCTTCTCTGCCCACCTTCATTAGTTTGGTCATGCAAAACACTTATTCGAGGATCATAAAATATTTTATACCCCCTATTCTTTGCTCTCTTTTGAAAATCTGATTCCTCTCTAAAACAATTGCCCTCGTACCCTTCATCAAAACCTATCTCTGCCATTATTTTCTTTGAAGAAAACATAACTCCTGAAACAAAATCTACATATTTGGGCTTTGCAGAAAATGCCTTGAGTGGATCCCCTATAAGAATATGGAGTAAAACTTTTCTTATTTTATATAAAAAATTTATTTTTTCATATTTAGTGTTCTTTAATGCAGGGCCAATTATGTCTGCTTTTTCTTTATCTTCTGCAAGAATCTCAAAGAAATTATCCTCAATTATACGAGTATCGTCATTCAATAAGAGAATATAATCTTTTGAAGCTAAAGATATGCCTTTGTTCCAAGAGTAAGCAGAACCAATTGTAACTTTATTTTTTGTATATTTGATTTTGAGTTTATCTGAGAATTTTTTTAATATTTCAAAAGTATTGTCTGTACTACCATCATCTACTATAATTACTTCCTTAATCTCCTTAAAATTTATAAGAACCTTTAGATTCTTTTCCAACATTTCCTTACGATTATAAGTAGGTATTATCGCACTAACTTCCATTTTATTCAAGCTCTTTTTCTATTTCTTCCACATCTTTGAAATTAGAATATTCTAAATTATATGCGGGTATTTGTGCTAATTCTAAATATTTTTTGTATCTACTTATGGCTATTTTATCCCTTGTTACAAAAGGTATCAGTGAAGTATAGTGATGATGAGGATACTCCAAAGAAGCATTGGATATGCTTAAAAGCTGTTCTGCTGCTTGCTGTGAATCTATTTTTTCACATTTAAATCCTGTGCCTCTTCTCATAAAAAATAATTTTTTTATCTTGGTAGGCTTAAAGCAGAAATTTTTATTGTCTAAGACTATCTGATATTTATTTCCATCAATTTTTAGATTTTTAAATCTCAATTCAGGTAAATTTTTTCTAACAAAATCTGTTGCACGAACTCCTCTCAGATAAGGGTATACTTTTCCATCTTTTATTAGTGTAAAATTATCAGACATAATTTTATAGCCCTTTAGAGACATCTTTAGAGAAGTAGTACTTTTACCCATTTTATCTAATCCTAAAAATAAGAACACTTTTCCGTTTTTTTCTATAGATGCAGAATGATGTAATTGAAAACCCTTTCTTTCCCAATAAAAAAACAAAGGATATCTTACCATTTTTTGTATTAAATACTCATAATAATCGTTTCTCCTTCGTGTAGTTCCTCTTAATAGCGCTCTTGCAACATGTTTTATCAAAGTAGGCTTAAAATTTGCTTCAAATATAAGTGGTTTATCTTTTATTTGTATGCTTAGGGGGGAATCATTATAGACTAAAGCATCTTTAGATAGGGTAGCCTTTGATGAGATTCTTATGGGCAATTCTTTAAATTTATCTGCTCCAAAATTTATCTTGGATGTCAAATCAATCTTTTCAAGCTTGTCTGCTAAAAATAAATAATAGTTGCTTCTAACAAATTCAAGAAATCCAGCATTATTGGAAATAACTTGCATGTTACATTCGGGGAATTTTAATAAAACTTTCATTTTACACTATACTTTCCAAATTTATTTAATAGTTTATAAAAACTGCTATATAAAGAAGACTTTAAGATGTAGGATTTACTGAACTTTTTAGGATAAAGGGTCCAAGAAGTGCAATTTTTACACAAAGAAAGTTTATCAAATTGCCTATTTATCTGCATTTCTCTTATTTTTTTATATTTTTCACTATTCCAAACTTCTTTTATGGTTTGCTTATTTAGATCTCCAAGAATTATTGGGAAATTAAAATCATAACAGCAAACCCCAACTCTTCCATCCCAACCAATAGCCATCATTTTCCAAAGTAAGAAACAGGGATATCTTTCCCTTTTTTGCTCTTGCCACTCGGGCAGATTTTCCAATTGTCCTGCCCAATCATGCTCTTTTACAACACTAACATTAACTTTTTTGGATTTATATTTTTCCCACTGACTCACAAAATCCTTTGCTTCTCTTTCATTCTCTTTCATTTGTAGGAATTTTAGTTTAACAAGACATTTACCTTTTTTATTAACAATTTCTAAAAATTTCTTTATTTTGCTCATTGTAGTTTCAAAATTAGAGCCTACTTGAATACTCTCATAAACTTTTTTTGTAGCTCCATTAAAAGAGATTACTACTCTATCTGCATATTCTGCAAGAGCTTCTGCTTTTTCATCAGTAAGCAAAGCCGCATTAGTAAATATTCCAAGATTTACTTTTTTTTCATGAGCATATTTTAATTGTTTTACTATGTCTGGATGTAATAATGGCTCTCCAAATAAATGGAGCTGAATATTTCTAACATTTCCACTTGCCTGATCTATTATTTTTTTGAACAGATTAAACTCCATAAAACCTTTTTTTCTGGACATTTCTCCTCTTTGCGGGCAGCTTATGCATCTAAGGTTACAAAAATTAGTTGTCTCTAAGTTAATCTCTCTTGGATATACTGAAGAACGAGTCTCCCTTCTGTTATATAAAGTCATAGGACTTTTCATTTTATTTTTTCTTTACGGCTTTTACTATAAAAGTATTGCACAAACTTACTATTGGACAAGGAAATTTTATATTAAAGAAAGAGATTTGGTTGCCCTTAATTTTTTCAATTTTAAACCCTGCACCTTTTAAGAGATTTTCAAGAGTTTCTTTTGTACATACTTTTATGTGCAGATAAAAATCATCATTTTGATAGCCTAAAAAAGTCTTTATTCTATTTCTAAAAGAAGCAAAATTGGGCGTAGTAATTATTAAGGCTCCATTATCTTTTAGAACTCTTCTAATTTCCTTTAGGGCTTTTCGTGGATCTATTAAATGTTCAAATGTTTCTCCAAGGAAAACTGCATCAAAGCTCTTATCTTTAAACTTTAGATCATAGGCATCCATTACCATGAACTTAACTTTGTCTCCATGAATCTTTTTTGCTTCTTCAATAAATTCTGGTACAAAGTCAATACCTATTACTTCATTTCCTTTCTTAGCAATATCATAAGTTATGTGCCCCCATCTGCATCCAATATCTAAAACTTTTTTTCCACTCCCAATCCAATCTAATGCGATTTTCCATCTTTTTTCTTTATACCAGGTTCTTAGAAATCCTGCCTTGCAGATATTCTCTATTTCTACATGTAAATCCTTTATTGTTTGATTTTGTTCGTCTTTCATTTTTTTCTTACCTCAAATATTGTTCCTCTTGCAAAAGCAGAGGGCCATAGGTTTGCAATAAACTGCAACCATAATTTAGGAGTGTAATACTCCTTTTTAACTATTTCGAATTCACTTTTTACAAACTCTGCTGCTTCTGAAAGTCTGGGGCTGTGCATATGCCTTTGGGGATTCTCATCAAATACTAAAGAGCTGTATCGGATATTAAAGAGTCTTCTCAGTCTTATTATTACATGATTTTCATTAGGTATGGAAGATACAGCATATCCCTCGGGTTTTAACACCCTTCTTATTTCTTTTAATAATGCTTTAGGTCTAACAATATGCTCAAATATCTCTGCACATATAACAAAATCAAATGAATTGTCTTTGAATGGCAATTTTCCTTGATTAAGATCTACTCTAACATCACACTCTCCGTTGATATCTACTCCAGTATATTTTATGCCTGGTTTCAAGAGAGGTAGTATATGTCTATTATAACAACCAATATCTAAAACTTTTGAACCTGCACTTATGTGTGCATTCGCAATTGAAGCTATGCGCCTAAGCCTATCTTTTTGCCAATTCTCCATTTTATCTCCACTAATTTAGTATAAATATCAT
Source organism: uncultured archaeon (assembly GCA_903866625.1). Taxonomy (GTDB): domain Archaea; phylum Nanobdellota; class Nanobdellia; order Pacearchaeales; family GW2011-AR1; genus CAIPOI01. Next base: position 81,499 of record CAIPOI010000006.1, on the reverse strand, counting down.
GAACGATTTTTGTTCTAAAATCATCCCATCTCCCAATATAATAAAATTTGTGACCCTTTAATTCCTTTTCTATTCTACTGCCCATAAGTTTTTTTGTGCTATACTGAGCTATATTCCAACCAACCTTATCATGCAAATCAATTGGGATTTTATTTTTCTTATAATACCTTAAATCTTTGCCACATTTATATCCGTTTTTCTTAAGTATATTTTGTAATTTTGAAAACTTAGTTGTAAGGATGTCTATATCGCTATGTTTTGGTTTTTTAAAGTCTATCTTAAGAATAACATATTCTGTAAACTTGTTCTTTTCAAGTACTTTCAGAAAAGCTTCTAATTCATTAAAGAACTCTTGTCCCTCGAATTTTTTCATAAACCTCTTTGGTTATTTTTACTTATAAACCTTTTTATCGATTTTTTTCTCTTTTAATGAGCCTTATTAGTTTTATAATCAATCCAATTATAGCTCCAAAAGAATGTGCAAAAAATAGCAAGACAGATATAATCCCAGCATATATGCAAACTATTATCTCTTTAGATTTTAGGGAAGTTTTTAAAGCATAAGCTAAGAAGATTGCCAAGACTATTCCCATAGCAATAAATCCAAAAATTCTATTAAAAAAACTATAAATAACTGAAAAAACGAAAAAAAGAGCAACAAATATTTCTGCAAAATAAATCTTTCTTCTTAAAATTATATTGACTGCTATTCCATCCGACAAAGAATCTTGATACGCAAGATTAACATATTCTTTAAGACTTTTTCTGGGTTTCCAATAAACCTTTGCATCCTTTACAGGTACAAATTTTAGTCCCATCTTTTTGGCTTTTTCATAAATCCAAGCATCATCTGCTCGATTCATCCATTCAGGAAACTTCCCAACCTTTTTCCAACTTGACATTTTATAGGCTGCTTGACGATTAGAAGGTTCTTCCTTAGCCCAATCTTCTTCACTATACTTTGAATAGTCTCTAACGCGAGTATTAACTACTTTATCAAATATAGTTTTTGGCTCTTCTGGAACATATGTTCCGAAAACTACATCTCCGCCTGCCTCAAAACCCTTAAGAAGTTTTTTTATCCAATCTTTTTCAAATCTTGTGCTTGCATCTCCAGAAAATAATAAATCACTTTTTGCCAAGCGTGTATAAATATTTCTTCCTTTTGCTATATTCGCGCCCTTGCTTACTACAACTTTGATAGGCACTTTTGATTCTTTCTGAATCCTTTTTATTATTTCAAGAGTCCTATCGGTTGAACCACCATCCACAATTACAATTTCCTGTGGTTTTATTGATTGTTCAGTTATAGAATTAAGAAAGGTTTCTATATTATCTTCTTCATTCAAAAGAGTACATCCAAAAGTTATTGTTTTATTTTTCATTAGCGCTAACAATTTCTGTATAAGTCTTTAAGGTTTTGGGATTTATTAACTTTAATATTTCCTCTGTTAATTTTAATCCCCGAATTCCTTCATAATCTGCATGAAAGTAAATATTAAACTCTTTTTTTATGACTTTTTCTTTATAGTATTTAATAACCTCTTTTTCACTCATCCCCTCATTTAGCATCTCTTCCGGAGTCTTATCATAAGTTAGGGGAATTAGAGTTATACCATTACTTTTAGTAATCTTAGAAAATTTGGCATTGTTTGTAGAAATATAGCTAAACCCTGCTTTTTTTAAGAAATCTATAACTCTGCTGTTCCATTTCCATGTGGGTGGAGCAAATCCCGTAGGCTCTTGATTCAAACATCTAACAAAACTCTCCTTCATCTTTTTTATTTGATTTTCTATATCCATTTTATCAAAGTTTTTAGACCATAATAGATGACTCCAACAATGAGGATTTACTTCATGCCCTGCATCTTTTATCTGTTTTAATATTTTACAATTTTTATAGCCTAAAGCTCTCGGAAAAAACAACATTCTTAACATTTGAATTTTAGAATATCTATTTACAATTTCTTTATCCGATTTTTTTAGTTCTTTTGTTCTGTACTTTAGAATTTTAAATATTCCTGCTTCTCTACCCATATTTACAAAGAAAGTTGCTTTGATATTGTACTTTTTAAATAATTCTAACAAATTAGTTACTCCATATTTTAGCCCATAGTATCCATCTACATGAACCGATACACTATTTGACATATTTCCTCCAAACCTTTAAAAAAATTATCCAAAATCTTAAAATAATATTTGGCTTATTTATGATGATTTCTTTATTTTTTTCTAATAATGCGAGTTTTAAGTCCTTCTCAGATAATGATTTGCTTTTAATTTTTGTTACTCCCCTTCCAATCTGAAACAGATTATGTGCGTCGCTTCCTGCAACAAAGGGTTTTTTGTTAGATTTAACAATTTCTTTAGCAATATTATTTGCAGAATCCGTTAGTTGAGAATTAAAAATCTCAACCAAATCCACATTTTTTATAACCTCATTATTAATTTTATGATATTTTCCAGGATGAGGTAAAACCACTAACCCTCCCTGTTTCTTGATTTCACTTACTACTTCTTTAAACTTTCTTGATTTCACTTCTTTCTTCAAAAATAATCCTATAATGTCGCCTATTTCCGTTTCTATTTCTTCCCCCTTTAGAATTATAAACTTAGAGTCTATTTCCTTAGCAATTTTCTCAGCTAAAATCGCACCTTTAAAAGTTTCATGATCGGTTATAGCGATTCCATCAAGTCCTTTTCTAATGGCCCGTTTAATAATCTCTTCTACTTTCATCTTCGAATCATACGAAAATGAACTATGCATATGCAAATCTAATTTAAGTTCCATTTGAATAATTTTATAAAAGTTGCTCCAATTCTAAGCAAAGTAGGTAGCGGATCTATAAATATGTATCCTATATCTTTTTTTACTTTAAAACTAAACAAATCAGTTAAATATTCTTTGATAGCCCCCAGTTTTTTTGGAGAAGTTTTTATTCTTAAAGTATCTTCAGGAAGAATCCACTGAAATCTTACTCCGGTTTTATATTTAGGAATAGTGTAGGGTTTGTTATTTGCTTCAAGATAGAGTAGATATGGGAAATTAATTCCAGAGGCAATAGCTAAATCAAGAGAACCCCAGAATTTTGCATTCATTTCAATTAATTTATAGTTCTTAGTTTTATCTTCACAAATAAACTCTATCATGCATATACCCTCCCAATTCAAAGCTTTTACTATTTTTTTCCCAAGCGATTCTAGTTTCGGGTCATAATAGCTTTCAGCACAAGAGCTAACCCCCCCCGAATAGGGATACTCTCTTATTCTTCTATGTTGAAAGCTAACTTTTACCTTACCTTTTTTACAAAGAGCAAAAAATCCACACCCAAAACCCCTAACTCTTTCTTGAACTATTTGAGTTCCATAGTTTAATCTCTCCTTTGCTTTTTGTTTTAATTCTTCAAGATTATTCAAATACTCTACTTTTTTGCCCCTCATCTCTTGACTTGATTTAATTATCATCGGGCCATTAAAATCTACCTTTTTTATGTCACCCATAGATTTTATAATCCAAGTCTTTGGTTTTGGAAATTTAATTTTATCTAAAATCGAATTAATCTTTTCTTTATCTGAGGCAAGTGTGATTTTATCATAGTCTGCTATTAACATATTAAATTTCTTCATAAGAATTTTTTTATTTTTAGAGCATAGAATATTAGAATTATACCCTATAGGAATTAAAGTTGAAGTTTTATCTTCACCTGCATTTTCCAGAACTTTAGTTATCAAATTATTCTTATTATACTTAAAGGAATATTTAGAGTATCTAGAAAGTTTTGTTGCACTAAATTTTTCAGAACAAGTAGCAACCTTTAGCTTTTCTTTTCCAAGCGCTCTTACCGTAGCTAAGCTATGTTTTAATTCAGAATCGGTTATAATTACATCAATTTTTTTCATTTTTATTTAATGCTTGCGAGTATATTTTTTCATAGGATTTATTCATTCTTTCTAATGAAAATTTTCCACTCTTAACCTCGCTTATACAATTTTTACTCATTTTTTCAAGTTTTTTCTTATCCTCTATTAGGTCTGAAATTCTTTTTATAAACTCATCAATCATTGCTTCTTCATTTGGAACTATAGGTACACCATCTTGTATATTTGGAAATGCAGTACCATATGTTATTTGAGGAATTTTTATAATGAATCCTGTTTTTTCATTTGTTATAATCTCTTCTCTAGCAAACCTATTTACACTTAAAACTGGAAGTCCAAAACCCATTGCTTCAATCATTGCAAAACCAAAAGTATCACTAAATCCAGGGTATACAAATATGTCTGCTTGGGGATAAATCTCTTCAAATATTTTTTTCTTATCCATAAGCTCGTAAAATTTTATCTTCTTATTGTTAGAATATTTTTTTATAAACTTTTTGGGTGTTTGAGAAATAAATATACACTCTACATTATCAAATTTCTTAGTTATTGCATCAAAAATCTTTAATGTATGCCAACCTCCCTTTGAATAAAAATATCTTCCCAAAAATAAAAGGGTAATCTTATCTTTTTTTATCTTATTAAACTTTGGGAGAGGTATTGCAGGGTAAACTACCTCTATTTTATTTTCAATTTCGTTATCTTTTAAAGCTCCAACAACGGTTTTTTTAGCTTCTTCAGTCCAAGCAACAATCTTTTTGCAGTTCTTGCTTTTTAAGTATGAAGATATTAAACTTTTTCCCTTTTTCGAATGAGCAATAAAATAAGAGGGGGCAAAGTTCCAGTAGTTTTCGATATCAACTATCCAAGGCTTATCTCCTTCTAGTAAACAATGGGCACTATGATACAAATCACAATTTACTTTTTCTTGTGTTCTTATGTTAGGCATTCTTCTTATTGCAAAGAGATGTCTAACGAGTTTTTTCACTGCTGTAAAAAGTCCGAATTTAGGAGAGATAATCAGATTTAATTTATGTTCGCTCTTGAGATATTCTACATTTTTTGGAGGATTTTCAACAAGAGCCTTGTAATATGGGGAATCTGAAGTCTTCCAAGGATATTGGATATAAACTCTGATCTTTTTCATTATAGAATGAGTTTTAGTTAAGTTTTAAATATTGCTATTTGTTTTATTAATTCTGCAATTTATTTTTTCTATACTTGGAATCAAACCAATAAGTATAAACCATAAATATCCCAATTGCAAGATTTATAAAAAAAACAATTGAATAAGATATAATTTTCGGCACGGGTTGATGTGTAAATAAGCATGGTGAAGTAACTATTATGGCTCCGAGTATAATTGTGCTAAATAAATCCAAAAGGGTTAAGATTAATGCAATCATTATAAATTTAATATTTTTTTATTTAAATAATTAACCTATGAGCCACCAAACTGTTTTTTTATTGCAGTTCGAGCAAATTCCTATTTTGTTAAATTCTCCTTTTTTATGCAGTTCTCTTATTTTTCTTAACTTTTCACCATTCCAGACATGCATTAGGGTTTGCTTATTTAAATCTCCGAGAACCACTGAATGATTCCAATCATCGCAACATAGAACAACCTCTCCATTCCAATCCACAATCATCTTTTGCCATATCAGAGAACATGGTCTTCTCTTGTCCTTAGACTTAAAATGAAAACTGCTTTTAGATTCTTTTCCTATTTGACCAGCCCAATTTCTCATATTTAATACGTTTATGTCTTGAACCTTGCCTTTCCAATCTTTATAAAAATCTTTGATTTCACCCTGATTTTCTGTTAATTCCACAAAAGCAAGATTAATTGCAGGAGTTTTACTATTAAGCTGTTTTTTAAGTTCAACAAGCCTTTTGATATTCTCTCTAGTGATTTCAAAGCTTAATCCTTTTCTAATCTTTTCATAAGTTTCTTTTTTATAAGCATCAAAACTAATATTTATGTAATCTAATCCTGATTCAATAAGCTTATGAGCCCAAATTTCGTTCATAAGGGAGGCATTACTAAAAAATCCTACGCGAAGACCCTTAGATTTTGCATATTTTATTTTTTCTATAAGTTTTTTATCCAATAAAGCCTCTCCAAAAAAAGAAAGAGTAACTGATTTAATTCCACTCTTGGCGCAATCGTCTATTATTTTTTCAAAAAGTTCAGATTTCATAAATCCAATGTTTTTTAGTTTAGAGTGGGGACACATAATACAATCTGAGTTACATGCATTGGTTATACCTATTTCAACAGTGCTCGGTGGCGAGTTTTCTAAGCTATTTATCGCCTTGTTTATCTTTTTAGTATAAATCCTATCATAAATTTTATTTTCTGTAAGAAGGGGAGAAAGAAGCAATCTTCTACTAAGTTTATATCCAGTTTTACTGCTTCTTATCGCATTTAATATCCTCATTTTTTTAAAATATCCACGATTTTACTGCTTAATCCAGGCTTCCCATAAGGATTTTTTATAGGTTTTACTTTAAAATCTTCTGCCAGATACTCTTTTATTTTAGCTTTAGTCTTTTCAACATCAAGCTTTGTTAAGAACTGAAAATTACTTTCAAGCCCTTCTTGTCTTTCTGTAGCTTTCCTAAGGATTATACACGGTTTTTGAAATAATAAACTTTCTTCTTGCATACTGCCCCCATCACATACTATTAAAGAGCATTTTTTCATCTGATAGATAAAAGAAATATAGTCTATAGGTTCTATTATTTTTACATTTGGATTTTTTATAAGTTCTTCATATAAACCCATTTCTTTTAGTTTTGCCAAAGTATTGCTATGAAGTGCAAAATAACTTGGAATAGGCAAATAAGAAAGAATTTGGATTATATTTTTCATTCGTTCTTTACTTTTTATGTTTTCATGTCTATGGACAGTTATTAATGCAAATTTTTCTTTTGAAAGAGCCCTCATTTTCTTTTGTTCTGCTTTTTTTAGGCAAATTGTAGCAGAATCAATTATAGTATTGCCTGAGAGTATAATCTTTCCTTTTTGCTTTTCTTTTTTTAGATTATTTTCTGCCAGATTAGAAACTGCAAGTAAAATATCTGAAAATCTATCACATAATTTTCTGGAAATCTCTTCAGGCATAGGTTCAAATATAGTCCCGCTTCTTAATCCTGCTTCAAGGTGGACATTTTTATATTTTTTAAAGGGATTCAAGAGTTTTGAAGAAGCTATTGCAGCTGTTGCGGTAGTCATAGTATCTCCATGATAAATCACATATTTTAGATCTTTTATTTTAGAAAGCTCTTTTTTTATTTTAAACACTAAAGAAATGTTCCAAAATATGCCCTTTAAGGCATTTTCATTAAATCTTGAACTCTTTTCTGGTTCTTTAGATAAAACTACATCTGGATTCTTTACTCCAAACAGCCTGCATAAATCCTTTAGATTATGCTGACCAGTATGAATAAAATAATAGGGCAATTTTCTTTTTTGAAGCTCGAGCATAACTGGAAAACTTTTTATTAATTCTGCCCGAGTTCCGATGATAATTGCAATCATTTTAAGCAAGGGCTATCAAACCCAAGAGAATCTCTACAAAAACCAATAGCAGCACAACATCTTTTTCATAAACTTTTTTACTTGGTTTGATTATTTTTAGTATTTTAATGCTTAGATGGGTTAGACTATAGTATTTTGGATAAGGAAGTTCAAGGCTGTTATCTTTATTCGGTATTCCGAAATTTTGTGCTTTAAACTTACTTCTTGCTTTTAATACCCCCTCAATTATAAAAGGTATAAATAAAATTAAAGCGGTTTTTTCTATATTTCCAAGAATTGCAAATACTGCAATCATTGCTCCAAGAGAATAGGTTAAAGAATTCCCTGGAAAGACTTTTGCAGGGCATTTATTGAATATTAAAAAACCAATTAACGCAGCAATAATTATTCCTGCAAGTATAGCCAGCCAAATCTGGCCAGTTAACAAACTTTTTGTCCCAAGAAAGGAAAATATAACCAAACCCAATCCTGCTTCTAATCCGTTATAGCCCGCGAGCATATTAAATCCATTACTTGTTCCAATTACTGCTAGGGGAATAAGCAAAAGAGGGTAAATTAAGCCAAAATTAATCGCACCCATAAAAGGAACGTCCATTACATGCTGTCCTGCGTTTATAACCACTAATGGTAAGGCAATCGGAAGAGTCATGATGATTTTATGCCAACCCTTAAGAGATTTCTTCCAACCGAAAATGTCGTCGATAGTTCCAATAAAGCAAGCCAATAGTAGAATTATCATAAAAGTTAATATCTCAATAAGATGGCTAAGTGATTGAATAAGAAAAGTTTTTACGAAAATGTAAAAGAATATTGCAAGGATTACTGCTAAAACTACTGCTAACCCTCCTGTTTTGGGTATTTTTGGTTTATTATGTTTATTCATATCTGGAACAATCATACCCTTACTTCTTTTTGCTACTCTAATCCAAGCATAAGTAAATAAAACCGAGATGCAAAAGCTAATTAAAAGAATTTCATAACCAAAGATTGTTTCTGTTAACATTTTATTTTCCGAGGTAATCGAGTTTAGCAAAATCTGAATTTTCTAAAGATTTTCTTTCAGTATACTGTGAATAGTATGGGACATTAGTTAGATCCCCCACAGAGTAAATTCTAATTGGACCATAAAGCTGATTTGCTAAAACAAAACTGAAATTTGTTCCATAAGCACTATTAATCTGTTTAACTACTTCAAAATTTTCTTCATGAACTAACTTGAGATTTGTTTCTCCTAAAAGATAAACTCTTGCAAACTCGCTTCTTGCAACTCTCGGAGAAAGATATAAGCCCGAACCTATGGGATTTATTGATTTTGAACTAAGAGTAGGTATAAAGTAGAATACAGCATCTATTCCACTATTAGAAACCTTTACTTTTTTATTATTGAAATAAACATAATTTACAGGCACATCATATCTTTGATTTTTGTAATAGATTACTGCTTCTACACCCTTTATTTGATTCCCGGACTGATGAACCAAAAACCCTATAATTCCTGCTTTGTTTTGAGGCAATAGTTGCCCATTCCAAACAATATCTTCATCAATAGGCAAGCCGCCATAAGAAACATAAACAAAAACTACTTCATTCTTTAATTCTTGGGTTTGATTTTCATCGACGATAAAAGTGTTTATATAACCACATCTATCTCCACCACTCGAACAATCTTTATCACTTCCAATGCTTGCAAAAGCCCCATATTTGCTTATATCTGTAGAATCAAATAAAATATAGGATACATTATGGGCTTTAGCCAGTTGAAGTGCGGTTTGCTCTTTTTCTGCAGTCATTAAATATCTTGCAGTTGTATGATCCCAGTAATTAATTAAATGTCCTCCATCTGTTACAGTAGCTCTTTTACCGATTGTTTGAATCCAGTAACCATAATCCCACCAGTGTACAAATATAGCATTCTGTGCAGTATTATTTCTCACCCAAGCCATAGCATTCTGCCATTCTATTTGGTAAGGTCCTGGAGCAGTAGTATACTTGGTTTCATAATAACTTTGTTGAGCATATCCTTTAGCTACAAATAATACCAACGCAATTAAAATAATGCTTAGTAAAATATACGGCAAGAAATTTTTACCATTTTTTCTTTCTGCAGTTTTCTCCATTAACTTTGCAAGAAGATAACTTGTACTAATAACTACAAATGGTGAAATAATAAATAAAAGTCTTACTGCTCCACGCATGGATATTGCAGAAAAAAATGTTAAGCTAATTAAAAGTAGATAGATAAAATTAATTTTTGAAAAAGAATCCTCTTTGTTTTTTTGTTCCTTAAAATAAATCCTTATTATTACAGCAAATAGTAGAACAATGCTGCCAAAGTAAGCAAATTTGCTAACAAAATTATCTCCATTCATTAGATTTGAAGAAGAAATTCTACTAAACATCAATCCTACTAAGAAGATTATGAATGCTGCATTTAATATTAACCTATCTTTTATGTTAAAATGCTTTACTGCATAGTAAAATAATACCATGCTCCCAAAAAAGAAGAACCAGAATAAAGAAATAGTTATGTTAAATAGGTGAACATCAAAAGCCCCATCAATTTCTGTAAGGTAAGGAACCTTATTCTCTGCTACAGTTAATCCTACTCTGCTCTCTTCAAAAGGAGTGGTAATGTAATTTACCAACGAAGAAGCTTTATCTACCACAAAACTTGGTCCAAATAAGATTAAAGCAATAAGCACCAAAAATAGTAAGGCGCATATAACTGAAGTTAATTTTTTATCTAATTTAAAATTATAATTTGGTTTTGAGTAAACAAACTTTTCCATGATAAAATGAACCAGAATAATAACCAAAACTATTGTTGAAAGTATAAAATCTGGAAGGCGATTAAATGTACTTGTTAAAGACATATTGGATCTTAAGTAAATAGCCAAATTAGAAAAGAACCACCAAATAGCATAAACTGTGAGATTTTTATTTTCAAGCTTACTAAAGAAAAAAGAAATAAATACTGTTAGAGAAAGCGCTAAAAATATATACTCGCTTCCACCCCAACTCCAAACCATTAAGCCTGTGAAAATTCCAGATAATCCTGCAAGAACAATACTTTGAATTTGTTTTTTATTTTCCCAAGCTAAAATAAAAAAATAAAAAGCAAGCCACATAAAGGGCATACCAAGACTTTCAATTTCTGGAATCCCACCAGTAGTTCTATGAAGCATCTGGGGGACAACTGCATATAAAAGGGCAGCAATTAAAGCGCCAATAGAATCATAAGGCTTTTTTATAATATAAGAAAAAGATTTTTGAACAAACATGAAAAAGAATATAATCGCAAGAGCCGTTAGAAAAATAGGAAGTATACAAGCAGATAATTCTAAGCTTATTGTTCCAAAAATATTTAATAGTTTATAAAATCCTGCCATCACCCAAGGCATTAAACTATGGTAAGCATAAGGCTGATTTCCAAGTGGAGCAGCCCACATCATATCAGGATTAGTAAGATTATTATTTATTATTGCCTGAGCATTTCTTAAATATAAAAATGGATCTAAATCTTGTCCAAGGGTATAGTTTCCAGTAGTTATATCTTTCAGAGAAGAGATATCTACACTTCTAATATAAATCCCAAGAAATAAAATTAGGATAAGTCCAAGCACAACTAACCAAATATAATTCTCTCTAACTATTCTTAAAATTTCTTTTGTTTCTTTAGTCATTTTTATTCTTTTAGTAAATCTTCAACTTCGCAAACAATGTCTTGTGCAGAAGACTCTATTTCTGCTGCTTTCTTATTGCAGTAAGGGCAAAGGGGGGTAAATTTATCCCTCTTAAAGCGAAAGTTGCAGTTTGTGCAAATTAAATTTTCCATCTTCTTTTAAGGTTTTTACCTTATTTTTAGAATAATTTCGGGGTTATAAATACTTCTATTATGCCGGACACAAATATAATTATGATTGCTATGATCAATAGATTAAAAGAATCCTGAAGAATATTCCAAAATCTATCCTTATTAAGGTCCTTTCTTATTACTGCTAAACTTAATATCCCGCCCGCAAGAGCAGCCACAAAATAAGCAGCTATCTCGGGAATTCCATGAATCATATATCTCCCAAGCCCGATAGGTATGGATGCAACTTGAAATTTAGTAAATATACCTATGGCTGCAGCTATTACTGAAGCGTTCCAAGCCAGAATGAAGATAGCACCCGCACCAAATATTAATGATAAAAAAAGAGTAAGCATCATAACTTTTATATTATTCACAAAAATTGACAAAAATCTTTCTTTAGAGGTAACTTTGCCTGTTATGCCAGAAGTCTCAAGTAAACCATACTGCTTAAGGCAATTTTCATAATTACTATGTTGATTTATAGAACAATAGGTTTGTATCTGGAAATTTAATATATTTTGCCCGTGAGGTAACACCATGTGCCAAAAAGAAAAAGCTACAACAAACCCTAAAAATAGCCACAGAAAAACCTTAATTGCATTCCAATGCTCTTTGAGCAACTTTATTTGTTCGTCATATTCTATATTTTTTCTTTCTTCAAGTTTGATAGTATAATAGATAAAAGGCATAGTAAATATTACGCAAAATATTACTATTAACAATCCCATTCCCTTGGATAAAACCGGATCAGAGCCAAACATAATATACGCTAAAACAATAGAAAGGCTTGCATAAAAAAGACCGATAAAAAACATCTGCCAAGGTTGTCTCTCAGCTCTTTTTGGATTAATAAACAATTCTAACATTCTATTATTTATTCTCGGTTGTTTTTAAATATTGTCAAATCCAGTAGGATTTAAAAACTTAAAAGGACTTATCAAAGAAGATTAAAAAGAGGGTAAAAGATGTTAAAGAAATACAGATTTAATCGGATTTGCAAAAGAATAAAAAATCTTGATATTCAGGGAGCTTCAAATGTCGCTAAAGCTGCATTAAAAGCATACTATCTATTCCCTAGTGCAGATACAAAAAAAATTCTTTTAAAGTTAAGACCTACTGAGCCTTTGCTTAGTCATGTTCTCAGTTTAGCTGGAAAAAAGCCCAAAAAAGAAATTCTTCAGCATTTCTCTGCGGCACAATATCACATAAACAAGTTGGTCTTTAGCTTAATAAAAAATAATTATACTATTTTTACTCACTGTCATTCTACTAATGTGGTAAGCGCTTTGATTTATGCAAAGAAGCACGGAAAAAAATTTAGAGTTTACAACACTGAGACTAGGCCATTATTTCAAGGAAGAAAAACCGCTAAAGAACTTGGTAGAGCTGGAATAGAAGTCGTAAATGTAGTAGACTCTGCGGCAGCAATAGCCATAAACTCCTCTAATATTGTATTTATTGGTGCAGATGCACTTTTAGATACAGGGGTTATTAATAAAGTTGGAAGTGGCATGTTTTCAGAAATTGCAAAGAACAGAGGAGTTCCTGTTTTAATCATCGCAGATTCTTGGAAATATTCTCATAAGAGTATTAGGCTTGAGCAAAGAGATTTCAAGGAAATCTGGAATCCCAAGATAAATAAGGTTCACATCAAAAATCCTGCGTTTGAATTTGTAAAAAAAGAAAACATTTCAAAGATAGTTACAGAAAGGGGTATTGATAGTTATTCTGATTTTCTGAAGAAAGTTTCTAAGAAAGAATATTAGTGCTTTAGTTGATAATACTGAACTGCAAGATAATACTCTGAATGAGTTCTCCAGAATTCATATCTAATTGGTCTGCTTCGACAAAATCCTGTAGCTTGGGGCGGTGCATGTTTACCTATTTCAGGCATAGCTAAGAAGAAGTTATCATCGGAGTGTTCGGGAGTACCACTAAAACTTACTAAAATAGGATTGCCGAGGGGTTCATTTCCTTCAGTCTTACCTTCCAAATCAATTAGTTGCTTTTTCATTTTATTTTACTCTCCTGCCAAGATATAATGCATGAATCCCATATTGAGATGGTTCTTTTAATTCTGTTCTTACTTCTTCAATAAAATCAATTCCCCGCTCAACATTGGGAAAGCCCTTTAGAGTAGAATAATAGCCAAAAGGTGTTGTTGCACCACGAAACATTACTATGAATTTAGAATCTTGAATTTTTTGGTCTAACCATCCTTTAGGGCATCTAATTGGAAAATGAACTATAATTTTTCTTGAATCTCTTAGATTAAGTTCAGGATTCTGTGAAAAATCCCCCCATATACTTTTATAATTATTTTCAAATTCATTTACATAGACATAAAAATCAGTTTGTAAAGTATCATTTTTTACTCCTTCACTTCCATAGACCCTTAGTGCGTTTTGTATTTGTTGTTTGTTTATCATTTTATCTTTTAATCTCTGAAATTTTCTATATGTTCAAAGCCACATTGTGTAGCTGTTTGCTTCCAATTTGGAAATAATTTTTCATCTATCGGAAGACAAATACTTGAACAATAACCATTTTCAAGGAATCCATGAGATATTACTGGGTGATTTAAGGGGGTATAGCCATGTCGGCAATGTGTCTCTCCGGGCTCTGCCTTTAATCTGAGACATACCTCTCTAGATGGATAAATAAAAAATGTAGATTCAACAAACGGCCCGATATATTTCTCTTCTTTTTCTTCATGAAAGGAATATCTTTTTCTGAAAGGTATTTTTGCCATTTTTAATTCTGTTTCTAAAATCAGCTTAGCCTCTTCATCAATTTCAAAATCAGTAATTTCTCTAACAAAGTATTTTCCTAAACTTTCTTTAATATGAATTCTTGGAAAATCATAGTGAAGAGCACCATCAAAATCTTGATAGGATATACCTTTCCTTTTGATCCTATCTTGCTCCTCTTCTTTTTTATAATAAAGCGTAATTTCTCCATTATTAATTTTTATCTTCCTCTTAAGATTTAGAGCAAGGGACATTAATTTATCTAAACCTCCAAAGTCTAATACTTGAACTTCCACTTTTGGAACTAAGATATATCTTAGGTTAAAAAGAGTTGAATTTAAATCCGAACTATTAATAATTGTTTTAGAATATTTTAAAGAATCTGGTTCAACTATTTGGTCAAGGACACATAATCCTGCTTCAGTACATATTTGTTCTATTTTTTGTTTTGGTATCATTTTCTTTCTCTTGGAACCTGTTTAATTAGAGTATATCCCAATCGATTTTCTAGAGCTTCAACTAAAGGCATAAATTCTTTTAGGTCGCTTGGAGAAATTTCTTGTTTGTATGGTTGTTTACTAACCTCATTTCTAACATTTAACCCATGAAAAAAATAATGAGTTGTATTCCTTGCTAAATCCCATGAATTAAGGCACAAATCAAAAGGTTGATATTCTTCATTCCAAAAACTTTCTGAAGGTTTTACTTGCTTTGCAGCTATTACTTGATATCTAGAACCTCTGTATATTCTTTCAGCTTGAATTCCATTTATTGCTGGAAGCTCTTCTATTTTTATTCCATACCAAATGTTTTTGATATTTTGTTTTATTTGTTTTATCATTTTCTTATTTATCTGATACTACTGCTAAGTTAGTAATATAATTAAAGGTTTTCATAAGATTATTTAATAAAATAACAATATTTATATACTAAATGTAATTATCTTAAATATGAACGAAAATAACTCGGGCAAGCTTTTTGGCCTTGATTTGAAAGATAGAAAAATACTTTATGAGCTTGACAAGAATTGTAGACAATCGTGCCCCCAGATAGCAAAGAAAGTTAAGCTTTCGAGTGAAGTCGTAAACTATCGTATAAAAAGATTTGAAGATGAAGGAATAATAACTCAATATCAGGTTTGTATAGACTTATCTAAGTTAGGTTTAACTCAATTTAAAATTTTACTTTCTTTTCAGCACTTAAAATCTGAAGATATTAATAAAATTATTGAAGAGATGAAAAAAGATAAAAAGGTTTTGTGGGTTATCTCTTGTAAAGGTGATTGGGATCTTTCGGTTGCTGGCGAAGTAAAATCTTTATCTGAAGTTGAAGCTTTTAAAAATAATATTCTCAGTTTGTTTGAGGGTTATGTTGAAAAAAAGTCTATTTCTATCTGCACCGAAGCCGAAGTTTATCAAAGAGATTATCTCTTAGAACAAAAAGCAAATTTTGATAGAACAAAAAAGCTTGTAACCTCTAGTCCTTCGGAAGAAATAGAAGATTTGGATTTAAAGATAATAAAGGAGCTTGGAAAAAATGCCAGAAGTTCTATCGTAGAGATTGCTGAAGAACTTGGAACAACTCCAAGAATTGTTGATTATAAAATAAAATCCTTAATTAAGCGAGGAATAATAACAGGTTTTAGAATAGCAATTAACTATGGAAAGTTGGGAATAAAGTTTTACAAGACTTTTTTTTATTTGGATTCCCCTAAAGAAAAGCGATTAAAAGAATTAAACTTATTTTTAGCTTCAAATAAAAATGTCGTTCATAATCTTAAGGTATTAAGTAATTGGGATTTAGAGCCTGAATTTGAAACTTTTTCTGAAGAAGAATTTAATTCTATCTTAAAACGAATTAAAGATGAATTTTCAGACATAATCAAGAAAGTAGAAGTTATAACAATTTCAAAAGAGCACAAATTTACTTATATAGAATAGCTCTTAGTTTTAGAATTAATAGGGATAAGTAAATCCGGGCATCTTCTGAGATTCTAATAGTGCTGGATTTCTTAAAATACGATGCGGATAATTTGGATCTATTTTGGCATGATTAAGTGCTTCTCCTAAAGTATTTTTGGGATCTTTTTCAAGTCTTTCTAAGCTTATTAATTCATTCTCAGTATCATGTTGTAAAGTAAACATATACTTGTAGGGTTTATCTTTTTTAGTTTGTTCCTGTTTTATACGAGAAGTTAGTACGCTTACCGCAAGTTGATAGTGCTGTTCTCTCCATCTTCTATTTCCGTCAAAAGAAAAAGCCCATTCAGAACCCTTAATTAATCGAATATCCTTATGAGCATATCTGCTTCTTTCGCCTTCTTCAATTCTATAAGCATTAATTACATTAAATCTATAAGGATTTCTTTTAGGAAGTTCAGATTTTCTTGCTCTTAACCAGCTCATAAATTATTTTATAGTTTTTAATTTAAAAGCATTTATGTGATTAAAAATAGAGCTTTACTTTATAATTTTACTCCAATCAGTTAATTCTCTCCATATCTCTAAAAATTCAGCGTATCTTCGCTCTGCAAGTTGAATTGGAACCTGTAATTCTGTGTATCCTCTTTCGGAACAATGTAAAGCTATATCTTTCATCTCTAATATAAATTTACTATCTCCTTCTCGTTCAGTTAGTGTAGCAAAACTATGTTTTGTACAAATTTCTATCAATTTTGATTTTAGGGGTTCGGAATTAGGGGTTGTTTTATAATATAATCTTCCAGCATCATAGACATAATGCCCGTCTATAGCCAATTTTTCAGAGGGTCCTATTGTTTTGCCTATATGTCCGGAGCAGCTCCATTCAGTAGTTATTCCTGCCTTCCATAAGTTATATATTAATTGTCCAACAGGTTCTTCTAAATCTCTTACTCCACCATAAAGAAACTTTTCAAATTTTTCGTCTTTAAATATATCTTCCATTTTATTTTCAACACCAGAACTCTTTCCCTAATTAGTGCTTATGTCCACACTTGCAATCATCACATTCTTCCTCACACTCACAATCTTCGTTTTCGCAAGAATGCGAATGTTCATGTTCGGAATTAGAATTTAATAAAAGATTCTGCATTTCTGTTTGAAGTTGTTCTATACTCGAAAGAAGATTTTGTTTTCCTTCAGAAAGCTGCTTTAACTGACTTTCAATAATCTCTTGAGCTTCTTTTGGTGTTTTTTTAAGAAAAACATTTGCACCAACATTTATGATAAGGCTATTATTCTTAACTTTTGCTTCTGCAAAAATTCCTTTTCCAAGATTTGCAAGTATTTCTTTTGATTTATCTTTTTCAAGTTCTTCTATACTTTGCTTAATCTGATTAAGCTCTCCAATCTGCTGTTCCATAACCTGCATTTGCTGTTCTAATCTCTCAGCTTCTTGCCCAAGCATATTTATTCTCATTGAGTTCTTTTCCATAAACCTATTCTAAATAGATGGTTTTTATAGGTTTTGGTTAGCATCTTCTAAAGTTTTTTTAGAAGGGTTTTTAAAGTTGATAATTCTTAAGAGAATATGGCAAAAAAGAATTACATGAACCCCGAACAAATCGCTTCTTTAGTTGCTAAACAGGGTTATGACTCTGCTGAAGTAAGACTAAGGCCAAGCTTTTTCGGAAGAAAATTATATGTTGAAGTAGTTTCTAACGGCTCAAAATTTCAAGCCGGAGAATTCCCAAGATATATGCCGGCGGGTGGCGGAGATTTAAATTATGCAGACTACGAATCTGCGAAGGCGAGACTTCTTAAACTTGCAAAAGATTTGAACACTGCTTTAAAGAAAAATGGTGTAACTATAAAGAAAAATGATCAATTAGAAAGTTTACTGGATTCCGAGGCGCCTCTAGAGGGGACTAAAGTTAGATTGCCCTTAGCTCTCTCTTCTCTTATTGGAGTCTTAGGTGGACTCTTTTTTCTCTCAGCGAACATAACTGGAAACGTTATAGCAAATATGGCTAGCTCAACATCAAATACTCTTGGAGTTGCTTTAGTTCTAGTAGGTTTAGTTTCAGGTTTCTTTTATGTCAGAAGAAGATAAATTTATGAATAATAGATTTGATAAGAATAAAATTTTTTAATCAAATTTAATCCAACTTAAAAAGTTTTCTTAGTATCATGCTCCAAACTAAAGAAGAAAGAATATACCACCAAGTCCAAATTGGCCAACCAAATAATCCTGGTTCAGCCAAAGTTGTTGAAGCAAAGCTTACTCTTAACCAATTAAATAATAAAAGCAAAGGGATCAGAGTTATAACTGATACTTTCATTGATTGTTTCATTTGATTTGGAAAATCTTCCATCATTTGCTTATTTAGCTCCATCATTTTTTGAGAATCATTTCTGTATTTCTTCATTTCTTCTCGAAGTCTTTTTTGCTTTTCTTTTATATTCTTCATAAGCTCTTTATCAGTTAAAAAATAATTTGCAATAGTTATAACTACTGAAACAAAGAATGCAAAAATTACAATCCATAATCGGGGATTTGCTTGTATAAGTGCTTGAATATCCATTTTAATTACCCATCATTTTTCTCATAGCAGGATGCATATCCATCGCATGCTGTTGAGCAATGTTTTGATAGAACTGATAGATAATCATAGTTCCAAGTAATAGTGCTGTTCCTCCAGTAATTGTTCCAAGAACATCTGAAACTGAAGCAAGTAGTCCTACTGCTACTCCGCCCATAATGGTAAGTGGCATAACATATCTATTAAGAATTGTTTCTAAAACTCTTTCATCTTTCCTGAATCCTGGGACTTGTAATCCTGACTTAATTATATTTCTTGCTTGAGCTTGCGCATCCATTCCAGAAGTCTTTACCCAGAAAACCGAGAATATTGCTGAAAAAACAATAAAAACAATAATATGAGTAACTGCTTGTCCTAAGAATATCCATCTAAAACTTTTATCAATTAAAGTTTTTAAAATATCTGTGCTTCCAACCCAATAAGCTAATCCTGAAACTGCTTGCCCATTAGAGAAACTTCCTAAGAAAGTAGCATGACCCATCCAATTTTGAAACAAACTTCCAAACAACTGAAGATTTGCTATAAATGCGCCAGTAAGTATAACTGGAATATTTGAGGCATAGAAAAATGCAAGAGGCCATTTAACATTATATCCTCTTAGTCTATCATAAGACAGGGGAATTTCTATTTTTAGAGATTGAGCCCATACAATTATCATAAAAATAATTACTGTTGAAAGAACAGTAGCAACAGCTTTCATAGCACCAATTGCATCTCCAGTATTAAACAAACTATCAAAAAATACAGGTATTGCTCCAACAGGCCCAATTGTTCCGGCTGCTCCAACAAAACCAAATAATCCTGTAATTAACCTCCAACCAACTCCGGCTGCGATAAACAATGAAACCCCTGAGCCAAATCCATACTTATAACAAACCTCATCCATAAGCATGATTAAGAATCCGCCAAGCATAAGCTGAATCATTACAATAAAATTATATCCCGGTAATGCTGGAGTTCCGCCCATAACTACATAGATTATTGATTCAAAGACAATAAAGAAGAAAACTGTAAGCTTCTGCAATCCTTGAAAGAATTTTTTCCCTTCAGGATTTGTCGTGTCAATATTGATTATCTTGCTTCCAACAAGCAACTGCAATATGATGGAAGCCATAACTATTGGTCCAATACCTAAGCTAATTATAGAACCAAAATCAGTTCCCAGCAAAATTGCAATGTACTCAAACTTCATAACAGCTTCTTGTCTTAAACCATAAAGAGAAATATTCGCAAGAATAAAGAAAGCCGCAAGTATTATTACTGTCCATTTAAGTTTAACGCTAAAAGAAAGCTTCTTTTCTGTCGGAGGTCTTACTTCCGGAAGATTGTGTAATATATCTTTAAAGTTCATATTTTTCTGGCTCTTTTATTATTGGTTAAAGTATGTGGAGGTTTATAAAGTCTTTTTATTTGCTCTTCTCAACTTCTTCTTTATCCTCAAGCACAATTTTTGCTCCAGCTTTTTCTATTTTGGCTATAGCAGATTCAGAAGCAGTTTTAGCCTTTATGGTAATCTTAGATTTTAGTTCTCCTTGACCCAAAATTTTATATTCGCTAAGATCCAACACATTATCTTTCATATATTTCTTTTTTAAAGATTCAAGATTCTTTTCAATCATTTCAAGATTTATTACAAGATTTTTCTTTCTTTTTGAACCTCTGCTAGTAACTCCTTGTTTACCAAAATAATCTGCTCCATATAGTTTAAGAACCAGAGTTTTCTTTGCTCCCCCCATCTTTCCTGTTCCACCCATACCACATCCGCCACGGTGACCACTACCCATATGTTTCTTTCTTGCACCCCAACCATGAGTACCCATATGTCTTCCGTGCATTCTTGATGATTTTCGTCTTTTCTTAATTTTCATTTTGTTATTATAACATTTTTCCTATTAATTTATTTATATCTTCTTTATTATCTCCAAGAACTCCTTTAGGATAGTGGAGTTTTGTGTTCTTTATTCCTCCGCGAGCAGGATGTAATCCAAAGAAAGGTTTTATTCCCAAATCTTCAAGATTTTTTCCAGCAAGAACTTCTTTAGCAATCTTTTCAGCATTTTCAATTTTAGCTTTTGAATCTCCAATTTTTTTAGCTCTTGCTTTTATTAGACTTACTAGTGTTTCTTCATTTATTTTTCCATAGGCAACAAGGTTTCTTACTTTAGCAATCATACCCATAACTTCTGGAGTTTCATTTAATATAACACAAGTATATTTTTTTCTCATTCTCATTCTAAATAAAGTTTCTTCTAATTCCTGTTTCATATTCACTAATCCTGCTATTCTAATTAATACTATCATGTTATTTTTTTGCCTCCTTCTTTACTTTTTTATCAGTTTTAATTTCAACTTTCTTTTCTTCTTTGATTTCTTTTTTCATGTTTTCAAATGTAAGCAATCTTGCAATTGTTCTTTTAATTTCACGTGCATTTAATTTTGTAGTTTTTTTATTTGCAAGTCTTGCTTTTATTAATTCTGTTTTTAATTCTTTTATTTTGTCTTTTCTTTCTGCAGAACTCATCTTTGCAGCTTCTTTTGATTTTAATATTGCCATTATGCTTTTACCTCACTATTTTCTGCTTTTTTAGATTTTTTCTTTTTAGTTTCTTTTTCATCATTTTCTTGTTCTTGTTTTATCATTCTTCTAATTTCTTCATTTATTTCAATCTTATCGTGTATTTTTGCGTATGGAGGGAGTATAGCAACTTTTATTCCACTTATCCCCAGTTTTGTTAAAGCAATAGATTGTGCTCTATTAACAACTTTTGCACTATCTCCAACTTTTTTAAGATATCCTGCTGCAAATCTCCAAGATTTTGCTCTATCGCTTGGTAGTTTACCGCTTAATCTTAATTCTACTCCTAATGCTCCTGCTCTCATTATTCTTGTCATTTCTTTGTAAGCAATTGTTTTAAATTTAAGGTTTCCCAGTTTTTCAAGTTCAAGCGCAATTCTATCTGCAACTAACTGAGCATCAAAACTTGACTCCTTTATCTCACTGATTTCTATATTTGGATTTTCAAGTTTGAATTTTTGTTTTAATACTCTTGTAAGATTATCGATTTTTTCGCCTCTTGAACCAATGATCAATCCGGGTTTATCTGTAGCTACAATTATTTTTTCTCCAATAGGAGTATATTCAACTTTTATTGAACTAACCTTTCCCTTACCTAAGGTATTCCAAACATATCTCTTCATTTCATATTCTTTTTTCTTAAATTGCACGAATTTTTTCTCATCCATATTATTTTTTTCCTCCAGTATTTGTTTTCTTAAGAGCTTCTATACAAGCTTTTGCTAAATTTATTGTACTTCTTGTTTGGCCAAAAGTTTTACTATAAACATCCTTGATTCCTACTAACTTAAGTATCTTTTTGCATTCATCTCCAATTACTAACCCAGTACCTTGTGGGGCGGGCATTAATCTTACTACTGTGCTTCCACATTTTCCTTCTACAATAAATGGGACTGTATGTAATTCTGAACAAGAACAGTCAAAACTTGCACATCCTCTTGTAATTTTTATTAAGTTCAATTTTGCTAATCTCATGGCTTTTTCTCTTGCAGGCAAGGTCTCTTTAGCTTTTCCAAAACCAACTCCCACATGTCCGCTTTTATCTCCTACAATTACTCCACAGGTAAAGCTTGGAACATTTCCGTCAATAGTTTTCTTTTGTGTTTGTTTCCATGCTCTTCTTTTTCCACCACCAAATTTTCCTTTTGATTGTCCGATTAATAGCAAATCTGAAGTAGTTGGAACAAGCAAATCAATAACCTGATCTTCCAATATTTTTTCGTTTATGATTTCATCTATATTTTTCACTTTTCCTTCTCTTACTTTCTTACCTAAAGCAGTTTTTGGAATCCAAGAATCAAGAGCTCTTTGCTTCTCTTCTTCTGCCATCTCTTCTCTAGATTTTCTCTTGAATGGAACTACTACTTCATTTGTTTCTTTTATTTGTTCGTCTTTCATTTGGTTATATTGCTTTTTACTTTTTCAAAAAAGTCTTTTGATTTTATTGATTTTTCATCGGGGAAAACTTCTGTGTTATGCGAAATTTTATATCCTGAATCAACTATTCCCTTTAATGCAGCATATACTTTTGAACCTTTAGTGCTGATTATTAATCCCGTATCAACAATCGCTGGAGGCAACTTGCTTATTTTCTTACCGAATAATAATCCTGCAAGATAAGCTGCTGTTATAGATTTTAAGCTTCCAGACTTTTCTTTTGGCCATCCATATTCAAGTAATTCTTTTGAGTTTACTCCTACTTTGATACTATCTTGTGCGAGTTTACTTTCAATGTATTGTATCGTAATATACTTATTGCTCTTTCTTATAGCTATTCTTGGTTTTCTTGCCTCTAGCAATCTCCTTCTCTTAGTATAATTTGTTTTTCCTTGGATTCTTCTTTTTCTTGGTATTATTTTCATTTTGTTATTATGTTTTTATTCCTAGATGTTCTCTAAGATGCGCTTTATTTTTAAATACTCTGGCTCTTATTTTCTTTCTTATTTCTTTAAACTTTTCACTGTCTACTTTATTTTGAATTTTAAGTTCTTTTAAATATCCTCTTAATTTTCTAGTGATTATAACATATTCTCCTTTTCTATCTCTAACCTTCATTTTAATTTTTCCAGGTCCTCTTCTAGTATTTCTTTTCTCTTTCTTCTTTCTTCCGCGTGCTTCTTTAATCATAATTATTCCCTCAGCATATAAGTCTCTTATATCCTGTTTTGTTATTGCTTCTTTTATCTCTGCTAATTTTGAAGAGTCAAATACTATTTTATTTTTTCCAACGCCAAGTGCTTTTGCGGCTAAAACTTTTCTTTTTCTTAATTCTTTCATATTATTTTTTTGCCTCCGCATTTACTTTTTTTGATTCTTTAACTTCTTCAACTTTTTCTTTACTCTTCTCTTTATTCTCTTTCTTCATTTTGACTTTTCTTTCCATATCTTTTAAGAATTGAGCAATATTCACATTTAATACTTCCATCTTATTTTTATGTGCGAAGTTTATCATTTCTATCTTTTTCTTTTCTCCAACGTTTGCAATTATAACCACATTGTTTTTGCTAACTTTTTGCATATCATTTAAGTTAAATACTCTAATTGGCATTTTGCCTTCAATTAAATGTCTTTGATTCGCTTGATTCTTGTATCCAATTTCTACCATTGGTGGTCGGCTTCTCCACTTCTGTCTTGTCTTATTATGCCTTCCTTTTGCCCTTCTATATTTCAATTTACTTTTTTGTCCAGAGCCCAGCTTAACATAAGCTCTGTATTTTGTTCTTTGGAAATTAGGTTTTCTTGTTTGCATTTTATAGGTATACTTTTCCAGGTTTTTTAGTTATAAATATTCCATCTTGAAATTTATTTCTATCCCTATTTTTTATTTTTGAGATTTTTTCAAGATTTGCTGCATTTTGTCCGGCAGCTTCAAGGTCATAGGACTTTATTTTTATGTGCGGGGCTTTTATTTCAACTTCAATTTTTCCAGGTTGTTCTGCCTTTATAACTCTTGGTGCTCTTTCTCCTAATAGATTTTTTACTATAAATTCTCCTTTTGCTTTATCAAATGTAACTGTAACTGGAAAATGCACGTTGCAGATTTCTAATTCATATTCCCAAGCAGTTAGTAATCCATCAAAAACATTTTTTATGTGACTTGTTGCACTTTCAATTAGTCTTCTTTCCATTTTTCTAGCATTTTCTACAGATAAGATAACTTTATCATCTTGTTTCGCTAATTTTATTTTTGGATTAACTTTTCTTGTTATTTCTTTGCCATCTTTCTTAGCAACAAGTGCGTGTTCTCCAAAAGTAACTTCTATACCTTGAGGAATTGCTACTTCATTCTGAACTCCAGATCTTTTCATTTTTTTAGCCATTAGTAGAAATAAGCAATCAAGCTTCCTCCAATTTTATTTTCTTGAGCTTCTTGATGAGTCATCAATCCTTTACTGGTAGATATAATTACATATCCAAAATTTCTTGCAGGTAAGAATCTTCTAACATACTTCTCAACATTTTTATTTCCTACACTATATCTTGGTTTTATAGCCTTGCATTCATTTAGTTGTTTAATATTTATCTTAATTTTTTCATCTAAAATCTCATAATCAAGATAGCCATATTGCTTCATTAAATCTAAAATTCTTAATAAAAGATTTGCTGACTTGTCTAGGACTATGAATTCTTTTTTTGCTTTTTTAGCATTCATTATTTCGTTTAATACGTCTGAAATTATATCTCTGCTCATTTTAACTATATTTTTTAAATCCGAGTTCTACCGCCATTTCTCGGAAACAATGTCTGCATAAATTTAATCCATATTGACTTACTCTTGCTCCAAATCTGCCACAATTTTCACATTTGTAAGCTGCAATTCCAAACTTTCTTGTTTGGGGTTTGTTATGTTTCAAAAATTTATTCATAACTGCAGGCTTAACTTTAAGCTGTTTCAATATCTTGTTCCAATCACTTGCTGTCATTTTAGTCTTTGTTTATTCAACACTTATTCCTAATTTAGTTAGATAATTCTCGATTTCCTCAATAGTTACATTTTGTTTTAAAGGAGTTTTTCCTTGCTTTATTTTCTTTATATTTACTCTTTTACCTGGTCTCGAAAATACCGCAGTTACATTTAGTCCAATGATACCAATATCTCTTTGGTATTCCATATCTGGAATTTCTAAATATTCTTGAATTCCGAATGAAAAATGATTAGTTTCAATCTGTTTCTTTTTGATTTTATTGTTGATAGCTACAAATAATCTTTTTAGCATGGCTTCCTTTTCAGAATCTCTAATAGTAACTAACGCTCCAGTTTTTAATCCAGGTCTAACTCCGAAAGATGGAATTCTTTTGCTTGATTCTGCTTGTTTAACCTTTCTTTTTGTGATTAACTCCAGCAATTTTACTGATTTTTCTAACTTTTCTCCCGAGCCACCACAACTAATTACAAGTTTTTCAAGCTTCATTTTTCTCATAGGATTTTCTGCATTGCTTGCTTTCTTTGCTTCTATTTTTGTTGGTTTTATTTTTTTCTCAGCCATTTTAGTTTTTTACATATAAGTTTTTTATATTTACTTTTACTTCTTCTTTTGAAGGCATAATTATTACTGCAAGAGTGTTTTCTCCTTCTTCATAAATTTCTTTTATCTTTCCTTCTTTTCCAATATGTTTTCCTTTGATTACAATAACTTCTACATCTTTCTTTAGAGAAATTATTTTTCCAAGCTTATTATCATGACTTAAAACTACGAAATCTCCCACATTAATCTTTTCATTAGATATTAGATTTTTTCCATTACTCAAATTAATTTGCTGTTTTTTTCTCAAGAGATTTTTCTTTCCTATAACTTTGTAGGTTTTTGAGTGACTTTCTTTCTCAGATATTTCTTCAAAATTTAATTTTTTATTGATTAGATTTGCTTTATAAAACTTTTTTATCGATGGTAAACTTAAGATGTCGAATAGACTTATAGGATAATTTATCTCCCTTACAACTCGGTCGTTTATTACAACTTGTTTATTATTTGTAAGCATCTTTAGTTCTTTTTTTGTCTTAACAATTTTAAGAACATCTCTCATTGCGATTATAAGCGGAATGCTATCGCTATTATTGTGGCTGGCAACTGCCATCCATTTACTACCTGTTCTTTGAATAGGCCATAGTGTAGGTATTGTTTTTCTTTTTACGTGCATATTATTTTTTTACCTCCGCAGTTTTATTTTTATTTTTTAGTGATTCTTCTCTTTTTTTATCTGTTAAATTTAATTCTTGAATCTGAAGTTTTGAACTGTCAAACATGGAGTTTATCTTGGTTCCATCTTTCTTTGTTAATTGAATTCCCTCAATTGCAACTTTCATCTTTCTCATATCTACTAAACTTAGCTTTCCTTCTTTACCCTTAAATTCTCCAGCCATAACTTTAACTTTATCTCCCGTTCTAACTGTAAAACTCTTTCTTTGATATTTTTTCTTTAATTCTTCACTTAGATTTGCAGACATGAGCTTTCTTTTTGTATTAGTTCCAGCATTAGCTCTATACTTTCTTTGTTTTCTTGTTTGTCTACTTCCAATCCATGCTTTTGAAAATTCCTTTTTCATTTTTTATAATACGAATTTTGCTATTTTTGATACATTAGGCCAGCGTTCGTGTACCTCCCTTGCGACTGGTCCTTTAACTTGAGTGCCCTTGGGATTTCCTTTTTCATCTTTCAATAAAACCGCTGCATTATCTACAAAAGCAATATGCTCTCCATTAAATCTTCTATAGGGTCTTTTTTGTCTTACAATAACTGCGTCAAAAACCTTACCTTTCATATCGGGTAAGCCCTTAACAACTGAAACTTTTACATGATCTGCCATTTTTGCATACTGTTGTCTTCCTCTTACAACCTTACCATGTTTAACTCCAGTTATCCTTACTAAAAGTGCTCCACTATTATCGGCGGCTACTAAAACGCTACCGATATTTAATCCACGTGTTAATCTTGCTGGTAAGGATTTCATGTTTTTGTTATCTTATTTTTTTCGTCACTACAAATTTAATTATTTTGCTTAGGGGTCTACATTCCATTATCTCAATATAATCTCCAACATTTATTGAATCAGCCATGCAGTCCGGCAATCGAGCATGCAATCTTGTCTTTGTTTTTGCATATCTTTCATATTTTTTTATGTATAATGTTCTTTCAAATTCTATCGCTATTCTTTTTGGGAATTTTCTCACTACAGCTCCTCTAAAAATTCTTCCACGAGTTCTAAGTGAACCATGAGTAGGACATTTTGGATCTGAACATACTTTTTTGCTTTCTATTTTAACTTCAGTTTTTATTTTTTTCTCAGCCATTTTAGTTTTTTATATCGTCAATAGATTCTTCTGCGAATCCTAATTTAATTAAAACAGGTTTTACTTTTCCCAAATGATCTCCTTGCAATTCAATTATTTCATTTTTCATTGTTCCACCACAAGCAAGTGCTTGTTTTAGTTCCTTTAATATGGTCTTTGTATCTATGTTTTTAAAGCCACTTACAAGTGTTATAACCTTCCCATATTTTCTTTTGATTGTTTCAACTTTTATCTTTTGTTCGCTTTTTCCTATTTCTTGGCATATACAGGCTTGTATAGGCAATCCACATTTTGGACATATTTCCATTATTTTTTTCCTCCAGATTTTATTTTTTTGTTATCTTTAGTTTTTTTCTTATTCTGCTTTTCATTTTTTACTAACTTTAGCATCAAATTTGTTCTTTTGAATCTTGCTCCGCCCCTTCTATAGGGTCTGCTTGCTTTGTCTGCTTTGCATTGAATTACTGAATTTTCTAATTCAAGCTCATTATAAATTGCGTTTGCTCTTAGTTGTTTTAATTCTTTTAAAACTTCCTTAGCAGCGTTTATTGGATAACTCGCTCCGGCAACTCCCTTTCCATGTTGGTGTGGATATTCTCTTGAAGTCATTTTTACTGGTCTTTTCATAACAATAACTTCTTCTACCATTTTTATTGCATCATCGACATTTTTCCATCTTATCATGTCGCAGATATGTCCTGTTTCTTTTGGAGATATTGAAAGATTTAATCCGTTTACCAAAGCATAATCTTTCTTCACTTTTTTGACTTCTACAACTGGTTTTTTTGTCTCAGTTTTATTCTCTTCTTTCTGGCTTTCCATTTTTTCTTCAACTTTTGTTTGTTTTATTTCTTCTGCCATATTATCTTAACATTTCCATTAATTTTCTTTCATATTTTATTAAATCATAAAATTCTTTTAATGATGCCCCACCTGCAACTCCACCCATATCTGAATATTCTAAATCAAATTCTGCTTTATCTGCTATTTCTTGTGCTTTTGCAAAATCTCTTTTGTTGATGGCCTTTCTTATGTCTAGACAATAAAGTTGTGTAGACTCTCTAAGATGCTCATATCCTAATTTAAAAAATGTTTCAATTGCCATGATTATGTTT
Organism: uncultured archaeon; assembly: GCA_903866625.1. Taxonomy (GTDB): domain Archaea; phylum Nanobdellota; class Nanobdellia; order Pacearchaeales; family GW2011-AR1; genus CAIPOI01. The sequence goes on along the minus strand of CAIPOI010000006.1, from coordinate 52,968 downwards.
TCTTACTTGCTTTTGCAAGACTTGATTTAGTTGCACCAATACCTGCTGCTCCATGTTTAACCTTCTGTCTTGTAACAACAAATTCTCCGAATCTATGCCCAAGCATTTCAGGGATGATTTGAACAGGAGTAAATGTTTTTCCACTGTAAATCTGTATATTATAATCTACCATTTTTGGAACTATTACTAATTCTCTTATATGAGTTCGAATAGCTTTGTTTTTTTGCTTGTTCTTTTGGCATTTTGCTACAAAACTATCTATTTCAGCAGTCTGTCTTAGGATTGCTCTTCTTGTTCTTGATTTTGTAAGTTTTGCAAACTCCCGAGTATCTAATTCTTTAAGCTGTTCTATTGTTTTTCCTCGGTATGTAAATTCTTTTGCCATTTTCTATTATTTTCTAACTCCTGTTCTTCTTGGATGTAAGTGTCCAACTTTAGCTCCAGCAGGTGCATTATTCTTTGCTATTTTGCTTTTTATACGTTTACCTCTACCGCCTCCAAATGGATGGTCAACTGCATTGAATTTGATGGCTGAAGTTCTAGGCCATAATTTGTTTCTTGCCTTCATCATGTGATGTTTCTTTCCTGCTTTTACAACAGGTTTTAATAATCTTCCTTCACCGGCAACTATTCCTACTGTTGCTCTACAATTTGCATCAAGCTTTACTTCTTTTTTGCTTGACATTAAAACTGTTGCAGTTTTTTCATCTTTTCTAATTACTGAAGCAGAATTTCCACTTGTTCTTACCATTTTTCCACCATCTCCTGGTCTTATTTCAATATCAAATACATGAGCGTCAAAAGGAATATGTTTTAGTGCAACAATATTTCCAGTTATAACTTTATCACTTCCAATTTCAATTTCTTGTCCTTCATATACTCCATTTGCAGCAGGAACATAGAATATTTCCTTTCCAATAACAATTTTTGCAAGCGGGCATGAATGAGCTGCTGAATTAATTAGCTTCACAATTTTTGCTTTTCCAATAACATTTAATTTTGGATATTGTATTCTGTATCTATACGCATTTGGTCTTACTTGATAAGTCTTACTTCCATGTCCTCTTGCTTGTTGAATTATTGTCTTACCCATTTTATTAGATTAATCCAAATTTAGTTGCAATGTCAATTGCAGGATTCTTTTCATTTAATTTAACGTAAGCGAACTTTTTATTATCTTTAATTAAAGTATTTATCTTTTCAACTTTAACTTTAAAATTTTCTTCAACTTCTTTTTTTATTTGATCTTTTTTAGCTTTAATTGCTACTTGCATTACTAAAGTATTATCTGTTTCTATTAGTCTTACTGTTTTTTCTGTTGTTTTAAATGAGTGGATCATTTTTTAATCTCCTTAGATTTTTTAGAATTTACTTCTTCTTTCTTTTCCACTTTCTTTCCAGTGCCGTTAATCTTATTTTCTAAATCTTTTACAGCTTCTTCAGTGAAAGCAGTTAATCTTGCTCCATTAGAAAATATGTCTAATACTTTTAATTCATTAGCTTTAACAACATCTATTCCAGTTATTTTTCTTTCTTCTTTATTTCCGATTACTAACAACATTCCTGCATTGCTCTTATATCTTCTATTTCTTTTCTTACCTTTTCCAGCTCTTATTTCTTTTTCTTGTATAGCAATATTCCATAAATCTTCACCGAGAGTAGTTTTAAGTGAAGTAAACAAATCTTTTGTTTTTGCATTTATTACTTTTGAATCAAATATAATTGGCAAGGATAATTTTAATTCTTTATTAGCTAAGCTTGAATATTTTTTTATTATTTCTTCTTTTGAAGATGTCATAGCCAAGCAGGATAATAATGCTAATATTTTTTCTTTCTTATTGATTTTTAAATCTGCTCTTAATATTTTTGGAGGATGAGCTCTTCTACCTTTTCTTACTCCGGGAATAACTGCTGCTACCCAAACAAATCTTTCTCCCTTGTCGGACATTCTTTTCTTAGGATATCTTGATAATCCTTTCCCTCTATCAGATTTCCATACATGTCTGTTATGCTTTACATTTCCGGAAGCAGAAGTTTCCATACCAGCCCATAAGAAAGGTGCATATGGTTGTTTTTCTTTTTCAGTTTCAGCTACTTTTTGAACTAAATCCGCTCTTATTTCTGAATCAAATAAATTTGAAGTTATTTCTTTTGATTTTTTTCCGTTAACGTCAAGGATTTGTAGTTTTGCCATTTGTTTATCTTAATTCAATAAGTTCATATTGTTTTTTTAATTGTTTTTTTGTAGGTCTAAGTGGAGCAGTTAGAAGCATCTGTCTTTTTTGAGGACCTTGAATGCTTCCTGCAAGTATAATATAGTCAGTTTTTACTAATCCATAATTATCAAAAACTCTTTTTACTACACTATCTGCCTCACTAAATTTCTTAACACTAATTATTGGGTGATTATAGGTAATTCTTTTGAATCCTCCTAATCCTCCAGCTCTTGCAACTGTGAATGGAACTCCTGTGGGATGCCATGGACCAATACTACCCGGTCTTCTCTGTCCTTTTTCTGCTTTATGGCTTCTAAGGTCTATTCCAAATCTTTTTACTGGACCTTGAAATCCTTTACCTTTTGTTAAACCATGAATATCTACAATTCCTTTTTGGAATGCATCAGTAATCGAAAATTCTTTTGCAAGATTAGCTTTTACGAATTCTAATTTTTCTTGCTTTGTTCCAGAAATTGCTAATTCAGCTAAATCGGGTGTCTTTTTTAAACCAACTTTTTTTACTTCAGAATAAACTATAATTCTAACATCGTCGAATTCATCATCTTTTTTCTTTTCAATAGCTTCTTTCACATTAATTTTTTTAGCAGAAATCTTTACAACTTTTTTAAGCTCTTTAGGTAAATTATCGTTAAGAACCTCAGTTGCAACTTTATTATTTTTATAGAATCGAACAGAAAATATTTTTATTGTTGGACATTCAACAATTGTAACAGGAATAATCACTCTTTTATTTTTCATTAAAGAATCAGCAGTATTATCTTTTAGATAAGCAGAAGCCATACCGACTTTGTAGCCGATAAAACCAAGAATATTTGTTTTTTGAGCAGAATTAGAAAATTTAGTAGAAATCTCAACTATTGGAGCCCAGTTTACTCTAGGCAAGAAATCATATGACCTTTTTCTAGGCCATACTTGCATACTTCCATGTCTTGGTCCGTTTTTTCTACCCATGTTTTATTTTATAGTTTTGATTATACTTTTTAAGTATTATTTTTATTCTCTTTCAACTTTAACTCCGACGAAGAAATCCCTTCGTAGCGTTCAGCTGCGGATTTCTGAGCCTCTCCTTTTCTGGAGCGTTTTCAGAAACTCTTGTGGTCGCCAATTAGCCTTTATGGTTATTAACTGGCTTTTATATAATTCTTATGAGAAATTAGGGTTTTTAAAGGTTTTTATGCTAAAAACTCAACACTCTTCTGGCTCTTAACATCTTCAACATCTAATTTTCTTATTATCTTACCTTTTCTCAATGCCATTTCTCTTATCTTTGCAAAGTCCTTTTCTTTCTTTAGTTCAGGAGAGATAACTATCTCGCTTATCAAGAAGTCATGTTTAATCTCTATTTTTTTTGCAGAAAGTTCATCGTCAAATAAAAAAGGCTCCACAAGAGTTTTATCAGAAGTTTTCAGCTTGCAAAAATCTATCTTTGCATCAGCATCCTCTTTTTTACTTGAACTAGCGCCTTTAGCAGATTTAGGAGATTTTGGCTGGACCTTTAGTTCATTCTCTCCAACATTAAAACTCAATCCAAAGAAGGCTTTTGGAGCACTTTTCATCAAATCTAAAACTTCTTGACCACTCATCTCTCGATTAATCATATATTTTCTAACGCCCATAGCCATTTTTTTCTCTTCATATTTAAATCCTGTAAGGTCTAAAGCTGAAACAACCGCGCCGCTTACGAGAGTTTTATTATTTCCAAGCTTTTCAGCCATCATTTTAATTAAATCATAAGCATATTCCGCAGTTGTATCAAGAGTATATTTTCCAGCACTATTTTTCATTCGAAGCATGGCTTTATCTTTAAATTCTCCACGAGAAAACTTCATAAATTGAAAATGTATATTTTCTTCATTGATTTGCTTTCCACCAGCAGAAAAAATCTTTTTTATGAAACTTTCCATAAATAAATTCTTGTTCTTTAGTTTATAAATATTTTGAAATCACCCAAAACTTCTCAAAACCTCATTCTCTCTCGAAGATTAACAAGATTTATAAACAATATTTGCTATGTTTTTTTATGGAAGAAAATTTTAAACGTTTTATGGTTCCTGCAACTATTTTTGTATTAGCATTTCTCTCATTTTTGACAATAAAACCATTACTTTTGCCAATAGTTGTAGGTCTTTGTTTAGCCTATGTTTTCAATTCTTTTTACAAATATCTTAATACTAAACTAAACTCCAAATATCTTTCTGCAACCATTGTCGTAGCACTTACAGTGTTAGTTTTTGTTGTGCCGCTTTTATTTATTCTACCGACCCTTACAAAGCAGATTTTTGACATCTATCTTTCAATAAAGAATTTTGATATGTACAATATTTTAAAAGCTGTATTTCCTAGCATATTAAGTTCTCCTCAAATTTCTACAGAATTAATCGCTGCTTCAAGCACATTAAAAGCCGCTGTTTCTGACGCAATTGTTAACACCTTTAAATCTACTATTATGAATGTTCCAAGCATGCTTTTTGGATTATTGATATTCATCTTTACTTATTTCTTTGCTTTAATCGAAAGCGATCATTTCAAAAGCTATTTTTCAGTTGTTTTCCCCTTTTCAAGAGAACATGAACAAAAGTTCTTTGATAAATTTGAAAAAGTAACTAACTCAGTTCTTTTTGGTCATTTTATCGTCGGTATTATTGCAGGTATTATTTCAGGAGTAGGTTATTTCTTGTTGGGGGTTCCTAATGCTCTATTGCTTACTTTTTTGACAATCTTTATATCCGTAATTCCAGTTGTAGGTCCATGGCTTATTTGGATTCCAACTGATATTTTCTTGTTCGCTAATGGAATGAAAGAGCCAGCTATAGGATTATTGATATTCGGATTATTTGTTATAAACTGGATTGATACTATTCTAAGACCTTTTGTAGTGTCCAGCCGAGCAGAGATGAATTCAGCCATAGTTTTAATCGGTCTTATCGGAGGAACAATAGCGTTTGGAGCCATAGGATTTATACTTGGTCCGCTAATACTTGCTTACCTAATTCTTCTTGTTGAAATCTATAAAGATAAGAAAGAAGAAAGCATAGTTTTCAAGAAAGAGGTTCCAATACCTTAGTCTTAAAAATAAAATAAAAATAATCACAAAAAGAGGATGAAATTAAAAGTAAAAATATTAAAATTCTTAGCAGGAAGGCCAATTGCAGTTTTAAATAACTCTACTGCAAATCATATAAATGTTCATGTTGGCGAGAGAATAACTCTTTCCAAATATGCGGATAGTTTGGTTTCAATTGTAGATGTTTCTAAGGATTTAATTGGCAAGGAAGAGATTGCAGTTTCTCAGGAGATTATAGAAGCACTTAATATCAAAGAGGATGACGAGGTAGAGGTAAGCCTTGCTACAAAACCCCAAAGCACTTTTTACATAAAGAAAAAGATGGATGGGGGAGTTTTAACTAAAGAAGAGATTTATTCAATAATAAAAGATATTGTGGATAATGCTCTAACTGAAGCAGAAACTGCTTATTTTGTTGCAGCAGTATATAAGAATAAAATGTCTAATACTGAAACTGAAAACCTTATTTCTGCGATGGTGAGTGTTGGTAAACGATTGAGTTTTGACGGAATTGTAGTAGATAAGCATTCTATCGGAGGTATTGCTGCAAATAGAACAACCCCTATTGTAGTTTCTATATGTGCTGCTGCAGGATTAACTATGCCCAAGACTTCTTCTAGGGCAATAACTAGTGCGGCTGGAACTGCTGATGTAATTGAGTCTATATCTAAAGTAGAGTTTAATACTGAAGAATTAAAAGCCATAGTAAAAAAAACAGGAGCCTGTATGGCTTGGAACGGTATATTGGGTTTGAGTCCTGCAGATGATAAACTTATTCAAACCGAAAGAATTCTTGCATTAGACCCTGAAGCTCAGCTGCTTGCGAGCGTTTTATCTAAGAAGATTGCCGTTGGTAGTAAACATGTTTTAATAGATATCCCCTTCGGTACAAGTGCAAAAGTAAGTAAGGAAAAAGCTCAAGAACTAAAAAAGAAGTTTGAATATTTTGGAAAACGTTTTGGTTTGAATCTTAGGTGTGTTTTAACCAACGGAGAACAACCTATAGGAAATGGAATAGGACCCTTATTAGAAATAAGAGATGTAATAAAGGTTTTAAAACAGGAAAAAGATTCCCCAAAAGATTTAGAAGAAAAAGCACTCTTCTTAGCAGGACAAATAATAGAATTATGTGGAAAAACAAAGAAAGAGAAAGGACTAGAACTTGCTCGCGAAATATTAAAATCTGGAAAAGCCTCTAAAAAGTTTTATGAGATTATTGAAGCTCAGAAGGGTAGCGTTCCAACTATAGCTGAAATTGATAAAAAGTTAGGCAGTCATAAAAAAAATATTTTAGCAGAAAAAAACTTTAAGATTTCTCAAATTGACAATAAAAAAATTAATCTTTTAGCAAGTGTTGCAGGAAGCCCAATGGATAAAGGATCTGGATTATATCTTTATTATCGTATCGGTGATAAAGTAAAGAAAGGAGATAAGATTCTAACAATTTATTCGGATTCTAAGACTCGTCTCGAGAATGCTTTAGAGTTATATGAAAAGTTTAACCCCCTTATTTAAATCTTTAAACTTCAACTATTCTTTAAAATTTGAACTATTTTTTGCTTTGTTTAGCTCATGTAAATGATTTTTTCCTATTTCTATATATTTCTTTTTGTCCTTTTTATATTTCTCTATAATTTCTGAAGCATACCATCCGCCAAGATGATGTGGTATAATAACATAATCAGCACCAATCTTGTATAAATCTAATGCTTGTCGGGGTTGTTCAGCAGTCATAATAAGAACGGCATCAGATTTAAGTTCTTTTAAAGTCTGGATTATTAAAAGATTTGAAGATTCTTCAGGTATAGTAGAGATGACCATTTTAGTTCGGCTTAATGGCAGATCATCTAAAAAGTTTTTATTACCTGCATCTCCGTAAATTGCATCAATTCCTTGCTTGTTCAATGATTTTACTACATTAGGATTATAGTCTACTACCACAAAGTTTTCATGCATTTTTTTTAATCTTTGAAGCAACTTATAACCTACTCGATGATATCCAAAAAGCATTATATCGTAATTTTTGTCTAAGTGTTTATCGTCACATTTTATTCCGCCATCAAAAATATTCATAAATTTAAATTTTAAGATATATTTAGTCAGATTATCTGAATAGTTAATCAAATAGGTACTTATAGCAATTGTTATTAACGCAACCAAAATTGAAAGATTCATCACCTCTTGAGTTAGTTGCCCCAGATTAAATCCAAGTAAAACTATGATTAAAGAAAATTCACTAATTTGAGCAAGACTTATAGAAGTTAAGAAATTTATCTTTTTTGTATATCCAAACACTCTTAACGCAATCATTGTTAAAAGTGGTTTAACAATTATAACAAAAGCACTAATGATAACTGCTTGAACTATTAACTCGGAGTTTACGGAACTTAGTTGGCTTCCGAAAAATACAAAGAATAATACTACAAAAAAATCTCTTAGGGGTTTCATTTTCCCACTTAATTCAAAAGAATAACCTCCAGAAGCTAGAGACATACCCGCTATTAATGCTCCAATCTCCATAGAAAACCCAAGTTTGCTAAATAGTGTTGCAAGAGTTAAAGCCCAAGCAATCCCAAATAAAAACAGGGCTTCTTGACTTTTAGCAAGGTAGTCAAGTAATTTATTAAATATAAAAGCAGATAAGAGGAAGACCATGAAGATTACAGCGATAGCGATTCCTAATTCTCTAAAGAATAATAGTTTTGAACTTTCTGAAAGATTTTGTGTCATCGGAAGAATCATCAAAGCAATAGCGGCTACAACATCTTGAACAATAAGTATACCCAAAGCTATTCTTCCATGAAGGGTTTCTAATTCTTTTTTATCTGAAAGAATTTTTACAACTACTACTGTGGAAGAAAAAGCTAATCCCACTGCAAGATAAACTGATCCAGTTATTCCAAATCCCATCCAATTAGCCAAGAAATAACCAAAAGTTCCTACCAGAACTATCTGAATTATACCTACAAAAATAGAAGTTTTTCCTATTTCTTTTAAAACTCTAAAATCCAAACTTAATCCCACTATAAATAATAAAAAAGCAACGCCGATTCGAGATAGAGTTTGTATTAAACTAGTATCACTTGAACCATTAATGAGATTTAAAAAAAGTGGACCAACAACAACTCCTGCAATTAAATAAGCAATTATCGGGGGCTGTTTTATGACTCTCGCGAGAATTGTTAACAAAGCAGATATACCTATAATAAAACTAATTGCAACTAACACCTCTACCATTTTTAATCTAAACTAATGGACTTTTTAAATATATTTTTTATTAAATAAATGATTATATACTCTAAATTACTCCATTATTAATGGGAAAAGCCAAGAAAACCCAGGAGCTAGTTAAAAAGGCTATTGACTTGAAGGTGAGTCAGAGAACAGGATTAACAAAGAAAAAAGACAGGGAGATATACTCTTTTTTTTGTGAGCATGCAGATTTTCAATCAAATTTAGTTCTTTATGGAGACGTTATTCATTGTATCTATCAAATTTTGTTGCAAGAATCTTCTTCTGCAATGCAAGAATTAGAACGAGCTTATCAGGAGTCCGTAGGAAGTCACGAAAAAATACCTCGAAATAGTCATGCAAACCAATTTTTAAGTCCTCTTTCTTTAGAAGCCAGAAAGATTTATGGAGATTATCTAAAAAGGTTTGTTAAAGAAGGTTTAGTTGACTTTGCTAAACCTGAAAAATCTGAAGATTTCTATCCTTGTCTTAGAGGGTATAACTATCTGAATGATCCCAAATTTTATAGAACAACTCGAGAAGGAAGTTCAGGGAGTAAAGAGTTAATTTTAGAATAAATTTGAGATATTTTTGTCACTTAAATTTTCAACTATTTTAAGATAAACTTTTTAAACTCTAATTATTATAAATAAGCATGCCAACACAAGAGAATACAAATCAAAAACTTGCAGATTATGTAAAAAAGAATATTTCTAAGGGGTACACTATGGATGCTCTAAGATTTTCTTTATTGAGCCAAGGCTATTCTAAAACTACTGTTGAAAAATCAATTGAAATAGCTAATAAACAACTTGCTGCTCAAGCTCCAAAGATTCAAGATAAACCTGTTATAAAATATCAAACAATAGATAATGATGAAATGGCTGCAAAAATTGCAGCTCAAGATAATGCTGGCAAGGGTTTCTTTAGTAGATTCTTTGGTTGGTTTAAAAGAGCAGATTAAAACTACTTTTATTTTTTGAATTTAATGGGTACTAATTTTTTTTGATTAATCCAATAAGAACTGCAACTAAGAATCCTTCAATATAACCTAAGATAAGTTTTGAATCTATGAAGTAATACCAATTTTTTACAAATATGGGGACGGTTATTACAGCATCAAGAAATATTCCCGTAGCTAATAATACTAATCCCAGCAAGATTCCTTCAATTAATCCTGAACGAACTTTCCTAAAATAAAGAGCAGCACAGACAGCAACTAATAATCCTGAAAAAACATAGTGAATCAAGTAATAAAGTGGTCCGTTAGATAGGTTTAATCCAAACATAAGAATACTTACTTCAAAGAAGATAGCTATCCAAACAATAATCCCTATTGTTATTGCTCTTAGTGTTTTCATATTTCTTTTAGCAGAAGCTTGTATTTAAGGTTTTTGGGAGATAATTTATACTCTTTTGCAATAAAGTTTATATATAAGTTCATCATTAAAACTATATGGCAAATAAAGGTTCTTATGAAGATTTTAGAATTTTACATCAGAGTATTCTTAATGATATAAAAAGCAAGGGCGTTTCTGAAGATGGAACAATTCAGGGTTTATTGTTATATCATCAACATCAAGCAGCTTATGATGCTTTGCCTCTTGAAGATAAAACTCGGGCTCAGCTGGATATGATTTCAGCATTAGAAGTAGCAGGATTATCTCCTTATGGTGTGAGTATTAAATCTAAACTCAAAACTCCATTGGCTCTTGCTGAAACTGCAGAGTATGTTTTAGCAGTTATAGAAAGATCTGCCCAGTTAGTTGCAGAAAGAGGGATGTAATTCTATTATTTGATATCCCAAAATTTTTATCATATCAGTTAAGCTTAAATAAGGTAGAAACGAACATTTTATTATCAGCATGCCGCTGTGCGACAATGGTACTCGGCCGGTCTTGAGAACCGGTTTCCGCAAGGATATCCAGGTTCGATTCCTGGCAGCGGCGTAGAGCATTTGCGTTTAAGTCTCTTGAAAATAATATAAAAATGCGGGTGCGAGGGAAGTTTTTTTAGAGATTGAAGTTAAGAATTTTTATTTTTAGTATCTCCAAACCTCTAGCTCTTCAATCCTTCTATTTTCTTCATAAGCTTTTTGTATTTCTGCTCTTTTTAGGAAGAGAGTAAATCTGCTATAAAATCCATTCTCTTCAAAGGCAGAAGTTCTGCAAAAATCTTCAAGAAATTTACTGAATAATATTACTGAAAGCTCATGTGTACTGCCATCTTTAGTAGCATCTACAGTTGTTGAATAACATGGTGCATATTTTCTAGCCCATATATCAATACGAACCTTATCTGCTAAAGAATATTCTAAACTATTATAACTAAACCATCTTTTTAATTTCTTATGAAGTTTTTTAAGGTTTATCTCTGCCATGTTAAATTTTTCTCAGAAATAGCTCCGAGGCGCTAACACCTCAGTAAAATAATGTTGATTTATTTTTATACTTTTTCAATTACTATTAGGAAGGGTGTTAATACATATAACAAATATAATTCAGATTAGACTAAGCCGGTGTTAAAACTAGCTAAAGTGCACTCTGAACTAAATTATTAAGATTTTATCCGAAAAGTGCACTTAGTCCTTCAGCGGCAGCTTCTGCTTTTACTTCTTCTTTCTTTTCTTCAGCAGGTGCGCTAGCACTTGCTCCAGCAGATGATGCTACAGCCATGACTGATGCATTTTCCAATTCTTTGTTTATATCAACACCAGCTAAACTTGCAAGTAATGTTTTAGCTTTTGCTTCATCGAAAGAAGCTCCAGCTGCAACTATAACTTTTTTCAAACCAGCTTCATCAACTGTTTGACCTAGCTTGTGTAATAACAAAGCAGCGTATATGTATTCCATTATTTTCCTCCCGAATTTTATTGAGTTTTATTTTGTAATTTATTTAAAGCGTTCATATGTGAGTTAGCCTTAGCCAATAGCATTCCAATTGACTCTTTAGTTGGATAAGCAATAGACACAGCAAAACCTTTTGCCTTTGCAAAACCACTAATGAATTCTGCAAGTTTTGCCCTTTTATCAATTTTAACTCCAACATAAACTTTTTTTGAGATGGCATCATAAAAAGCTAAAGGTGTTAAACCAATCATAAAGGGTTTTATTCCAAGTTTTTGAAAGATTGAAGCTCCTGCAGCTGTAACTTTATCGCCCTTTTTTACTACTACTTTAGATTTTCTAATTGTGATTTTTCCATCTTCAACCATAATTTGTAATCCTAAACTTCCTAATTCGGAAATAACTGGGCCGGGAACTAATTCGGTTGGACCTTCATCAACACTGATATCTACATCAGTTACCTGTCCTTCTTTAGCTCCAATTGGATTTTTATTATCATTTAACCAAGCAGATATTTCAAAACCATCATCTTCAGAGATGAGCAAAGCCATATCCTCTTGAATATTTTCTTTTAATTTTTGCAATTCTTCAACTTTGGATTCATCAATAGCCCTTACGAGAATAGTTTTCTTAGCAACTTCGATTTTAGCTTTTCCTCTTAAGTCTTTTTTTATTTTTTGTAATTGTGAAGAAGGGATATTTTTAATAGAAACAAGCATGATACATTTTCCATTTTTTATGCTCTCAGCTAAATTCTTTACTGCTTGTTTTTTTTCTTCTGAAACGTGTGTCTTTGGTTTTTTATCTGCCATATTATTCTATAATTATTGTAAAGCAACTTTTACGGGTTTGCTCATTGTGTATTTAATTAAAACTGATTTAAGTTGTTCCCTTGCCTTAGGCAAATTTTTAAAAACTTCATTAAAAACAATAATCGCATTTTCAGCAATATCCTCATCCTTATCTGTTTGTTTTCCTATCACCACCTTAACTGTAGGCTCTTTTGTTCTTAATTTTACCGCACTCTCAATTTTCTTCATTAAAGATTTTATTGAATTTTCATCTTCAGCCATAACAACGCCAAGTTGGGGTGAAGGCATTTTTCCAGCAGGTCCAAGATATCTACCAAATGTAGCTGCAATAGCCGGCATTAGTTTAGCCGCTCCAATGAAAAAGTCGTATTCTTTGATAAGTTTCTTCATCTTTTTCTTATCCTTAAAATCTTCAAATTCTGCCTTTGTAATTGTATCAATAATATTGCTTTTCTTTTCCAAGAATCCTGCAATCTTCTTTTCTTTTATTTTATGAGGTAAAAGAACGAAAGTGTTAATAGTTGTTTTCTTTATATCATAATCTTTTAAGTTTATAATTAAATCTATACTTTGAGTGAACTTTCTTTGTTCTTTCTTTTCTGCTTCAAGCTTTTTTAATTCTTGAATAGCTTTTACAAAATTTTCTTTAGTTGTCATGTTTTTCTTATGTTTATTTTCTAAGCTTTAATTGTCTACTACCTATGCGTTTTTGCCCAGAATAAGGGTTTAACGATGTAGTGTGACAAAATCTATTGATTATTGGGGTTTTTAAATCTTCGCCCGTTAGGCGAATGAGTTAAAAAATGACAATTTTTAAAGCTTACTCCTCGTTCTTAAAAAAATAAAAAAACAAATAAATCTTAATTAGGCTTTACTGCAACCACAGCTTCCGCCAACTTTAGCTCCACATGTGCTTGAACTGCAAGTATTCCCTGTTGTACAAGAACCTCCACAGCTACCTTGGCCGCAAGTACAAGCTCCGCCAGTTGTAGCTCCGCAACTTGAAGAACCGCAATTATTTTCAGCAGTACAACTTCCATTGCATGAAGCACTTCCGCAGCTCTTAGTAGTTATTACTACATCTGTCCCCTTAAGGTTGATCGCATAAACTCCTGCAGCTATAATAGCAACAAGCAATAGTGCGATTGCGATAATTGTATATGTTTTCATTTTTACCTCCTGTTTCATTTAATTTCTTACTTGAAGCTTCTTTCATAAAGAAACTTCTTTTAATTAATTTTTATAATAAAAAACTTATTATAACCTCTTTGATGAAACTAGTTTCACATTTAAAATTTAATAATTAACTCTTTAGAACAACGATATTATTCATTCCTCTTCTTTTTCTTTCTATAATTTGTTTTGCTTCTAGCTTATCTAGCATTCTAGTTATTCCTACTTTTCCAACACCAAGTTTTTCCATTAATTCTGCTTGAAATATTGCCCCATTAGATTCTTGAATTAACTTTACTACTTCTTTTTCTTTAGCATCCAATCCATCTAAATTAATCTTTTTCTTTTCATCTTTTACTTTTTTGTTTACAATTTTAATCTCTTGTTTTGAAAATATTAAAAATAAACCTATTGCAATTAAGACTAAAACCACTGCAAGACTTATCCAAGTTTGAAGGTTTATAGTATCATACATAGTGCAGCTAGGCCCATGAGAACAAGTAGCATCAACTATTTTTCTTAAACCTTGATTAAATGCAAATATTATAACTAGTATAGCTAAGGCAATTCCTTCGATTAAGTACCCTACTTTCTTATTTTCCATATTTTTAGATTTATTTTTTGTTTTTAAGCCTTATGAAGTTTAGTTCTTAGTTCATAATTTTCTATAGCCTTTAACAAAGCTTCTTCACCCAAAATTGAACAATGGTGTTTTATCTGTGGAAGTTTTCCAACCTTCTTCAAAATATCCTTTTTGGTTATTTTTTTAGCATCACTAATGGTTTTTCCCTTGGCAATCTCACAAACTGCATCCGAGGAGGCTATTGCCGCAACACAGCCCATTGTTTTGAATTTGATGTCTTTGATTTTTTCTTTCTTAGTTTTTTTATCGGCTTCAACTTTAATAAAAACCCTCATGATATCTCCGCAGGCTGCATTTCCTACCTGTCCAACCGCACTGGGGTTTTTTATTTCTCCAGCATATTTTGGATTAAAGAATCTCTTCATAACTTTCTTTTCATATTGTGCGTTTTCCATATTATTTTTTCTTTACCTTTTTATTTAATTTCTTTACAAGTTTTTCTGGATTAATCCCGTGAGCTAATGCTCCTTGTTCTAAACTTTCCCTAGCTGCAAATGGGCAACCCGCACAATGCATGCCCTCTTCTGATAGGGTATGTGCAAGTTCCGGGTGCTTTTCAAGCAATTCTGAAAAACTAGAGTTCTTATTTATTTTTGATTTAGCACTCTTCTTACTAGGGGTGATTTTTCTTTTAGTTTTCATATGTTAATTCTCTTCTTCAAAATGTTTATTTTCTACTTCTTCAGGATCTAACCCTTCTTCTTCAAGTTCTTCTTCGAATTCGCCTTCATTTTTAAAAGATCCAGCAAACTCTGTAAACTTATCTTTTATCTTTGTCATTTTGCCTCCTTTTCTATTTATTTGATTGTTTGCAACAGGGCTCATAGTTCTAAGCGTATTAACTATACTAGGTAAAACCCGAATAAGTTTATCGATTTCTTTTTTTGTGGTAAATTTGCTTAAACTTATTCTTATAGAACTATTTATTTCTAAATCATTTAAACCTATCGCTCTCAAAACATGACTCTTCTTTAGTGTATGGCTTGCACAGGCAGAACCTGTTGAAACAATGATGCCATAATTTTCAAGATGGCTTGCAATAGCTTCTCCTTCTATGTCTCTAAATGAAATATTTACATTATTACATAATCTTTCTTTACTTGCGCCATTTAATCTTGTTCGAGGTATCTTAAGAATATTCTTTATTAGATAATCTCTAAGTTTTTCTATATTTTTTAATTGTTTTTTATCTGCAATTTCTACAGCCTTACCAAACCCCGCAATTCCAGGAACATTTTCAGTCCCACTTCTTAAACCATGTTCATGTCCTCCTCCGTTTTGTATGGCTTGTATATTTACTCCTTTTCTTACATATAAAGCTCCAACACCCTTTGGACCATGAATTTTATGAGCATTAATTGTTACTAGGTCTAGATTTTGTTTTTCAACATCTATAAATGACTTGGTAAAACTCTGGCAAGCATCAATATGAAAATAAACTCCTTTAGATTTACATATTCTGCCTATTTCTGCTGTATCTTGTAAGGTTCCAATTTCATTATTGCCTTGGATTATACTTACTACAAGGGTGTTTGGAGTTATTGCTTTTGTAATGTCTAGGGGATTAACTAATCCATGTTTGTCTACGTCAATATAGGTTATTTTAGCTCCTTGTTTTTCTAGCCACCTACAAGTCTGTAAAATACAATCATGTTCTATTTTTGTAGTGATAATATGATTTTTGCCAGAACTTTTATTAGCCAAGAATAATCCCTTTAATGCTAGATTATTACTTTCAGTCCCCCCAGAAGTAAAATAAATCTCTTCTTCATTTGCATTTAGAGATTTAGCAATGATTTTTCTAGAATTATCTACGGCTTCTCTAGCAAGCCTTCCAAAATTATGCATAGACGAAGCATTTCCATATTTTTCTGAAAAATAAGGGAGCATTGCTTTTACAACCTTTTCATCGACTTTTGTTGTAGCAGCATTATCCAGGTATATTATCTGTTGATCCATAATAAATCAGTGTTGAATTTTACACTCAGCACAATTTCCCCCACAATTTAGTGTTGAATGATTATCTATAATTTCAAGTATGGGCAAAAGAGTTTTTTTATTAAGCGAATATATTATTTGCTTTCCTTCTCTTTTAGTTTTAACTAAGTTGCATCTTCTTAGATTAGCAAGAGCGTGGCTTAGTTTGCTTTGTTCTACATTAATCGCCTTTCCAAGTTCTGTTACAGACATTTCTTTCTTTTTCAATAGAGTTATTATCTCGACCCTCAGAGGATTTGCAAGATTTCCAAAAAAGAAATGATATTTGTTGTTTTCTTTATTCTTTTGATTTATCTTCATATGAATATAATTTCATATGAGTATTTAAAGGTTGTGAAGGAACTATATCTCCTTAGTTTTTATCTTCATTCTCTTCTTATCTTTCTTCTTTCCAACCAAACATATTCTTGAAGGATAGTGCTCATCCAAAATCCCATAGGATTTACCAAGTTCTTTTGCAAGAGCACGAGAAAACTTTCTAATTTCAACATTAGTAAGCATAGCATCATAGCCCATTCTTGCTCTTGCATATCCCAAAGGCATATAACTCTTGATTTCAACAAAAAGAGGATTTGCTTTTTTTATTATGCTCGCAAACTCTTTTATATGTTTTTCATCAATATTTTTATCTCGCGCAATAGTCATTCTAAGAATTGTTCTTTTACCTTTTTTAGTAAATTTATTCATTAAATCTAAACTTTTATTATAAATTTTCCAAGCATTTTTCTTAGAAGATTTATGCCAAGCATCATATTCTTCTTTATTACTGGAGTTTAGAGAGATATATAGCTGAGTTGGCAACTGTTTTTTCTTATCAAGCTTTTTAAAAACTTCAGGATGTAAACCATTACTTACAATAAAACTCGTTCTTGCATCTTTTCTTAATTCTGCTATCATCTCGCCTATTTTTGGATAGAGGGTTGGTTCTCCAATAAGACTTATAGCAAAATGACTTGGCTCTTGAGCTTCTTTATATCTTTTTGAATTAAGAGTATCATGTCCGCCAAAACCAGACATAAGAAGTTTCCTACCTTTTATACACTCTTCAATTATTTTCTTTGGGGAGTCAATGTCTTTTGTTGGCATTTTATTGCCTTGAGTTGCTTCTATCGCTCGCCAACAATGCAAACAATGATTATCACACCAAACAGCAGCAGGAGAAATCTCACAGCATCTCCAGCTAGGAATTCCATAAAACTGATATTTATAACATTCTCCTTTCCCAGTAAGAGAATTTTTAGTCCATCTACATATTTGAACAGCAGAGTGTTTTCCGGCTACTCTATATTTCTGCCTTTTCAATAGTTTTAGATTTTCAGGTGATATCATATCTTAATGATTTACTTTTGTTATATAAATCTTTATAAATTAAAAAGCCTAAGTTAGATTATGTATGAAGAAGAAAGATTTCAGAAAGCCTTAAAACAGACTTATGAGAAATGGTATGCTGTGCGAGGAATAAAACCAGAAGATACTCGTGCAAAAATAGCTTTTCTTAGAACTCAATTATGTGGAACCTATGATGTTGCTGGCCCGATGAGCTTTCAGCAAGAATTAAGTCTACTAGAACAAGCTCATTTCTTAGAACAGATTAACTAAGAAACATTCCCCAAACCCAGAGTAGCATTAATGCTAGGAATATTAAGAGCAATATTCTTGTTGTCCACTTAAAAGTTAATTGAGCTATTTTTTCTTTTCGAGTTACTGCCAAAATTGTAAGATAGAAAAATCTTCCACCGTCAAATATACCCATAGGAAGCATATTTGTTAAAGCTACGCTGAAGTTGATAAGGACAATCCACCAAAACAGATTGTAAATAAAAAGTGTAAATTCCGGATTAGCTTTTGGTTCATAGTTTATGCTAGGGTCTCTGAAGGAATAAAACATTTTTGTCAAAAATCCTCTAACTCCTGAAGATTTATACTGAACAGTTCCAATTCCCATAATTGCTCTGCTTGAATTAGTATAGTCTTTACCTAATGTGAAATTAAATTCAAGAACTTGGGTTGAACTATTATTAGTATACTTTGTCTTTATGCTAATATTCTGTCCAGGATTTAATGTTTTAAGGATACTGTCAATATCTGAAGATTGTCTAATCGTCTGATTATCTATTTTGATTATTGTTCCCCTCAAATCATTAATTATTGCAGGTTCAATAGGATAGATTATTACTTGAGTATTCTTGCTGAGTAGAGAATTATTAAGAGATTCTTCGCTTAACAAATAGCTTTCATTTAGATAGTTAACTTTAGAATAATTATTTCCTAGGGGCGTGGTTATAATTAAATTTGTAGAACTCAATTGATTTAATGGAGCAATTGTATAAGCATAGGTATTAAAGGTTACTCCTGCAGGAGCATAAGCAACACTAAAAAATCCTGCCATAATAAAAAAGAAAATTATGCCCAGCAAGACATTAGCAAAAACTCCTGCACCCAAAATAGTTAGTTGGGGGAATATTTTCTTTTTCTGCATCTGTTTATCATCTTGTTCAACAAAGAAAGCTAAGAAAGGACCTAAAAAACCAAACCCTGTTGATTTTATTTTTACATTATTAAATCTGGCGAATATTCCATGAGCACCTTCATGAAAGATAGCAATTAAAGCTATAGCAATAATCCAATAAGTAAAATAAAAAGGAGGTAACCAAGTTACTTGAAATATTCCTGGAAGATAAGGTATAAGGGGCATTAGGGGAGGAATTTTTATAGCTTGGACAAAAGCAGGATTCATAAAAATTTTAACCATGCCATACATAAGCCAAATCATAATAACCATAAGAAAATATCCCATTACAACAATGATATAACTCAAAAATTTAAGCAACTTTTTATTCTTAGTTCCAAGGTAGTCTATAACTTTCAATCCAACCGAAGTTTTATACAAATACATCCAGCCATCTTTTGTTAGTTTTTGTTTTCTTTTATAGAGAAACCAAGCAACAGCTAAACCAAATATAATCAAAAAACTTAAATCATAAACAAAGATATTCATTTTAACACCTAATTATTATTGAGAATAAGAGTTTTTAAAATATACTATGGATTATTATTTTGCTGTAGGGAATGGCTTTAGAGAAGAATCTCTAACTCTTTTGATGATTCTAAATTCATTTCTTAATCTAGTGAGGGGCACTTGTGGTTTATCTTTAAATCTATAAGTTAATCTTTGTATAATTGTTTTTTTATGCAAGCCGTTTATCCATGCGTTAGTTAAAGAAGCTTCTATATTAGTCTCATCAATTATCTGAGTATCTCTTGCTAAACATTGCCCTGCAATAGTACAAGTTTCTCCTTGTTCATAATGCCTAAATGTAAAACTTTCTAGATCATATTTGCCTGTAGAAGGATTTGGTCCAAAAAAAACACCGGGATTTTCAACAAAAGCCAATCTTCCATTAACACTTCTGGGTTTACCAAAATCATCAACAGAGTAATCTCCAAGAATTAATATAATCTTTCCGTAATTTGGGTTAGTTATCTCCATATTGTTTTTAATCACCCCTATTTTCTAAAATTATTTCTTCCTAATCGGTCTCAAAGCAGAGCTTTTACACTTTCTGCACTTAACTTTTCCATTTATAACTCTAATAGGTTCTGTTCTGATTTTTGCTTTGCATTCTTTGCAAACAAATATATTCTTAAACAATCTTGCTTGTGCTGCGGGTAGTTTTGCCATTTTATTTTAAAATTAGATTTTTCTTTTAATTATTCTTTGTTTTTCATCTATAATCATGAATTCAACTTGGTCTTCAGGATTAAGTTGTCCTTTTAATTCTTCAACAATAGGGATATCTAAAGTTTCAAAATTTTCAAGATCCATAACATTAGCCATATCTCCACTAACTGAAAGAATTTGAGCTTTCTTTTTCTGTATCATAGGTACCTCAAATCTATCTGCTCCAGGACAAGCTATAATTTTTTTCTTATCATCGATTACTGCTATTGCCTCAATTCTACACTTAGAAGAACCATGTTTACCTGTTTTACTGATATCATTACTTCTTACGACATAAGCATTACCATCTATAAGGATTGTTGATCCTGGGTGACACTCGTGTGCGGTTATTAATTTAAATGCCATAACTTACTCAGAAAAAATAGATTTATAAAGCTTTTGTGGAAGGTCTAGCTTGCTCTTGCCATACTATCTAATTCTAAAAGTACATTCTGAAAGCTTTTGTGTGCTGTTCTTTGTCTCTCTACTTCAGCCCGATTAGTTAAAATTATTGGTTTTTGAGTCATAAATGCCATTCCAAAATCAAAAAGAAAGTCTTTATTTAGTTCTCTAAAATTATACTCTATAAGATTTAATCTATTTAGCTCTAATTTTCGAGCATAAGTTTGTTCTATAACTTTAGTGGTTGATTCTTTAGATGTCTTGGTAATTTGAGGTAAGTTTAGCAAAAATATCTCTAAGTCTCCCAGAGGGGGTACTTGACTAGGAATCATTTCAGGATTAGCAACAATTACTGGAATTCCTGCCATAAATGCCATTCCCAAATCAAAAAAGCTTCCACTACTCTTACCATTCCAATAAATATGCGCAACATCTGCTTCACTCATTGCTTTTCTGTGTTCGGTTAAAATCCTTAATCCCGTAGGGTCCTCTTGGTTTACATCCCTCGGAGGATAGTGCACCTTTATTCCTCTCTCTTCTTGTCTATTAACATAACTTTCTAAAAATGCTTTTTCTAATTCAGTTACTCCTCTTACTGGACATATAAGATAAACTTTTCTTTGCATACTCTAAATTATGGAGCAGGGTTTATAACGATTTATGTAAAATATTATAATCTTCTTTATCACAAATCTTTAAAAACACAGATTTTCTATGATTTTCATGGCAAGTCAAGAGTTAGTTAAGAAAAAAGATTTTGTAAATCTCGAATTCTTAGGTAGAAACCTAAATACAAACGAAGTTTTTGACACAAATATTATAGAAGAAGCTAAAAAAATAAAGTTAGAACTATCCGGAAAACCTCTAATAGTTTGTGTTGGCGAAGGCATGCTCGTAAAGGGTTTTGATGAAGCTTTGGAAGGAAAAGAGGTTGGTAAAAAGTATAGTGTTAAACTTTCTCCAGAAAATGCATTTGGTAAGAGAGATAAAAAACTTGTTCAACTAATACCTCTAAAGATGTTTTTAGCACAAAAAATAATGCCTGAATCTGGAATGGTTTTAGCTCTCGACAATAATCTTGTAAAAGTTATTAGTGTTTCTGGTGGAAGAGTTATGGTAGATTTCAACAATCCTCTAGCGGGAAAAGAAGTAGAATATGAATTCGTTATTAAAGAAATGATAAAAGATACAAAAGAAAAAATAAATTCTCTTCAAAGATTTTTCTTTAACCAAGAGTTTGATTTTGATTTAGACGAAGCAAACAAAAAGTTAATATTCAAAGATTTAAAATTAATGCCTGTTCTAAAAGTTTTCCAAGAAAAATTCAAGGATGCTTTGGGTTTAACCGTTGAAATTCTTGAGAAGCCCAAGAAAGAAGAGAAAAAGGCCGAAGAAAAAGCTGAAAAAATAGAAAAGAAATAAAGTAAATAAAACCTAAATAATTATTTTGAGTAATTAGGATAAATTCTTTTTTTAGTCTCTTCAATCGTTAATAATCTGTTAGTATCTAATCTCATAGTAGTTATATTTCCTTCAACATCAATTTCCCAAATAGGATTTCCTCGCTGAGCTATAAATTCTGCTTCTCCAAAAACTCCAAAACCAAACATCCTATCTTCAAAACACAAAAATATTCCCGCATCCATTTTTGGAAGGACTATCTGAAAATAATACTGCATGCCATTTCCTTTCTGAGCCTTCCAATCAACATACCCCTGTTGATGATGCCTCTGATTTGGATTTTCAAGAGCATATTCTGGAAATCTGGCCTCAATTATCCTTACTAAATCTGCTTCTTTCGGAGTATTATAAAAATTTATAGGATGCCCAAAATACATTAGTGGTCTTTCATTCATATTTTTTTATGTTTTAGAAAGTTTTTAAATAAACTTATAATAAAATATAACTATTCTACACACCAATAATACTTATAAACCAAAAAACTATTTATTTTTTATAAAAGATGGCAATAAAAAAAGAAAGTGAACAAGATTTAAAGATTCGTGAAGAGGCTTATAGTCATAATCCTGAACTTGCTCAAATTGATAGAGAATTAGAAGAACTTTTAAAGAAGCAACTTGCGAAGGTTAAAGTTTTTGGAGTCGGAGGCGGAGGGGGGAATACTATTTCTAGAATGAGAGAAGTAGGAATCAAAGGTTGTGAGATGATAGCAGTTAATACTGATGCTCAAGACTTATTATATTCAGAAGCAGATTATAAAATTTTAATTGGAAAGGAATTAACACAAGGTTTGGGTGCAGGAAGTAATCCAAGAGTTGGAGAAGAAGCAGCTCATGAATCAGATTCAGAAATAAAGAAAAAACTTTCGAGCACAGATATGATTTTTATTACTTGTGGTTTGGGCGGAGGAACAGGAACAGGAGCAGCACCAGTTATAGCTGAATTGGCTAAAAAACAAGGAGCATTGGTTGTAGGAGTTGTAACTCTTCCATTTACTATGGAAGGTAAAAAAAGAATTGAAAATGCAATGTATGGTTTAGAAAGAATGGAAAGTAACGTAGATACTTTAATTGTTATTCCTAACGATAAACTTTTAGAATTAGCTCCTGAATTACCTTTGCAAACTGCCTTCAAAGTAGCTGATGAAATATTAACAAACGCAGTTAAAGGAATTACAGAACTGGTTACAAAATCTGGATTAGTAAACCTTGATTTCGCAGATGTAAAAGCAGTTATGATGAATGGTGGAGTAAGTTTAATTGGCATGGGTGAAGCTGACTCACAGAACAGAGCTTTGGATGCAGTAGAAAAAGCGATAACTAATCCATTACTTGATGTTGATATCTCTAATGCAGGGGGTGCTCTTGTAAATATCATTGGCGGTCCAGATTTTACTTTAGAAGAAGCTAAGACGGTTGTTTCAACTGTTGGAGAAAAACTTTCTCCAGACGCAAAAATGATTTGGGGAGCACAAATATCCGAAGATTTAGAAAAATCCTTAAGAGTTATGCTTATAGTTACAGGAGTTAAATCCTCACAAATTGTAGGTGTTTCTTCTGGTTTTACTGCCCAAACAAAAAAACAAGCAGAAATGTCCAGCGAGTTAGGAATAGAATTTTTAGAATAAACTTAAGGACAAAGACTATATTTTTAACATGAATTCAACAAACATCGAGCACATTAGACTAGGAAAACTTGAAGTTTTTTATGGTCCAATGTATTCTGGAAAAACCGATGCTTTAACCTATCGGTTAAATCCTCTTGAACATATTCCTGGCGGAGATTTTTTATTCTTTAGACCCCTGAGTGATAATCGTGAAGAAAGAAAAAGCCCATTCTCAACAGCATTTATACCTGATAATAATCCTGAAGCAATACTTGATCTTCTAAATCGTAAATCTTCAAAGGATATCAGAGTTGTGGCTATAGATGAAGTTCAATTTTTCTCAGAAAATATAGAAAAAGTAATAGAAAATCTTGTAAGAAAAAATTATAATGTTATTGTGGCGGGACTTAATTTAGATTTTAGGGGTGAGCCTTTTGGGCAGATGGGCAGAATTATCACTCGGGCTGACTATCCTACTCTATGTCGCCAAGCAATCTGTAAATACAATAACTGTGGTCAAACGGCAACAAGAACTCAAAGATTAATCAATGGCAAGCCTGCAAGCTATTTTGATATTATCAAATCAACAGAAGGTTCAAGACCCGAAGAAAAATATGAACCTAGATGTGTTGAACATCATTTTATTTTAGATAGTCCTGCAATAAAATAATCAGAAAATTTAGATTTCATCTTTCATACCAGGTTTATCTTTACAGATTTTGAATATTTTTTCCATTTGCTCTACATTTTTTTCTAATAGGTTTGCATAAGCTCTTAATTCTCTTGCGAGTTTCGGTCTTCCTGCTTTTTCATCACTAGCTGCCTGTTTTCTATATTCTAAAACCAATTGTCTATTTATGGCAAGATTAACATCATATCTAAGACGAGAAAGATGTTGTGCAAGATTTTCAGGAGTTCCATAATATCCGGGAATTTTTGTAGGGTATCTTTCCATATATTTTGGATTTTAACTAAATTTATAAACTTAGTTATTTTATAGAATATAAATGGTAAAAAGACCAGTTTTTGAAAAATATAGGGCGATAATAATATTTGGTCCACCAGGAGTCGGAAAAGGAACTCAAGCAAAATTTTTAGCAGAAGATAAAAACTATTTTCATCTTTCTACTGGAGAGATGTTTAGGTCTTTAAAGACCGATCCAAGAATGAAAGGTTCTTTAATAGAAAGAAAGATTACTGATTTGATTGATAGGGGTTGTTTTGTTTCTGATGATTTAACAATAGATTTGTTCTATAAAACTTTAGCCGCTTACCAACAGGATAAAAGATTTGATCCAAAAAAGCAAATATTAGTTTTAGATGGTATTCCAAGAAATCCGGCTCAGGTAGATTTAATTGCTCCGAGGGTGGATGTTTTGAAAATTATTTCTTTAGTTGTAGAAGATTATGATGTTTTAGTTCAAAGAATAAAGAAGCGAGCACTTGCACAATCTCGACCAGATGACGCTAACGAAGAAACAATAAGAAGAAGATTAAAGACTTATGATGCACAAACATCTCAATTGTTAAAAAAGTATTCTACTGGTTTAATAATTCAAATTGATGGTCTACCTTCTCCAGAGAAAATTCATGAAGATATTGTCAGTAGACTCACAATTTAAGAATAACTAACCCGGCATACATATTCTTTTATATCTTCTAGAGGAATTCTTTCAAGCCCCGCACTTATTATAGATGCCCCATCTTGATCTACTCTAAAGGGATTGGCATTTGCAATAAGAACTTTTTCTACTCCAGAAATAAAAACCCCAGCTACATAATAAGTCCTTGGTTTTTCTGCTTTAATTTTTATCATCGCTACTTCTCGAACTTTCTTTGGAAAAAGAGTATCGTTTGAAAGCAAAGGTAAACTATCTAGGGTCATATTATTACTAGTGACAAAAAGTATTTAAAGTGTAAGGTGTTATCATAAATATGACAAGTAAAATGAGGTTAATGCACTGGAATGCAATTAGATGCAGTTTTAGTGGAGCCCTCGTGACTTGCCCTATTAATTCTACTAAAAAATCCTACTAATCCGTAAATAAATAACGGGTTTAGAATTTTGATATGACAAAACAATTTCTATCTCCTGGTTTTGAAAGAGACGCATTTTATGAGTGTCCAAGTTGTAGTGAAGCTATAACAAACCCTCTTTGTCATAACTGTCTTGGAAATGAGATTATGAAGTGGTTGGAGTTTTATCCAAACGTAAAGAAGAAAATAGCTCCAAAACTTAAAACTTTTGTAAATCAAGTTAATAATGAAGCAGTGGGTGCGGTAAATTGTGTTGCATGTGGAAACAAAAAAGCAGCACTCTGTCCTTATTGTTTTAGTGAAGGAATTTTTAAACTATTGTTAAAAAACAAAATTGATAAAAATATAGTGGGAGATTTCCTAACAATCTTTAACTTTGATGCAGAGCACCAAGGATATATCAAAGAAGCGGAAGATAAGGGATTATACTAAGAATTTTAAATCTATTTTAGTTTCTTCTTAAGAAATCTTTTATAAACTTTTCACTTGCTTGAGTATCAACTACTCTTTTTATCTTGAAAGCTTCGGTATCTCCAGTTTGGATTTTTTCAGTTTTGATAGTTGTAGCTGTTTTCAAATGAATATCCTTGCTTAGTAAAACCTCTCCAGATGACATTTCCGCAATCTTTTTAGCAATTGCAAGAGTTTTATCAATTGATACAAATTTAAGCGTATTATTCTCTACTTTAGTTATTAAGTCTCCTGAATTAACTCCGATGCCATATTCTAATTCATCTCTGAACTTTCTATTATGAGTAGCTAAGAACTTTTCCATCTCCTGAGCTGCTTTTATTGCTATAGCTTCATTATTTTTGTTTTTTGTTACTATTTGAGAGAATAATACTAAAATATAATCTCCTGATATGTAAGAAGCACCCTTAGCATCATAAGCGTATTCAAGAGCTTTCTGAATGTTCTCTTTTGCCATTCCCGTGGGTTTACCGCTTTTTATTTTAAGTGCAATTACTGAAACGGGTTGTTTTTGTCCGTGTAAAACTCCTGCCTGTTCTGCTTTAGTTATTCCCCCATGAATATTTATTTTTTCCACAGATTCATTGGTTTTAATATCTTTTACTTTAACACTATCTATTTTTTTATAGCTGGGTTTTTCGGTGAATTCTGCTTCTTCTAATTTTTCTTTTTTTGGAACAACTAGTCTCATACCTCCTCTTTTTTCTTCAAGTCTCACGAGATTTTTCTTTTCATGAAATGGGCCTAAAAATCTAGTAAGTTGGTATCTTCTAAACATAGAAAAGAAGAATCCAATAACCACTAGAAGTAAAAATATCCAGACAGCGGGATACTCAGTTATAAAATTAGTTATTCTTGCCCCGGCTTCTTCAATGCTAATAACATTTCCAGTCATACTAATTCCAGAACCTGAAAAGAACTCTGCAGAGTCGTCTTTGATATTAATATCATAAGTCCCATCTGGCGCAGAAACATCATATTCTTTGGTCTCATTTAAACTTAAAGCAACTTCTTTCATCACACTTTCATTACCTATTTGGAATTGCATAATCTGATTATAAGGAACATTACCCACATTTTCAAGTATGATTGTTTGATTAACAATCCTAACATTAATTTTCTTTAATTCTAAGACATTTATGTTTTTTTCAGCTATGACCTCATCTTTTTGGCTAGTTATCTTAAGATCTCCTGCAGTTAAATTAGTCTTTGTTTCTAATACAAATTCACTATTGGAATTAATTATATTCTCATAAACAATATTATCTTTGCTGTCTTTTATCTGTAACATTAGGGAGCGATTCATCATATCTCCTGCCATGTCGTATAAGAACGGAATTATTGTTAGATTATTTCCAGGAGTTAAAGATACACTATCCACTGCGAGTTCAATCTTTGATGGTTTTTGATTTATCTGGATTTCTAAACTTGCTTCTCCAAAATTTAATAAATTGTCTTGAGCATCTTTGTCGTAAACCCTTACTATTAAGCTATAATTTCCAGCATGTGTTTTTTCAGAAATATTAAAGTTAGTGTTAAAGCTTCCATCTTTTACTAAATCATTTAATTTGGTTTCATTATCTAAACTTATCTCAATAAATCCATTAATATTCACTCCATTTTCTTTAATCGCCTTTCCTTTTATTATAGCAGTGTTTCCTGCATCATATATTTGCTGAACTGTTTCAAGATTTACTCTTACTTCATTGCTTATTTTGAACTGACTGCTATCTCCTTTCTCATCACCATAAACACCTGAAAGATAACAATTTCCAAATAAATCTTCTATATAGGCGGGAATAAGAGTTCTTTTTAGATTAATTATCTTAGAATCAGGAACGTTATGATAAAGATTTTTTTCTATTCCTCCGCAAATAAGATTTATATCTAGATATCCTGGATTAATTGTAGTAATAGTTACTTGGCTGGATAAGTCATCTCCAAGATTATAAACTGTTTTTAGCTGAGAAAAAACTATTTCAGCACTTGCACAAGATAAAATTGTGCTAAGAGCTATTAAAAAAAATAATGAGAACACAAGCCCTTTTTTTGATACCATTTTACTCTTAGAAAATGAAAAGCACATATTTAAATGTTTTTGAACTCCACGATATAAATCCTTAATTGAAAAAGTTTAAATATAAACTTAATTTATAGGCTATATGGTAAAAAAAGAGTTTAAAGTAAATCCCTGGGAAGTTCAAGGAGAGGTGGACTATGACCGTTTAATTAGAGAGTTCGGAGTTTCTAAAATAGATAAAAAGCTTTTGGAGAGGATAAAGAAGCATACAGGAGAGTTACACTTTCTTCTAAGGCGAGGAATATTCTTTGCACATAGAGATTTGAACTGGATACTTGACGAATATGAAAAAGGCAATAAATTCTTTTTGTATACTGGAAGAGCTCCTTCTGGTCCAATCCATATAGGGCATATTATGGTTTGGCAGTTTACAAAGTGGTTACAAGATAAATTCGGAGTAGAACTATGGTTTCAATTTCCAGATGAAGAAAAATTTTTGTTCAAAAAAGATCTAGATTTCAAACAGATTGATAAGTATATGCATGAAAATATGTTAGATATAATTGCTTTGGGGTTTGATCCAAAAAAAACAAAATTCTTGGTAGATACTAAAAATGCAGATATAATGTATAAACCTGCCTGTGAAGTTGCTAAGAGAATTACTTTCAATACTATTAAAGCAGGATTTGGTTTAAGTGATAGTGACAACATCGGCTCAATATTTTATACGAGCATGCAAGCAGTTCCTGCTTTTTTACCGAGCATAATTAAGGGTAAAAAAATCCCCTGTTTGATCCCACATGCAGTTGATCAAGACCCACACTTTAGAATATCTCGAGACGTTATTCCAAAAATAGGTTATGATAAACCTGCTTCTATTCAATGTGTGTTCATGCCACCATTAACAGGCACACAAGGAAAAATGTCTTCGTCTGAAGAAACTTCAATATTCTTAACTGACTCTCCAGAAGAAGTAAAAAAGAAAATCAATAAATATGCTTTTTCTGGCGGACAAGCAACATTAGAAGAACATAGAAAGCTTGGAGGAAATCCTGATATAGATGTAGCTTTTCAGTTTTTAAGATTTATGTTTGAGCCAGATGATAAAAAACTCGAAAAAATAGAAAAAGATTATCAAAGTGGAAAACTTCTCACAGGTGAATTAAAACAAATACTTATAGAAAAAATAAATGCTTTCTTAAAAGAGCACCAGAAGAAACGAGAAGAAGCAAAAAAGCATTTTGACAAGTTTTTGTTTAAGGAATAATAAAAATGGCTTACATCATAATAAAAGTAACTTATCCCAATAAAGAAGAGGCAGACAAAATTATTAAGCATCTTCTTACTAAGAGACTCATTTCCTCAGCAAATACTTTCCCAATAAGATCCACTTCTAGTTGGACTGGTAAAATAATGGAAGTTGACGAATATATAGCTTTATTTAAAACAAGAAGGGACAATTGGGAGATTGTAAAAACCGAAATAAAAAAGTTGCATTCTTATAAGATTCCTTGTATTACAAAGATAGAAGCTGAAGCCAATAAAGATTATGAAGATTGGGTTGTCAATCAAACAAAATAGGTTTTAATATTTTACAATAAAACTTATAAAGTTAGAATGAACTGATTTATTATGGTAAACTTTATGAAAAAACATGCGAATGGTTTTTTGATAGCAAGTTTATTTCTAGGTTCTTTAGCTGCTTTAAGTGTAAAAACTGGCTGGGGATATATTAGTCAAAAAGAATCGCAAGAAGCAATGATTTCCCAATTTGAAGCAAGAGCAGCAGGAGTTTTTGAAGATTATCAAATGGGTGAATATGATTATGCTGCAAAAGCTTCTAAAGAAATTTTATGTAATCTCAATAAGTTTAGAACTTCCATACCCGCGAGAAGCTTTTTTGCAGATGCTTCCAGAATTGAGCAACTTTCAACAGAACTACAGATGATGAGCCGAGCTTCTGAATTCTTTAGAGATAATCCTGCCTATAAAACTTTATAAATAATCAACTATTGTTCTTTTTATGAAGATACTATCTTTACACTGTGACTACATAAAATTCAAGCCAGTTAAACCTGCTTTGAAAGGAGCCACACTTGAAAAAGCAGAAGAAAAACAGGTTGAAGTAAGAGAAGTTTTAGTTATATTTACAGCTGTTGAAAAACAAGATGAAACTAACAAAGATATTCTTAAGCTCTATCTAGAAAATGTTCTCGATTTAATGGATAAGACAAAAGCCAAATCTTTAGTATTATACCCTTATGCCCATCTATCTCCAAGCCTCTCAGCTCCAGATTTTGCAAAAAATCTCGTGATTGAAGCAGAGAAAGAGTTAAAGAAAAAGAAGCTTGAAGTTTTTAGAGCACCCTTTGGTTATTATAAAGAGTTTGAGTTAAAGTGCAAGGGCCATCCTTTAGCTGAGCTGAGCAGAAGTGTTGGTGAATCTATTGAAACTGAAAGTTCTGGAAAGATTAAAACACCAAAACTCGCAAAAAATCAATATCATGAGCCAGAACTAACAAAAGAACAAAGAGAAAATTTAGGGAAGATGATGAGTAAGGTTCATATGACTGCTCCAACAGGAGAGAAAGGTTTGAAGAGTAATGTTGAGATTGGTAGAGAACTTGATTTATACTTAGTAAGTGAAATTGTTGGGAAAGGCTTACCTCTTTTTACTCCAAGAGGTTCTATTATAAGAAGAGAATTAGAAAGATTTAATGTTGATGAAGAAATAAAAAGAGGATATGTTCATACATCAACGCCAATAATGGCTAAAGCAGATTTGTATAGGGTTTCAGGTCATTGGCAACATTATAAAGATTCTATGTTCGTTCTAAATGTTGGTGATGAAGAATTTGCTCTTCGCCCTATGACCTGTCCATTTCAGTTTGTAATTTATAAAAGTAAACCGAGAAGTTACAAAGAACTTCCAATTAGGTATGCTGAAATGGCAAATCTCTTTAGAAATGAACAATCAGGAGAGTTAAGGGGTTTAACAAGAGTAAGACAATTCTCTCTTTCCGATGCTCATATAGTTTGCAGACCGGAACAATTAGAAGAAGAGTTTGGAAAAGTAGTTGACTTTATAAAAGATATTATGAAAACTTTAGGAATAGAGGTTTGGTATAGGTTCTCTAAATGGGATCCTAAAGATAAGGGAAATAAGTATATCGATAATCCTGTTGCTTGGGAAGATTCTCAAAAATCAATGAAAAAAATATTGGACCATTTAAAAATAAAGTATGTAGAAGCAGAGGGTGAAGCAGCATTCTATGGTCCAAAACTAGATTTGCAATATAAAGATGTTTATGGTAAAGAAGATACTTTGATTACTGTTCAAATTGATTTTGCCCTTCCTGAAAGATATGATATGACTTATCTTGACGAGAACAATAAATTACAAAGACCCATGGTAATTCATAGATCTTCTGTAGGTTGTATAGAAAGAACAATGGCATACATATTGGAGAAGACTCAAGGTAATCTTCCAACCTGGCTCTCACCTGTTCAGGTTAGAGTTATCTCTTTTACAGATAGAAACATAAAAGCTTGTGAGAAGCTTGTAAATGAGATGCGAGAATTAGGCATAAGGGTAGATGCAGATTTAGAATCAAATACAGTCAATGATAAGGTTAGAAAAGCAGCAGAACTTAAGATTCCTTATCTTATCACTATCGGAGATAAAGAAGAAGAAAAGAAAACACTTGCAATAAAGAAACGCGGAGAGACAAAACCAAAGTTCGGCGTAAAGAAAGAAGATTTTATTTCTGAATTGTTAAAAGAGATTAAAGAAAGAAAGTAAGTAAGATGCCAACTGAAAGAGAGAGTATAGATATAACTGAACTCTTATTTCAAGGAGAATTTTCTAGGGATGTAGATGAAGAAGCAGAAGTAGATATGGAAGTTTATACAAGAGCATGCCAAGAAGCAACCCAACTCTTAGGAACTTCGAGCCCAATGGCTTTACTAAGAAAAACCCAAGAGCTTTATCAACAGTATATTAAAGAGTTAGAATAGAGCACACAAATCTATAAAAACCAAAAATTATTATTTTTTCTATGGAAATACCTCTTATCAAAGAACTAAGTGAAAAACTCCAAAAATCTGAAGCTTTTTTGAAGTTTAAGGAAGAATATCCTGATGCTTTTTTCTGTGCAGGATTTTTTATATTAAATTTTAAAGCAGATACAAGTGATTTTTCTTTAGATTACAGAAATGACAAACAAATCTTTAGTTTTAAGATTCCAGTTGGAGAAAGTAAAAATATCTTTATGGAAACAAGTGATATATTTGAAAAGCAAAAACCTTTAGATAAGATTAATTGCGATGTTCAAGTGGATATTGGAGATTTAAAAGAAATAGTTGAAAAATCTTTAATGGAAAATAATATAAAAAATAAGCTTGAAGAAATTATTGCTGTTCTTCAAATAATAGATAATCAAAAAGTTTGGAATCTTACCTGCATGTGTGAAGGTTTTACTATTATCAGCATACAAATACACTCAGAAACTTCTGGAGTTGTAAAGTTTGAGAAAAGAAATCTCTTAGATTTTGTAAAAAAATAATTTTAAAATGTCATTTAAAAAAGTTGGAAGAATCTACATTCAAGATAAGCCTTTCGAAGGCATTTTAAGGAGTGCTTATGAATGTTTGAATGTTGAGTGCATGGGATTTTTATTTGGAAAAAGCATCGCAGACAAAAACTTTGTTATTCAGCAAGTGCATCCAATTCAGCTAGCAAGAAGAACCGCTTGCAGTTCTCAACCTCTTTCAGGAGTAAGGGCGGGTTGGAGTTTTATGCATGATTATTTGGGGTCTATGCACTCCCATGTGCCTTCTAGATGCCAAATTGATAAAGTTCAAGATTATATACGGGCTTATGCAGATATAAGTCCATCTGATAAGGCAGATTTTTTAGAAGATGAGAATTCAATTGAACTCATTCTTGCACTTAATTTTGTTAGAGTTAGAAGAAAATTAATAAATTCTCCTTACAAAATTGCGGGATATATAAAACCAGAAAATCGTACCTACCGATTCGAACTAATAGGCTACTATAAGGATCCAAGAATCCGCAGGGCTCAACTAGAAATTTCAGATAGAGCTAGAAGTTTTATCTCTTAAAACTAAGTTTTCAATTTTTCTTAACATATTCTGATATAAACTTAATATAATCGCTTGGCTGTTTTCTTGCCATTTTTTCTACTATTAGCTCTGGAGTGGAATTAGCGAGTTTACCAAGAACAGGATTATGGTCTACAATTAACTCATCATTTTCATCAAGCCCCTTTGCTTCAATACCATCTATTCTTGCTTTTCTTGGAAGATTATTCTTTATTTCTCTTCCAAGGTGAGTAGCAATGATAACAAAACAATTTCTTGTTATAAAATAATCTGCAGTAGCACAAAGTATCTTCCCTGCTACTCCTGGTTCTGTTACACTTTCTATCTCATCCGCTAAAATTATTGTTTGCTCTCCAGGAGTTATTTCAGCCATCTGATTAAGAAGAGTTTCAAAAGCACCCTTACTTAGAGAGCCTTTATTTTTTGCAAAATAATAAACATCAGTAAACAGAGGAATACTAATCTTTTCATTAATCGGTAAACCGATTTGGCTGATAGTTATTATTTGTATAAGATGTTCTAACAAGGTTGTTTTTCCTCCTGAGTTTGCTCCGGTGAGTATAGAACATCTAAATTCATTATTAAGTTTAAAAGAAATTGGTTGAGCTTCTCTTAAAAATATATTTTTTGAGTTTTTTATTTCTAATTCAGAGTTTATTATTGAAAACTCTTTATTATCTTTTGAAAATTTGTTTATGCCTGAATAAAAGTCTAATAATATTAATTTTTGTTCAAGTTCTTCAAGGGTTAATGGAACTTTTTTTAGTTCTACAGAATATTTTTTTATTTTTGCTGAAGAGTTTACAAATTCATTTGAATCCTGCTCTTTTAGATATCTTGCAAGCTCTCGTTCATCAATTTTTAAAGGTATTCCTAAAGTTATTACTTCCTCTGGCAGATTATTTGCTTCAAGCTCTTTTTCTACTATTTCACTTACTTCTTTTGGCAGACTATTGCCACTTAATATTTTAACTAATACCTCTCCAGAAAAATTAAGAGTCTTTATTTTATCAAATAAGCTTTCATTTATCTCGCTGACTTTTTCATCAACTAGTTGTTTGGTAAGCTTTTCTCTTTTTTTATTTTCAGTTAATACTAAGAGTTGTTGCAATTTATTTATTAATTCAACTATATCCTCTGTAAGATTACTCTCATTTGATTTTAAGATTTCAATATTTTTTTTCCAGCCAGCCACAATCTCGAGATATCTTTCAAGATAAACATCTTCAATGTTATTTATACTAAGTGTTTGAGGTAGTTGGTCTAAAAAAGTTTCTACTTCCTCAGCGTCTATTACCTGAATAATATCTGCACTTTCTAGATATTTTACATCTTCTTCTGTTGTTACAAATTTTGCAGGTATTCCTAGCTTTTTTAGCTCTATGAATGTCTTTTCATTGCTTGTTACAACAGTTATATCATAATCTGGAACCCATTTTGATTCCGGAGTTTTAAGCTGTTTAAGAAATGCACTATCTTTTTTTAGAGCTATAATCTTCTTAAAAAATTCCTGTCTTTTTATTATTTCAGCTTTATCTTGAGTAAACTCAAAATAACTAAGCAGATTAGAAGTATTAGAAAGTGAAAAACTTTCAGAGATTATATCAAGTGTTTTAGAAAAAACTAATTTTGCATCTTTTGTTTTAAATATATTTTTAGCTTCTCTTCTAATTGTTTCTGGTTCGTTAAACAAACCAATATTATTCTTTTTTATAAAACTAATCAGATCTTTTTCCATGTTAAATCACTTAAAATTATGAATATAAATATTTGTGTTGGGAAGAATAGTTATCTCATACCATATCCGCCATGATTAATATGCCTTCTTGCTCTAAGGGCCCTTCTAGAATCTCTAGAATTTCCAGAACTCATTCTTCTACCGCCCCGATTAGGTCTACTATTCCTAGAATCTCTACCAAATCTTCCCCCTCTCGAGTCTCTGCCAGCAAAATCTCTACTACCTCTTCCAAAACCTCTTCTTTCTTGAGTAATAATTCTCACCCTTTCAACTTCGGGCAGTTCAATTTTTTCTATATCCACTTCAAGTGTTCTTAATAGTCTTGAAAATTGATCATAATCTCTTGAAGCTAAGATAGTTATAGCAATTCCATCTGCCCCTGCTCTAGCGGTTCTTCCTATTCTATGAACATAGTTATTCAACTCATTGGGCACATCATAGTTATAGACATGAGAAACACCTTTAATGTCTAATCCTCTTGCAGCAACATCAGTACAAACAAGAACACTTACTGCTTTTGAATGAAATAGGTTCATAGTTTTGTTTCTCTTATCTTGGCTTAACCCCCCATGAATTGCTTTAGCATCTATGCCATTATTTTGGAGATTTCTAACAACAAAATCAGTATTGCTTTGCGTATTACAGAAAACCATTATAAGTCCGGGATGTTCGTGTTTCAATAAATGAACTAACAGAGAGAATTTTAGTCCGTCTGGAACATCATAATATGCTTGTTTAAGTTTTTTAGGATCAACTTGAATTTCTGCATTTACTTCAATAGGGCCAGTCATATATTCTTTTGCTAGTCTTGCTATTTCAGGAGGTATTGTTGCAGAAAATAAAAGAGTCTGTCTAAATTTTGAACAAGCTGCAACTATTCTTTCAACATCTTCTATAAAACCCATATCTAACATTCTATCCGTTTCATCAAGCACAAGAAGTTTTAGATTTTTTAGTTTTAAACTACCTCTTTCAAGATGATCTAAGATTCTTCCAGGAGTTCCGACAACAACATCTGCTTCTTGAATTGCTTCAAATTGCGGATTTATAGATACTCCGCCATAAACTGCAGTTATTCCAAGATTTTTGTATTTTGAGAATTTTCTTAGTTCTTTTGTTACCTGTTCAGCCAACTCTCTTGTAGGAACCAAAACCAAAGCCTGAACATATTTTTCAGCATTACACTTTTCAATAATTCCTGCTCCAAAAGCCAAAGTCTTACCCGAGCCAGTTGCAGCTCCGCCAATAATATCTTTTCCCTGAATTATAAGTGGTATTGTTTTTTCTTGGATTTCTGTAGGTTTCTCAAAACCAAGATCAATTAGACTTCTAAGTAAGCCTTCTTTAATTCCTAATTTTTGAAAATTTTCAATTTTTTCGTTAGTTTCCATTTTATCGTACTCTGAATAGATATGACTATTAGATTAGTTTTAATCTATTAAGTGAAGCCTTTTCAGGCATATTTTAAGTTTGTTTTTTAAGTTAAGAAATCACTTGGTTTCTTACGCATTCTTAATGATTTTAAAAGTTAGGGGGGGTTTATAAGTGTATGGGTTAGGGTGGCTTTGTGTATAAAGTAAGTGTTGTGTAAACTATCTAATTATAAAAGTTATAATCGCTAAAATAATTGTGGCAATTGCTAGAGCCCAAGTCGCCCAAACCAGTTTCCTATTTATTTTTTCGGATCTAAATGCGATATAATTTTGTAAAAATAATCTATGCAAATCTGACTCTTTTATTCTTTTACCATCCATATCCCCCTCTAAGCTTACCTTTAGATTAGTCATTTCCTTAGCATACTCATTCATCCAATTTTTAAAATTTTGCATATATCTTTAACACTTATAATTTATTTATATCCAAGGTATTTATATCTTTTTCAACATAAACAATAAGATTTTTTTTAGCATGTTTACTTTCTTTTCTATCCCTCATATCTAAAACTTTAAAACCGATTTTCTCCAAAATTTTTTTTAATTCTTCACGCTCGTAAAAATAATAATATCTCATAAATTTTTCTCCAGTTTCTCTATTATTCCATTCAAAAAACCCTTCTTTTCCCTTGAATTCTTTAAATGCCTTACTCTTTTCTTTATTCCATACACTAATCATGGCGTTTGCTTGTGGTTTTAGTACCCTATATAACTCCTTAAGGGTATTATTTCTACATTCTTCACCTTCAATACAATGTAAAACTGAAATACATATCCCTGCGTCAAAAAAATTATCCTCAAATTCAAGTTTGGCACTTTCCATATAACCTATCAATGCATCTATTTCAAGTTTTTTGGCATTTTTCTCAGCAAATTTTAACATCTCTTTAGAAAAGTCCACAGCATAAAGTTTTTGCTTAGAATTTTCAATAAAGCACCTGCCAGAACCACAACCCAAATCAAGAATATTTCCAGTTTTATCTTTAAGAAATTCTTCTACTTCTATTGGTGCTTTTTGTCTAAAAACATGCCAATCTTCTGCAATGTTATTCCAGACTTCTTTCTGAGTTTTTTTATTCATATAACTATATGTTATTTA
The DNA here is from genome assembly GCA_903866625.1 of uncultured archaeon. Lineage (GTDB taxonomy): Archaea > Nanobdellota > Nanobdellia > Pacearchaeales > GW2011-AR1 > CAIPOI01. The sequence continues at coordinate 15,852 of CAIPOI010000006.1, read as the reverse complement.
TATTTATAAATCATTAATACTCTAATCTAATATGAAACCCCCACAAAAAGATGAAGTAAGAAAACCCACAAAAACCTTAGCAGGAGTTACTCCTATAGCAGTTATGTGTGCACCAAAAAAATGTAAACATGGAACTTGTTTATACTGTCCTAGCTTAGAGGTCCCTCAAAGTTATACTCCAAAGTCCCCGCCAGTTTTACGTGCTGAAAGATTAAAATACAATGCTCGCGAACAAGTTCTTTCAAGATTAAAGGCTTACGAGTTAATGCATCATCCAACTTCAAAAATAGAATTAATAATCATGGGTGGAAACTTTCCAGAATATGATTTAAAGTATAAATATGATTTTGTTAAACTCTGTTATGATGCTTTAAATGGAAAAAAATCCAAGAATTTGGAACAAGCAAAAAAAATAAATGAAAAAGCTAAACATCGTTGCGTTGCTTTATGTATAGAATCTAGACCTGATACCTTGGTTGAAAATCCACGAGCAATAAAGGAGTTGTTAGATTTTGGTTGCACACGAGTTGAGTTGGGTGTTCAATGTTTGGATGATAGTATCTATAAATTTGTTAATAGGGGTCACACCATAAATGAAGTTATTCAAGCAACAAAACTTTTGAAGAGTTTTGGTTTTAAAATTGGTTATCATATGATGCTTGGCTTGCCGAAATCAACAAAACAAAAAGATCTTGCCATGTTTAAGAAATTATTTTCTTCGGAAGATTTTAAACCAGACCAACTAAAAATATATCCTTGTCAGGTTTTGAAAGGAGCAGGACTAGCAAATCTCTATCATAAGGGAAAGTATAAGCCTTACACGAAAGAAGAGATTGAACAAATAGTTGTTAAAATAATGCGTTTTATTCCAAACTACTGCAGAGTTATGAGAATCATGCGCGAAATTCCACCAGAATATCTTATAGCAGGAACAACAAGAATAGATTTAAGAAAAGATATAGAAGAAAGCATTAGAAAAAATAAATTTAAAATAAATGAGATTAGATATAGGGAGATAGGTTTTGCTTATAGAGATAAAAAACCAAACGAGAGATTAGACTCAAAATTAAAATTAAAGATAACAAAATATTCTGCATCTAAGGGTAATGAATATTTCTTAGAATTAATAAATAAAAAAAATATTCTGTTTGGATTATGTAGATTAAGAATAAATAAAGATTCTAAAGATTTTATTAAGGCAATAGTAAGAGAGCTACATGTTTACGGACAGAGTATAAATATTGGTGAAAAATCCAAAAGTTTTATAGAACAACACAGAGGTCTTGGAAAACTTTTAATGAAACAAGCAGAAGCGCTTGCAAGAAAAGAAAAATCAGATAAACTTTTTGTTATATCTGGAGTTGGAGTAAGAGAATATTACAGGAAATTAGGTTATAAGCTTCAGGGAAGTTATATGACTAAAAATTTGTAGAATTTTAACATAGTTCTCACATTTGAATAAAAAATAAAAAAAGAAAAATAATAAAATAAAAATTTAAGCAACAGTCAATTTTGACTTTGTTGCGCATACAGTACCATCTGCAAGGATTACTCCTACTTCTACAACATCTCCAGAGTTAAGTGCAGCATCAGTGGTTAAACCTGCAATTGTAACTGTAGCAAGTGAAGCAGGCATAGCAGCAGAAGCACCATAAGCAACTCCGTTAACACTCGCTTTTAAGGTTCCTGATGTTATGCTTCCAGCATTCATTACTACAATATTCTTTGTAGCTTTTAGTGCAGAACTAATTTGTACATCTGCTTTCAAACAGTTAGCTTTTGCCTCAGCAGAAGCAGTATTTGTTTTTACCTGATTGATTATAAATGCAGCGATTATAGCAACAGCAGCCAAAGCGATTAGCACTAATAACACTGTTGTGATTATTTCAGATTGAGCTTTTTTCATTTTAATTTACCTCCTTTCAATGCAAAAAATATGCTTATAATATCTAACCTGTTTTAATTTATAAATCTTTAGTTATATCGTCGTTTCATTTAATTCTGAACTGATTTTCATCTGTTCAAGATTTTGAACTATCTGAGAATGCAAATTATTTATCATAGCTTCTTGAATTTCCTCCCTTAGTTCTCCATTGCAATTTTGAAGATTACTTTCAGGCATAGTCAAAGTTCCTAATTGAATTGAACAGGTCATAGCTTTATTTTCTAATCTTGAAATTGCACTTGTTCCCACTTTTACTTGCAGTAGTTTAACTTCCACATCACATTTTCCAGAATCTGCTCCAAGAATCTTATAACTCATTAAAGTTTCTGGGGTATCATCGTAATAAATTGTTTTTTTACAATTTACCACATTATTCGCAAAACAAGTCTTATCCAGACATTTTGCATAGTAGAAAAAGCCGAAATATATGCTCCAAATAAGCCCAATAATAATAACTGCTATAATAATCTCTATAATCATCTCTTTTTTCATAATCTTCTTAGTAAAATAAACTATATAAATATTAAGGATTATGCAGAAACAAGATTAATATAAGTATCAGTTGTTGTAAAATTCTTAGCAGCTAAATTTTGAACACCCATACTTTCTGCTACTCTTATTATTCCTGGTATTGCAGTGTCATTTATTGCTAAAACGTAAACAGGTTCTTCAATTCTCATGTAACCCAATCTGCTCAAAGGTATTTTTTTTATAATCTCCATTTTATCATTGAATAAAATGGCTGCTTTAGTTCCAATTAATTCATTTAAATGTTCTTTAACAATTTCAACTTCTTTATCTGACATTTTTTTTACTTCTTTTTTATCTCTTGCTTCAGATTTTTCTTCACTAATTTCTTCTCTTGATTCTCTAGAAAATCTCCTTCCTTTTCCATCACCTTCTAAGTATTCTTTAACACTAACTCTTCTTCTTAATGCTTGAAGAATTTCTTTGCTTGTTAGTTCTTCAACTTCTTTTCCTTCAGGGGCTATCGCAATATAAGCTACTTTTGCATTTTCAGTAACATTTTTAATAATTAATTTTCCACCTCTATCTCCATCAACAAACAAAGTTATTTCTTTTTCTTTTGATAAGTCAATAATTGTTGGGGGCAGTTTAACTCCATTCATACATATAACGTTTTTTACTCCTTGCTTAAGCATATTCACCACATCAGCTCTTCCTTCCACAACCACCACTTCTGGGCCAGATAAGTCTCCGCAAGGTAAATTTTCTGTTCCATATGTTTTCATAGTAGTCATTCTTGAGGATTCTCCTAACTCTCTTGTTATTTCTTTCATATCACTGCTTCCAGACATTTGACCCATTAATTGTTTAGCTCTTTCAAGAATATAGTCTCTCTTGTTTCCTCTAACATCTTCAACTCTTTCAACAGTTACTTTTGTCTCGCTGGGTCCAACTTTTTCTATAGTCTCAATTGCAGCAGCAATTAAGCTTGTTTCAGATTTGTCCATAGCTGAAGGAATTTCTATTTCTCCATGAGTCATTCCATCTTCTAAAGTTAGATTAACATCAATTCTACCTATTTTTCCTTGTTTTTGCAGTTCTCTCATTTCCATATCTTCACCAAGCAAACCTTCGGTTTGCCCAAAGATGGCTCCGATTACATCCGGCTTTTCTATTGCGCCTTCAGCATTAAATTTAGCGTAAATTATGTACTTTATTGAACTTGGTGCTATTTTTGCCATATTGTTTTTGTGAAACAAAAAGGATAATCAGAAATCTTCAATTCGTTAGAATTGGAGAGTCAGAAAATTTATTTTCTGAATTTCTAATTTCTGAATCTGTTTTGTTTGCTTTATATTTATTAAGTTAGAAAAAGATACTATTTTACTCTTATTTTCTTCTATTATCTTCTTTCGCTGTTTTTTATTATTCTCTATTATCTTACTCTATTGAGTCTTTTTGAATAATCAACAAAACTAAAGGTCGATTATGAATATGATATGATTAAAGTGATTAATCTTTATCTAACTTATAATATTACTCACCTTTTCTGATTTATAAATGTTTCGAGTAGTTTGAATTGGGGAGTTATTAGTGCTATTTAGAAGCAGGCGGCTCTTGAGTACTAACATTTTTAACAAGAACCCCGCCATTTGGAGCAACAAAATAACCCATTTTTTCAAACTCTTTAGTATATTTGGCAAGCGTTCTTCTATATATTCCCATAAATTCAGGTCCTGCTACAAGAGTATCTCTAATATAAGCCCAATTTTGAAGATTATTTGCCATAGATCTTCCGGCAGAATGAGCGTTTCTAAATTCTACAAAAAATTTATCAGCTAACTCCTCAATTTTTGACTGCTCCGTGATAAAATAAATTGCTCAGAGTTTATAAGACTAATTTACAATTTTAATAGTATTGTCATTTAAAAATAGTAACAAGAAGAAAGGTTTAAAAAGATACCTCAATTATTTTTTTAATGGAAATAACTCCGGAGAATAAAGGAAAATCTTCAATGGATGTTCTTACAACATTACATAGAAGGCCTACTTCTGAAGAGGCTTTATCTTTAGAAGATCGACATATTTTAGATTCTGCTTCTAATTTAGGTTTACCTGTTGATTTAGGAACGATGAAAACAATATCTTTGATTCATGAAAAAGCTTTACCTTTAATAGAAGACCTTGTAAAAAAACTTCTCAAGCAAGATGAATCCCTTCCAGACTATTATCCCCTAGCAAGAGATGGAGAAATATTTTATGATGCTCTATGGGCTCTAGGTCAAGCTAACAGAAGTACTTTGCAAAAAAGAACACATTATGTTAAAATAAGTAATGCTATGAAGTATGAAAGTGATCCTAACCCTTGGTATTTCAACGATTTAGGAATTACCTCTGATAGAATTGAAAAAGGACCACCCATGATCTTTATTGATTCTGGATTTAGAGGAAGTTTATTTGATTCTATTGCTGAATGGGTTGGGATCCCAAAATCTCAAGTTCCAAGTAGAAATTTTCAAGGATATTTAGTTAGTTCTTCTATTACTCATTTTCAAGAATTAGTCTTTTCAAATTCTTTGGAATCTTTAAAATTTATTGAGGCTATGGATTGTCCGATATATACTGAAGCAGGTTATAGGAATAGTTTGAATAATGCTTTATGTGCCTACATTCAAATGATGCCAAAGTTTACGGGCAGATTTGTTAAGACTTGTGAGATTGATGGAAAATTGGACGTCCTTCCTCAGAAGAATAGTTTTGTTTTAGAAGGAAAAATAAAAGGAGTAACAACAAATGATAGATGTTTCGGAGATAATCGTCAACAAATAAATTCTCTAGATACTCCTCTTACTTGGGTAAATAGTGATGTGGTTGATCCAGTAGCTTCTTTATTACTCCAGAGAAAAACTCTAAAATATTTTTCAGACCCAAAGATTCACGATAGAGTTTATTCTGGTGGTAAAATAAAAGTAAGATAATTTTAGCTCTCTTTTTTTGTTTTCAGAATCTTTAAAAACTTGAATCTCTAAAAAAGTATATGGTCTACAAAAAAAGAGCAATTTTTATATGTTTTTTTAGCATTTTAACGTTTTTAGTGTTAAATTTTAGTATTCTTTATGCTTCAGATTATCCCACCCCTACTAACAAATATGTTAATGATTTTGCAGGAATATTCAGTCAACCCCAAACAGCTTATCTTCAAGCACTTTTAGCAGAAGTTGAACAAAATTCCACTGCAGAAATAGTTGTAGCCACAATTAATGATTGCACTCAGGATTATGTGGGTTATGCTTATAATCTCGCAACCAACTGGAAAATCGGAAAAGCAGATAAGAATAATGGTTTTCTTATTTTATATTGTGTAACACAGAAAAAGCTCGTAGCTCAAACAGGTTATGGTTTAGAAGGACTATTACCTGATTCTAAGATTGGAAGGTTCATGGATGAGTTTTATGTTCCCTTAAGAGATAAGAATCAAACAGCTCAAGGAATAATTGATTTTTCAACACAAATTGCAAAAGTTATAAATGATAATAAAGAAGAAGTTATCTCTGGTCAAGCAGCAAAACCCCAAACCGATTTCTTTACTGTAGTTATTATTATTTTCGTGATTTACATGTTAATTGCAAGAATCCTCGGTTCAATTTATAAAAACAAAAAAAGAAGAGATTGGCCTTGGTTCATCCCTATTTTCCTACCTTTTCCTTCTTCAGGAACAAATTCTAGTTCTGGTTTTGGTTCAGGTGGTTTTAGTTTTGGCGGAGGCGGATTTGGTGGCGGAGGAGCTAGTAGATAGCATAAACCTTTTAAACTAGCTTCACAATAAAATACTATTAAAAAAAGAAGTTAATCAAAATGAAAACATCAACAAAAATTTGGATCGGCGTTGCTATTGTAGCAGTTCTCTTAATATTTTGGATTATCGGCGGTTATAATACTTTTGTTTCTCTAGATCAAAATATTAATTCAAAATGGAGCGAAGTTGAAAATCAATACCAAAGACAAGCAGATTTAATTCCTAACCTTGTTAGTATTGTTTCAAGCGCAGTTAAAGTAGAAACTAATTTTACACTTTCAGTTGTTCAAGCAAGAACAAATTGGCAAGCAGCTACAACTCAGGCTCAAAAGGATCAAGCTGGGGTTGAAATGAACAATGGCATAGGCGCATTTGTTAATGCTGTTGCAGAAGCCTATCCCACCCTTCAAGCAAATAAGCAATATATTGCTTTAACAGACGAGCTTTCAGGAACTCAAAACAGAATTACTGTTGCAAGAGGAGAATACATTAAATCTATACAAGCTTATAATACTGCAACAAAAAGATTCCCATCAAATATTCTGGCGAAGGTATTTGGATTTTCTGGAAAAGATTATTACAAGGCAGATGTTAATGCAATTACAACTCCAAGTTTAGGAACTGGAATTCTGCCCTAAGCTTTTCTGCTTGAATTATAATTTTCGACGATAGATTTTCTACAATAAAAATGTTTAAAAAGAGAGAATATCTATATCTATTGAAAAAATGGTAAAAAAATTGAGTGTTTGGTGTGTAGCATTCTCATTATTATTAATCAGCTTGTCATTAATTTCTGCAAATTTAGACATTCAAAAGGAAATTATTTCTCCAGTTGCTATAAAAGACTTGAACGTTCCAGCAGAGATAACTTTAACTATCAAAAATTTAGGTGATTCAGATACTTTTAGAATATATTCTTTAGTAGGAATCGATTTACAGCCAAATGAATCTTTTTCCTTAGCACACGATCAAACAAAAATAATAAATCTTGATGCTTACCCTTCAATTGCTCTTAAGACTTCTCCAGACTACTATAGTTTTGAATATAAAATCGCCGGAGAAAAATCTGGAATACAAACCGACGAGTTAGCAATAACTCTTGCTTATCTTAAGGACGCATTTAATTTTTATATAGAGGATATAAGCCCAACTTCTACAAAAGCAGTTATTCATTTTGATAATCGTGGTGGTCATGAATATAAAAATATTAATGTAGATTTTTCATCAGCTTTCTTTAATGAAATTGCAAACTTTTCTTTAGCACCTTTCGAGAAAAAAACCATTGAAGCAGATATCGACTTAAACAAAGCAAGAGAATTGATTGCAGGACCATACATTGTTACTGCAAGAATAAATGCTGAAGGATTAGCTGTTTCAGGTCAAGCTGTTTTAAAATTCCAAGAAATGCCCGGAATAGAAAGCACACAATCTGAAGAAGGAATTTTACTTCACAGAGTAGAAATAGAAAAAGCAAATAAGGGAAACACTAATGTAGATGTTAGTGCTGTTGTTTCAAGAAATAAATTTGCAAGTTTATTCACTACTTTTAATATAGAACCAACAAGAAAAGAATCTAGAGGATTTACAAATGTTTTCATATTTGAGCAACAAGTTTCACCAGGAAAAAGTCTTCATGTGATTGCTAAAACTAACTGGTGGATATTAATTGGAATTATTGTAGCAATAATAGTAATCTATTATTTATTGGATAAATACATAAGAAATAAATTAGTTTTAAGAAAAACAGTTAATTTTGTTAGAACAAAAGGCGGAGAATTTGCACTAAAAGTAAATATTCATTTGAAAGCAAGAGATTATGTTGAAAAGATAAAGATTATTGATAGATTACCTCCAATGGTTAAAGTATTTGAAAGATACGGCGCTTTTGCACCAGATAGAATTGATGAATCCAGCAGAAGAATAGAATGGAACATCTCTGCTCTCGGAAGAGGAGAAGAAAGAACATTTAGTTATATTATTTACTCAAAGGTTGGAGTTATGGGTAAATTTGAATTGCCTTCTGTTGGGGCTATTTATGAATATGAAGGCAAAATAAAAGAAGCTTCTTCAAATCAAGCTTTCTTCAAGAATGAGCAGGCTTAATTTAATTTTACTATGAGCAATTTAGTTATTCCTGGAGAATTTTATACTATCAATGGAGTTTCTAAAGATGGATTAAATGGTAAACCTGAGTTAATAGAACCTGCGATGTATGTTCATGATGAAACTTTAAGCGAAGGAAAATTTAATGTTTTTGCAGCTATTTGGGAACACGGGATGCTTATGCGAGTTAAACTCCCTTATGATAAATTTGATATAAAGGGAATAACTGTATATCCCTCAGATTTCTTAGAAACAAAAGTTCTTTGCTTCCCAAAAAAACAAAGGGCTCCTAGTGTTCAGAGCTTTATTGATGCTGCTTACGAATTAATTCGAGTTAGAGGTCCACACGTAAGGACTCTTGAAAATGATGCTTATGAAGCCGCAGGTTGTTTTGGAGTTCATAATATTACTCCAGCAAGATTGAGGTTAATTATTGATCGTTGCAAGAGAAAAGAAGTTTAAAAATCATCTAAACAAATCTTTAAATACTCCTCAAATTTTCTTTAGTAATCCCACCTTAGCTCAGTGGTAGAGCAGTTGGCTGTAGACCAGCGTGTCCCCAGTTCGAATCTGGGAGGTGGGATTTTTCATTTAACTCTCTTCTTCAATAGTATAAAAATGAAAAATCACATAGGGATTTATATTCTTAATCGAGTAAAACGAGATTAAACTTCTCTATAAACTAAAACTCTAAATCACATAGGGATTTTATTCTTATTTCAGACGCATAATTTTTAAACTTCAATTATCTTAGATATTCATGGATAAACAGGAGAAGAAGAGGAAACCAGTAGTTTTAATATTGTTAATTATTCTTGTTATTGTGCTTTTTATCTTGGGGTTGGCTTATCAGGGTTATATTGATCTATCTGTATTTGGAATAACTTTTAATAATAGTCTCACTAATAATAACAATTCTTCAGGGTATCCGGGGACTTGCCCTATGAATTCTTGCCAAGCAGGTCCAGGAAATAGCTGTTGTTATGCTACTGAAGCAGATAGAGTTTCAGGAACTCGCTCAGTCGCAGCAGTACTAGTTCATGATTCTTGCAATTGCCCAACAGATACTCATTATTCCGGAGTTACAGATATTCATTCAGAAGGTGGACCCTGGAAAATTTGTGATTGTAATTAACTAATCTCTCAGTAACCTAGAACTAACAATTATTATCAGAACGCCAATTATAGTTATTATAATTGAAGCAGAAATGTTGGATATAATATGTTTAGAAGATTCTGTAAACTTCTCTATTATTTGTTCAGTAGCATTATAAATAGAGTTTCTCCAAGCAAAGGCAATAAGAAAGCCCACTGCAGCCGCAATAGCATATTTTATCTGTCGCTTAAACTCTTTTTTAAAGGATTTTCTGCCTCTTTTAGCCTTAAGTAATTTCATAATTCTAAAAGCATTTGACTGTTTAAATATCTTATTCTAGAGTATAATCATTCTTTTAAATGTGTTTTTGTAATTAGTTTTCTATGGGAGATCAAGCAGGATTTTCATCTATACCTGAGAAAGATCTTGCTATTGCACTAAATGAAAAATTAACTGCTAAGACTCTTGATGCACTCTATGCTCAAACTTCAGAAAGTATTTTATGGACTGTTCCATCATTTAATCAATTAATGTTAGTTTTCTCGCAGGCAAGTTTTGCTTCGTCTGAACAAGAACAAGTAGATGTTGCAAGCATAGTGCTAAAATATATTCGTGAAACAGAAATTTTTCCTTTAGTTAGTAAACATGAGGGTTTAGATTTAGCTTCAAGATGTCTTATTTCTTTGGGTTTGTTTAAGGATAAAATGGTAAGATCCTGCAATTATCATGCAGCTCCTACTCCAGAATTTTATAGAAATGTAGGAGTATCTCAATTTAAAATTCTTCAGAGATATGATTTAAGCAGAAACTTTACAAGGTGGGAGAATTTTCTTGGAGAGTTCTTTTGTTAAACCCAACAAAAAACTTTAAAAACCCCGAGGAGCTTTCATTTTTATCTAAAAAATCTGGTTAAACCATGTCAAAGGAACAAGAAGTAAAAGAAGAACAAGAAGAACAAGAAAGAGATAGTCTAAGAGATATAGAAGATGAAGATTTTGAAAGAGAGTTAGACTTAGATGAAGAAGATGATGAGTTTGAAGATGAGTAGTTTATTTGATGAGTTGGGGCTTGAAGGCATTGTCTTTTTACTTATTTTAGTTATATTAATAATCGGATTTAAATTCTCTGTTGAGTGGAGTGTAGTTGTTGGTTTTATAGGAGCAGTTATCACTTTTATTTTGAAGAAGACATTTAATAAATCTCCAAGTTAGATAACTCTAAATCAAGAAAATATTTAAAGCCCAAAAGTCACTTACACTCATGATGTTCGGAAACGATACACAGAATCTCTTTGAAGGTCTACTTGATTTAATAAATAAATGGAAACCCGAGCATTATTCTAATGAGAAAGATTATCAAAAGGCTTTATATGAATATCTTCTAGATCTTCAAGATAGGGGACAGATAAAAGAAGAACGAAAGATACTGAGAGAAAGAGGAGAGAGTAATATTGATATCCAAGTTGATGGAGTAGGTATAGAAGTAGGAATGAACTTAAAACATCAGCCAGAAGTTGATAGAAAAACAACTCAGATTAAACGACATTTAAGAAATTTTGATTATGTTATTGTAGTCTTTGTTGGAGAAAACTCTAGACAACACGTTACCCTTTTTAAACATGAAATTAAGGACTTCCAAAGCGATGGAGATATAATGGGTGGAAATGAAAAGGTAGTCCGAATAATTGAAATTAAAGATAGGAATGGTGGGGAGAATAGAAGACCAACAGAAGATGATGATGGTGGAGATGATCATGGTGATGGAGGTTTATTTGGCGGGTTCAAAATGCCTGAGATTAAGCTTCCAGAAATAAAAATGCCTGATTTTAGATTTTGATATGTTGGATGCTACAATATTCAAAATAAGTCAGCTTACTACTTCTGTTGCAACGCTACTTGGATCTGCTTGGATTTGGGTAAACAAGGATAGTAGCGATGGTTTGTTATTTCTGTTATTTGGAATCTGTTTTACGGTAGGATTGAGACTACTCGAGCAGAGAATATTTGAACTAAACTTTGATAATGGGAGATTGAGCTAATTAGAACATGACTAAAACCGAACAACTTAGTGAGAGAGAATTATTACAAAGGATCTATAAGAGGCTTGGTTGGGTCTTATTCTGGGTTATTTTATTTGGAATACTGATTGGTTCTAGTTAATTACCTCTAAAAACAAAAACTAATTCTCTTTGAAGAAAGAATAGTATTAATAATATTTATATACTTCACCATCTCATTTTAATAATGGAAGACTTTTACTTCTGGCTTATTTTAATCCTATTCCTAATAGTTATAAGTAGATTGAATAAGTTAGAAGAGAAGAACCTTAGTAAAGAAGAACTCCTCCAAAGGAAAGCAAAGGCAAAAGAGCAAGTAGAGAAACTTTGGAAGGTTGCTTGGTGGTCTCTTGGATTTCTTTTTATCTTTATTATTCTTGTTGTCCTTTTAATTATACTCTTTGGATAATCAGACTTAATTCTATTCGATCCTTGAAGATAAGAAAAACTTTAAAAACCCAAAAATAAATATTATCTTGCTAAGGTTTGTTAGTTTAATATCTTAGGATATTAACACTCACGAAAGTTAACAAAACTTATGCCCTAATCGTATAGTGGCTAGTACGCATCCCTGTCACGGATGAAACCCGAGTTCAATTCTCGGTTGGGGCGTTTAACATTTCTGCACCTTTTGGTGCGTTGGGTATTCCAACGCTCTTGTTTTTAACAAGATTGTAGTACGCCCAAACCGTCATCAAGGTAATTCAGCATCCTTTAGAGCGTCAGGTTGTATCTATTTATTATCTTATTATGATCTAAATAACTAATTGTCAATAGCAATAATCGTTTAAAAAGACCTCTACTCTTTAGAATAGACTTTTCTTTCTATATTCTTTAAGACCAATAACATTTCTTTTAGGTAATCACCATTTCTTAGTTTAACTCTGCACCATTCTGCAACCGTCAAAAAATTTTGTTCAGATTCTCTTTTCAGCCTTTCAAACAGTTCTGTTTCAAGATGGAGGTGTAATTGAGAATTCTTTTTCATTTCTTTAATTGTTGCAGGCGTTTATTTGCAAGTTGAACATACTCCGCATTTAATTCAAGCCCAACAAAGCTTCTACCCAACCTCTTAGCAACTAAGGCGGTAGTTCCAGAACCCATAAATGGATCTAAAACAATACCCCTCTCAGGACAACCACATTTAATACAAAATTCAGGGATTATAGAAGGAAACATTGCAATATGTTTTTCTCTTGCTCTTTCTAAAGGAAACATAATGCAGTCTCCAGGATTCTTACCTAATGGATTCAGATTAGTACTCATAAATTGCCCCTTATATGGGCTTTCTCTAGAATATTTGCGATTAACTTTTGATTTTTTAATAGTGCTTTCTTTGTAGGGCATTCTTATTGAATCTAAATTAAAATAGTAGTTTGTACTTTTAGTAAAGAAGAATATCGCCTCAGAATTCAAACCCAAGCGGTCTTGAACGGGGCAAGGAACACTAGAGCCATAACTCTCTTCAGTTTGATAATTAACTATTTGTTTGATCCAATGAATATCATTTCTTAAAATCAAACCTAATTCTTCTTGACACCTTATAGCTATCCTATAATGAACCAATAATTTTTGCTTAGCTTTAACCCAATCTGGTTTATCTTTTATTTCATCTCCGAAATATGAATCTCCTAGATTAAGAAATATCGTGCCGTCATCTCTTAGAATCCTTTTGCATTCTCTCATTATGTTTACTATTTTAGAAATATATTCTTCTACAGATTGTTCTCTACCTATTTGTTCTTTAACACCATAGTCTCGGACATTATAATAGGGCGGAGAAGTTACAACGCAGTCTATGGTCTTATCTTCTATCTTCTTTAGTAATTCTAATGAATCTCCTTGGTAAATTTTATTGACTTGCATAAAAAAGACTAGTTTAAAATCGTTAAATATTGCCTAGTGAATTTTTTGATATCAAAAATGATATCATTTTTTTCACCAGTCCATATAAAAGAAACACAGACACAAGGCACTTATGAAAAATTGCAAAATATGCAAAAAGGAAATAGAAGAGAACGAAGAAGTTTGTCATTCTTGTATCGGATTTTTCAAATACAAGTATGGTAAAAAATGGGAAAGGGAAATTAAGAGGTTTCTTGAGGCTCTAAAGGAAAACGAATTTTCTTTAGAGAAAAATAAATTGAACAGGAGGTATAAAAATGGATAAAAAATACTATGCTATCATAGGACTTGTCTTGTTTGTTGCAATGTTTGCTCTACAATTTGTTGTAGCTTTAGACTTTAACCAGTCGATTTCTGCATCAGATAAAGCCACGTTTGACAGTATGCTTTCTCCAGTAATGAAGATCTACAATATGGTAAAATACTTTGCTTCTGCTATAGCAGTTGTTGTTTTACTTTTTGCAGGTATTACTTACATTACGTCTGGAAATGATCCTGGAAAGCGTGAACAAGCAAAGAATATGGCAATGTACGTCGTTATCGGCTTGATTGTCATCTGGCTAGCACCTTTGATAGTAAACTTCATAGTAGGAAGCTAGCATGAAAAAGAATAACTTGATTGGGCTCTTTGCACTTTTACTTTTAGTAGCTGTGCAAATCCCTTTCATTTATTCTGCGAGTTGTTCTCAGATTTCACAAGCCAATTATAACACTTGTTTACAAATATTGAATACAACCTTAAATGATTCTGATAAAGATTTACTTATCTCTAATCTAGATTATCAAGATAAATTCTTTCCTAATCATCAGTATGTATTCAATAGAAATATGAATTTGGTAATTTCTGATGCACCAACAGGAGTAAGTAAGCAACAAGGAATATTTGTAAAAGATGTTTGGGCAAGCATTTTTGCAGTTATGCCTTCTACTTTATATAATAATACTCTTTACGTTCCAAATAAAACTCAAGTCCTAACTGGTTTTAATGTGAGATATACTCTGCCTTCAAACTATTATAGTTCGGGCTATCCAAATACAAACGGCGGAGATTGCCAGAGAATTTATACGCTTACTAAAAATATCTCTGAGAATAAAGTTTATGTAAATAATCTCTATCAAAGTAGTGGAAAACTAGTAAACATAAATGTAAATCAAAATTCTGTTATAACTTCAGTATTTAATGTTCAGATTTCCTACTCTGTTGCACATTATGGTTGGCAAAGATATTGTTCAAGAAGAAGTAACGGAGTTTGCGTTAAGTATAGCTACAGATGTTCGTCTAGTTATAACGAAGTTCAACAAGATAATATTCAGGCAACAGATTCTATTAATGTAAAATTATATAACAATACTCTTTATGCTGAGATAAAAACTATATCAAGCTATTCTGGAAGCATAGATTTTAATCTCAATTTTAGCGATTCTGTCAAAGCAAGTTTTGAAAATTCACAATATCGCTATGATAAGTTTACGTATTCAATAAATTACTCGAAAGGACCTTATTATGTTCTAACATTAAGAGCAGATGACTACAAAAATGAACAGATAAGCAATTTGTTTAAGCAAGGTAATGAGCTTATAGTAAAAAATTATAATAATTGCAGTTTGGAAGCTTTTGACTTCTTCAATTATATTAATAAAAGTTGTAATGCAGAGCAGAAAGTTTCAGATCTTAGAGTAGAAACAGATAAGATAAGGTATTTTGCAAATGAAACCATCTTAGTTTCAGTTTACCCACAAAATATATCAGTTAATCTTACTTACGGAAATCAAAGCAAGATTATCAAAGGTAATACAACACTTATTGCTAAAGATCTAGAAAATAAAATAATTGCGGTCAATGGAACTTCAAATGCCGAAAGAGCAATTTACGTTCAAGAAAAAGATAATTTTGGTTTAGTCTACAACTTATCCATATTTGGATTCTTGAATTACGCAATATATGCCGTGCTTAGAAAATATTTTGGAGGTTTAATATGACTGATGATTGTGGTCTATTGAATCTAGCGACATGTATCCCTCAAAAGCTTTATGATTTCTTTATTGGAATAATTAATGCTCCGATTCAACCATTACTTAGCTTTACTAAATCCTTGCTCACTCAACAGATTGATTTATCGGCTTTTGGATCGATTTGGGCAATAATAATCTACATTCTATCTATGTTTTATGGTCTGCTTTTACTTTATACTGGTTTTAATTTTATTATCTCGGGTTATGATGTAGTAAAAAGAGAAAAGGCAAAAGAATGGTTTAGAAACATAATAATTATGATTGTTTTAGTTCAGATGTCTTATTTTATTTATTCTATATTTATCGACATTAATGGAATCATGTCTTCAGGAATAGTAAATATGATAGATCCTAATTTCTTTCTATTGACTGCGGATAATTTGATTAACTTGGGCTTAGAATTATTTCTAGGTATTTTATATGCCATTACGCTTATTTTTACGGTTTTATTATTAACCCTAAGATATGTC
>CAIPOI010000005.1 GCA_903866625.1 uncultured archaeon | reverse complement strand
AGAAATAGTTTCAGAAGAAGGATGAGTTACTCCTCCTGAACATTGTCCTATTTGACTCCAAGTTTTAGTTTGTTGAGATGTTGATGGACATGTTGAAGGAGAGATAGAGCTTGACCAATCAGAAGAAGTACATGGAGGAATTTGAGAAGTAGAAGAATCTAATAATATTACTCCTCCCAAACTACCAGAAGAGTCTAAAGTATAAACAAAATGACTTCCCGAAGAATTAACGACAAATAAATCTGCATAACTGTCTGAATTAAATCTTCCAAGTCCTTCTATATTTATACTTGAATCAAGGCCAAGAATGTTTTTTGTAGATTTTATAGTCCCATCAGAGTTCATAAACAAAATAGAAAATTTATTATTAATATTATCTTGAGTAATTAAATCAGAAATACCATCTCCATTTATATCTCCTGCACCCTTAATAATAGCAGTATTTGTTCTTCCAATATAAGCACCTGCTTTTTGTGTAAAACTAGGATTCATAAACCAAATAACTGCTTTACCAGTGATATGTTGAAAAATAATGTCCGCAACATTATCTTTATTTAAATCTCCAGCAGCAGCAATAAACCAATCACCAGCACTACTTGTTTTTGTAGATTTTATAGTCCCATCAGAGTTCATAAACCATATCGCAATGTTGCCTTGACGGTCTTCAAAAATTAGATCAGAAATACCATCTCCATTTATATCTCCAGCAGTATCAAGATTCCAGCCACCTGCATTTGCTATTTGCAAAGTGGACTTTAAATTGCCACTGGAGGATAAAGTCCATGCAAAAATATATCCTGTAGAATTCTGAAATATCAAATCACTTATTGAATCTTTATTTATATCTCCAACAACCCCAATTATATTCTTAGAATAACAATTTCCCCAAGAGGAATGTGAAAAATTATTACAAAAATAATCCGTTGCTTGCGCCTCCAACTTACTTGCAGAACAAGAGGATATTGGAGAGTTATAATTATTTTTCAAATTATTAAGAAGATTAATATAATCCTGCTTATAGAGCTGATGATTCTTCAATTGAGTCCCTTCATTTTCAGAGATACAATCTGTATGTCCATTTATACCTACACAATAAACCCAAGCAGGACTAATTGTAAATATAGTATAATGATTACCAAAAGGAAGATAGTTTGAAGTTTTTAATACAGCTGGGAAACCAGAAGCAACAGATGGAAGAATATTGTAGTTTAACAAACCATAACTACCAACTGCATATACAGGTTTAGTTGGATAGACTGCTTCTACTTGAGAATGTATACCTAAAAAGTTATCAGCAGTGGTTCCGTAATATCCGTAGTAATAAGGTAAGACAATATCTGCATTATTTCTAATTGCTTCAACAATGGGGGGGATATAATAATCTCTATTTAACTCGGAAGTTATAGCTAAGAATTTTCCCTGGTTATGTGCAACTTGGGAGATTATCTGCAATTGAGTATTATATTCTGCCGGATCCGCCCCCATCTCAAGATCATACCAAAATCCATCAATATATGGATCTTCAGCCATTTGACGCATACTCACGCTATCTCCTTCTACTAAAGCCATAAGTATAACTCCTCTCTCTTTTAATCTCTTTAAATCTAAATTAGTATTTACAGGGTTAAAATAATATACCCCTAAATTATAATTATTAACTAAATAAAGAATATCCTCTGTATTCAATATAATTGAGAAATCCATATAACCCCATTTATTTTTGAATGAATCAAGAGTAATCCTAGTACAACTGCCAGTCCAACCGCTATTACTACACGAAAAATCTCCAATCTTATCCCCAACATTAACACTAGTCGCAGCAGAATTACCATTCACAGCCCAACCACAAGCATAAAATTTTCCCTGAGAACAAACAAATACCGTTGACCAATCATTTTGTTTATTTCCCTTAATATAATGATTTACTCCTGAAAAACCATCTTTACCAAACCAATATTCACTACCTAAATCATAATAAACATTTTTACAATCTGCAGAGTTAAGAGTTGGAGATGCGACCCAACCATTCTGACCACATATCCAAGAACCCTGGATATAGCCGGGTTTAACATTAATAGCAGCATCATTTCCACTTACACTCCAGTTACATGCATAAAATTTTTGCTCAGAACAAACAAATACTGTCGGCCAAGATATAGAAGAGGGATTAGCACTAGTATTAATTCCCAGTTGATTGTTCACACCATTCCAAATTTGAGTAGCACCATTATAAGTAAATGGTATATTGACACAATCACCATTTGCAGAGTTATAAACAACATTTCCAGTTATCTTTCCCCAAAAATCTGAAAACCAATTTGCAGAAACAAAACCCGAAAATAAGACCCATGCTAAAAAGAAACATGCAAAAACAACTACACCTTTTTTCATGAATAAGTAAAGAAAAACTATATTATAAAGATTATGTCTTATCCAAACTCTTAACATTCATAGTTATATCGGTATTAAGCAAATAATAACTTTCATGTTTAGTATTAACATGATGTATTAATGCTTGAAACTTATTATCAAATTCTTCCTTACATTCATTACATTTATATTTTCCAATCATTTTTCTTGAAACTAAGCCTGTGGGGAGATTTGAACTCCCGACCTCAGCCTTACCATGGCCGCACTCTACCAACTGAGCTACGCAGGCATAGTTATGAATAATACTAAGGATTTATAAAACTATCAAATTTAGAATAAAAAATAGTTAAGAAGGAAGAGTTTGATTCCCCTCAACCGACCAATCCATATGAATAGCATTTCCAGTTATGGTTTTAACATTATTAAAAGCCAAACCCAACCAGCTAGAGTATATTTTAACCGCTTGAAATATTCCTGAAGCAGTTTTAATATCTATAGAATTACTCTTAACCACTCCAGAGAAAGTGCTATATGCAAAGAATAAAAGTAGAATAAGAAAAATAGCAGTTAACCTATGCTTTAGATGTTTAAAATGTATAAGTTTACTTACAACTATAACTGCGACAAGTGCCAAACCAATTAAAATCCATGCTACCATCTTTTATATTATTCTTAAATAAATCTTATATTTAAATGTTATTAAGATTTAAGTGGAGTAATCAGCAACACATTGAGTATAACTCTCAGAACTTAAAGGATTACTTAGTTTGCAAATCATCCTTACAAAAAATGCTTTCATTTCTTTAAATAAACCAACTGCTTGTATACACTCACCTTCAGAACATATATTACTATAACACTCATAGTTATTCTGACATTTTGCCCATTCCCCATTTTCTGTTGTTTTCTGTTCTTTCAATCTACCATCAATATCACAATAAACATTATATGTTCCTGGAAGATTATTGAATAATTCTATTTTTTCTCTAAACCCATAAGGAATACATTTACCATCCACCTGGCAGCCACCACATTCTCCGGGATTACAAATTAAGTTCTCACTGTAAGAGCCATTATTACATTCAACATCCGTACATGTCTTTGTCTGATTTCCCGATGCAGGACAGACCAAAGGAGATGTTTCACATATATATTTTGGTGTGCAAATCTTATTCTCAGAAATACACGCACCATCAGAACATTCATTTGGACATGCTATATTTACATAACTAGCAAGATTCGTACTTGAATTACAAAAAGCTTCTGAAAGCTCCTCTACACTTAAACAGACATCATCAAAAGAAGCGGTACTTGGTTTTCCAGCACTTCCTTTAACATAATAATTCAAACCACCATCGGTATCATTACAAGTTATTTGAGTAGAGTTTATACAAGCTCCATTAGCACAACCATTTGGACATTTAAATAATTTAGTAGCATCAGAATCTAAAAGAATACCATTAGAATCTACAGAACAATAAGCCTCACTAATATAGCAATTCTCACCTGAACAAGAAAAAGAATAACCATCAGACATCCAACCTACAGGATATCCTGAAGCATTATAAGAAGAAACTAATGCACACTCATCCTCATTATTAACTTCCAAAGAACCTAATTTAAATTTAGTAGAACCATAAACATAATAATTAAGACCTCCATCAGAATCACCACAAGTTGCATCACCAATAGTAAGGTTTAAACAAGCACCATCAGCACAGCCATTTGGACAAGTATACAACCCGGCAACAGCAACACCATTTAAACAATAATTCTCTGATAAAAGACTAGTAGTATTATAACAATAATCAGTATTGTTAATCCAACTAGTTCCATTAAATAATCCAGTCGTACCCTTAGAATAATACTCCTGTCCGCCATCATTATCTATACATATTGGTGCAGTATAATTGCACATTTGTATCAGTATAGGCGAGCCACCAGTACAATTATTTGGCAGAGAAGTAATTATAGCTCTTGTCTGAATTCCAGTAGAATTACAGACACTCCAGGTAGTATATACAAAATCTGTACACACTCGAATTTGATAATTTTCAGGAGTTAATGAAAATGTTGGAACTATACTCTGAACAGAAGCGCCATTACCCCCCTCATTATGCCAAGAGTTAATTGGGTCACTCATATTAGTTGAACCTCTAAAATATTCTGTCCCTGAATGTTTATTATAACTATACCAGAATCCAGAACGATGATAATAAACGATAATATTATTATTGGGATTTGTATAATAATAAAGAACACTACTCGATTGATCAACTCCACCACTACCTGAATTTCTTGTCCAATTCTGATTCATAACAGTTACATCGGAGCCATAAGAATAAATGGCAGTAGGAAGCAAACTTAAATCTGAAGTAACCTGTCCCGTTATCTTCCCCCAAATATCCGAAAACCAATTTGCAGAAACCAAACTTACACATAAAAATCCTATTAAAATAAAAGTTAAAAATAAGATTACACCCTTTTTCATAAACAGCTTAGAAATAACTACTATATAAATATTTCCAAGATAAAATTTGTCATACAACCTTACTCTCCAAAACTCTTAAATCAGGAGATAATAAAAAAACATGATCATCTACCGCCCTAACACTTCTATAAATCTTCTGCAATAACTCTCTATGAGCTTTATCTTTATAAAAATCCCAAAAAAATGCCGGTTTGTTCTTCTTTAATATTCTCCAAAATAATCCCTGAATATTTGGGTAAGGAAATTTTGTTATAACCACACTATTGCAAGTTTCATAAGGAAAATCTATGCCCCTATTGCAACGAGTAGTAAATAAAACAGGATAGATTCCTTTCTTAAAATCTTTTACGAGTTTGCCTTCTTTATCATTATTCTGCTGCTCAATTAAGTCTGTAGAAGTTATCAAATTACTTAGGTTAAATTTTTGTTTTTCTTCATAACTGGGCAGATCCTGAAAAGCACTAACATGAACCACACAAGGTTTCTTAGCGACTTCTACACATTTATCTAAAGCCTTAAGATATTCTTCCCTAGAGACCTTACCCTTACTAAGATTATCATAACTAAAATCTCGCTCTAAACCTGTTTTTTGTTTAGTTATGGTTCCTTGATTAAAGGTTTCTGCATTCACTATCTTAAAATCTTTTATTCCAAAAATTTCTCTAAGAACGCGTTCAGAATGTAATGTTCCAGACATAAAAACAAAAGCTTTATTTTTTTCGGTTATCGAATTAAGCATTTGTTCAAGATTAACTGTTACGAGTTTAACATAAGTTTCTTTTTTCTTATCTTGGCTGAAAGAAACAAAAACATTTTCTAATATTGGAAAAAAATCTTTTGCAACCTCAAAACAATGTTCGATATAACTTTCATCATCTCGGATCTCATAAAATAAATCACTATGGGTAATAGTTTTTATCAGCTCTCCAACCTTTGTCTTACTAACCTCTAGTATTTCTTCATTATCTATGTATTTTCTAGAATCAACAAGAATTTCTCTTATCAGACTTAAACAAGAATCAATAACTTTTTTCTCTCTTGCATCAGAACTATCCAGCATAAAAAGTTCATTGCTCAATTTATTTAAGTTAATAGTTCCTTCAACACTCAGGCTATCCAAAAATTCATCGCACTCATCAATTATTTCAACTTCTGTTAGGGGTTTTCTTCCCAAAGCCGTTTCAAGAATATACTGTTCTGAATTAAAGATTATAACATCAGAATTAGCATAAGATAAAAATTGCTCATAATAACTGCATCCAGGTTTTCTTAAATAAATGGTATGCTCGCCAGAGATGGATTTATAATTTTTCTTAGAACAATCCAAATTTATTTTCTTTTCAGAATTCATAATTGGACTCCAGTAAGGACATGCAGGAGCAACCGCAAATCTTCTCATAGTCTTCAAATCTAAATCTTTATTATTTTTTCTTTCAGGATTTTCAGAATAGTATTTTTTTAGAGTTGAAATGTTCTTTTCTTTTATCTCAATCTTACAAGGAATAATCATAGAATCGCTGGATTCATCCTTATTTATTTCTGTTTCTTGCGGCTTGCTAAAAATATTAAACAGAGTAGAATTTTTTTCTACTTTGCGAGTCTCAATAATCTCTTTTTTATTTTCACTAAGATAAAGACATTTATGATTATTTCTGCCAGTAATCATAGCTATCTTTAGTTTCTGTTTATTATTCTTTAAAAGAAATTTTTTGTTCATATAATCTTCTTCATACTGCCTCTGAAGATTTTTTATTGGAACAATAATGCTGGCATTTCCAAGCTCACGAGCAATATTAAGGGCTATAGCACTTTTTCCAGAACCGCAAACTCCATGAATAAAAATATTTTTATTTCCAGAACGAATAGACTCAACAACCTCCTTAACAACATCTGCCTGGCTTTTACCATTAGTAAATACCTTTGGCACTAATTCTTTACCGACATCTTGGCCTTCAACCTCTTTTTCTTTATGAAACAAACTCCACATAAGAATTAAAACTCAAATCTGCTTTTAAGGTTTATTGTAAGAATTTATATACTAAATAAATATTATAGATTCATGAATAAAAAAGGTTTAATAGGAAAAATATTTGCAGTAATAGGAATATTGCTTCTAATAGTATTGATTATCGCAGGAATAACTGCCTATCAAGCTTATGTACTTGTAAAAACCATTGAAAAACAGACTCCACTAATACAACAAGAAGTCTTAACACTTACAAAATCAGGAGATTGCACTAAAATAATAAGCATAGAATCAAGAACTAATTTAATAAAACAAAAAGCAAACTCAGCCTGCAAAAATCCAATAATATCTAAGACAGTAGAAAGTATGGAACAGATTACAATAAAATGCAAAGATATTCCACTATTAGAAGAGCAATTGCAAATTGGATTAAAACCTTTCAAAGAATACTGTGCAAATAAAACAACAACTACTTAATAGAATATTTCTAGCACCAATGCATCAGATAAATGACTGTGCTTTTAGAATGCTCTGTAAAAAATCGGGGGCAGGATTAGTTTACACAGGGTTACTTAATCCACAAACAAAAGAAAAATTAAACCTAAAAGACAAACCTGCAATACAATTTGCTTGCAACTCTACCAAGGGATTAAAAGAGTTTATAAAAAAATATGATAAAAATATTTCATTATATGATCTTAATCTTGGCTGTCCAAGCCCACACGCAAAGTCAAGTAAGATTGGATATTTTATGATAAACAACTATAATGCTATAAAGGATATACTAAAAACTATAAAAGCCAACACAAAAAAGCCATTAACAATAAAAATAAGAAAAATTCCAGAGGAAAATCTAAAGCAAATAATTAAGCTAGCTGAAAAATACTGTGATGCAATAGGAGTTCATCCAAGAACTCAGCCTCAAGGCTATTCTGGAGAACCAGATATAGAATTTGCAAGAAAAGTAAAAAGCTTAACAAAACTTCCAATAATCTATTCAGGAAACATAAAGACAAAAGAAGAAGCATTAGAAAAGCTAAAAGAATTTGACTTTATCATGATCGGTAGAGCAAGCATAGGAAACCCAAATATTTTTTCAGAATTTGCAGATAAAAGACAAAGAAGAAAATTTAACTTTTTAGATTGGTTAAAACTTTATAAAAAAACCGAGAATAAACAAAGTTTTAATCAGATAAAATTTCAGGCACTAAACTTTACTAGAGATTTTGAAGGCTCAGCAAAAGCAAGAGATATCTTAGCAAAAACAAAAAATGAAAAAGAACTTTTAAAACTAATTAAGACTCTGTCTAAAACTTTCTAAATCATTGAAATATTTTATTTTATTTTTTTCCAAAATCTTATTAGCCTCTTTCATACTTTTTTTACCCAAGAATACTGGAATAATATTTTTTCCAGTCTTAGCTAAAAAATCTGAGATTATATGCGCAGTCTTTTCAATTTCACTCATACTTTGAGCAGTCAATATAACTATAACTTCTTTAGCAGTTGTTTTGTCAAGAGCATTGTAATAATCTATAGCTGAAGCAGTACCAAGAATATCTTTTCTGCTGACTATCTTAACATTTCTTTCAAACAAATAATCTGAAACAAGTGCTCCTGCTCCGCCCGCATTAGTAATTATGTCTACATTTCTAATCTGAACCTTTTTTTTAAGAAGTTTAAATTTTTTAACAGAGGCCTTACTTATTGCTTCTTCTAGACTAACGCAAAGTTCAACTCCTGCTTGTCTAAACGCTCCACGATAAATTTCATATTCTGAAGCAAGACTTGCCGTATGACTAAAGGTTGCTTTCTCGCCTTCTTTAGTTTTGCCAGCTTTAACTGCAAAAATTTTCTTTCCTTTATCTAGTGCATTTTTGCATGCTTCAATAAATCTTTTCCCATGTTTTATTTTTTCAATATAGAGAACTAAAGAGTCTGTATTTTTATCATTAGTATAGTGCTCTATAAAATCACTAAATTCCAAATCCACCATATTACCAAGACCAACAAATCCTGAGAAACCCATTCCCAAATCAGCCAGATAACTCCATAAAGCTCCAGATTGACTGATAAATGCTATCTTACCTTTTTTAGGAGTTTTATTAGAAAAAGTAAGATCAAGATTCTCATTAGAACTAAATATTCCGAAGCAATTTGGTCCAAGTATTCTTGCCCCATGCTTACGAGCAAGAAACATTAATTTATCCTCTTCTTCCTTATTTCCAACTTCAGAAAATCCTGCTGAAACAATTATAATATCTTTTACTTCATTATCAATACACTCTTCCGCTGCTTTGTAAACAAATTCTTTAGGTATAGCAATAATTGCCAAATCAATTCTTTCAGGGTATTTATATAAATGACTATAACATTTAATACCAAAAAGCTCAGAATGCGCAGGATTTACAGGTATAATCTTACACTGACTTTTGAGCGCCTTTTTCATAAGAATGCCTCCAACCTTATCAATATGATCTGAAGCACCAATAATAGCAATACTGCTGGGATTTAGAAAATTATTAAGTTTCATGGTGATTCCTCTTTTATAGCTATTAATTCTCAAGATTTATATATCTTATTCTATATTAAATATTAATGATATTAGTTGAAAAAGAGGCAGAAAACTTTCTTGAAAAGCATGATTTTGATGTAATTAAAAGAAAATTGATAAAAAAAGAGGAAGAATTGGGGCTTGTAGAAATTAAGTTTCCTTGGGCGATGAAAGCTTCGGGTAAAAATATAAACCATAAATTAAAAATTGGTGCAGTTTTGTTAAATATTAAAACAATTAACCAAGCAAAAGAAGCTTTCAAACAATTAAAAAAAATAGATGGATGTGAAGAAATATTAATACAGCCCATGCAAACCGGATTTGAATTTATTCTCGGATTAAAAAAGACAGAAGAATTTGGCATGGCATTAATGTTTGGTCTTGGCGGGAGTAAAGTCGAGAGTGAAAAAGAGGTTTCTTTCAGAATTATACCTCTAAAAGAGCAAGATGCAAAAGAGATGCTTAGAGAAGTTAAAATTTTAGACAAACTAAGCAAAGAAGCAAATACAGAATTAATAATAAAAAACATTCTAAAATTATCAGAACTAGCAGAAACTCACCAAGATATATCTGAACTAGATATAAACCCATTAATAGCGAACAATTCAGAAGCCAAAGTTGTTGATGCAAGAATTATTTTAGATTAAAAATTATACCTTAAACAACAAATAGATTTGTTGGCTGATTATCCAAAGCCAAACTTATATCTATGTTTGTATCTTTTCTTTCCTTTAATAAATTTTTTAGAGTCTTCTTAGCTAACTCAGGAATATTATTGGTTCTGCTTATATGTGAAAGAACAATTTGCTTAAGCTTGGGAGTTGAATGTTCTAAAACACCCAAACTTGCTTGGAGATTTGAAAGATGTCCGAGGTCACTCTTAATCCAATTTTTCACATGCCAAGGATAAGGACCCTCATGCAACATCTTAACATCATGATTAGATTCTAAAAAAATAAAATTTGAATCTTTAATAGTTTCATGCACATTTTTACAACAATAACCTGCATCCGTAATAACCGAAACTATCTTGTTATTGGATTTTATTTTAAAAATAACAGGATCTGCTGCCTTATGAGACTTCTTCAAAGCCAAAATTTCAAAATTTCCTAATTTAAAATCTTCATTATTTTCAAAAACTTTTATTAATTTAGAATCAGAACATAAAAAAGAATTATTTTGAGTTTTTTCATTAGTAAAAACCGGAATATTAAAATTTCTGCAAAAAACATCTACACCCTTAATATGATCAGAATGTTCATGAGTTATAAAAACTGCTTTAATTTGTTGAGGTTTTTTACCTATGCTCAAAAGTGAATTTACTATTCTCTTAGAACTAATACCCGCATCAATTAAAATACCTGTTTTCTTATCTCCAACAAAAAAACAATTCCCACTTGAACTAGATGCAAGCGAACAAACCTCCATAAAAATTAATATCCTCTAAAGACAACTTGAGCATTGCTCATTTTCTTGTAAAATTCAAGGTCTTGCTCTTTCTCAGCATGACCAACTAAAACCCTATTAAGCCCTTCCCAAATAGTGAACCAACCAGGAATAACCAATAAGGGTTCTACCAAAGTATCTACAATAAGACTTTCAGGTAAAATAGTTCTTACACCAACAGCAACCAAAAGAGCAATAAAACCCGAAAACATCCATTTTAATCCACCTTTTTTCAATTTTTTTATTTCTTGTTCTTTTTCACCAGCATGATGTTTAAAATGATCTTTTAATCTCTTCTTGATTTTAAACTCATCATTAAGATTTCTCTTATTTTTTGGAAGAGAGAGAATAATCTCTAACTCTGTCTCATCTTTATCTCGGGCTGCTCTTTTACATTCATCTAAAAAATCAACAGAAAGAGATTTCTCCACAAAACCCCTCGCGTCAAAGCTAGAAAAAATATCGTTATAAGAATCAAGTATAAGACTTATATTTGCATGCTTTAATTCATCTACACTAACTTCCTCTTTTTGTTCTGCCATATTTAATAAAGAGTTAATTATGTTTAAAAACTCTTCTTTTTCTTTAAATATCTAATAAGCTTTGCACTCATGAAGGGTTTTTTATCTCGGATATTGTATAAATAAGGTAATTCTACACTCTCAAACTCGTTTATTTCTATAGAAATTCCATTTTTAAATTTTAAATCTTGAAGCTTTTTACCGTTTTCAATCTGTTTAACAGTATAAACTGCATTATCTGTAGACATTTGTTCCTTTCCAATATTTCTAATCTCTGCATTTTTTATAAATGGAGTTAGTTCTTCTTGAGTTCTTTTTCTCGGAGGATAATCTCCCAATATTCCCCCAAAAATAAGATAGTCAAAGCTGTTAGTCTCACTTGAAGTAAGAGTTTTGTCACATTCCGGATCTAATACACAAGCATTACTAAGTTTCATATTTTTCACACTTTCAAGAAAAACCTTTCCAAACTTCTCAAGTTTTTTTGCATCTGAAGGTTTAATATTTGTAAACCACAAATTCTCCTTTCCAATAGTTTCAGAAATATGCTCATATTCGATTAAGCACCATTCAAAAAGTTCGGGTTCAAGATGTTCAATAATATAGATTGTTTTTTTCATTTTGATGATGAGTTGGGCCGCAGCGCCGCGAGCCGCGGCCCTATCATCTTTGCCTTTGAGTAAAGATGACTATGATATTATGCTTTGTTCAAATTGAATAATGCTCCTGCCGGTTCTCAAAAATTTCTATATTTTTGGCTCCGTCAGTAGCTAGTTATTTCGCTTTGCTCAATAACTGTATGCTCCTGCCGGGATTCGAACCCGGGTCACCGCCTTGAGAAGGCGGCATACTTGGCCTCTGTACTACGGGAGCAAATAAAGTTATGCACCCCTAAAAATACCAAAAATCATTTATAAATCTACCTCATAGGTTAATTATATTCAAGTTACAAAATACTTAAATACCCTAATTTACTCAACAAAATATGGTAACAGGAAAAAAAGAATGTCCCAAATGTCATGGAGAAGGAAGAGTAAAAGAAAAAAATGGAACTATCCATATTTGCTTTGATTGTCTTCAAGATGGTAGCATGGATCAACACGATAAAAAGATAAAAGATGCTTCTGAATTTGGCATAAGATTATAATTCTCAATTAAAGAAATAGCCCCGCCAGCTGAAAGAATTGAAATTCTTAGTGCTGTCGGTTCTAATCTTGTTTCGTTCCTCAACAATATATAGCCCCGCCAGGATTCGAACCTGGGTCCCAAGGACCAGAACCTCGGATACTTGACCACTGTACTACAGGGCTTTGATAAAAAAACCATGTTAAAAACATTTATAAATCTACTTTTTTACACTATATCATGAAAAGATCATCAAGACGCTGGAAAAAGAAAGGTCAAATGCGCTGGAAATGGCAACGCAAGAGACTAAATGAAGAAAAGAGAAAAAGAAAGCTACATAAGGCTCGTTCTAGATAGTTTTAGCCATAAAAAATCATTCTAAGTTTATTATATTCTTTAATATAGTAATGTTTATAATACACTAAAAAGGTATTAATTTGAGGTAAAAAAATTAAAAAAGAAGTATGACCGAAATGCTATCTATCTGGACAGAGAAGTACAGACCTAATAAGTTCGAAGAAGTATTTGGTCAAGATGAAATAGTAAAAAGAGTAAAAAATCTAACTAATTCTCTAAATATCCCACATATGCTTTTTGCAGGATCAGCAGGAACTGGAAAATCTACACTAGCAATAATCGTAGCAAAAGAACTTTTCAAAGAATACTGGAAAGAGAACTATTTAGAACTAAATGCTTCTGATGCAAGAGGAATAGATGTTATAAGACAAGAAGTAAAAAATTTCGCAAGAACAAAATCCTTAGGAAGTGTTCCATTTAAAATAATATTCTTAGATGAAGCAGATGCTTTAACAAAAGAAGCTCAACAAGCACTGAGAAGAACTATGGAAAATTATACAAATACTTGCAGATTTATACTTTCATGTAACTATTCTTCAAAAATTATAGATCCAATACAATCTCGTTGCGTAGTTTTTAGATTCAAATTATTAGAATTTAAAGATATAGAAAAAGTTATAAAAAGAATTGCAGAAAATGAAAAATTAAACATAGAAGAAAAAGGGGTAAAAGCACTATATGAAGGAAGTGAAGGAGATTGTCGTAGAGCTATAAACCTAATTCAAGCTTCTGCAAGCATCTCGCCAAATATAACTGAAGGAATTGTAAACATTTTACTTTCAAATGCAAAGCCAAAAGATATCAAAATAGTTTTAGATTATGCTTTAGCCGGAGATTTTGAAAAATCGCGAGAAAAACTATTAGAAGTAATGTTGAAAGAATCAGTTTCAGGAACAGATATTATCAAAGCCATTCAAAAAGAAATCTGGAATCTATCAATTGACGCAGAACTTAAAGTAAAATTAACAGAAAAAACAGGTGAAGTGGAATTTAGGTTAGTTGAGGGCAGTGATGAGTTCATACAGCTAGAATCTTTATTAGCCAGTTTTGTTCTAGCGGGCTTAGGTAAAAAATTATAAAGACAAATCATATTCAAATATGGCAATACCTTTTTTTGAGAAATACAGACCTAAAAAATTTATAGAACTAAGGGGTCAAGATTTAGCTTTATACAAAGTAAAGGCGTTCTTAAGTTCATTTAATCCAGATATTACTAAGAAAAAAGCAGTACTTCTTTATGGTCCAGCAGGAACTGGTAAAACAACACTAGCACTAATCTGCGCAAATGAAACAAATTCAGAATTGTTTGAACTAAATGCTTCAGATTTAAGAAATCGTGCAAAACTCGACGAAGTTTTAAAACCTTCCACACTTCAAAAGTCTTTGTTTAATAAAGGAAAAATAATTTTAGTTGATGAAGTAGATGGAGTTACTTCCACAGAATATGGAGGTATAGCTGAACTTATAGCTTTAATTGAAAAAACAAAATTTCCAATAATCATAACCTGCAATGATATCTGGCAAAATAAGTTTAATCTTCTAAGAAGCAAATGTGAAATGATACCTATGAAAGAATTAACCTATCAAATTACTTTGGATATATTAAAAAATATAGTTAAAAAAGAGAATAAAATTGTTTCAGAAAATATACTAAAAGAAATAGCTGCAAAATCTCGAGGAGACTTAAGAGCAGCCCTAAATGACCTACAATCCATCATAGATTCAGAAGTTGATGAAGCAACCGCAAGTGAAGTAATTTCGGTAAGAGAAAAATCACAGGATATTTTCAATGCACTAAAGACCCTATTCAAAAGAAGAGCGGATGAAGAAGTATTAAGCTTGTTCGAAAGCGTAGATATGGATTTAGATCAAATAACTCTTTGGGTAGAAGAAAACATTTCCAAAGAATATCGTGGTGAAGAACTTGCTAAAGCTTTTAATGCCTTAAGTAAAGCAGATTTATTTAAGGGAAGAATATACAAACAGCAATACTGGCACTTTTTAACTTATCAAAACTTCTTTTTAACAGCAGGTATTGCCGCGGCAAAAGGTCCGAAGAACATTCCAGAAAGATTCACTAAATACAACCCCCCAAGCAGAATACTAAAAATCTGGATGGCTAATCAACGAAATGCTAAAAAGAAATCTATAGCCATAAAATATGCTGAATTAACTCACACCAGCAAAAGAAGAGCGGTAAATGATTTCAATATAATTGCCAGAATTATTGATAATAATACAATTAAGCGGATGAATCTAAGCGAACCTGAAATTGAATTCTTGCAAGAAAAACAGCAGGAACTTAAAGAAAGTTTAGTTGTGAAAGCTTAAATAAAACCAAATAGGATATTTATTTCTTAGAATATTAACACAAGCTAGTAAAAGCTATATAAAAATCTTTATCCGCAACTAGCAGCAGAGCTTGAACTTGAAGAACCAGAACCAAAAGAAACTGAAGCTTGACTTGTAGATAATGTTTGCGAACATTCACTAGGAGCATTTGTAAAAGCAGAACAAATAGCTTGCTTAACCTGTTCAGGACTTCTCCCCACCTGACTTTCAACGCCGTTTATAACCCAAGTTGGACTTCCAGATATACCCAAACTTGAAGCTTGTTTGCCATCAGTAGAATAAAGTGAAGCAGCATCACTAGCCATACAGGAATTAATTTTACTTGAATCAATTGAAAGCGTGCTATAGATATTATTCAACAATGGACTTAAACAACTATCTGAACCCTTACAATTTCCAATAGCAGTGTTTGCATTAAATTGATTAAGGTATTGCCAGAATTTATCTTTTCCATAATTTTTAAGAACACAAAGTTGTCTTAATGACTCTGTCTTTTCATATTCGCCATGCATAGCACCAATATAGACAATATTAATATCTGCTTTATTTTTTAATAAATCATAAACAGGACTAACTGCTTTCTCCGATTGAATACCATATGGGCAGTAAGAAAATACATAAAGATCTAAGGTAGGTTTGTCTGTTTTAGGAACATCACCAGAACTAGAGCTTGAAGAGCTTGCTTTTTTTGTAGGGGCAATCTCACTCATCTGTCCCAAATATTTTCCATCTTTAGTAACATAAAAAGGTATACTCTGTCCTTGGTAAGAAATTGTTACTTCATATAATAACCCTTTTGAGGTTACATTAGAAACAGTAACTGTTGCTCCCTGAGAATTTGCAAAGTCTATAACCTTTTGACCAGCATTATTTTTTGAAATTGAAAGTGGAAAAACTAAGCTTAAAACAAGAATAACAGCAAGAGCAACTGAAACAATCATCCAAATATTTGTCTTGTTCTTAAAAAATTTCTCAAACTTCTTTTCTTCTTTTTTTATCTCTTTTTCTATGTCCACCATAATCTGTTTATAATTTAAGTATTTAAAAACCTTATGAATTCTAACTTCAGAAAAGTTGAATAAAAACAATTAAAAACTCGAAGAACCTTTAAAATTTGAAATGAGGTATTAACAAGGTGCCCTACGATATTATTATTGGCAGAGATAAAGGCGATATAAAAAAATTTGGAAATCGCGGTTTAGTTTACATTGGAAAAGGTTATGTAACTATGGGCAGCTATACTTCTCTTTCGAATAACATCTGGTTAGATATTGCAAGAAGCCACGTAATATTAGTTGCAGGTAAGAGGGGTTCTGGAAAATCTTATACTCTTGGTGCAATTGCAGAAGAGCTCTGCGATTTAGATGAAGAATCTAAAAAAAATATAGCTCCGTTAATCTTTGATACTATGGGTATATTCTGGACAATGAAATTCAAAAATGATAAAGAATTAGAATTATTACAACAATGGGATTTAAAACCAAAAAACCTACCTGTAACAATTTGGGTTCCATATGGATATTATGAAGAATATCAATCAAGAAACATTCCAGTTGATAAAAAATTTGCTCTAAAAGCATCAGAGCTGGGAGCAGAAGATTGGATAATCACGTTTAATCTAAAAGTTACAGACCCTATAGCTATAGTAATTCAAAGAGTTATAAAAGAACTAAAAGAGTTAAACAAAGATTTTGGGATTGTAGAAATAGTTCAACAGATAAGATACCATGAAACCGATGATAAGACTAAAGAAGCAGCAGTAGCTTTATTTGAAGCAGCAAATACTTGGGGAATTTTTGCAAAAAGTGGAGAAAAAGGTACAGAGGTTTCAGAGCTCGTTCAAGGAGGAGTTTCAAGCGTATTAGATACCAGTTGTTATTCTTCAATTGGAACTTTTAATGTGCGTGCCTTAGTAATAGGATTAGTTTGCAAAAAATTATTTAGTGAAAGAATGCTTGCAAGAAAAAAAGAAGAAATGCAAGCGCTTGAAAGAGGAATGGATTATCTAAATGAAAAGAGTAAAAAAGATAATCCTGTTGTCTGGGTTTTTATAGATGAAGCACATGAATTCTTGCCCAAAGAAAATCAAGATAAAACTGCAGCAAGTGATGCATTAATACAGATATTAAGAGAAGGTCGTCAACCAGGAATTTCATTAGTTATGGCAACCCAACAACCAGGAGTCATTCATCGAGATGCTATGACTCAATCAGATATAGTTATTTCTCACAGATTAACTGCTCAGCCAGATATAGAAGCACTTAACATGATTATGCAAACCTATCTCTTAGAATCCATAACAAAACAAATGTCAACGCTACCAAGTGCAAAAGGTTCAGCTATAATCTTGGATGATAATTCAGAGAGAATTTATCCTATTAGAGTTAGACCAAGATTTACCTGGCATGGTGGAGAAACTCCTGCAGCAATAAGTTCAAAAAAAGAGATTTAATAAAAGATATAAGGTTAAGATTTCTAAACCATAAGCTTTAAAAACCATTCTTGCACCATAATTTTAAGAAGATTTAAAGATTTTTAAAATTCTTGAGGTGTTTAAAATATGATAGGACAAATTCAAACTATAACCCCTATAAAAAATAGTGAACTAGCAGGAGCTGTATATGATTCAGGATTATATACTAAATTAATATTTCCAATACAGCAAGGCAGTTTACTTCAAGAAAGTTCTGAAGCAAAAAGACACGCTAGAATACTTTATGGGGCCTTTAGAACAAAACAAGTAACTTCTGAAGCAGAAGCCAGTTTAGCTTCACTTTTAGTTTTATTAGATGTAAAAAATTTGGAGGCATTTTTAGGATGACAGCTACAGGTGTTCAAGAATCTCAAGGATTTTTATCTTTAGTTAGAAAACTAGGTAATTTAAAAAAAAGAAATCTTTTATCGTTGAAGGATTTGCCAAAAATTCCAACAAGAGAGGAATTAGTTGAAAGAATAAACTTATTTATGCAAACAGAAGGAGCAATGGATGCATTAATGGAAAACAGACAAAGATATGCACACTATCTTCACGCATATAAAAGAGCAGGCTCAGGATTAGATCCAAGACAATATTCTCTAAGTGCTATAGAAGTAATGAGACCGCTAAGGGTTAATGGTATAAATCTATAGAAAATTATAAAACCTTAATTTCAACTCTATATCTATGTTCATAAGGCGCAATATCTCCTGCTTCTAAAACCTTCAGAATTTTTATTTTTCTTTTGAGTTTCTTTGCTTCTTTAATCAAACACTCAATCATATCATCTTTCTTTGATTCAGGAGAAAAACCATAATAAACAATAATTGTTCCTTTCTTTGCACAGGAAAGCGCAGATTTAAGAAAACTATCTTTTAGATTTGGCCGAGGCATAATAATAAAATCAAATTTCTCATCAAGTTTAGGAACAACTCTATTAACATCTCCCTGCATAATCTCCACCCTATCGCCAACTTTGTTCTTCAAAACATTTTCTCGAGCATATTTATTGCATTCCTTACCAAGTTCAACACTGATAATTTTTTTAGCGTGAGAGTTCTTAGCAATAACAATTGAGAATGGAGAAACACCTGCAAACATAACTAAAACATTAGAATTTTTCTTTTTAGAAACAAGCTTAGCAACCTCAAGTCTTTCATTAGCTAATCTTGGCGAGAAATAACAACTCTCTACATTCAACTTAAATAAGCAACTACTCTCCTTATAGATAGTTTCTTTTTTATTTTCGCCTAAAAGAAAGTTTGTTTTAATAGTTCTCAGCCTTCCTGAAACTTTATTAGCTTTTTCAAGCACAGTTTTTATAGATTTATTCTGTAAAAGTTCGTGAGCCTTAGAAATTTTTTGCTCTTGAGAAATATCTTCATTAAACTTTACAATTGCAATATCACCAAGAATATCATAGTTTGCCATAATTATTATTGTAAAGTTTGGTTTTTAATAGTTACTATACTCTAACTTATCAAACCCTCTTAAAAATATCAAAAAAACAATGTGCGAGCCAAAGGCGAGCAATAAAAAGCCTAAAAGAAAAACTATTTAAATACTATCTTATTAAAAGAAATATAAAAGAGGAAAAGAAACTAAAAAAATGAAATCTTTAGGCTACATACTATCCCTTGTGGGGGTTGCAGGAGTAGTATTATACAAGAAAATAGCTACTATAAGCTTCTTAAAAGAAATACCTAAAATAAACACATATACTCTAATTGCCAGCGTTGTTTTAGTTATTCTTGGTTTATTCTTTGTAATGCAAGGCTCTTCAGCAAAAGCAGAAGAACAAGTTCCTATATACGACAAATCTGGAAAAAAAGTAGTGGGTTATAGAAAAACTAAATAGTTTTAAGTTTAATTAATCATTAGATTTTATTCAACTAGCTAAAGCATAAAAAAATATTCTTATTAAGGTAAATTAGCACCAAGACTTCTCAATTGATGTTCAATCGCATGTCTTCTACTATCTGCTTGAGGACTATTCACATTAATAATATGAAGATATTCTGCTTGCAGAGCCGCAATAGTTCTTTCATTTGCGCCCTTATAAAATGCATTTATCTCCCAAGATTTAAAATATCCATGTATTCCTTTATCAAAAACTAAGAAGATTATAATTATGCCAAACATTATCCAAAATATTCCTTCCATAGTTGGCGGAATCTTATCGCTATTAGCAAATCCAAAAACCAACATAGTTACCAGAACAAATACCCAGGTAATTCTTCTTCCAAAACCCTGAACATTGCCCAAGTGAAGTCCAAGAAAGATTACAAATAAAGGCAATCCAACTCCAAAAACCATACCCAAGGCAGCGTAAGGCAATAATAATCCTGTTGTTAACTGATTTTCAGAAATAAATCTAACTGCTAGAATAGCAATAACTGCAGATACAATAAAAGCAGGTCCATTTTGATCTTTTAGAGGTCCAGTTTTCTTTAAAACAAAGTTACAAATAGTATATATTAAAATTAAGAACAAAATCTTAGCAAATAAAAATTCACTTCCGTAATCTCCTATAATGGCACTGAAAAAAGGTGTTGAAACATCCTTAATTATTTGAATGACATTGCTAGCACCTTGATTTAAATCTAAAAAAGGATTAAAAGCAAAAACCATTGGCAAAACCAAAAATAAGCTTAATACTAAAGTTATAACACCTAATTTTTTAT
Organism: uncultured archaeon; assembly: GCA_903866625.1. Taxonomy (GTDB): domain Archaea; phylum Nanobdellota; class Nanobdellia; order Pacearchaeales; family GW2011-AR1; genus CAIPOI01. The sequence continues at coordinate 184,776 of CAIPOI010000005.1, read as the reverse complement.
CCATAGATTACTAATATATCTGAGGTTTATAAATATTATTGGTTTATTTTGAAGCATTCTTTATAGCATCTAGTTGCTTTCCTGCAACCTTTGCTTCAGTATGAATAACTGCTCTATCTTTCTCTAGAGTTTCTTGAGCTTGTTTCTCCTTAGCATTTTTCATTGACTCTTTTAATCCACCACCAAGTCTAATAATTAAAAACATTATCAGAATAGCAATAATTAAAGCTAACCAAGCCAACCACGTATTAGTTATAATAAAACTTAACATATCTGCCCCTTTTTTTATAATTCCAGAAGTTCCGGCAAGAGAGGTTATACAAAACGCAGCAACCCCTCGAATAATTGATTTATCTGAGATAAAAATAACCAAGTCTGAAATAATAAAGAACAATATCAGCCAAAGAGCAAGAGCAAAAATAAAAAGCCAAGATAAACTATACTCCATTCCAAGAACAGGCTTCCAAAAGAAGTTTAGTTTAATTAGGGTATCTCTTATGCCTAAAAATATCCAACCATATTTGCTATTTCCAAGTATCTTTACCCATTCACTCTTAAGATAATCAGTAGACTTATTCTTCCACTCTTCAGGAGTTTGAGGAAGAGTTTCAGGATTAAATCCGGTTCCGAGAGGATCATCAGGATTCATTGTTTCAGGATTTAAATTAAGATTAACAGCATAACCTGTAAAACTAAACTTAACAATAATAAAAACTAAAATAAAAACAGCAATAACTCCAAGCAACCACCAAACGCATTTCCAATCAGACTTTTTCTTATTAATAGTCTTATTAACATTTTTAGAACTCTTGCCTTCAACCTTCTTTTTAGATTTCATAGAAATCACAAGTATTCTGGGTTTTTAAGTTTTTTTAGAAAAATTAAAAATTAAGAAGCATTCTTCATAGCTTTTATCTCTTTCTTGCGTTGCTTATAAATAGCTTCAGCTTCATTAGCAAGCTCATCACCTTTTTCTTCTATATCCTTCTTTTCCTGAGCTAATAAGAAATCTCTTATTGGTCCGATAGCGAAGAACGCTACAACCCCTACAAGAAATGCCGCAAAATATGCGGGAGTATTAGAAGGAGTAGCAGTATTCAATAAATCTGCAAGTAAAAGCACAAAATAATAGATTGCAAAAAATACCCAAGACATCTTTGCAACTAATCTACTTTTAATTCTAGCAGTAAATAAAAGTAAAGCTATAAAAGGTATAACTGTGAGTATTGCTGCGCCCATCGCACCATAACTATCTCCTATGGCGATTAAGAAATCCTTAGGTAAAGCTAAGATAGATAGAGCAGAAATTATAAGTGGAACCAACCATCTAGTCACTTTTCCTTCTGAGAAAAAAAAGCTAGTTATATCATAAATTATTATAAATAGTAAAACAAATAAAAGCAATCCTTGGAAAATTTGAGAATCAGTAAAATTAGATAAACCCGGTAAAAATGGAGAAATTAAACCTGAAGCCAAACCCTTAACCCCTGTAGCCAAACTCTGTCCAGCATCTTGTGCCTTACTTGTCAAATCTTCAGCACCAACAAAACTTGCTAAAATAGAAACTAAAACTAAGCTTAACAAAAATAATCCTAAAATCTTTCCGCTCTTTTTCATAAACAACCTATGAATAACGGGTTTATAAATATTTCTTCACTTTCTTGCTATTCTCGCAAAATATCTTCTAAGAACAAAATAACCCCAAGCACCAACTAAAACTAAAAGAACTATCCAAAGAATAAGTCCCAAACTAAAGTTTGCTTCAGGACTCATAACAACAGCAAAACCTGTTGATTTAAAATTATCAACAAATATAAGCAAGAATAAAGCTAAAACTATTGCTATTCCAGAAATTATTTTTTGCTCAAAATTAGTCATTATATTAAAACAAAGTCCTCTGCTTCTTCTGCTCATTTAATTCTCTAATTTTTTCAAACTGCGAATTTATTCTTTCTTCAGAAAAATCGTGGCTTATCATAATATCTTTCACTTTATCAAAACTAAACTTCCCAAACTCAATTTTAGGAGTTTTATCCACACTTGGATTCTTCATCAACTCAAAAATTTCTTTCCAATCAAACTCAACCTTATATTTTCCTTCTTCAACTAGCTTATCAAGAGCTTCAAATATCTTTTCAGGAGTTTTATGCTCTTTTACAAATTTTAACGCTTTTTTCTGGCCAATACCTTTTACTCCACCAGGATTATAGTCTGTTCCGCATAAAATACCTATACAAATCAACTGCTCTTGATTTATCTCAAGTTCTTTAAGAACCCCCCTTAATTCAATAAGTTGTGGAGTTACTTCAACATAACCAGAAACTGTTTTTCTTTTTTTAGCAAGCGTAAGATTTTGAATAAGTTTTGGAGCTTCAAATAATAAACAATCATAATCCTGTGAAGCGATAGCATAAACATCTGAATTTGTTTTAGTAATATAACTTGCCTGAGCTTCCCCTTCACTCGGAGCTTGCACAACCGCAATTCCCATCGCCCTAAGAAGCTGTTTACTCTCTTCAATTTTTTCTTTATCTAAATGAACTACTTGTCGAGCATATTTTCCCATACCTTCAACATCTTCATTTTCTTTGGCTTGCTCATATTTTTCTTGAGCTTCATCTTTAATCCCCTCTCTTTTTTCTCGAGTTGCTTTTTTCAGTTCAGGAGGCTTGCCATCAAAAACATAAATTAATTTTATTCCTTCCTGAAGAAGAGATATATTTCTATAAAAAAGCCCAGAGAGATGTGAAGTTATTCTTCCTTTAGAATCCTGAAGTGGAGTTCCGTCAGGTTGTCTAATTGTAGAAAGAAATTGATAGATAACATTAAACGCATCAACTGCAAGAGTCTTGCCTTTAAGACTTTCAATAGTTATCTCTTTTTTAGTTACAATCTCAGATATCTGTAAACCCATACAATAAAAATAATAACTAAATATTTAAACCTAATCTTACAATAATAAGCATGAAAAATAGAGGATTAATTCTTATATCAATAGTCTCTTTCGCGGCGTTTTTAATGATAGCAATAAAAGGAATACTAATAAATTTCTCTTACAAATGCGATTCCATAGTTAACTTGAAGATAAGTACAATTCAGACAGCAGGATTTATAGAGCTCTCAAAAATCATTGGCATCCTATTTGATACTTATACTTTGGTAGGAATTTCTTTATTAATTTCTGTTGTATTATGGATAAAAAACAGGAAAAAAGATGCGATATTTTTTTCAGTAACAATGTTAATTTCTGCAATAATTATCTGGATTTCAAAAGAACTAATTCAGAGAGCAAGACCATTAAATATTCTTATAAATGAAACAAACTCAAGTTTTCCAAGTGGCCATGCACTAATTGCTATTGTATTTTTCGGAATGATTAGTTATTTAATGTTAAAAAGAAACATTTCAAAAATTCAAAAAATAACCACCATAGTTATTTCGCTAATAATAATTTTAATTATAGGATTTTCAAGAATATATCTTAATGCTCATTGGTTAAGCGATATTTTAGCGGGATATTTTCTAGGGATATTTATTCTTGCTCTTGGAATCTTGATTTATAAAAAATTCTAAAGATAATTAAGGTTCCATTAATCCTCTTTCATATTCTGCAAGATATTCTTCTACCGGTTGACTTCCCTCAGCTAAAAACTCTCTGGGCTCTGAAAATCCAGATCTGGGGGGAATAGGTACAGGTATATTTTTCACAACACCTGAAAGTCCTCCATATTTATTCTCCCTAACCATCTCATGAATAATTTCTGCTTGTGAAAATATAAGGGGTCTATCAATAATTGAATAACTTGGAAGGCCTTGTTCAGCTAAAGCCATGCTTATAGCAGAAGAAATCGTAGCCCCATGAATAACATAATTATTAGCCCTATCAAAAGCATCTGCAATCCTTCTTAAAACACCTTCTTTAGCATAACCCCTCATAAAAGTGGCAAACTTCTCCTTATCTTTTTGAGAATAGGATTTTTTATTTGCCATGTTATAATTAATCTCTTTTATGATCCTCATCTCTATTTTTTCTTATTCTTAAATGTTTTCCATAAGCATCATTACCCAAATCATCAATAACATTTGGAAAAACGTGAGTAGAAAGCACACCCATAGCATCAGCTAAAAGATGAGCTAAATCCTGTTGCTTCTTATAGTGTGCATGAGTTACAACCGGTTGAAAACGATTAATATTGTAAATTCTTGCAACATTATATCCCCCATGACAACCAGAGCCCATGGGTTTAATACTAATCAAACCATCAATAGCTTGTTCAGGATGCTCTTGAATCTGTTGCATAATATCGTCGCCAAGCATTCTAATTCGAGGTTTTATGGGGGTTAAAGTTTTCATATTTAATTTAGTAAAATACCCTATTTAAACCTTTCGATTATGTTACCCCTGAATAGTAACATTAAAACCAAAAAAGAAGGTTATCAAGTTTTAAATAATGAGAAGTTATAAGGTTAATATGAAAAAAGAAATAAAATTTATTCCATTAGATTATGATTATTTTGATTATAATTCAAAGAACTATCTAAAGATATTTGGAAGAGATGAAGATGGAAAACAAGTATGTTTGATTGATGATTTTGAACCTTATTTCTGGGTTATTCTTAACAAAGATATTGATGAAGAAAGATTAGAAAAAATTAAAAAAGAAATAGAAAAACTTGAAGTAAACTCGGATACAAGAACAACAAAAGTTGAAAAAACGAGTATTGAAAATAAAGAATTTTTAAGCAAACCCGTAAAAGCAATAAAAATTTTTGTTACAAATTACAAAGATGCCCATGGTATAGCGGATCAAATAGATTTTCCAGAAGTTATAGCTAGGAGAGAATATGATATTCCTTTGATAACTAAATATATTATAGATAATAACATGCAACCTTTGGTTTGGAAAAAAATAGCCGGAGAAATCCTGAACAACTCAGAGGAATTTGGGAATATTGATTCTTCTCTTCAAGTAGATTATGTTTTAAAAGCACAAAAAATAATCAGTTTAGATAAAACAAAATCAGATTCTGAATTTAAGCCAAGAATAGTTGCTTATGATATAGAAACAGATGATTTTGAGATTGGAAAAGGAGAGATACTAATGATCTCTTTATATGGTGAAGGAATAAAAAAAGTTTTAACCTCAAAAAAATGTTCTCACAAAATTGATTACATTGAATATTATAAAGATGAAACAGAAATGCTTGAGGCCTTTGTTAAACACATCAAAAAAATAAAGCCAGATATTTTAGTAGGGTATTTTTCAGATGGTTTTGATATGCCCTATATAAGAGCAAGAGCAGAAAAACACAAAGTTGATTTAGATTTAGGATTAGATGGAAGCAAACCATTTTTTTCAAGAGGAAAGCTTACTTCTGCGAGTATTGCTGGAATAGTTCATGTAGACTTATACAGATTTATTGAAACTGTTTTTTCTCAGTATATGCAATCTGAAACCCTTGGATTAGATGAAGTAGCAAAAGAATTAATTGGCGAAGGTAAAAAAAATATTGAATGGAAGAAGCCATCAAAATTAAGTGATGATGAATGGAAAAATTTTTTCGAATACAATCTTCAAGATTCATTAATAACTTATAAACTTGCTGAAAAACTATGGCCAGATATGTTGGAATTCTCAAGAATAATTCAAGAACCATTATTTGATATAACTCGGCAAGGAATGTCTCAATTAGTTGAAAATTATATTCTTCATAATCTAAAAAAATTCAATGAGATTGCGGAAAAAAGGCCGCTACATGATGAAATAGAATCAAGAAGAGAATTAGGAAAATATGAAGGAGCCTATGTATTTCAGCCAATCCCAGGATTATATGAAGACATAGTATTTTTTGACTTTACTAGCATGTATTCTTCAGTAATTGTAACCTATAATCTTTCAAAATCTACTTTGCTCGAGAAAAAAGAGAAAGACTCATTGGAAGTTAATTTAGAAAAGGAAGGCAAAGTTCATTTCACAAAAGAGCCAGGATTTTTTCCAGAAATGTTAGGAAATATTATAGAAATGCGTAAAAAATATAAGTCAGAATATAAGAAAAAAGAAGATAACTTAGCAAAAGCAAGAAGTAATGCTTACAAACTTCTCGCAAACGCAGCCTATGGCTATCAGGGTTTTTTTGGAGCAAGATATTACTGCAGACAAGCAGCAGCTTCAACAGCAACACTTGCTAAAAAAGCAATACTTGAAACAATTGAAAAGATAAAAAAATTAGATTTAGAAGTTATCTATTCAGATACAGATTCTATAGCTTTTTTAAGAAAAGAGAAAACAAAAAAACAAATAGAAGATATCCTTGAGAAGTTGAATAAAGGCATGCAAGGAATAATGGAATTAGAACTAGAAGATTTCTATAAAAGAGGAATTTGGGTTACAAAACGTTCAAGTGAATCGGGAGCAAAGAAAAAATATGCCCTAATTGACGAAAAAAATAGAATGAAAATAAGAGGATTTGAAACAGTTAGAAGAGATTGGTGTGATTTAGCTAGGGAATTGCAGAGTCAAATCCTTGAGCTAATACTCAAAGAAGGAAATGAAAAAAAAGCCTTAGAACTTGTTAAAAGAACAATCAAAGACTTAAAAGAACGTAAAATAGAAAGAGAAAAAATAATGATTAGAACTCAACTAAAAAAGCCACTTAGCGAATATAAAGCTATAACCCCCCACGTAATAGCCGCACAAAAGATGAAAGAAAAAAATCTTCCAGTACATATTGGTATGCTAATAAAATATTTTATCTCAGAAACAAGAGAGAAAAAAGAGTTAGTCAGAGAAAAAGTAAAATTAGAAGATGAAAAGGGAGAGTACAATATTGAATACTATCTTAACAATCAGCTCTTACCAGCCGTAGAAAACATCCTTCAAGTTTTTAGTATAAATATTGAAGAAACCATATCAGGGAGTAAACAAAAAACTTTATTCTAAGCCAAATCGAATAGCCTTAAAAACACTCCATTCTTCTTATTTTTATGGAAAGACAAATAAAAGAATACAAGTATATGCCAAAACCTATCTTTGAGCAGAGAATGAATCAGGTTCTTGAAAAAAGCAATTTTTCTGAAAAAGAAAAAAAAGATTTTTGGGAAATAGTGCATACCGAACCAATAAACTCAATTAGATGCAATACTCTAAAAATCGAGCCTGAAAAATTAAAAAAAAGGCTTGAAGAAAAAGGTTGGAAAATAAAGCAGCCATTTAAAGATAATCCAGAGATAATGATTATTGAAAATCAACTTAAACCAGGAGAAATTGGAAAAAGCGAGGAACATCTATTAGGTTATTATTATGTTCAGGAAATCTCAAGCATGATGCCAATCCTAGCACTAAAACCCACAAATCTGGATAATTTTTTAGATCTATGTGCAAGTCCAGGCTCAAAAACAACTCAGGCAGCAGCTAGGATGAAAAACTCTGGAAGTATAATTGCTAATGATAACAACATGGGTAGAATGGTAGTATTAGCTTCAAATCTTGAGAAATGTGGGGTTTCAAATGCTTTAGTAACAAAAAGAGATGGAGTTCAAATGTGTAAACAACTCAAAAGAGCAGGATTTAGTTTTGATAAAATCCTCTGTGATGTTCCTTGTTCAGGTGAAGGAACCCTAAGATCAAGCCCTTCAACTTTTATAAGTTGGAACATAAAAACAGTAGAAAATTTAGCAAGACAACAAAAAGTTTTAGCTGCTGCGGCACTAGAAGTTCTAAAAACCGGTGGAGAAATGATTTATTCAACTTGCACTCATGCTCCAGAAGAAAATGAAGAAGTAGTTCAATTTTTAATAGATAATTTTGATATAGAAATACAAAATTTAGAGCTTCCAATAAAAACCAGACCCGGAATAGAAGGCTGGAAAGATAAAAAGTTTATTAAAGACATAAAAAAAGCAGCAAGAATCTACCCTAATGATAATGATAGCGAAGGTTTTTTCTTATGCAAAATAAAAAAAATTAGTGAAAAAGGTTTTGAAACAGAAAAGCAAAAAGAAAAAAGGCAGCAAGAAGAAAGTTGGGAGGATGAACTTTAACATGAAACCACGCTTTATCTTTAAATCTGAAAAAAAACAAATCTTAGAGCTATTAAAGCACTATGGGATAGAAGATTTGCCTTATCTTTTAGTCGCATCAGGCAAAGAAAAGATTCGAGGTTATTCAGGTATTCTAAGTACTGATGAAATAATCGCGATAGATGAAGCCATAGGGATAGAATTAATCGGAGCATATTTTTTTCACAACTATGAAAATAATTTAAGACTCTCTACTGATGCAATACATCTATTAAAAAATAAAATAACAAAAAATATAGTAAATATAAATGAGAAACAAGCAAAAGAATGGTTTAAAGGTCAAGACATTCTTTTAAGCAAAGAAGAGCAGGAAAAATTAAAAGAAGAATCAAAAACATTTAAAATAATCCAATACAAAGATGATTTAATAGGAACAGGAAAACTTACAGAAGATAGAATAGTTAACTACATGCCCAAGGAAAGAAGGCAGAAATAAAATAGAAAGCAAAGAAAAATGCAAAGCCCAAGTAAAAAGCCAATAAGAACAATAGTGGATGAGATTTCTATAAGAGATATTTTATGTGGAACTGCAAGAATGGTTTATTCTAAAATAAAAGATGGTGTAGAAGCAAGAGAAATAGAAACCGAGCTTCTAAAAACAAACGTCATAGTAACTTCAAGCATGGTTTGGGAAGGATTCATAAAAAAATCTTATGAAAAGAGAATTACAACGGGATTTCCGATTAGTGCCTGGATAGAGGGTTTAGTTTATTCAACTGCCAACTTTAAAAAAAACTTGGATTTGCATTCTCATAATATTTTTTCTTACTGGGATAGAAATTCACCACATATTCATGAGGTTACAATAAGAGCAGCCGTTGAAAGAGCTCATAAAAGGCAGCAAGAAGCAGAAGAAAAAAGAGAATATCAAAGGGATATAAGAAGAGAGCCCCCAATAAGCAATCATAATTTAATAGAAACCTTTGAATGGTAAACAACCCCCCTAATGCCCGCAACCTGCATAAGTTAAGTTGCTCACTAAAACTTCTTGAAATGCCTATAAATTAACTTTAAGTTATTTTAATTATTAAGATAGGAAATTAATTGCGAAGCACAAATATAAAAAGCCCAATTTACACCTAAAATCATGTCAGAAAAAGATTACAGTGGAGTAACCACAAGTAAAATAGGGAAAAATGCTAGAGCTAGTTCTACTTCAAACAAACAAAAACTAGAAATCTCTAAATCAAAAAAAGAAGATAAATCTCAAGATAGTCAAGAAGTAAGTTTAACCAAAGAACAAATTGAAAATTATAAAAAAGCAGGCAAAATTGCTACACAGATAAAAGCATATGCTCTGCAGATTATTAAACCAGAATTAAAACTTTCAGAGATAGCAGAAAAAATTGAAGCAAAAATAGTTGAGCTTGGCGGAGAAGTTGGTTTTCCAGTAAATCTAAGCAAAAATGAAATAGCTGCACACTACACTCCAACTCTAAGAGCAGATGAAGTCACTGAAGGATTATTAAAAGTAGATATTGGAGTCCAAGTTAAAGGTTGCATCTGTGATTTTGCCTTTCCAATAGACTTAACAGCAGATAAAAAATATTTGAACCTAATAAAAGCTAGTAATGAAGCACTAAAAAACGCTGTTGAAATTGTAAAAAAGAATAAATCTAAAACAAAAATAAATGAAATCGGTAAAACGATTAAAGAAACTATAGAAAAATATTCTTTTTCACCTATAAGAAATCTTTCAGGCCATAGTTTATCCGAATATATGGTTCATGCAGGAATAACAATTCCCAACTATGATAATAATAACACTAAAGAGCTTGGCGAAGGAGCTTTTGCTATTGAACCATTTGCAACTAACGGCTCTGGAATTGTTAAAGACGGACAAGGCAGTTCTATCTATCATATTTCAAAATCTCTAGGACAACCAAGAGATAATTTTGCAAGAGAAGTTTTAGCTTGGTTAATTGAAACTAAAAAGACCTTGCCTTTTTCTCAAAGAGAAGTTGAAAGAAAGTTTGGAAGCAGGGCTTTATTTGCTCTGAGAAATCTCGCACAAGCAGGATTAATAGAAGAATATTCTTTATTGATAGAACAAAATAAAGGCATAGTCAGTCAATCAGAAACCAGCATAATTATTCATGATAATCAAGTTGAAGTTTTGGTTGAGGCTTAATTCTTAAACATATAAATTCTTATAAATCTACCCAAACTATTCATACCATGGTAAAATATAGTTGTAGTATCTGTAGAAAAGGCTACAAGACTCTAAAAGAAGCAAAAGTTTGTGAAGCTCAAGGAATAATTGAAGTCAAACTTCGACCAGGTTTAACTCTCTTAAAATCTGAAACTCCGAAGGATAAAAAACTTTATGAAAAAATATTTGTAATTCTTGGTTCAAGAAAAATGAAAGGTCACGATAGGATTTATGCTTATGGGGATGTAACATTTGAAGATGCTAAAGGTCCACCCGAATATAACTTTGATAGATGGAGTCACGGAATAGAACTATCACAAGGAATTGCTATAAAAATAAGAGATAAACAACTTATTATACCTACAAGGGAACAATTAGAAGAAATTTTAGGATCTATTGACAGCTTTAGAGGCGATGATGATTTTGATATAAGAAACCAACTTATACAAGATATAGAAAGATATAATATAAAATTGCATAGAAATTATTAATGTAATATTAATAAAATGGGTATACTAAAAAGAATACGAGAACGAAATTACTTTAACCCGACAAAAAGTGTAGAAGTAAACGAACAAAATTTTCTAAGAATATTAAGAGGAGAAGTTATTGAAGGCAAACCCTTTATGATTGTGGGAGTAAAAGCAGGTTCTCCACTAGAATCTTGGGCAGGTCAAGAATGGGGAACAAATAAATATGAACTAGCCCATCAACAATCCAGTTGGTATGGAAAAATTGTTGCCCGAAGTGAGTCTAGGATAATTATTCCCCCGAGTTCTTGGATAGGATTTAATCCCAATCCCGCAACACCACTTGGAAGATTTGCTGGAGGAGAATTTAAAGTAGAACCCTGGAGATTTGGAGGGTTTATGCAAGTAGATAAAGACTTATTCTACAAAACATTTGTTTCAGATTTAAGTGTTGAAAAAATAGTTTTTCTAATCAATCAAATTTATGCTCACTCAACCTCTTGAGGTATAAACTCTTGAGAAGGCAAAGTTTCTCTAACTCGCATATCTAAATAATCTTTAACTCTATAACCATAAAGAGTTTCTATATCATTCATCTGCTCAGAAACAATCTTAAGTTTTTTTATCTGAGGATATAAAGTTTCTTCAACTAAAACAACAGCACTAAAATTTCTTTTTATGGGATCAAAAACTTGCAATAATCTTTCACCCTTATGAATAATAAATTCATCATAATCTGCTAAAAGCTTAGCAGTCAAATTATCAAAAACATTTTCTCTTACTTCATTATGAGTTTGTCTTTGAAAACCAAAGCCAAACATCTTTAATAATTTTTTACTAAAAGTTATTCCTTCATCAGATTTTAAAACATATTCAAGAACTCCATCACGATGATCTGTTCCAATAATATTATAGGCCATAATTCAAAACCAAAAATCAACTATTTAAGGATTATTGTAATTTTTTAAATATATTTTAATTATCCCAAATAACCAGCACTAGATTCTAAAGCAGCCCGAGCACTTCTCAAATAATTTTCCTCAACTTTTTTGTATTTTTCAATATCTGCTTTTGTAACACTGGGTTTTATCTTTGCCATAGCTTCTTCAAAAAATTCTTTTGAAACCTTATCTGCGTCAATATTCTTTCTCAATGCAAGCATAGCGGCCTCCCTACAAACGCCTTCTATATCTGAACCAACATAACCTTCTGTTTTTTCAGCTAACTCATGAATATCTACATCTTTTGCCAAAGGCATATTCTTAGTATGTATCTTAAAAATTTCAAGTCTACCTTTTTTATCAGTAGGTCCAACTAATAAAACTCTGTCAAATCTTCCTGGTCTCATTATAGCTGGATCAAGTATATCTGGTCTATTAGTTGCTCCAAGAACAACTACATCTGAATTTTCTTCAATTCCATCCATCTCCGCTAAAAGTTGATTCAAAACATGCTCTGTAACTTTACTACCACCATCCATGCCAGATCCCCTTCTACCAGCCAAACTATCAATTTCGTCAAAGAAAACAATACAAGGAGCTACTTGTCTTGCTCTTTCAAATATTTTTCTTATTCCTTTTTCAGATTCTCCAACCCACATCGAAAGTAAACTTGGACCTTTGACTTGAATAAAATTAGCTTCACTTTCTTTAGCAACAGCTTTAGCTACCAGAGTTTTACCTGTTCCAGGAGGTCCATATAACAATAATCCTCTTGGCGGCCTTATACCCATTCTTTTAAAAGATTCAGGGTGTTTCAAAGGCCATTCGACTGCTTCTTTTAATTCTTGCTTAACTTTTTCTAATCCACCAATATCTTCCCATTTTATGTTTGGAGTTTCAACTAAAACTTCACGCATAGCCGAAGGTCTAACAAGTTTAAGCGCATCATCAAAATCTTTATCAGTAATTTTTAAGTCTTTTAAAACTTCTTCAGGTATCTCCCTATCTTTTTCTCCATTTTTAGGTTGAATCTTAGGCAATATTTTTCTAAGAACAGCCATAGCTGCTTCTTTTGCTAAAGCATTTAAATCAGCTCCAACAAAACCATGAGTTATGCTAGCAATTTTATCTAAGTCAACAGATTTATCTAAAGGCATATTTCTAGTATGGATTTTTAAGATAGATAGTCTCCCCGCTTTATCAGGAACACTAATCTCAACTTCTCTATCAAATCTTCCAGGTCTTCTTAAAGCAGGATCAATACTATTTGGTCGATTAGTTGCTCCAATAACAACTACTCTTCCACGAGCTTTCAAACCATCCATCATAGTTAATAATTGAGAAACAACTCTTCTTTCAACTTCACCTTGAACATCTTCTCTTTTAGGTGCGATTGAATCTATTTCATCAATAAAAATAATACTTGGAGCATTTTTATCTGCTTCTTCAAAAACCTCTCTAACTCTTTTTTCACTTTCACCATAAAACTTATTCATAATTTCTGGACCATTAAGTAAAATAAAATTAGATTCTGTTTCATTAGCAACAGCTTTAGCTAATAAAGTTTTACCTGTTCCAGGAGGCCCATGTAAAAGAACTCCTTTTGGAGGTTCTATTCCTAATTTTTCAAAAATCTCTGGATGTTTTAATGGTAATTCAACCATTTCTCTAATCTTTCTTACTTCTTCTTCCAAACCCCCAATATCCTCATAAGTAACTTCTATAACTTTATCTTCTTGAACATCTATTGCTTTCTGAGATAATTGAACTTCTGTATTTTCAGTTATAACAACCGCCTGATTTGGATTAGTATTAGCAACAATAAATTTTATCTGTTGTATTCCCCCAAACCCCATATTACCCCGAAGATTTCCAAAAGCCCCCCCGAACATTCTTTCTATATCTCCAAAAACCTCATCCATATCAAAACCCTCACTCATCAAATCCTTTCTTCTCTGAACCCCGCCCAATACCAAGATGTCTCCTTTAATTACTGCTCTGCCCAATAGTCCTGATTTAAGAGTCTCTGGATCTGCTTGTACCATAATATTTTTCTGAGCAGGTGCAATTAAAACTTTTTTAGCTTCTTTTACTTCTGCTTTTTTTACAGAAACTATTTCTCCGACTCCTGTTTTTGCATTTCTTCTAAGAATTCCATCAATCCTAATTATTCCTTCACCAACATCTGCAGGATAAGCTCTATCAACAATCGCAATAGTTTCTTTTTGACCTTTAATTAAAATAAATTCTCCTCTTTTAACGCCAATATCTTTCATAGTTTCAGCATCGATTCTTGCTATGCCCTTATAAGCATCATCTTGCATAGCTTCAACTACTCTAAGCTTTGCGATTTCTTTGTTTGGTTTTTCTTTTTCTGCCATTTTAGATTAAGTTTATTCTGGAATCCAAGCAGAATATTTCTTATAATACTCTTCTGCTACGGATTTATTAAGTTTAATTAGCAAATTATCTTTTTTATAATGTTCGTCATGCTTCTTTTCTAAGCTAACTAGTCCAGATTTTTCAAGCTTTGCAAGAATACTTTTTAATTTATTCGCATCAATATGAATAAGAGAAACAATTTCATCATCAAAACTAGCCCCCTCCTCGATTTGCCATAATACTTCAAACTCTTGTTTTGTTAATTCTGCCATTTTTATTGTAGATATAAATTCATTTTAAATTTATTGTTAATATCAGCATCATAAGGTAAAGAAGCATTGTATAAACTCGAATTATATTTTCTCCCAGAATCAAATTGAGCATAACTAAATCCTGTTCCACCTATTGTAGAAGAGTTTATAGAATAATTAGATGAATAGTCAGACATTATTCTTCACCCCCCTCTTCATCAGCTTCTTTAGATTTAAACACTCTTGTTTGGTTTCTCTCAGGATGAGCAGAATCAAAAACTTTTCTTGTATGCAAAATAGGTTTTCCATTTTTAACTATTCTAACTTCTTTCGCACTTACAACTCGAGAATTTCCGAGATTTTCGCCATCGCCTTCAATTTCAGGAGTATTAAACTGTAAATTTAAACTATTCGCGCCATTAAAACAGAGTCTTACCATATCATTTACTATTTTTTCTTGATCCTTCATAAAATCAACTATCTCTCTTGGAATAGAAACCGCGTAGCTATTACCCACCATTCTCATCTTAACATTAAATTCTTTTTGTTTGAGCCTCATAAAATTATCGTACTCTTGTTTATCCGCCGGATGGACTATAATCTCCCCGCATTTATCGCATTTTAAAGTTCTAAGATTAAAACCATTCTTATTTATCAAGGAAGGTTTCATAACTTTCTTACATCTATTACATAAAATCTGATTATCAAATATATCTGCCATGCGAAGTTTTACCTCTTAAAACGAGCAGCCAGAAAATTATTAATTTTCTGGATTTTCAAGTAGCGAAGCACTTGAAATGTATTCATTTGTTTTTCCATTTTTTGTTTATTTTTGATTATAACAGGCCGAGTTTCCTCGGGCCCGCTGAAAGGAGAGTATATATTTTGTATATACTTTACGTGTATACGTATAATGTATACTATTTAAATGTTTCTGTGATTAAAAATATATTTCAAAAAATTATCTTTCTCTTAGAACATTAATCTCGTAATGCCTCAAGATTAATCCAATAAAAGCATATAAAGAAATTATGAAAATAATAAGCGCAAGAAGCCACTCAAAAACAAGTATATACAAATTTAACTCATAAAAACAAACCTTTTCGTATAAAACCAAAGCAGAAAAAAAGAACAAAACTAAAAAACTGGATACTAATGCAAAGATTACCCATAATTTAAACACGCCCCTTTTCATAAAGTACTAATGATTTCAAGGATTTTAAATCTTGCTTTTTCTAATTTTGCCTAGATTTTTTTGAATGTGAATGCTTATTGTTCTGAACAGAACTATTATCTTGCTGAACCTGAACATCAGGATTTTGCATATTTTGTATAACCTGGGTCTGCCTATTCAGTCTATACTCTTGAACTGCACCTTGTATTTGCTGTCTTTGCTCACTACTAAGATTTCCTAAAGAATCTCTATTTATTTTTCCGTCTTGAGAAACTTGAATTGTTATTGGATTTTGAGAACTTTGACTTCCATCTTGACTATGTCTCTGTTGATATCTCTGATAAAATTCTGCCCAAGGATTTTTTGCTCCAGATTGGCCTTGCATTAAAGAATTATTTCCAAGAAGACTATTTGTAGGTATGGGTAAAGATTGAACATTCATCAAAGCAGATTCTCCATTTCTCCAAAGTTTTGCAGATTCATTCCTTACATCTATATCAGTAACCTGTAAACCCTCTTCAGTTAATTCTCCTTGTTTAATAAAAACTTGATCAAAAGAATTAGTAATACTTTTAACATTAAAACTATTTCTAGCAAAACCAGCATAAAGATTTGTTTCAGAACCGCGAACAATTTCAGCAAGAGAACAAAGTCTATAATCTTTAGCAAATTCAGGAATTGTAACTGGTTCTGCAGGCCCAAGCCTCCCAAAAGGATTCTTATCCATAATTATCTGATATCTATCCCAACTAGCCTTTGAATCTATGGCAGAAAGGGATATTAAACTAAAAGCCAAATAAGCAAGAGCTCTTCTTATTTTTCCAAGCCCAAATTCCATGAAAAATACAAGTATCAGAACTATAAAAACTTAAGGCTTATTGAGGTTCGTCTTCAATAACTGCTTCTCCAAACTCTTCTTCCTCTTCTTCAACAAAACCAGTTTCTCTAACTGCAGCAGTTAATTCTTCTAAACGAGTATCAATATTATTCAAAGTAGCAGATATAGCCTTTAGACAATCAATCAACTCTTTTTCTACAAACGGATCCATTTTTTTGTTGTAAGTTTATTCTTAATCTTTCAAATATATTTATTTCACAGGGTTTAAAAATACTTGGTTATTCTATACTATATGGTTTTAAAAGAGATAAAATCTTTCTGGAATTGGCTCTGGAAATCTGAATCTATAAGTAGCTATGTAATATTTTTAGTAATTTTATTTATCATAATAAAATTTGTTTTTCTTCCAGGTTTAAGTTTAATATTTGGAATGGGTTTAAATGGATTGCCCTTAGCGATAGTAGAAAGTTCAAGTATGGACCACCATTCTTTACTTGAATCAAACTCTTATGTGCTTTGTGGATATAAATTCGCAGAAAAAAAATATTATAATCTAGAAGAATACTGGAATGTTTGTGGGGCTTGGTATGAAAAAAATACAAATATAACCCAAGAACAATTTTCTTCATTTAAATTTAAAAACGGATTTAGTAAAGGAGACATCATAATCATTTTCGGTAAAAAAGCCTCAAATATCCAACTTGGAGATGTAATAATCTTTCAATCAGGTCAACCTACCCCTATAATTCATAGAGTAATTTCTCTAAATCCTTTAGAAACAAAAGGAGATCATAATCCAGACCAACTAAGTAAAAAGAATAACTATTATCTGGATGAAACAAACATTCAAGCAAATCAAGTTATAGGTATAGCTGTTGCAAGAATACCTTACTTAGGTTGGATAAAACTATTCTTAGTAGAACATAAAGTTCTAGGTTCAATAATTTTTATAGCTATAATTATAAGTATAGCTCTATTGCCCTCAAATAAAAGTCAGAAGGTTTAAAAACTCTAAAGATAAAGAGAACTTATGGAATTTTGCCCAAAGTGCGGAAGTGTATTAATAGAAAAGAGGAAAAATTTTGGTTGCGCTAGATGCAATTATACTGCTAAAGGAAAAGTTAAGATAGAAAGTTCTGAGCAGATGAAAGAAAAAAAGCAGACTGCAGTTGTTAAAGAAAAAGAAGTAGAAGTCATGCCAGTTACTGCTGCAACCTGCCCTAAGTGTGGTAATAAAGAAGCTTATTTCTGGACCTCTCAAACTCGTTCAGGAGATGAAGCAGAGACTCGCTTCTTCAAATGCACCAAATGCAAGCATACGTGGCGAGAATATCACTGACCAAATAAGATAATAAAATAAGTCAGAGATATTCGAGTAGAGAATACCATTGATACTAAATTAATGCTCATAAATTAAGGATACTCGCGAAGAGAGTATCACTGACCTTCTCTAATGCTTCCACTTTCTTGCAATTTCTCTTTTTCTTTTAAGTGCCAAAAGATAATCAATCTCATAATCATCCAGACCAATATTAGATAAATGTCTAAGTTCTCTTGGTAACTTATTATATATTTTTTGGTTCATTTTGTCCTCCTTGTTTTATTTATTTTCTTACTTAAAGCTTCTTTTCTAAAGAAACTTCTTTTAGTTAATATCCATAAAACTTTGGTTTTTAAAGCGATTGTGAAAAAATCTTACAGAAAGATTATAGAGAATAAGAGTTCACAAGCTTTTTAAATAAAATCCGAGTTAGTACACTATGATATCTGTATTTATTCCACACTGGTTTACTCGTTTTGATATCATGATAGAACTATTTAGCTTCCTAGTGTTGCTAACTTTTTTTATCATGTCCATAAGAAACTATAAACTAACTGAAAACAAAAAACTTTTCTATTTGGGATTAGGATTTTTATTTATTGCCTTAGCAGAAATAGCTACTATCCTAACAAAATTTGTAATCTATTACAAAACAACATTATTTCAAGTAGTGGGGGGAGTAGTATTAAAATATGATATCCTGAAAGCTTCAGATATATCTTATGACCTTGGATTCTTTCTTTACAAGTTTTTAACCCTAGCAGGATTATATGTTATCTATCGTCTTCCATTAAATGATAAAAATATTGGAGATATTGTTTTAGCAGGATTCTTTATACTTCTATCATCCTTAGCCGGCCAGTTCATATTCTTTATATTTCACCTAACTGTTCTCCTCTTCTTAGTATTAATAATAGATACCTATCTAAAAGTATACAAAAAGAATAAAAGCTGTAAAACAAAACTGTTACTAATCGCCTTCTCCATATTAACTGCGAGTCACCTTATATTCTTACTGCAAGGACTTCCACAATTATATATAATAGGTCAGATTATGCAACTAATAAGTTATCTAACTCTCTTAGTTCTCGTAATAAAAATTAACAAAAATGAGAATTCCAAACGAAAATAGTGAGCCAAAAAAGCGTTCTCGACTTGAAGTAATCGCAGATATTATCAGAATTATAAATGAAAAAGGGGGGAAAATAAAACCAACCCATTTAATGTACAAAGCAAACCTATCTCATAAAACTATGAAAGGTTATCTTGAAGAGCTTATAAAAAATGGGCTGGTAAAGAAACAGAAATCTGAAAAAGATGAAAATAAAATAGTAATAGTTCTAACAGACAAAGGCAGAGAGTTTAACCTTAAGTATTCAAGAGTAAGAGAATTCGAAGAAACTTTTGGTATCTAATTAAAAACCATAATGCTTTTAAATCTAATAATTGACAGAGATAGTTTTGAAGAAGATTTAATTCCAAGGGAACCCCTCTCAGAAAATGTTAACTATTTTCCAATTGATGATATGAAAGCGGCATTTGTGGGTTTAAGTTATGCATTTGCCAAAGTAAAAACTTTTGTTCAAACAAAAATTCATGGACCCTCTTTATTAGATCAAATTGGTGAAACCCTATTTCCAAGAATCTAATCAAAACAATAACTTTAAAATACTACTTTTTCTTGATATTCTAAAGGCCCGTTAGCTCAGCCCGGTTAGAGTACCACACTCTTAATGTGGGTGTCAAGGGTTCAAATCCCTTACGGGCCATTTTTATTTTAATCATTGAGCAAAACAATTAAAATGCCAAACCAAAAAGAAATTTCTGAAGCAATTAAAATACTCCAAGAGTATCTAAGTCAATATAGAAAAACGACCCTGAACCGAGAATCAAAAGACAAGAAGAGATATTCACCCTATCAAACTTTAATTTCATGCTTACTATCTCTGAGGGCCAGAGATGAAGTTACTGAAATAATTTCAGAAAATCTTTTCCAAGTAGCTAAAACTCCTGAAGAAATGTTGAAAATACCTGAAAAAGAATTAAAGAAGATTATATTTAAATCTGGGCACTACAACAAAAAAGCAGAAGCTATACGTCATGTCTCAAAAGAACTAATTGAAAAGTTTAATTCAGAAGTTCCGGATACCAAAGAAGAACTTGAATCAATAAAGCACATAGGCCCAAAAACAGCAAATATTGTCTTAGCATTTAGTTTTAATAAACAAGTTCTCCCCATAGATACTCACTGCCATCGTATACCTAATAGAATTGGTTGGATAAAAACAAAAACCCCAGAAGAATCTGAACAAGAACTAATGAAGATAATCCCAAAAGAGTATTGGCAAGACTTTAATGGTATATTTGTATTATTTGGAAAAAAAGTTTGCTTGCCAATTTCACCTTTATGTAGTCAATGTCCAATAAAAGACTATTGCAAAAAAATTGGAGTTAAAAATTCTAGATAATCGAGGATTCAGGCTTTCTATCTCCTAAAAGAACATACTCATTTCCGCAAATAGCTAAATATTCTTGTCTTGCCTCTTCTAGTTGTGTGGCTACTTCGGCAAGTTGAATTACACTATCTAAATCTGTTTTTTTAAAAAGAAAATCAGATTGTCTGGTTAAACGTTCTATATCTCCCCCAAGTTTGCTAAGTCTTTCTTCTATTTGACCTTGAACACTAAGAACAGAATCCGGCTTCTCAAAAAAATTAGGGTGTAATAAATTAGGAGTCATATAGCAAATATGATTAATTTTGCAAACTTCTTCGTATAGTCTCAATAGAGTCTGCTATTTCTTTTCCTTTTTTTGTAAGTTTGATTAGTTTTATTCTTCCTTGCTTTTCAAATACTACTAAACCCAATTCTTCTAATGATTGAAGAATTTTTACAGCATGAGAATAAGTGCAATCAACTTCTTTAGCAAGAACTGAACCATATCTTGCCTTAGAAACCTTCCCCAAAGCAACGAGCATCAAAGCAGGTTTTCTTCTGAAGAAGATATCAAAATTATCTTTCATTTGGTGATTTGAAGTGATTTATTAAATTTTTAGAATTTTTGAGATATATTCTAAAAACTATATATTTTAGGATATAATTCGCCTTTTAAATCTTTCTCATAAAAAATTCAACTAATCAGTAGTTATTTTTTCAATAGTATAACTCAAATCTTGAATAAAACGCCCTTCAACGTATTTTCTAAAATCTCCGAGGGATTCGCGAGGATTATAAGCTGCAATAGTTTGCCGTATAAATGAACCTTGTAATGGAAAATTGCTGAAGTGCAGATAAAAAAGTTCTAAAAGAGATTTCTTATCCAAATGAGCATAACTTGAATCAGCTCCAGCCTGATTAACTGCTCTCAACTCCTCTGCAAAAAGAGTATTACCACTCGGACTTTCCCTAAATACTCTCGCAAGTCTTCCAGATCTAATTTTTTTTAAAATACCATAAAACTCATGTAGAGTCTCGGGCTTTCTACCTGTTGAGATTATTTTTTGGGAAGGTTTAAATTCTCGATAAAGTGCAACAACAAAAGCCCGACCTAATGCTTCATTATTAATTGAACTATCCGAAACTAAACTAACCAGCTCTTTTAATTCCTGAAAATCCAGTTTAGTTGTTCTCTTTTGTTCCATGATAAAAACATGGTTTCCTGCTTTTAAAGGATTTATCCACTCAAGAAGATATATTGGAAATGTTTAAATATCAAACGAGGTATAATAAAATATGATAGACATAAAGCTTATTCGTGAAAACCCCGAGTTAGTAAAAAATAACATAAAAAAGAAGGCTCAAGATGAAAAATTACCTTTAGTAGATAAGATAACAAATTTAGATATTGAGTGGAGAAAGGCAAGAGTTGAAGCAGATAATCTAAGATCTGAAAGAAACAAAATTTCTGAACAAATAAATCAAGCTAAAAAAGCAAAAAAGCCAATTGATGCAATTCTAAAAAAGGCTAAGGAAATTCCAGAAGAAATAACAAAACTAGAGGCTAAAGAAAAACAACTGGAAGATGAAATAAGACTCATGATGTTAAAGATACCCAACATTATCTCTCCAGAAACCCCGAAAGGAAAAGACTCATCAGAAAATGTAGAGTATATTAAAGGCGGAAAAATTCCTAAATTTAATTTTACTCCAAAAAATCATGTAGAATTATGCGAAAAATTAGGAATTGCAGATTTTGATGCCTCAGCAAGAGTTTCTGGAAATGGATTTTACTATCTAAAAAATGAATTAGCAATCTTAAATCAAGCATTAATCCGTTTTGCAGTTGACTTCATGAGAAAAAAGGGTTATGAATACATAGAACCGCCCTTGATGCTAAATTCAAAGGCAATCTATGCTTCGATGGATAAAGCAGCAATAGAACAATCAGTATATGAAATAAAAGGAGAGGATTTGGGATTAATAGGAACATCAGAACAATCAGTTTTAGCAATGCATTCAGGCCAAGTAATCCCAGAATCTCAACTTCCGAAAAAATACTTCTCTTACTCTATGTGCTTTAGAAAAGAAGTAGGAGCACACGGAATAAATGAAAAAGGATTATGGAGAACACACCAATTCAATAAAGTAGAACAATTTGTTTTTTGCAAACCAGAAGATTCTATAAAAATATATGAAGAACTTCTAAAAAATTCTACTGAAATATTAGATGCCTTAGAATTACCCTATAGAGTAATTGAAATTTGTACAGGAGATTTAGCAGATTGGAAATATCGTAGTGCAGATTTAGAGGTTTGGAGACCTACAACAAAAAGCTATGGAGAAGTAATGTCTTTATCAAACTGCACAGATTATCAAGCCAGAAAATTAGATATAAAATGTGTAGATAAACAAGGAAATAGAAGAGTTTTACATACTCTGAACGATACTGCATTAGCTACCTCAAGAATAATGGTAACACTATTAGAAAACAACCAAAAAGAAGATGGAAGCATCAGCATTCCAAAAGCCCTTTGGCCTTATACCGGATTTAAAGAAATAACCAAAAAGAAAGTTAAATCTGAAGAAAAGAAAGATTCTAAAAAAGCTAAGAAGAAATAAACTATAAAAACCTCTATTTCTAAAATCATTTATGATAATAACCATTTCAGGAGCTCCGGGTTCTGGAAAAAATACTGTTGCGGATTTACTTGCAGAAAAATATCATTTAAAGAGATATAGTGTGGGTAATTTTAGAAGGGAGATGGCTAGAAATCTTGGTTTGACAATACATCAACTTAATGAATTAGGAGAAAAAGATATTTCCACAGACAAACCTGCGGACGATTGGCAAGTTAAAATAGGGAAAACTGAAGATGATTTCATTATAGATGGGAGATTAAGTTATCATTTTATTCCAAACTCTGTAAAAATATTTTTAGATGTAAGAAAAGAGGTTGGAGCTAAACGAATAATGAACCATGGAAGGGTAGAGGATAGCAGTAAAAATTTAGAAGAAGCAATAAGATTATGGCAACAGAGATTTGATTCAGATATAGTCAGATACGAAAAATATTATCACCTAAATCCTAATAAAAGAGAGCAATACGATTTAATTATAGATACCTCTGATTTAACAGCTTCCGAAGTATCTATAAAAATTGAGCATTATTTAAGATATAAAGGCTTAATTTAAAAAGTTCAAAGCCTAAGAATAATAATGGAAAAAATAAAAGAAAAGAAAGAACAAAAAAGAGATAACAAACTTAAAATTCTTGCTGCAGGAGATATACATGGAAGTTCTAGTATTTCAAGGAAACTTGCAGAGAGGGCAGAAAAGGAAAATGTAGATTTAGTTATACTTATAGGGGATATAACTGGAGCAGTCCCAACTAAGAATATAATCAAACCATTTATAGATAAACACAAAAAAGTAATATTTGTTCCAGGAAACTGGGAAACTCAAGAAGATGCTGAAACTCTTTCTAAGATGTATGGAATAAAAAATGTAGAAAAAAATTATGTAGTTTATAATGGAGTTGGTATCTTTGGAGTAGGAGCTGCAGATTGGAATTTATATCCGGATGATGAAAAAACTCTAGCCCACTTAAGAAAAGAAAATGAAAAGCTAAAAAATCTTGAGAAAAAAATAATGATTTCTCATATTCATGCAGCAGGAACTAAATCAGAACTATCAGGTATACCTGGAAGTGATGGCATAAGAGAAGCAATAAATAAAATACAGCCAAATCTTTTTCTCTCAGGACATATTCATGAATTAGAGGGCGTAGAAGAAAAAATTGGAAAAACCAAAGTAGTTAATGTAGGTAAAAGAGGAAAAGTTTTTGAAATTTAATCTATAATTCTAAAACCTAAATCATTAAATAATGCCGCCATCAAAATTATCTATGAAATACCAACCAAACTACGCAAAGGGGGAGATTTTAGTTGAATTTAAGGGTCCTCAAAGTAAAGACTTTGCAAAAGCTTTTGGAGAAAAATTAGGGTATGCTCTTAAAGATGAAGAGTATAAACATGGAAACGCATTTATTTACATTGTTCCAGAAGGTCAAGAAAAAAAGATTTCTAGACAATTTGAAAGATATAAAAAGTTTGTAGATTGGGCCGATAGAAGAGATATAAGATTAGAACAGCGCTGGACAGGTCTTGAAAAAATTATAAGTAAACTCGAAGCACTGAAGGATAATGCTGAAATTCCAGATAGAGAATATAAACGATTACTGGATAATATCTCTACAGAGATTCTAAAATTAAGATAAAGTTAAAAAATTTAATTTAATATTTTTATCCAATGTTTTTTATTCTTTAGGTAAAGTGTTCTATTTTTTAAGTTATAATCACCTCTAATCTTTATTTTGTCTCCAATTTTTAAAAAAGAATTTAACATCCAAAAATAAGATAAAACTCTTATTATTTTATCATCACATTTAATAAAACCAATCCGGGGCATAAAATTAGTTCTAAAATCCTTGATAACTTGACCCTCAAAAGTCTTTAATTTACCTCTTTTTAGAGTATTATCTTTAGGTAGTTTATTAAGATTATAAACAAACCTAATAGTGCTAAGAACTCCCTCGCTCATTTGTAAACCGGCCCAATTATTGGCTAATACTTTTTTAAAACTAGTTTTATTAGACATAAAATGATTATATTTATTATACTGATAAGTAATATGTTTCTTAGATATAGGTTTAGCATTAACAAAAGCCCTTATTCTGTTTATATTCCTTCTAACTTTCAAATAATTATCAAAACCATAAACTAGAAAGTCTACATCCTTAACTATATCAAATCCTATAAGATAAGAACCAAATATACCTATTTTATTTTTGGGTATTCCTAGTTTGATTAATGCTCGGGGTATTTTTTTCCAGATTAATGGCAAGATTGAATAATTTTCTTTAAAAAATTTATCAGGTCTAAATACACTTTTTACAGAATTTATCTTCAAAATAGAGATATTCTGATGATTGACTACAACCTTTTTATAATTTTTATTAATAATTTTGTTATATCTATCTCCGCTCTTACAAGGAATAAAAACTAAATTAGCATAAATTAGACTTTTAATAGAATCAAAACCATGAACTATCCAAAATCTATCTTGTTTATCTATAATATAATCACAATCCCTAAGATTTACAATATCTTTTATATTTTTTGGATTCATATCAAATTTGATTTAAATTAAGTAAAAAATTTGCAAAATCTAATTTTTTAAAAGAATTGATTAGAATAGATTTTTGAAGTTTTTTTGCTCGAATAATCTTTGTTCTTTCATCAATCTTATTTGAAAAGTTGCTTGCTTCTGTTCCAGGCCTATCTGAATACTTAAAGACCTTAATTCTATCAAATAATCCAGATTTAACAATATCAAGAGTTTTATTAAAATCTTTAGAAGTTTCTCCAGGAAAGCCGACTATAAGATGAGTATTGATTTTCAATTTCGGATTTAATTTTATAATTTCTTTAATTCGTGTTAATACCATATTTATTTGGTAGGGCCTACGCATTCTACTAAGAATCTCTTGACTTCCACTCTGAATTGGTATGGTTATATAGGAAATTTTATCAGAACTAAGAATCCTAACTATATTTTTGTAAGATAATCCTTGGGGATTAAACTCACTTAGAGCAATCTTAAAGTCACCAGAAAAACTAATAAGATTACTCAATAATTCTGAAATAGATTCATTATTGTCTTTTCCAAAAGAAGAAGAATCATCAGAATTAAGCGAAAAAAGTTTAAACCCTGCAGCCATTCCTATCTTAAATGACTCTCTAAGCTCAGATATTTTACGGCTTTTTAATCGAGTAGTAAACTTTTCAGAACAATAAGAACACCTACCCGAACAACCCTCAGAAATCTTAAGATGATAAACATTTTTCTTCATAAGTCTAAAATCAATAGTGCTATCTCTTAAGAACAAACGATTTACTATTTGAATTAATCTTTGACTAAAGTTTAAATCGTTATCCACTATAGTGGAAGGAGTTCTAATATTATCTTTTAATTTAAAAAAGCTAACAATATCTTCAATTTTTCTTGAAAATAAAATAGCTTCCAGGTCTATATTTTTTATTCTGAGGGGATTTGTGGAAGGTAAACAGCCAAAAACAACAATTTTTTGTTTATTATTCTTTATTTCGTAACTATCTTTAATTAGTTGTACAAAATAATCTTCTTTAGACTTCAAAAAACTACAAGAGTTTATAAAAATATAATCTGCTTGTTGAATATAGGTTTCAACCCAGTTATTACTAATCAAAAGCTTCCTTATATCTTCACCAAATAACTTAAGCCTTGTGCAAGTTCCACCATTTATCAGATTAAACTTTATTTTCATTACGTATACGCGAAAAACATATTTTTTTAGTAGTATCCAAGGAATAATTATCTATAACAAAAAAAGGATTAGAATCCAATAAAATTTTATCTTCTATTTTTCTTATAATCTCAAAATTATTCTTCCAACCAGAATAAGGAATAAGTCTTTTATTATTTTTCATATCAAATCTCCCCAAAAGCACCTTATCCTGCGGAACTCTTAAGAAGAAGGCAGTAATTCTATACTTTTTAGATAAACTTCTTACAAACTCGGGCAGTAAGTGCGCTCCTTCAATAATAATATCCCTGCCTTCTTCAACAGATTTATTTATTAAATAATGAACAGCTGCATAAAGAGTCTTACAATGCTCTAAGAAACCAAGCCAAATATTTTCATTATTATTTTCTCCAAAATATTTCCAAGCTTCATGAGTAACTGTAAAAAGAAATGGATTTTTTTGTTTTGAAGAAATACTTCTTAAAATAGTTCTAATAATATCAGTGGATATAATTTGGTCTATGTTCAACTCCTTGCCAAGAGCTAAAGCGAGAGTGGTTTTACCTGTTCCAGGACATCCGGAAATTAGGATAATTTTATTAGTTTTTTGCATCTTACATTTCCCCTAACATCTGAGCATAACTTCTCTTTTCAATAGGAAACTCTTCTAATCCAAATCTCTTGATTACATTAGGAATATCTTTCTCAGAACCTTCAACCTCAAGATAATATGTTCCAAAAAAATTATCCAAACAAACAGTACAACCCATAAACTTAGCACTAGCTCTAGATTTTTCATAATAGCTTGGAGGATTACTAGTTTTTCTAAGTCTTGCAAAATTAATGAAAAAATCACCCGGAATAGGACACTCAAATTCAGGTCTTTCATTAAATCTAACCCCTGCATCTTTTCCCTTCGCAGTCATAAAAGCATTTCCAGATAAGTCTTCATATCTTAATCTTAAAATATTACCCCCAAACTCAAAAATATAGTTTCTTTGTATGCTCCAATCAGGACTTCCTAAAGCAACATAAATCTCTCTGAATTTATTTTCTCTGTCAATCTCAATTTTTATTTCGGTCTCAATCATGTTATCTTACTTGTATTTCCTCCCTATACCTTTTTTCTAAAGCCTGAGCATGTTTTCCATAAAAATCCAAATCAGTATTATCCAAGAAAATTCTACCTGTCATAACTACTGGTTTTTCTCCAAAATGCTCGCATAACATTCTATAATGGTTAGCATCATCACATATTGCAGAAATTAAGTCACTCATCCAAAAACTCCTGCTCTTTCAAGCATACCTATAAATTCATGACCTCTTTTTTCTTTGCTTTCAAAAACAGGTAAGAATAAAGTATCATAACCCCTTTCTTGATAGCTTCTAACAATTGCTTGATGAATCTCTCTAGCTTGCTTTGGATTCTCCTTTCTTGAACTATCATTAACAAATCTTGGAAGCGGATCAGGAATAACCACAAGATTATATCTTGAAGGATTTAATTTAGAGATTATATCTGGAGTTGGAACTCTAGCACAATCACAAAAACCAGGTGTATCAAAAACACCCCTATCACAAAGTAAAAGCTTAGAATCATAGGAATGTTCAAGTTCAAGCTGAGTTTTAATTACTTTTCTTTGAAAATTATAGTTATCTTTCCAGGGTACAAGGTCGCTATCTCTCCTTTGTTCTTCTTCTATAATCATTCTTGCTGCCTCTGGAACTATCTGAAAACCAAAAGTAGCAGCATAATCTAAAAGTGTAGTCTTGCCACAACAAGGTCCACCAGTTAAAACCACCCTAAATCCTTTTTTCTCGTTCATACTAATACATAGACATGTAAACTATATACATATTTTTAGCAAATAATTGTCAATAGTGTTGTACATAAATAAAAAGGCTTAAAAACTTGAAAATCAATAGGATATTATGCTAACTCAAGAAGAAATAAAAAAGATAGAGGAATTTGTTTATACCAAACCAAGAAGCATTCAAGAAATAGCAGAACACTTAGATAAAAACTGGAGAACTGCAGACAGATATATAAATGAAATAGAAAAAAACTTCGGAACAATAACCACTAGAGTTTTTAGAGAAGGCACAAGAGGAGCCTTAAAAATAGTATATTGGGCAAGTGTAGAAAAACTAAGTAATAATGTTTTTCAAGAAAAACTGGAACAAGAAATAATCTTAGCGAAGAAGAAGGAAGATTTTTCTGCTTTTGATATATTTCAATTTGTTCAAGATAAAAATAAGAAAGCACACATAACAAAAACGATAAATGAAGACGGAGAAAATTTAAAAGAATTAGCAGAAATGCTTAATCAAGCACAAAAACAAGTGCTTATTTTTTCTGGAAACCTCTCATTTATCAACTTAAAGACAAAAAATTTTGATGGTTTAAAAATTTTGGAAGATTTAGTAAAAAAAAGAGTTAGTATAAAGATTTTATGCCGAGTAGATTTAGCAGGAAAAGAGAATATTGAAAAGGTTTTATCTTTAAATTATAAATATGGCAGAGAAAGCATAGAGATAAGACACAAAGAACATCCGATAAGAGCATTTATCATAGATAATAAACTATTCAGAATAAAAGAAATAAAAGAACCCACAGGAAAGATAAACGAACTCGATAAAAAGGTTTTTATATTCTATACTATAAAAGACAAAGACTGGACTGAATGGATTTCGAGAATATTCTGGAAGATTTTTTCGGGTTCAATAGGTTCAAATAAACGTTTAGAAGAGATAAACAAGATAAAATAAACAACAAAACAATAAGAAGTGAAAAATAAACATATGATAAAAAAATCAAAAGACCCATTAGAAAAAGAAGTGACTTTAGAACAAGAGGATATTCCAACAAGAGCTACAGCTAATAAAGTCTATAAAAACGAAAAGCAGAAGAAAGCAGAAGAAAATAAAGAATATGTACCAATAATTTCTCCAAGACAAACTATAGAAGTCGCAGTAAAACCCAGACCCACAAGACAGCAATTAGAAAAAATAGAAACCCCAAAACAAAGCCATGAAGAAGACAATCAAGAAGAAAAAATAGGAAGAATAATAGAAAAAGCAGAAAAGCCGAAAAGAAGAACAAAGAAAAGTAAAAATATTATTGAAGAAAAAGTAAAACCTCTAAAAATAGAATCTCTAAAAGGAAATTCTATACTTATAATAACTGAAAAACCACAAGCAGCTGCAAAAATCGCAGCTGCACTCTCAGAAGGCAGAGAAAAGAAATATGGCGAGGCAGGAGTATCTTACTATGAATTTGATAGGGATGAGGGACATATTATTGTTGCTTGTGCAGTAGGTCATTTATTTTCTCTAAGTCAAGATGTAAAAGGTTCTAATTACCCTATCTTTCAAGTTTCTTGGAAACCTAACTTTGAAGTAAGAAAAAAAGATTTTACAAGAAAATACTACACTACTATAGCAAAACTAGCAAAAAGAGCTAGAGAAATAATAGTAGCAACAGATTACGATATAGAGGGAGAAGTTATAGGATATAATATAATCCGTTTTATAGCCCACCAAAAAGATGCGAATAGAATGAAATATTCTTCACTTACAAAAGATGAACTAGAAAAAGCATTCAAAGAAACCAGTAAAACAATTGATTGGGGACAAGCAATAGCCGGAGAGACAAGGCACTATATAGATTGGTATTATGGTATAAATCTTTCAAGGGCGCTAATGAACTCTATAAAATCTACTGGGAAATTTAAAATAATGTCTATCGGAAGAGTTCAAGGCCCAGCACTTAAAATGATAGTTGATAAAGAACATGAAATACAAAAGTTCCAGCCAAAAAAATACTGGAAAATATTTATAGATGTAAAAGATAAAAAAGATAAAACAAACCTGGCTAAGTTAAGACACGTAAAAGATATATTTGATGAAAAAGAATTGCCTAAATTTGAAAAATTAAAAGGAAAAGAAGCAAATGTTAAAACAGAAAAGCATGAGCAAACCATAATTCCTCCACACCCATTTGACTTAACAACCCTTCAAACAGAAGCCTATAAATTTTTTGGTATAAATCCTGCAAAAACTCTGGCTATAGCTCAAGAGCTTTATCTAGCAGGAGCAATATCTTATCCGAGAACCTCTAGCCAAAAAATACCTGAAGCTATAAATCCAAAACAAATTCTGAAAAAACTTTCCATAACATTTAAAGAAGTAAAGTTGGCAGTAAGAAGCATTCCAGTTGAAGGTAAAAAAAGTGATCCAGCTCACCCTTCAATCTATCCAACAGGAGAATATGCAGAAATGGATGGTGAAAAGAAAAAATTATATGAATTAATTGTTAAAAGATTTATAGCCTGTTTTTGCGAAGATGCAAAATTAGAAAATAAAACAATTACAGCAGAATCTCAAAGTTTATTGTTTAAAGATAGAGGAATGGAAATAAAAAAACCAGGATGGATGGCAGTATATGAGCCCAAGTTACAAGAAAAAGAACTCCAGGATATGAATGGAATAGCGGATATAACAAAAGTAGAAATAGAGCAAGATGAAACAAAACCACCAAGAAGATATTCTCCTGCTTCTATAATATCTGAACTCGAAAAAGCAGGTCTTGGAACAAAAGCTACAAGGGCAAATATTCTTGAAACTCTTTATGATAGAAATTATATCGAAGACCAAAAGTCAATAAAAGCTACTCCGCTTGGAATAAACCTAATAGAAACTCTTGAAAAACACTCTCCCATCATAATTGATCAAAAACTTACTAAGGATATGGAGAAAGATATGGAAGCCATAAGAACAAATAAAAAAGAGCTGGATAAAAAACAAGAATCAATTTTAAATAAAGCAAAGGAAAGCCTAAACAAAATATCTGAAGACTTTCATAAGAAAGAAAAAACAATAGGTGAAGAGTTAAACAAAGCCACTTTAGCTTACTACAAACAACAAAGCGAAGAAAATGAAATTATGTCCTGCCCTGTTTGTAAAAAAGGCAGACTAACAATAAAATACTCTCCTAAAAATAGAAAATACTTCATAGCTTGCAATGCTTATCCAAACTGTAAGACTACTTTTTCTCTACCGCCCTATGGCATGATAAAAAGATTAGGTGATGAAAAAAAATGTGAAAAATGCGGCTTCCCACTTTTAATGTCTCTACAAAAAGGCAAGAGACCTTGGATATTTTGTTTTAATCCTCAATGCCCAACACGATTAGAAAAAGCTCAAGCAAAACAAGAACAAGAGAATGTTTCTGAAGAAGAGAAAAATTTATAAATAATCTTTAAAACAATTTTTTATGGATATTCAAGACAGAAAATGGTTTGATCAAGCTTATGAATTTACTTCAGGGTTATTTCCATTTGGTTTAGTTACTGGTGAACCCGATAGAGCTGAAATAGATTTTTTAACGAGATATCAAGCTTCAGCAGATCAATTAGCAGGAGTAGAGGAAATAGCTAGAAGATTTTACGAGACATTACCGCCAGCAACCGCATTTGATGAAGAAAAACAACGATTACTTCCTTTAATTATTCCAGAAATTAGAAAAACTATTCCTTCAGCACATACCGGAATTATATTTGGGGCAACAAGAGGAGATATTGATATTGGGTTAATCGGTCCAAAAAGAATTCATTTAGAAATTGAACATTATATTGAGAGAGATAAAACCTTAATAGAAAAATTTCCAATAGTGGATTGGGATGGTTTGAACTTTTTTACTTCAACGGATGGATATAAACTAGCTGAAAAAATTGCGAAATCTAGAATGCTTCTAAAGAGAACAAAAGTATTAGGAAATGATGAAATACATTATGTTAATGAAACTATAGAAAGAACCAGACTACTTTGGGGAAACCCCCAAGAAATAGCATTAATGAAAACTTTCAGATTATAGCCTCTCTTTCTTATGCATTTACCTTAACAACAAACGCAAGGTCTGCCATCAGCACAACGAATGTCAAAATGACCATTAACTACATTAAAACCTCTAACAGGAGGATTAGTAATATTCATTCTTAATTTTTCAAGAAGATTAGGTTGAAAGTATTGCTTTTTGAAATTATCTGCAGTTTTAGCATGAATATCATCAAAACTGAATTTTCCTATTTCTTCAGCAGAAAAAACATCTGCTCTTGCAAAAGCAAAAGCCAAATATTCAGGTATACAATGAGAAATAGGATATACTCTATCTTCACGAGCCTTAAGATGCAATAAAAATTTATAATCAGATTTAGCACGATTAACTACAGCACCAGTTAAAGCTTCATCAATCTGAGCATCATTAATAATACCTAAAGAAATTAAATGCCTCATAGTAGCCGCATTCTTATCCGCAAAAGAACTAATATTATGTAAATCCAAGCTAGCTATGGCCTCCAAAGCCGCTCTTCTCAAAGATTCATTCAAATCTATCATATAAAAGATAAAAAAATGTGGTTTAAAAATATAATTATTCTAAATCACAACTATAACCAACCCTTCTTTCTTATACCCTTATTTATAATCTCAAACTCTAGCTTCTTTTCGCCTATACTTCTATGCTTCTTAATAATAAGAACTCTTCTACCTTTTTCATTTTTAAGTTCAAGTATACATTTACTCCAATACTTTAAAATATCTCCGCCCACCATAAAAACTTCTCTTTCCTTACCTGCTTTAAAATCTTCTTCATTCAAAAATTCTAAATATACTTGATTAGTAACAATAACAGGTAAATTATTCTTTCTGGATATTTCTGCAAGACAACGCATCTGCCAAGCTAATTCTGAATTAGTTTTAGAAATATGTTCTCTAGCTTTATTTTCTGCAAGTTCTAAACGATAAAGCATAGTCATACCATCAACAATTATTAATCCAATGTCCTTAGAACTTTTTATTTCCTTTAATAGTTGATTAAATGATTCTTTTTGTTCATTAAAATTAGTGGGTTTAAGAAGAATTATATTTTTTAAGACTTGATTTAGATTATCTTCTTCACTAAGAATCTGCTTTATTCTCTCAACACTAAATCCGCCTTCGCTATCAATAAAAATAACCTTCTTACCTTTCTTGGCTTGACTAACTGCAGCCAACACACAAAAATTAGTTTTTCCGCTTCCAGCAGGCCCATAAATAGTAGTAATAATATCTTTTTCATAACCCCCAAGCAAGAATCTATTAAGGTCGTAACTTCCAGCTGATATCTTATTTCGAGAATCTTCTTTTTCTTGGCTAAGATTTTCTTCTGGCATAACACCATATAGAAAATAAGATTATAAGCATTATTATACTAAAAAATATTAAATAAAAACATGTTCTCGTGCTTTTGCTCTTGATAAAGCACTAGCTCTCCTATAAGCATCAATTTGAGGCTCACAAGTTTCTGCAACTCTTTGCCAATGCGAGGCCCAATCAGTAGCTCTAAGAATTCTCTCTACTTCTTCTCTACTAGGTTTTTGATTATAGGTCATATAAAAATTACTTAGGATATAATTCCTTACAAGTATAGCCAGGATTACTTGAAAATTGTTTTTCTCTTTTTGAACCCTCCAAACAAACAATATAAGGCTTATACTTCAACCCTCTTTGTTTAGCAATTCTATCTAAATCCCCCAACTTCTGCTCTGGAAAAGGACAATCAAAAAATCTGCCAACAAATTTTGCAAGCCCTTCATCTTCGGTTCTTATAAATACTACTTTGCCCCTTTTTTCATTTTTCATAAAACAAAATATAATCAGGTGTTTATAAAAATTATGGTTCTAGAATTATTTTAATGATTTTTTAAATTCTTCACTAATCTTATCAGTTTCCTTCTCAATCTTAGCGATAACTTCTTCAAGAACTTTTTTTGCTACTTTTCCTTTAGTCTTTAACTCAAAAGTAATTGGGTCATTTATACTCAATTTCTTCCATGCTGCAAGTACAACAGAATCTTCTTCACTAAGATAAACTCTCAAAAGCTCTGCAGCTGTTTGATTGTTCATTTCAATCAAAAGATTTTCCTTTTCATCCTTAAGAATCTTAACTTCCATAAACTATTGTAAAAATCAGGATTTATAAAGCTTTACTCCAGCCCTTTTTCTCGCTCTTCCTTCTTTTTCATCAAATCATATATAGTAGGAACGCCTGCTTTTTTCTTTTCTTCTTCCTTAAAAATAGTTTTCTTGATATGTTCAGTATCTTCTTTGCCAAATCCTTTCATTTGTTCTTCACCCGTCTCAAATGCGGTTTTCTTTGGAGAATCTTGCTCAATAATTCTTTGAACTCTTCTCAATTCAAGAATAGTAGGATTATTTGAGCTAGACTTTCTAAAATTTAGAACATCAAGTGGCCTACCTTCTACTTCTTCCTTATCTAAAACAATCGGGTCTTTTTCTTCAAGTATAGCTTGTTGAACCATATCATTTCCCTCTTCTTCTCTCATCTTTTGTTCATAGCTATCTTTATTTTGCATTCTCTTAACCCAACCAGGAGTTCTTAACTGAACTGTCTCCTTCAATATTACTTCCTCGGGCTGAAGTTTAGTAAGTCTAACATTAAAAAATTGTTCGAGTTTTTTTATTATCTCAAGAGATTTATCTGGAGCAATACCCTTCTCAATTCGATTAATAGCATCTTCACTTTCATGAAGTATGTCTGAAACTTGCCTCGCACTATACCCTCTTCTCCTTCTCTCAGTTTTAATAATCCAATGAAAATTATCAACCAATTTAACTCGAATATTCTCGGGTCTTTCAAGTTGCGGACTTTTTTCTATTTTGTCTATTTCTTCATAGATAGTTACGACTTTCTTTTCAGGCAAAGCCAACTTATTCAACCTCATTAATCTTTGTCTTACGCCCTCGGGCTTATCTGAATTTTTTATTTGATCTGAATTAGGTCTCTTAACAATAGGAATGCCAGCCATAAGCGAACATTTCTCGCATATTTTAACGGGTTCTGCTACATAAATGCCATCAAAAAGTCTAACCTCTTCTTCAGTTCTACCACAACGCATACAACTTTCCATAAATATTATAGAAAAATTCAATTTAAAACTATTTGTGTGCTAAAAAATAATATTAATATAAGTAAAATTCTATCTTAGACTTATCTGTAAAACCTTCAAAGAGTATTTTTTCGTCTATAATAACACTAGGTAAGGAACTAATATTATAAACGCCTCTTTGTAAATCAACAGAGTCAAGACCAATATCTCCGGCTATTGGAATAAGAATAATTTTATTACCAAAATCTTTCTTTACCTCTTCTAGAATATTAGAAATAGCAGCCTGAGTTGAGTCTTCTATAGAATCTGGATTTTGAGAATACAAATAAACTACTGTATGAAAACTATTTGCACATTTTTCTTTTAAAAGTATACTATTTAACCACAATTCAGTCTCTAAAAGAACATGCTTCTTCTTTTCAGTTAGAATGGCATTCTGCGAAAGTTGTCCAGCGTCTTCATATTTCTGAAGAATAAGACCATTATTATAAATTTTGTCTGCAAAAACCAAATTTTGTTTTATTGCCTCTTCACAAGAAGCAGAGTTCATAATTTGGTAATAATAATTTTGTAATTTTAAATCTAAAGCACTAACTTCGAATTCTTTATAATCTTCCAAAATTTTTGTAGTTCTATGATTCTCTAGAGAGTAACCCAAAATAAATCCAATAATTAGGATAAGTAAAGTTAAAATAAGTGCCTCTAAGAAGATGCTTAATTTACTTCTAATTATTTCGTGTACCATCTTATATCTCCTTTAATTAGTTTATATAAAGATATAACTAACGGAATTATATACAAGGTTCTGTATATAAAGATATACACTAAAAGAGAGAACATACTTTTTTTCTTAATATCTCCTTTATAGATAAGATATTTATAATATAATATAGACAAGAAAGTAAAGATTATCCCCAGTATAAATACTAACGTCAGATAAATACTAAGATTAAGAGATAACGATGGAGAATACCCTTTAAAAAATAAAGGAATTAATAGAGCAAAAAACTTTAATTTAATGATTAGAAATCTTGCCAACATAATAAAACCGATTAGAGCCAAAATAAATGACATAAAAATGTAACTCATAACAAAATAACCAAACAAAGTTTCTCCTTTCATAAAAAATTTACGGTACTTCCAAATTGTCTGCAA
Source organism: uncultured archaeon (assembly GCA_903866625.1). Taxonomy (GTDB): domain Archaea; phylum Nanobdellota; class Nanobdellia; order Pacearchaeales; family GW2011-AR1; genus CAIPOI01. The sequence goes on along the minus strand of CAIPOI010000005.1, from coordinate 148,282 downwards.
ACCTCCGAGATTCCATCTAACTCTTTGCTTATTCCATTGTATGAAATTATCAGGAACAGTAGTATAAACTTCTGCAGAATAAGACATATGAGTTTTATAGTTATTGCTTAAAAGATTCCAAGTAATTTCTATATCTTCTGTGAGATTTTTTGGATCAAAACCACCAACTTTTTTTACAAGATCTTTTCTATAAATACTAAGTGGCCCATTGGTAACATAAACACAATTAATAAAATCTAATATTTTTCTGTCCCAAGCGATTATCTCATAGTCAAAATCTTGAAATTTTTCTATGAGATTGTTTCTATTCTTTACTAATACTCTAGAGGTTACTGCTGCGACATTCTTGTCTTGTTCAAAAAACCCAGCCATTTTTAATAAAGCATCTTTTTTTGGATAAGAATCTGCATCTACAACCGCTATAAGCTCTCCTTTAGCAAGTTTTATAGCTGCATTAAGAGAATCTGCTTTTCCAGAATTTGCCTTATTTAACAAGAAAATTCCTTTTTTCTTTTTTATAAACTTTTCAATAACTTCTCGAGTCTTATCTGTGCTTCCATCATTAACTATGATTACGTCCTTTTTTTCAGAGGGATATTCTAAGTTAATAACTGCTTTAATTGTATCCAAAATACTTTCTTCTTCATTATAAGCAGGAATTATAATAGTTATTGGAGGGAATATTTTGGCCTGAGGGTAAAAAAATACTTGCTTAACATTCCTCCAAGAAAGTAATACAAAAAGCATAAGAAAATAAATTCCAAAGAAAAAAAGAACTATATAAGTTATAGTTATACCTTCCATCTTAACCTACTGGTTCTTCTTTAACCTCGGGATTATTTATCTCTCCCTCTTTTTCTTCTTTTTCTACTTCTGCTTCAGCTCTAGCAACCTCTTCAGCAATATTATTAGGATCGTCTTCTTTTTTTCTTTTTTCCACATGAAAATAATCATAAAAACTTTCTGAAAGATTTAATTCAAGAGTATGTCCCACTCTCTTGGCTCTTACTAAACCCACATCAATAAAATGTTTTATATGATCATAAGCTTTATTACCTCGAATCTTAACTATGACACTCTGTTTCGCCGGTTGTTTGTAAGCAATAACTGCTAAAGTTTCTTGCTCTGCTTTGCTGAACTCTGAACTTCCTGTTGCAAGACGATTAATCATATCAAAATATTCTTGCTTGATATCCATCTTCCATAAATCTTCCCGATTAATAAGTTCTATAGAACTATCTCGTTCAATATAAAGTTGTCTTAATTTTTCAAGCAACTCCTTTAACAAAAGAGGGTTGATATCTGTAAGTTCGACCAACTCTTTTATACTCAAATATCTTGCTGCTAGAAATAAAGCCGCCTCTATCTTTTTAAGATTCTTTTTCTCTTCAGCTAAATCAAATTCGCTTTGACTTTCAGATGTTAACACCATTTTTATTTTTTATTAGTTTATTTTATCGGAAATTATTCTAATCTATATCTTAATACTGCTCCAATTCCAGATAAATTATAAAATTGCTCTCCCTCTTGCGTATCCACAGAGACTAATTCTACTTTCACCGAAGTTTCTTCGGCAAGTTTTTTTAACTCACTTATAGTCTTCTTATCTAATTTCTTACTTAATAATAGAGTATCAACCGCAGCAAGATCCAATGCTTTCTTAACATTAGCCAAACCATAAGCTGTTTTCTCCTTTTGTTTTCCAAGCATATCAAAGAATTTATCCATAAGTTCTTTTTCCTTAGTTATTTCTTGCTCTTTTAATAAATCCTTACTAGCTTCTACCAGCATTTCCACACCATGCTCATCTGCGTAACCAATATCAATCATACCTATCACCTTATTTTTTAAAGCAGTTACGAGAAGCCCTTCTTTTATAAAATCATCTTTAGTTGGCATTGGTCCACCAATAATAATACCCTTAAGATTTTTCATATCAAAGAAATGGTTTTTAAGTGCTTCAGCGCATTCTCTATAGAACTGTTTTGCTGCCCCCTCAGTAATTCTTGCGTATCTAGCCGCGCTCTGCCCTCCAGCTCTAACTTTTCCAGGAACTCCAGATTCTAAATGCTGTAAAATTTTTATTTTCTTACCATCAAGCAACCCCACAGTTGCCTCTTTTCTTTCAATAACAAATAAACCATAAATTTCTTTTGTTTGCAACATTTCTTTTAACGGATCTACAATAAAAACTTGATCACATCTGTATAGTCTCACAGTAAGTTCTTCTGGAGGAACAATCGCCCAAATTCTCATATCTTCCTGACCTTCTATTTGAGAAACATTTCCAGAATATATTGCAATTCCATTCTTAGGAGTTTGCTGACCCAACATTCTAAGTGTTCTTGTAGCTCTTTCTAAAGCCTCAATTACATTCTTTCTTGTTGTAGAACTTTTAATATTTCTAGCAGTAGATTTTTCAGATTCCAATTGATCAATAACTACATTAATATTAGCTCCAGCAGGAACCAGAACCGAAACAAGTTCAGTATGCCTACCTCTAATACCTGAAAGTTCTTCTACTAATTCTGAAAGTTCTTCTACTGAATGAGGATGTACGTCAATTTTATCAGCCATTTTATTATATTTAGTTTTAAGTTTATAAATATAGAGGAAGCTACAAAACAATTATGTTAAAATTGCCTTCTTTAATCTCCCTAGAATTAGTAACCGATTTAAGATCATCTAAAAAATCTTTTAATAAAGTTTTGTCTTCTTTAGATAAAGTAAGAATTATTTCAGCTTTCATAGACTTCTTTGCTTCAGACTTAGCCTGCCTTACCTTGCCGATAATTTCAACTATTCTTTCCCAAACAGTTTCATCATTCTTGCTTTCTTTAATAGTTATTTTTTCGGGCCAGACACAATTATGAACTGATTTTTCATTCTCATTCTTTCTAAAATATTCTTGATAAATTTCTTCAGTTACAAAAGGAGTTATTGGAGCCATCAATCTTACGAGAGAATAAAGAGCTTGATAAAGGGTGTAATAAGCACTTGCTTTCTCTCCTTCATTTCCATTATATATTCTGTTTTTCACAATTTCTAAATAATTGTCACAAAAATTCTTCCAAAAAAAACTATCTGCTTCAAGTTTTGCCCTTGCGTAATCATAATTTTCAAAAGCCTTGGTTGAATCTTCTATAGTCTGATTAAGTCTTGATAAAAATAGTCTATCCATTTCTAAAAGTTTTGGTTGTTTTTGTTGATATTTTAAATTCATAAAAACAAACTTGGTTGCATTAATTATTTTATTTACAAATTTTGCTCCCGTAACTACATCTTTTTCTTGATAATCAAAATCTTCTCCAAGTTTTGAACTTGCAGCCCAGTATCGAATACTATCTGCACCATATTTCTCTCTTACTTCCTGCGGACGAATAATATTTCCCTTGCTTTTACTCATTTTCTCTCCTTCGCGTGTAACATAACCAGAAATTATAGTATCCTTCCACGGATTTTTATTAAAATGCAATCTAGACTTAATAACAGTATTAAAAAGCCAGAATGTAATAATATCGTGTGCTTGAGGTCTTAAATCCATTGGAAAAAGTTTCTTTTGTATTGATTCAGGCATTAATCGAGTAGAGATTTGAGGAGTCATTGAACTTGTAAACCAGGTATTAAGAATATCTTTTTCAGGAATTATTTTCTTTGATTTACATTTGGGACATTCTTTTACAGGAGCCTTATCAATAGTAGGATCAACTGGCAAATCTTTCTCCTTAGCTAAAATAACTTCATCACAATCTTGGCAATACCAAACTGGAAAAGCTACTCCAAAATGTCTCTGATTAGAAATTAACCAATCCCACTGCAAACCATTAACCCAATTAAAATATCTATGTTTCATATGCTCGGGATACCAATTTAACTCCTTACCCCACTCCAGCATGTCTTTTCTTAAATCAAGATATCTAACAAACCACTGCCTGCTTTTTATAAATTCTATTTCGGTCCCGCATCTCTCATGAACATTAACAACATGTTTAATTGCTTTCTGATTTCTAAGAAGATCATTTTCCTTAAGGTCTTTTATAATTTCTTTTCTAGCTTCTTTTATCAATAATCCCTTATACTTTCCTGAAAGTTCGCTCATCTTACCTTCAGGAGTTATAGCCATTTTTATAGGAAGTCTATGAGCTTTCTGCCACTCCATATCAGTCTGATCTCCAAAAGTACAGCACATAACTAATCCAGTTCCTTTTTCAGGATCTGCTCTTTCATCTTCCATAATTGGGACTTCAAAATTAAACAAAGGAACTTTAGCTAACTTTCCTTTTAATTTATTATATCTTTTATCACTAGGATGATAAAAAACCGAAACACAAGCAGGAAGAAGTTCTGGTCGAGTTGTAGCGACAATTAATTCTTTGTCTCCAACCTTAAAAACAATGTCATTAAACAAAGAATCTAATTCTTTATCTTGAACTTCTACCTGGGCCACGCCAGTTTTGCATTCTGGACACCACATAGAAGGAGCATCTCTTCGCTCTAATCTTCCTTTTTTATGTAAATCTAGAAAACTCCACTGACTAACCGCTCTGGAATGTTTGTCAATAGTAGAATAAAGAATATTCCAATCACAACTAATTCCAATATCCTTCCAATCCTGAATAAATTTGGGTAACTCTTCTTTAAGAAAGTCCATGCATAATCTTACAAACGCATCTCTTTTCATTTCCTTAGCTTTAACATTCTTCTTTTTTTCAACCAATCTTTCAGTAGGCAAGCCATTATCATCTGTTCCAAAAGGATAAAAAATATTAAAACCCCTCATTCTCTTAAAACGAACAATAAAATCCTGTTGAGAGTAAGAACAAGCATGGCCAATATGCATCTCACCTGAAACAGTTGGTGGGGGCGTGTCTACACTAAATATTTTTTTCTTAGAATTCCTACTGAAACTATAAATATTTTCTTTTTCCCAAAAGCTCTTCCACTTTTTTTCAGATTCTATAAAGCTGTATTGTTTATTCTGTTTATTCTCTAAAGCCATAACCTTTAAAAACAACCCCATATTTTAAACCTTATGGCAGACAATATGATGATGCCTTCTAGTGGAGGAGGTCTAATAAGGTATAATGAGGAGTATCAAAGTAAACTTCAAATAACTCCCGAACAAGTAGTTATTATAATTGTTGCTGCAATAATATTAATGACTGTAGTAAAAATATTCTTTAGTTAACATGTTTCCAAAAATAGATCCTAAGAAGATGCAAGCCATGATGAAGCAGATGGGCATCTCTCAAACAGAGTTAGATGCCTCAAGAGTAATCATAGAAAAGTCTGAAGGTGGAAGAATCATAATAAATGAACCAAAAGTTATAAAGGTGAACATGTCTGGTCAAGAAAACTTTCAAATCTCGGGAGAAATCTCGGAAGAAAATCAAGAACAAGAAAACGAAGATGAGAAAGTTGAAGAAGATATTCAAGAAATCGTAAAGCAAACAGGAGTTTCAAAAGAAATTGCAGCAATAGAATTAGAAAAAAACAATGGGGATATTGCAGAAACCATTATTGCTTTGACCCATAAGAAGAAAAAATAATAGAAACTATCATTCTCCCACATAAATCCTTATTAATCTAGAAAATCTACAGTTATATGGAAAAATACTTAGAGCATTTAGGTGATGCTATAAAAAGTATAAGGATAGCAGATCATATTCTTTATGTAACCTATCCAGTTGTTAGGGATAAAAGACTTTTATTAAGTTCTATAGACCGAATATATGACTCTTTACTCTCCATAGTAAATGCAATTCTTCAATATGACTACCTCTGGAAAAGAATAAAGCTTTACCAGGACTCTCATGAAAACTTCGGAGTCTTTATTTCAAAATCTGCACCAAGGTATGGTATCTCTCCTCAAGAGATTAATAAAATCTTAGAATTTATATCTCTTGCAGAAAATCATAAAAAGAGTCCCATGGAATTTTTAAGAAGAGAAAAGATAGTTATACTCTCAGATAATCTTCATACAAGAACACTTGACGAAGAAATTTTGAAACAATATTTAACACTTGTAAAGGGAATAATGAGTAAAGTCAAAATTATTATAAAGTAGTAAAAATTCTCAAAAAAAGATAGGTATATATACTAGTCTAACATAGCTTTTCCAGACCCAGTATCAAAAAATCTTGGAGAATTAATGATTAAAAATGATTGAGACAATTATCAAAGAAAAAATCAGTGCAGATCATCTGCTTTATGTAAGTTTAAAATACACCAAAACCTGTGATGTAATTCTAAATCTTCTAAAAAGATGGGTAATAATGATAGATCACTGTGTTGAAGGTTTGCTTCAACAACTAAAAAAGAAAAAGAAAATAAAAGTAATTCCAACTCATCCCAGACAAAAAGTAGAGCTAGTAAAACAAAATTTTAAAAATCAGGCAGAGATAATGGAAGCGATAAAAATCTATGAATTTTTCAAGAGAATAGATGACAATAAAGCTATAAAAGAATGTGAATTTAGGAAGGATGTAAGACTTAAGGTAAATGATATGGGCAAGGAAGTAATAATAAATCTTGATCAGCTAAAAGAATATTCAATTACACTCGAAAGGTTTATAAGTTACGTAAAACAATTCCTTCTATCAAAATAATCTAAGGTTATTTTTTGTAAAAATGGGTAAAATATATGTTATTGCATCAGGAAAAGGCGGAGTAGGAAAAACTACAACCACAATTAATCTTGGCCTGTCAATGAATGAATTAGGTAAAGAAGTAGTAATTGTAGATGCAAATCTTACAACTCCTAATGTAGGATTACATTTAGGCTCTCCAATAGTTCCAATAACACTAAATCATGTTATGAAAAATGAAGCAAAGGTTGAAGAAGCAATATACGAACATGAGTCTGGAACAAAAATTCTTCCTTCTTCACTTTCTATTGGAGATTTAAAAAGCATAAATCATGATAAAATGGAAGATATTGCTAAAAAATTAAAGAGGATTGCAGATAATGTTCTATTAGATTCTGCAGCAGGACTTGGAGAAGAGTCAAAATCTGCACTAGAAGCAGCAGACGAGATAATTATTGTTACGAATCCAGAAGTAACTGCTGTAACTGATGCTCTTAAAACAATAAAACTTGCTGAAGAAATGGATAAAAAAGTTGCAGGAGTTATAATAACCAGAATTGAAGGTAAAAAATGGGAAATGGATGTTCCAACAATAAAAGATATGTTAGAAGTTCCTATTCTTGGAATAGTTCCCGAAGATGATTCTGTTAAAGAAAGTCATAGGATGAAGAATGGAGTAGTTCTTACTCATCCAAAAAGCAAAGCTGCCAGAGCTTACAGAAATATCACAAGAAAAGTTTTAGGCGATAAACGCCAAAAACTTCAAGAAAAGAAAAAAGAAAAACCAAGTTTCTTTTCAAGATTAGCTAAGAGATTGGGGTTGTAGTTTTAATAATCACAAATATCTTATTCCACGATTTCTAGGTCTATCCGAATATAAAACATCTCTACAGAAATAAGCTGAAGCCTGTTCTGGAGTTATACCGGGATGTTCTTTTAAAATAGGGTCGCAGGGTCTTATTCCCACTAAAATCTGTTTTTGTAATCTTATTAAAAATCTTCTCGTATCTTCAGAAACTGGGATTGTTTTTATCTGCCTAGGCATATTAGTTTTATCTCACTTTACTTCCACTATCAATCTTTTTCTCAGGAGATAAAAGAATTACCTTTGAATCATCAGCTGTAGAAGCGGCAAGCAACATACCATTACTTTCTATACCTCGCATTTTTCTAGGCTCTAAATTACAAATAACAATTATTTGTTTACCTTTCAACTCGTCTTTGCTATAAAACTTCTTAATTCCCGCACAAATTACTCGAGTCTTAGCTTCACCAACATCAACTTCAAGCTTGTAAAGCTTATCAGCTCCTTCTATATCTTCAACTTTCTTTATAGTCCCAACTCTTAAATCTAGTTTTGCAAAGTCATCGTATTTAATAACATCAGTCATGTTAGCTATTCCTTCTATCTTGGTAGTTTGTTTAGGTTTATTAAGTTTTTCTTCAACATTATCTTCCTTTACTTCTATCTTCTTAAACAGTATCTCAGATTTCTTTATATTTTTGTACTCGAGGTTCTCAAGAATATTCTCATATTTTATCTCAAATCCAAAATTTTTGGCTATTTTTTCAGAAGTTTCAGGTATAAAAGGAAAAAGAAGTATGGCTATTGCTTTAATGCTATCAACACATTGGTAGAGAACTTTACTATCTTTAGTCTCCCAAGGTTTCTCAGCTTGAACAAACTCATTAACTCTATCGACAAAAGCAAAAATCTCATTAAGTGCTTTATCAATCTCATAGTTTTCAATCAATTTTTCAATTTCCTTAAGCTTAAGTTTGCCAAGAAGTTTGTTTTCGCATTTCTTAACTCCATATTTCTCTGCAAGGGTGCTAACTCTTGATACAAGATTTCCAAGTTTATCTGCAAGTTCATTATTATGTCGCTCAATGAGTACTTGCCTTGAAAAATCTCCATCCTGACCAAATACGGCCCCCCTAAATAAAAAGTATCTAGCTGCATCAGTTCCGGCAATAGAAACTAACTCGTCAATGTTAATTACTTTTCCGCGAGACTTAGATATTTTTTCATTATCAAAAGTCCACCAGCCATGAGCAAAGATAGTTTTTGGCAATTCTATTCCTGCCGAAAGTAAAAAAGCAGGCCAATAAACACAATGGAACCATAGAATATCTTTACCAATTAACTGAACATCAGCAGGCCAAAACTTCTCAAACTTCTTCTTATCTTCAAGGTAGCCAACTCCAGAAACATAATTAAAAAGTGCATCAAACCAAACATAACAAATATGTTTTTTATCAAAGGGTAAAGTTATACCCCAATCAAAACTTGTTCTAGAAATGCTCAGATCATTCAAACACTCTTTGACTCTCGCTTTAACCTCATTAGCCCTGAATTTTGGTAAGATAAAATTAGGGTTTTCCTTATAAAATTTAAGAAGTTTATCTTGATACTTACTCAATTTAAAGAAATAACTTTTTTCCCGAAGTATTTCAATAGGTTTCTTATGAATAGGACAACAATCATTAACTAAATCTTTTTCTGTGTAATATGCTTCACAGGCAGTGCAATAAAGACCGGTATAATCATCTAGATAAATATCACCTTTATCGTAAACCTTTTGTAGAATGGCTTGAACTGTTTTTTCATGATCTTTATCAGTAGTTCTAATAAAACGATCATAATTAATATTAAGTTTATTCCAGGCACTCTTAAATTCAGGAATTAAAGCATCAATGAATTCTTTTGGTTTTTTATCAACTTTCGCTGCAGTTTGTTCTATCTTTTTACCATGCTCATCAGTTCCAGTTAAAAAAAATACTTCTTCGCCCACAAGTTTATGCCATCTTGCCAAGATATCGGCAGCAATAGTGGTGTAGGCATGGCCTATGTGAGGAATATCATTAGGATAATAAATAGGGGTGGTAATATAGAATTTCTTAGTCTTCTCTTTCAATGTTTTTTTAGTAGCTGATTTAACCATACCCTATGAATAAGAATTAGATATAAAAACCTAACGAATTTTAAAAGAACAATTATTAGTTATAGCACTAACAGCATAGGCTTCAAGCCCATCCATTCCAGTTTTATCTCTTAAGTAAAGTCTACCATCTTTCCTTACTCTTCCTGCAAAAATCTTTCGCCAATCTTGATTTTCAGGAGGGCTAATATTTCCAGTATCAAAGCATAATACCCTATATTTTAAGTTAATTAATTTTCCATCTCTTTGTTGATTATTATCAGTTGGAGCAAAATGAAGTAAGATTCTTCCAGTTACTTCTTCAAGTTCTCGAGATTCATCAAAGCTCAAGGCAAAATAGTAAGCCACCATTTGCTCAGTGGCATTAGCTCTAAAATTCCACAATACTACTCCTGCCATAAAGAATAAAAGCAAAGGTTGTTTATAATTTTAACTATGCGCGATTAGTTTATCGGTAGAATGAAACCTTCCCAAGGTTTAGAGCCGAGTTCAATTCTCGGATCGCGCATGGAGAATGTTGAGGAACGAAACTTCTGCACGAGACGACACTAAAAATCCTCAGATTTTTTCAGTCGGATCGCGCATTCTCAGAAATTAAATTTTCTAAGATTCAAAACTCTTTTTTGTTCTTTTTTTTCTTTAAAAGTATAGGGAACATAAATCTTCTTTTTTGTTTTAGGATTTAATCCAGTATAATACATGCAAGTTGAAACAGTCATAGGCGTAGGAGTAAATAATTGGACCGATTCTGCATTTTTTAACTTCTTTAATTTCTCGGCTAACTCTCTTGATTCCTTAATTCCAGAACCAGGATGCCCAATCATAAAATAAAATGCTAACTCTCCGCATCCAAGTTTATTAAAATCAGATATAAACTTATCAAGATCACCCTTATCTTTATTCATAAGTTTAAGAACATCTTTATTAACGTGTTCGGGAGCAATCTTTAATTTTCCAGAAACATGATATTTTGTTAAATCTTTTAAATATTCTTCATTAACTAAATCATATCTTATTCCGCTTCTAACAAAAACTTTTTTTACACCCTTTATATTTCTAATTTTTCGCATTAGTTTAATTAATTTTGAGTGACTTTTGTTTAGTTTAACACAATTAATACACTCCCCCTCACAAGCATGACAGTCCATACCATACATATTTGCGCTTGGACCTCCAAGATCATCGATATTTCCCTTGAAATGTGGCATTTTTACTATTCTCTCAACTTCTCTAACAATAGATTCTTCACTTCTTGAGACAATCTTATCTCCGCTTAATAATCTAAGTGAACAAAAATTACAATTTCCTATACAACCTCTATGAGTCACTATACTAAACTCAAAACCCTTGAGCTCATTAGAAGTTATCTCCCTGGTAAATGGCAATTCATAGTATTCATCTAAATCTTTAGACTTATAATCAGGATATTTGAACTGAAGAACAAAACATCTTTCATTGGAAAATTTTTCAGCAAGATTTGAATAATTATTAAATAAATTTTGCATATCACAAAATCTTTCTTTGGATTTAACAACTTCTTCATGACTTGGAAGCTCTATAAATTTTGGAGGGAGATTATCTGATTTTATACAAGTTCCCAGAATACCAAATAAATTATTACCATTCTTCAACCTGCTAGCAATTTCAAGTATTTGCTTCTCACCATTACCATATACAAGAATATCTGCTAAAGAATCAATAAGTATGGATTTCCTTAGTTTATTATCCCAATAATCATAGTGACTAAATCTTCTTAATGAAGCTTCTATCCCGCCAATCACAATAATTGCATCGTTAAACGCACTTCTAATCCATTTACTATAAACAATCAAAGCCCTATCTGGAATCTCTTGAGTATAACTAAGATTCTTATCTTTCTCCCGCCTTCTATTCAGAGGAGTATAGTTTCTAATCATAGAGTCCATAGCCCCAGAACTAACTCCAAAGAATAGTTTGGGTTTTCCAAGTTTAGCAATATCTTTTTCAGATTTCGGAGTTTCAATAACCCCAACACTATAGCCATATTTTTCCAATAATCTTTTGAGAATAGCCACACCGCAAAGGGGATGATCAAAATATTTTTCCCCACTAACTAAGATTACATCATATTCCATGATAGAATCAAGAAACTTGAGTTTTAAACCTTAACTACTAATAAAAATATAAAAAGCAAAAAAATAAATAAAAAAATAAAAAAGTATTAACCCACTAATATGCTTCTCTGGCCTTCTTGTCTAGCTCTTGAAAGTTTTCTTGAAGCATCTATCAAAGGTTCATAAAATCTTTGTGCCTGAGCTTCTGTAAAACCAATATCAGCCATAACAGCCATATAGTCTTCATTAGTCAATCTGCATCCTTCATTCATTCCAAAATAAAGTGTAGGTTCTCTTGTTGTTCTTTCTTCTGCAATTAATCCTTTCAGTTCATCACCATAGTTAGGGTGTCTATTACAGAATTCTTTAATTCCGGCAGCCATTCCTCTAGCTTTCTTGCCTTCTTCATCTTTTTCAAAAGCATAAACTCTAATTCCTTGATATTGTCCGGTAGGTAAATCTACAGATTGAGCAATTTTTGTCTTTCTTCTTTTAAATTTGCCTTCAAGACTTGAAATAGGTATATGAAGTCTATCTGCAGCAATTAATTGCAATAATTTTTCTTCTGTTTGATGTGTCATTTTTTCCTCCATTCGTTTTAGTTAATTAGTTAAGAATATTTTAGCATATAATTTTATGAGGTGATATTTATCACCACAATATTTAAATAGAAAAGAAGCTAAATTAATTTATGAACCCTGAAATAAAGCAAAGCCTCAAACAAGCAGGATTAACAGAGAATGAATCAAGCATCTACCAAGCCTTGCTAGAAATGGGCTCAAGACCAGCAGGAACTATTTCAAGAAGAACAGGATTGCATAGAAGAGTTATATATGACGCTCTTGATAGACTCATAAAAAAAGGTTTGGTGGGTTATATTGTTGAAAATAATCGGAAAATCTTCCATGCTTCTAATCCCAACAGGCTTGTTGAAATAGTTGAAGAACAAAAACAAACAATAAATAACTCTTTGAATGATATGATGTTATTGTTTAGCCAAACTAAAGAAAAACAAAGAGAAGATACTATGGTTTTCAAAGGTAAAGCAGGACTAAAGAGTGTTTTTGAAGACCAAATAGAACAAGGCAAAGAAATTTTTATTATTGGAGGTTCAGAAGTAGCTTATGACTTAATGGAATTTTACTTTAACTGGTTTGATAAAAGAAGAAAAAGTAAAAAAATGCCCATAAAAATAATTTTCAACACACCCCTAACAAAAAGACTTCCAAAAATACCTTTAGCAGAAATAAAATACTTACCTGAAAAATATTCTTCTCCCCTTGCCATAAACATTTATGGAGATAGAGTGGCTATAATCTTCTGGAATAAAGAAAAGCCTCTTGCGATTTTAATCAAACAAAAAGAAATAGCAGAGGGTTATAAAAAACATTTTGAATTAATGTGGAACGCTTCAAGAAAGGGTTAATTAACTAACTAGGGGGATTCCTAAAAGTTAGTTCTCTATGTTCTCCAGTTCTAAAATCAATATAAATACCAGTACCCTTTTCAGGGCCATATTCACCTTCAAACCTTCCCGGTTTTTTATGAAGATTATTAAAAAACCATGCTGGAAAATGTTCAACAAATGGCAAATGGCATATTGCAAAAACAATATCTTCTTTTCCAAGGTTAGCTAAATGCTCATCAAAAAATTGCTTGCAATTTTCAGCATCATATAATAAATGACTTGTATTAATTTGAGAATACTCATCACCAAAAATTTGAACAAGTTCTATAGCAGACTCTACTGCTCTAAGATATCCTGTAGAAAAGAAAGAAAAGTTATGGGGTTTTATGTCTTTTAATTCTGGTTTGAGCTTTTCTGCTAAAGAAACTAAATTCTTTCTGCCCTTTTCATCAAGTCTTTTAACACCCTCAGAATTATGCTCACCATGCCTGATAAGATAGAGTCTTCCTTCTAAGTGTACTTGTTCTGCCATAGTTAAAAATTAAGTTATTTCAGGATTAAATTTTGTTTCTTTTACTATTCTTTCTATAACTTCTCTGCTAAGCATAGAAGGATTTTTTCTCTTAAGACTAATTGCAGAATTCACAGCAGCAATAGCTGCTATCTTTGATTCAGTATTGCCCCTTATTTTACCAAAGACTCCTTGAATAATTTCATCGCTGGGCATTTCTAAATCAGATTTCATAATATCTAATGCCTTGCTAATAGCGGCAACCATTGTAATCTCTTTATTTTTTATAAGCGCCATTTTACTCTCTTTTTTTCAATAAAGCAATAAAGAGTTAGTTTAAAAAGATTTATGTAAAAGATTGCAAGAATTAAACTCCTAGCTCTTTCCTAACTTCCTTAGCATACTTATGGGCTAAATGCATAGGCTCAGGAAGTTTATGGGGGGCAAAAATAAGCCTCTTCACAAGCTCATAAGCCGTTTCAAGACTAATCTTATTTCCAGGACTAACAAACAAGGGCCTAGATTTATCCTTACTCTTCAAAACTCGAGCGACTTTTTTCTTAGCACTAAAAACATATTCTCCTTCAACACTAAAATCTTCTGAAGAAATATCACTTACCCCCACAGAAGGAATTCCCGTAGCAACACTAAAATGACTAGCCATACCTAAACGAATATGATTTATTCCTTCTCCAGAAATCAAAACCACATCAGGAGTTTCTTCAAGTTTATCCATCGCACCAAACATAGCTGGCAACTCTCTATATGCTCTAAACTCTGAGATATATGGAAATTTCAATTTTTCAGTAAAATATTCTTCTTCTAGGACCTCAAATTTACCCTTCTCGAGTTTTCCTACAACAACGCTAGAAATAATGCTGTTATTAACAATTAAATTTTCTATAGCGGCTATCTTTATATCATCACTAAAATCAATAACATCTTTTAACTCCAGAGTCTTACATAAATTAGTTTGTTCTTTCTTTAAACTTTCCAAATCTATGCCAAACTTCAAAGCTATTTCCTCTTCTTTCATATATCTGCAAGAATAGAAGATTATAAAAAGTTTACTTAACTAGCTTTATCAATAAAAAGACTGAAAGTTCAGAAGCTTTTTAAATAAACTTTAGCAAATAATAATATGTTTGAAAAAAGATGCAATCACTGCGATAAAAAGATTGAAAGAAATTTTGATTTCTGCCCTTACTGTGGGGTTCCAACTAAGAATCTTCAAGAAGAATACGGTTTATTGGGTAAGTCTGATAAAGACAGTTCGATTCAAGGAAGCAAAAGCAATAATTTTGGATTTATGGATAAATTAATAGGTAGCGCAGTAAACAGTGCTATGAAAATGTTTGAAAAAGAATTACAAGATATAGAAAAGAAAAAACAATCTCAACCCAAGATAGGCTCTAATCTTCAACTTTACATAAATGGAAAAAGAATCCCTATAGAGAACCAACAGAATATAGAAAAACCAATCAAACAGAAAAAAGAAGAAGCACCAAAGGTTTCTGAAGAAACCATAGAAAAATCAAAAAAACTTCCAAGAAAAGAAGCAAAAACTAAACTAACAAGACTTAAAGATAAAGTAGTCTATGAATTAGATACACCTGGATTAAATTCCTTGAATAATGTTTTAATAAACAATCTTGAAAACTCTTTAGAAATTAAAGCCTACACCGAGCGAGCAGTTTATATAAAAACTCTAAAGGTAAAATTACCACTTCAAAGCTATGCTATAAAGCAAGATAAGCTATTCTTAGAGTTTGGAACAGGACAATAAAACCTATCCTTAATCGATATTCTTCAAAACATAATACTTATAAATACAAATTAATCTCAGTTTAGTATATGAGCCCGTAGCTCAGCCCGGTAGAGCACCGCTCTGATACGGCGGGGGTCCAAGGTTCAAATCCTTGCGGGCTCATACTTTTCAAAAACAAAGCTTTGAAAAATTGAAATTTTTCAACTCATTCGCCCACAAGCGAAGATTTAAAAATACCCCTTTTCTAATCAAAACATGGCAGAAAAAGCAACAAAACAAGTTAAAGAAAATAAGCAAAAAGTAGCAAAACCTTCTGTAAAAGGATTTTATCACTATTTGAAAACTGCTTTTAAAAAACCAACTGAAGCAAACACTCAAGATCTAAGAAGCAAAATGATTGCTTGGAGGGCTGGCGAAAGAATAACAAAACTTGAGAAACCAACAAGATTAGACAGAGCAAGAACTTTAGGTTACAAAGCAAAAAAAGGATTTGTTGTTTTCAGAATCTTAATAGAAAGAGGCGGGAGAGTAAAAACAAGACCAAACACAAAACGTAGAAGTAAAAGATTTAATATAAAGAAAATACTTAAGATGAACTATCAATGGGTAGCTGAACAAAGAGTTCAAAACAAATATCCAAATTTAGAAGTATTAAACAGCTATAAAATAGCAAAAGATGGAAGATTTTATTTCTTTGAAGTTATATGTATTGATCCTGAAAGACCTGAAATAAAAAACGACAGCAATTTCAGATGGTTACAAGATTCTGCAAATAGAAATAGAGCCCTAAGAGGCTTAACAAGTGCAGGAAGAAAAAGCAGAGGCCTAAGAGTTAAGGCTTCAAATGTTAAGGTAAGACCAAGCTCTGCTGCTAATAAGCATCACGGGAAATAATTCTTAAAAATTAATTCTTAACACAGCTATAATTAAAAAATAAAATAAACTCCTCTTGCTCGCTTATTCTTCTTAAACATTATTAATAATTAATAGTAATAACTGAACTTATGCAAGTTATACTCGTGTCGTATTAAATTTATGGGTTTACTTAGCCATTTTTAAAAATATAAAAACCCCGCTTTCTTAATATAACTATAAAAGAAGTAAACAAAAAGAAAGTAACAATCATGCACTACTCAAAACTCTGTGAAATCTATGAAGAATTAGAGAAAAATCCTTCTAGGCTTAAAAAAGCAGAAATTCTCTCAGAATTTCTGAAAACCATAAAACACGAAAAACATAGAGAAATAATTTATCTTCTTCAAGGTAGAGTCTGGCCAGATTGGGAAGAAAAAGAATTTGGTATTTCTGAACAACTAACAATCAAGGCAATTTCAAGAGCAACTGGAAAACCTGAAGAAGAAATAGTAAAAAAATGGAAGAAAATAGGAGATTTAGGAGAAGTTGCAGCAGAGACTTTTAAAAATAAATCTCAACACACGCTTTTCTCTGCTAAGCTTACAACAACAAAGGTTTTAGAAAACCTACAAGCACTCCCAGATCTAATAGGAAAAGGAACTGTTGACAAAAAAATAGGATTAATCGCAGAATTGCTTTCAAGTGCTAGCCCTATAGAAGCAAAATATATTGCAAGAACTTTATTAAATGATTTAAGAATTGGAACAGGTTCAGGAACAATAAGAGATTCTATAGTTTGGGCTTGTTTTGACAAAGAAGATAAAGAAGCTTTTGAAAAAGTTCAATCTGCTTATGATAAAGTTACAGATTTTGCCCTAGTATTTGAAAAAGCATTAAAAGGAAAACATGAATTAGATAAAATAGAAATTTCTCCAGGTCAACCCTTAAAGGTTATGTTAGCCTTAAAAGCAGAGGATATTCATGATGGTTTTGAAAGAACTAAAAATGATAAAGGAGAAACTGCTCTGGAATACAAGTATGATGGATTTAGAATGTTGATTAATAAAGATGAAAAAGGCAATATTAAAATTTTCACAAGAAGATTAGATGAAGTAACAAAGCAATTCCCAGAAGTAATTGAACATGTAAATAAGTATGTTAAAGCAGATACATTTATTATAGATTCAGAAGCAGTAGGTTATGATAAAAAAACAAAAAAATATACAACCTTCCAACATATTTCTCAGAGAATAAAAAGAAAATATGATATAGACAAACTTTCTGAAGAACTTCCTGTAGAAATAAATGTTTTTGATATTTTATACTATAATGGAAAATCAGCAATAGATATGCCTTTTGAAAAAAGAAGAGAAATACTTGAAAAAATAATAAAAACAGAAAAATTCAAATTTAGACTAGCAGAACAAATTATTACTTCTGACGAAAAAAGAGCAGCAAAATTTTACAAACAAGCCCTATCAGATAAAGAAGAAGGAATTATGTTCAAAAATCTAGCAAGCCCTTACAAACCGGGTGCAAGAGTAGGTCACATGCTAAAAATGAAACCAGCAGATAATGAATTTGACTTAGTTATTGTTGGAGCAGAATATGGAACAGGAAAAAGAGCAGGATGGTTAACAAGTTTTGATGTTGCTTGTCGAGATAAAGAAAGCGGAGAATTTTTAGATATTGGAAAAGTTTCAACAGGATTAAAAGAAAAATCAGAAGAAGGAACAAGCTATGAAGATATGACTAATCTTGTTAAACCCTTGATAAAGAGTGAGCATGGCAAATCTGTAAAAATCAAGCCAAAAATTGTCATCACAGTGGTTTTCCAAGAAGTTCAGGGTTCTCCTTCTTACAACTCTCACTATGCTCTAAGATTTCCGAGATTCACTGCATTAAGAACAGACAGAGATACTGAAGATATTGCAACTATTGATGAAGTCAAGAAGCTTCATGAAAAAGAAGCTTTGAAGAGAACGTTTTAGATACTCCTATTAATTATAAAAGAATGCAATAATCTTTTTAAACAAAATTAATCAAAAGATAATATGTGCAAAGTTAATTTAGATAATATTAAAATAGAAGGAGAAATTTATTGCAAGGGTATTGATGAAAAAATGCAAGAAGCCCTAAAAGATGGAGAACTAGTCAAGTTAAGAATATCTTCTAAATCTCCAGGAGACTGGTTACAGATGGATGTTGAATGCAAATATAATTGTGGGGGTCATGGAGAAAGATGCTCTGCAAAATATGTTGATGGTAAGATGCCCGATGGGACTGAAGTCTTATGTCCTTATTCCAGAGATATTAGAGTTTTTGGCATAAGTATTCAATCTCAAGTTCCAAAAACAATAGATCTAAGTGTAAGCGAAGAGTAATATACCTATATTGACTCAAATCTTATCCTCGACAACCACCCAAAGCTTTAAAAACCCGACTCATTTATAAAGCATATCCGATGGTTAAAGATTCTCTTAAAATACAAAATATTGTAGCAACAACTTCTCTTGGAAAAGATGTTCCTCTTACAAAACTAGCTAAAACTCTTACCAATACAGAATATAACCCCGAACAATTTCCAGGACTAGTATTAAGAGTAAAAAAACCAAAATCAGCAGTTCTAGTTTTCTCTTCAGGAAATCTCGTTTGTACTGGAACAAAATCTATAGCTCAAGTTAAAGAAGTTATTCAAGAAGTTATAAGACAACTAAAGAAAATAGGAGTCAGAGTAACAATCACACCAAAGATAACTGTTCAAAACATAGTAGCTTCTGGAAGCATTGATGTAAACCTTAACTTAAACTTCTTAGCTTTAGAATTAGAAAACACAGAATACGAGCCCGAGCAGTTTCCAGGATTAGTTTACAAATTAGACGAGCCTAATGCTACTTTCTTACTTTTTAGTAATGGAAAACTCGTATGCACCGGAACAAAGAACAGAGCTCAATTAGAAGATTCCATGAATCAGCTTAATAAGAAGATAAAAGAAGTTCAGAAAAGAGCAGAATAATTCTAACATATAAATCTTTAAAAAACCTTTAAACTAAAAGTAACTATGGAAAGCAAAACCCCAAGAATGAAAATGATAAATCCCACTATTAGTGAAAAACTTTCAAAAATTCTAAACGATTCTTATCAAGCAGTTCAAAAAGCTGTAAGAGAAAGACAAGAAGAACAGAAAAGAGAATCTTATTTTTTCAGAAATCAAAGATTTGACTTAAACTATAGCGCCCAAGTAACATAACTTAACATCTATTTTCTCAACCTATATATCTTAATATAGAAACCCTTTAAAAGAGAAACCGAGTTCTTATATTATGCCCGAGCAAAAGAGAGAAACAGAAGATAGAATTAATGAAGCAAAGCAATTCTTTGACACCTATCGTAAAGAAATAGGTCAGAGTATTCGTGATGATAAGAGAGTAATTATTGTAGATTTTAATGACTTATCTTCATTTTCTCCCCAACTTTCTGAAGAACTTTTAGCTTCTCCTGAAGAAATTATTCAAATTCTAGAAACCGCATTAGACGATTTAGGTTTGATTAAAGGGGCGAGAGTTCGTTTTATTAATATTCCAAATACCCAAGAATTAAAAATTGCCCATATTCGTGCGAAACATTTAAACAAAATGATTTGTATTCAAGGAATCGTTCGTCAAGCTTCTGATGTACGCCCTCAAGTAGTAAATGCTAAATTTGAATGTCCAACTTGCGGAACAATAATCTCTGTTCTTCAAATTGAAAAAAAATTTAGAGAACCGACAAGATGTTCTTGTGGTAGAAAAGGACAGTTCAGACTTACAAGTAAGGAGATGGTTGACGCTCAAAGATTAGTAATTGAAGAGTCTCCAGAATCTCTAACAGGTGGAGAACAACCAAAGCGTATGAATGTCTTCTTGCAAGAAGATTTAGTTGAACCAAGAATGGAAGAAAAAACAACGCCAGGAGCGAGAGTTCAAGCAGTGGGAGTCCTAAAAGAAATTCCAGTTCCATTACAAACAGGATCTATCTCCACAAGATTTGATTTAGCACTTGAAGCAAATAATATTATCCCCTTAGAAGAAACTTATGAAGAAGTAAAAATAAGTGATGAAGATGAAAGACAGATTCAAGAACTCGCCGCAGATCCAAAAGTATTTGACAAAATGGCTGGAAGCATAGCTCAAAGCATCTGGGGTTATGAGGAGATAAAAAAAGCATTGGTTTTACAAATGTTTGGCGGAGTTAGAAAAGTTGGCCAAGATAGAACTGTAAAAAGAGGAGATATTCACATATTTCTAATAGGAGATCCCGGAGTTGCTAAATCCGTAACTCTAAAATTTATTTCAGATATGGCTCCAAAAGGAAGGTATATTGTTGGTAAAGCAGCATCTGGAGCAGGTATTACTGCAACTGTAGTTAAAGACGAGTTCTTAAGAGGTTGGGCTTTAGAAGCAGGAGCAATGGTTCTTGCTAATGGAGGTATAGTTTGTATTGATGAAATAGAAAAAATGGACCCTAATGATAGATCTGCCATGCATGAAGCTTTAGAGCAACAGACAGTTACAATTTCTAAAGCAAATGTTCAAGCTACATTAAAAGCACAAACTTCAGTTCTAGCCGCGGGCAACCCAAAACTGGGAAGATTTGAACCCTTTCAAACAATTGCTCAACAAATAGATTTGCCTCCCGCATTGATCAACAGATTTGATTTGATCTTTGTTCTAAGAGATATGCCCGATAAATTCAAAGATGATTCTATCGCAGCACATGTTTTAAGTTTGTATCAGAAGAAAGATAGAGTAGTTCCAGTAACAAGAGAATTATTTAGAAAATATGTTGCTTATGCGAAACAAAAAGTAAAACCAATATTAACAGACGAAGCTGTAAAAGAAATCCGAGAGTTTTACGTAAAAATGAGAAATACTCCCTCTTCAGGAGATAGCTTAGGAACAAAATCGATTCCAATATCTGCAAGACAGCTAGAAGCACTAGTTAGACTTTCAGAAGCTCACGCAAAAATGCACCTAAGAAAAACAGTAACAAAAGAAGATGCAAAAATCGCAGTAGATTTAATAAAATACTATCTTATGCAAGTAGGTTATGATCCTGAAACTAAATCTTTTGACATAGATAGAATTGCAACAGGAGTCTCAACAAGTCAAAGAAGCAAAGTTATAATAGTTAGAGAAACTTTAAGTAAACTTGAAGAAAGGCTTGGAAAATTTATACCTCTGGAAGAGTTAGAAAAAGAACTTGAGGGCAAGATGAATAAAGAAGAGATTGATGAATCAATTCAAAAATTAATAGCCTCTGGAGATGTTTTTACTCCAAGAAAGGGTTTTGTTCAAAGAATATAAAATCGCTTCTTAACTTCAACAATCTTTAAAAACTAATTATTATTGAAACTAACATGCCAGATTTCAAAAAAAGAGAAACTGCTTATAAAATAAGAATAGGAGATTTACTTATAGGAACTCCTATAATCGAAGATGTACCGATAATAGAAAAACCAGAGGGAAATGGTGAAACCTTTAATACTACCGCCCCTAAAGAAAGATTCAGATTTTTAGAGTTAGGAGATAAAAAAATTGTTAGAGTAAACATTATAGCAAACATTGTAGATAAATATAGTTCGGAGGGTGATAAAAAATACGGTACACTAACAATTGATGATGCTTCGGGCCAAATAAGAGCAAAATTCTTCGGAGAAGACGTATTAAAATATCAAGAACTTTCTCAAGGAGATACAATTTTAGTAATAGGTGTTTTAAGAAGTTATAATCAAGAGCTATACATAAATCCAGAAATTATGAAAAAAGTAGATACGCGATATCTTTTAGTTAGAAAATTAGAATTAGAAAAAGGAATAAAACAAATTCAAGCCAAACCCACCCAGATGATACCTGGACAAAAGAAAGATGTTCGTGAAGAAATTATAGAAATCATAAAGGCAGGTAATAGTGAAGGAGTAAGCACAGAAGATATTATCCTAAAGATAAAAACTGCGAGTCCAGAACTAATAAATGCAGAAATAGTTAAACTTCTTGAAGATGGAATGATTTATGAGCCAAGACCTGGCAGAGTAAGATATCTAGGATAAGCTCGAACAACTAACCTTAAAAACCCCATTAATTTCTAATATTTATGACAGAAACAACTAACCAAGAAGATTATGAAAAGCTACTCAATAAAGCTTATGAAACTATCAAACCTGTAGAAAGTAAGATTGATAGATTTGAAATTCCCAAAGTAGAAGGACATATAGAAGGAAATAAAACAATTATTACTAACTTTAAACAAATATGTAACTATCTTAGAAGAGACTTGGATCATGTTTTAAAATTCTTGTTAAAAGAACTTGCAGCCCCAGGGTCAATGAGGGGAGATAGACTTATACTAACACGAAAAATCTCAAGTAGCTTAATTAACGAAAAAATAAATCAATATGCTCAAACTTATGTTCTTTGTAAAGAGTGTAAGAAACCCGACACTGAAATTCTAAGAGAAGATAGACTAATGTTTTTGCATTGTTTAGCCTGCGGAGCTAAAAAATCAATAGTAAAAATATAAAAAGAAAAGTTAAACTAATTCTAATTTTATTCCGCCCATTATTTTAACAATAATGTAGTTATATACTAAAGCAACTATAAGTCCTACAATAAGACCCATTATAACACCAACTATAGGTGAAATAACTATAATCCAAGCTCCAACATTAGCAACAGCAGATAGTGTAGCATCAGAAGCAATAGTGGCTGCGTCCATTCCTTTAATTTGCAGGTAAGTCATAAGACCCCATAACAAACCAGCAACAAAATAAGCAATTGCTAAAGCAAATCCTGCAGAAAGAACACCAATTTTCTTTAAAGTTTTCATAACAACCTCCTTGCAAAAGAAAAACAAAAGTTCTATATAAAGCTTGCTCCCCATGGAATAGTGATAAGAAAGGTTTATAAAACAGTCAATTTATCTAAATTAGTAAGGAGGTTAAAAATGACAGAAGCTTATTGTGTTAAATGCAAGAAGACAGTTACTATGAAGGATGAGAAAATGACTCAGACTGCAAAGGGAACAAACATGGCAAAAGGAAAATGTGCTGTTTGTGGAACAACTGTTTGTCGCATGATGGGAAAAAAATAATACTTTAATTTATTTTTATTAGTTTTGTAAATTAAGTGATAGAAAGAGTTAATAATTATGTTAGTAAAAATTCATAAAACCTATCGCACAACTGTTGCGATATGTGATTCTAACCTTCTTGAGAAAACTTTCGAAGAAGGAAAAAAGCAAATAATAATTGGAAAGAACTTTTTTGGAGGAGAAGAAAAAACCGAAGAAGAAGTTCTAAAGATAATAGAAGAATATTCAGCAGAAGATTCTACTTTTAATATTGTTGGTGAAAAATCTGTAGCAATTGCTCTAAAAGCAGGAATAATTCAAAAATCAGGTATAACTCAAATAAAAGGGATACCCATCGCATTAGCATTACTATAAACTAAAGCTTATGAGCAATCAAAACAGCATCTAACTCTTTTTCCTTATCTCCACTTGCTTTTAAAAAAGAAATTTCTTTAGGCAAAGCATAATTTCCCACAATAAAGTTTCCATGACACAAATAAACTCGTTTTCTTCCAGAAGAAAGATTAATAGGCCATTCTAAAGCACAAATATTTTGGCAATTCCAAGTGCCCTTATTAGTTCTAAATACAAATTCATAATATTTATTGGCTATCTCATCTTCTTTTTCGCCTTTAACTAAAACTCCCTTGAATTTCTGCTTACCTGAAAAGGAAAAAATAATAGGTTCTTTTGATTTAGCAATCTCCTCTAGCTCAGATTCTTTAAAACCCTTATTACGTATTTCAAATAAATCTCCAGAACTTAAACCAAGATTCTTAAGAAAGGTTACTTGATAATCTGGCAGACCCCAAACAGTTAAATCAGTAAGTTCAGGAATACTTAATCCCATTTTAGATAAAAGAAAAACTTCTGATTTTTCTTTTTTGAGATTACCTATCAAATTTAAAACCTGTGAAGAACCTAAACAACCTTGTGAAAGTTGAATAATTTCAGAAAAGCCAAAACCATGATTTATTAATTTGACTACGTCATTAGCATCATATCTTATTCTAATCAACTCACGAATCCTTTCCACCGCAATCAAACCAGGATCTTCAGAACCAGAATTCTCTTTAGTAAAAAGCCCATATAACTGAGCGATTAAATGATGATTATAATCTCGATTTAATAAACAGTCTAATACTTGCTCAGAAAATCCAAAAACAAGAAGCTTCTGTCTAAGTTCATTAACCATCTCTAATAAAGAAATTATAACTTTAAAAGAATTTAGATAATAGACTAATCATCAGCTTTAAAAACACCTCTTCTTTAATTTATTTATGGCAGATAATTTTGAATTTCAAGAAAGTAATCAAGATAATGGAAATGCTCAAACAAATCCTGAAAACAATAATCAACAGTTAGGCAGAGTCAGAACTCCAAGAGGCAGAGAAGTTATAGGTAAGGTAGATCAAAGGGTTGGAGCTAATAGAATGGTTGTATCCTGTTTTGATGGTAAACAAAGAAATTGCAGAGTTCCTGGAAGATTAAAGAGAGATTTGTGGATACGCCCTGGAAATATTGTTTTAATCGAACCATGGGAATTTGAAGGAGATAAAAAAGGAGATATAATTTTTTCATATACTCCCGCTGCAGTTCAGTGGTTAGAAAAAAGAGGATTCATAAAAGGAATCTCTAATGAGTTCTAAATCATGGTAAGAACGGTTGCTGGATGTCAAGAAACCTGCTGGAGGTCTTTGTATGACTGAAAAAATCTATACAGAAAATATAAGAAAGATTCTGAATAACAAAAGAGAAATAGAAAACGCCTTTAAAATTAAACTATCTAATGAAGCAAAAGTTCTAATAATTGATGGAGAACCTGAAAAAGAATTAATAGCTCTAAGTTTTGTAGAAGCAGTGGATTTAGGATTTTCAATTCAAGTGGCTTTAGATTTAAAAAATGAAGAATTTGTATTCAAAAAGATAAACATAAAGAACATAGCTAAGAGAAAGAATCTAAGTCAGGTTAGAGCAAGAGTTATAGGCAGAGAAAGAAAAGTAATGGATAATTTTGAATATCTTACAGGTTGCAGTCTTGCTTTGCATGATAACTTTGTTGGAATTATCGGAATTGAAGAACAGGTAACCAAAGCAGAATATGCTTTAAAAAACTTAATTGCAGGCAGCAAACATGCAAATGTTTATGCTTATCTAGAAAAAGAAAAAGCTGAAGAATATTAAGAATTCTAAAAAAGCAAAAAACGTAAGCTTTTAAAACCGCCCATATTTAAAGTTATTATGTCTCCATAGCTCAGTTGGTAGAGCACATGACTGTTGACAAGTTCAGTAAGATGAACAAAATAGCAGCTTCTCAAGGAAACTTGAGAATGAACAGCGAGTAAATTCAGGGAAACCCCACGTGGGCAATCCTGAGCCAAGCCCTAACGGGAAGGTGCAGAGACTAGAGACTCGCTACCTAAAACAAAGGTTATGGTAATGGTATAGTCCTACCCTCCAAGCAATTGGAAAAGGTTGTAATCATGGGGTCAGAGGTTCGAGTCCTCTTGGAGACGTTTTTTTATATATTTTAGATTTCAACAATACTTATAAATAAGTTTTAGCATAACTTAATATGAAAATCAGATCAAGCTCCTATGAACTAGATAAAGGAAGAATAAAAGGAAAATACGACCAAATTGTAGAAGTACTACGAACAGAATCAATTATGCATTCAAAAGTAGGTGAAAGAGAACAATTTTTAATGCCTGGGGGAAAGATTAAACTTCAACTGAGAAAATCTGGAGATTCCACATTTTTAGATGTAACTAGAACCTGCTTATTTGAGCCAGAATATGTTAGAAAGGTTATTAAGAGACTTGAAGGGAGATATGTGGGGAGTTCTTGCAGTTCCGCAGGATTTTCTTTAACACAAAGACTTAGATATACTCTAATGTAAATTCGTTTTAATTTAAGAACTATTCAGCAATCTTTTTATACCTCTTAAACCTAATAAAAACATGGAATTTGATAAAGTCATAAAAGAGAGGCACACCGCAAGAAACTTTAGAACTTCTAAAAGACCAGTTTATCAGCAAATTATAGAAGCTATCGATGCGGCCAATCACGCACCACTTGCAGGAAATGCTCCATGTTTAAGATATATTCTAATTCAAGATAAAGAAAAAATAAGAAAGCTTGCAGAAGCCGCAGTTCAAGATTTCTTTGAAAATGTAGATTTCGCAGTAGTTATATGTAGTGATAAAAGTTTCTTAAAAAAAAGTTATTATGAAAGGGGAGAGATGTATCAACGCCAAGAAGCTGGAGCAGCAATTGAAAACTTTTTACTAAAAATTACTGATTTAGGTTTATCAAGTTGTTGGGTTGGGGCCTTTAGTGATGAAACAGTAAAATCTATTTTGAAAATACCAGAAAGTATTGAAGTTGAAGCAATACTCCCCGTGGGTTATGAAGCAATAAAAGAAAAGCAAAAATCAAAACCAAACTTAGACACGGTTCTTTATTTTGACGAATGGAAAAATAAGTTTATGAAGCCAAAAACAAAGGTTCCAGGCACCCACGTTTAAGCTTATCATCAAGAAGTTTCGCTCTATCTGCGCTAAATATTAATTGCTTAAATACATAAATATTAATATTGGGGAATAAACCACATAAATCAAAATGATTATATCCCAAACCAAAAATATCATTCAATGCTAAAGCAACTGCTGTGCTTCTATACTCTCCTTCATTACAATGAGTTATCAAACATTCACAATCTCTTGAAAATCTTTGAAAATCAGATATAATTTTTTCTGGAAGCCCTTCTTCAAGTGGCCCCCGCCCATAAGAATCTGGAACATGATCATCAAATCTGTAAATTTCAACATGTTTAAACAAGGGAGAACAAATTAAAGGGGGTAACTCTTGGTTATCATTAACATCACGAATTCTTATTGCATATGTCAACTTTTTTGGAATAAATTCTGCAGATTCTTTTCTACTTAAAGCAAAAATATCCATAAATTAATCTAATCCCAAACCTAAAGGAAATCTCCCATGAGAATTATTTCCTCTTTTCGGGCCAAAGGTTTCTCTACCTCTAGCTAAAGCAATATCCACTGGTGAAGCTGGCTCAGAATAAATCATTAGATAATCTCCCGCAGATAAACTACCCATAGTTAATTCTGGAAAAATTGAATCATTAATTTTGATAATATTTTCCCATACCATACTTCAATAGCTATTTCATAGTTTTTAAATATTTATAGTTTCTAAGCAGATATTATCTCTCCAACAATCTAACCTCTTGAATTATATGCTCTACTAAAACATTCAAATCACTTGTCTGAATTGGTTTTCCAAATTTAAGGACTATTTTTGAACGAAATCTTTTTATGTCTTCATAAAAAATATCCAATGGAACAAAGTTTATTTGTTCACTAAGTTTCTCTTGTGCATTTAATAATAAAATTAAAGAACTTGGATTAATCTTACCAACCCTTCGGTAGTTTCGCTCTCCTTCCGGATGAACAATTAAAGGTTCATTTCTTGATAAATGAAAAGTATAAGCCTGTTCTAAGAATTCTTTTTGTTCTTGAGCCTCTTGAATTAATTTTTTTCTTTCTTCCCTATTAGTTGTACTCTTAATATCTTTTAGTCTTTTTATGGGAATTCCTCCGATGTATTCTAAAATTTGAGGAAGACTGTCTTTCATTGGTGCATAAGGACATTTTCCAGTATTTCTAAGAACAAGATAACCTTCTAACAACAAATCTGTAATTGCTTGATGTTTGGGTAATAAAACCAAGGGTTTTTTTGAAAAATCTCTTAAAATTTCAGAGTTATTAACAGTGATAGAATAATGTAATTGATGATATATTTGACAAGAGCAAAGAGTCAAGAGGGCTAATAGCTCCTTCTTTTTTGGAGAATATATTTTAGTTTCCATTTTGCACGTATGCACTAGATCAAAAAATAGAAAAAGAAACCGGCTCGTTTTACCGAGCCGGCTTGTTTAAAATAAAATTAAATAATCAAGCTGATTATCTGTAAACTTCGATTCCTAAGTCAGACATCTCACGAGAAACCTTTGAGTAATTTTCTTCTTCACGTTCTTTTCCAAGAACATAAGGAGATTTAACTCCAGTCATAATCGTGATAACTCTAACCTTGCCTTCAAAGTCCTTGTTAATTCTAGCACCAATAATAACCTGAGCATCCTGTGAAAGGTTTTCTGCTACAAGATTACCAATTTGGCTGAATTCTTCAAGCTTCATGTCTGGTCCGCATGTAATGTGGATCAAAGCACCATTAGCGCCTCTGTAATCGACATCAAGCAAAGGATGTGTTAATGCCTGTCTAACAGCCTCATTAACTCTATCGCTTGAGTCAGATTCTCCAATACCAATAACAGCAACCTGTCCTTTCTTCATTACTGAAGAAACATCAGCATAGTCTAGGTTAATCAATGATGGAAGAGTGATTGTTTCAACAATACCCTTAATCATAGTAGAGATTAACTCATTAGCAACTGCGAAAGCCTGTTGAATAGGAAGTTGTCCTGCAATATCGACTAAGCGATTATTATCAATTACAATAACTGTATCAACAACATCTCTTAATTCTTGCAATCCAAATTCAGCTTTTTCAATTCTAGCTTTTTCGCATTCGAATGGCATAGTAACTACAGCAATAGTTACTGCACCTGTTTCTCTTGCAGCTTGAGCAACAACCGGAGCAGAACCTGTTCCAGTACCTCCACCCATACCTGCTAATATGAAAACCATATCAGAACCTACAACTGCTTTTTTAATTTCAGAGATAGATTCTTTTGCTGCTTCACGTCCTACATTAGGATGACCGCCAGCACCAAGTCCTCGAGTCATTTCTTTACCAATAAGGATTTTATCATCAGCTTTTGTAATGCTTAGGTGCAATGCATCAGTGTTTAAACCATACACAGTCGCGCCGCTAATACCTTTGTTAAACAACCAAGTTATTGCATTGCAACCTGCTCCACCACATCCAACTACTTTGATATTTGCCTTACCAGCTTTCAATTCATCGAAGTTAATACTGTTTTTATCAGCATTTTCAATAGCTTCTTTTGCAAATTCAAGTACCATTTTTCTTTTTTGTTTAGCCTCCTTACATTATTTTTGCCTTTTGGAACCTACGAAATGTTTAAATAGTTCCGCCAGCATACTATTTTAATTTAAAGAGGCGAGAAGAGCTTATATTTCCAACTAGAACACACAATAAACTAGAAAAATATGAGCTCGCCTCTTAATAAATCTTTCTGAAAATCTTCAAAACCATCTTTTACTGAATTTATTACTTAAGAATGATATTTAATTTGGTTTTGGAGAGTTAGAAATTAAATCTTTTTAATTTCTAAATTTTTTGTTACTAAAAAATTGAGAAAAATAGAAAAAATTATCTTCCTAAATGTCTATAATGCAGAAATAAAGTCATAGTTTGCTCATTAAAACTAACTCCATTAGAAGTTTTAGATAATTCTTCTAATTGTTTTCTAGAAATTTTAATTCCTTGCCCAACAAGAATTTGCTGATCACAACGAGAGCATCCAACTTCTGCAGTTACAGGAACAAAAGAAAATCCTAAATACTCATTACTATCTCTAAGATGATAAGAATGTCCTCTTTCAAATTCACCATCACTAAGATAATCTAAAAGTACATTTATAGCCTCAATATCTATAGGCATAGTTTTTCTCTCCCCGGGAATATCATCTGCCATTTTAATTTTTAATCTAATTCAGCAACATTTTCATGAAGGTGTTTTATATGAAGTGCAAATAATCTGAGTTCTGGATCTACTTCAACTTTTTTTCCACTTTTTCCGATAATTTTAAATCTGCCATAAAGTAGTTCTAAGGCATCTTCTATTCCCGCAGGTTTACCGCAATATCTACAAGGAGTTTCGTTTTCTAAAGGTCTAACTCGAGTCAAATAAAATAAAGGATTTCCGGGTTGAGAAATTCTAACTAAATAAATATGCCCAGGACCTAAAGCAGCAAAATCAGTATATCCATAAACAAGAGTCTGTACTCGCCTCAAAATCTCTCTTAAGTATTTATTTGGCTGAAAATTTTCTTGAGTCTCCATTGTTTAAAATAAAGGTTTATAATCTCCTTGCTTAAAGGCGGTTGTAGTCAAAGCTTCCAGGTTATTGCTAGTAGGTCTCATCCATAAAGCCACCCCAATATCATAATCAAAATAAAGATAGTTATGATCAGGACAAAACTCAGGATTATTCCCAATCAATTTTTCAAAAATCCACTGATAGGTGCACTCAAAAGGAGGTTTCTCTGAAGGCATATCTTAGATTAACTTTTCGAGCTTATTAATCTTTTCCCAGGTCTTTTCAAGTCTTTTATTGCTCTCTTTTACTAAAACCTTTAGATAATCTTCATCAACAAGCAATTTACCCGAATTCATTATAGGTAAGGCAAGATATTCTGTACTTCTTAACTCTAAAACTATCCGAGTAGAGGCAGTCATAATGCCTGAATTTTTCCAACCACAAATTCTGGCTTTATTAAGAAGTTTTTCAGCATCCTCCAAACTTTTACAACAAACATGAAGTATGCAAGATTCTTGCTTAAAGATAAGATTTTCTTTTTTATCTGAAGCCTTAGAAAGCTCTTGTTTTATTTCTTTGAAACTAATTTTATTATGGGTTCTAAATACAAACATACCTGCCTGCTTCTTTTCAAGATTTTTAATTAGAACAACTCTACCAGAACACGAACTAAGGGTATAATAGTTCTCGAGCTTGTTAATTTTTTCACAAAGAGATTTTATTGGTCTATCAATTTCACCAATTGAGCTCTTATCATCTTTCTTCAAGCAATCTTCTTTTCTCCTTTCAAAAGTTATCATAGTCAAGAAAAGCTTAAGTAGTTTAAAAATCCCTTGTTTTTATGAGAATAGGAATAATAAGTCCTAGCAAAATAAGTTACGTAGAAGAAATTAATCCAAAATCCAAGGAAATTATTATAGAAATAGCAAAACAACTAGCTAAAGAAGGACATGAAATTGTGGTAACTCCTGATAAAGGTAGTGTTTCAGAATTATTTGCTCAAGAGTATATTAAAAACAAAGGCAAGAAGGTTTTTTCAATAATCCCGCTGGATGATGAGGAATTTGGAATTTCATGGATTAATACTGAAATTGGCGAAAAAATTAATTGTGGAACTTGGAGAAATCAACCAGAGAAATTAAATGAAGAAACAGAAGCATTAGTTCAATTAGGATATAGTGTTGGAGGATTAGCTGAAATTTGTTATACAAAATGGTTAAAACCAAAACCGGTTTTTATCATAAAAGAATTAATAACTCAAGAACTTCCAAAAGAACTTGAAAGAAGTTTAAATTTAAAATATGTCTCTTACCACAAATTAAAAATTGAAAAATAACTATTTATCAACTTCGAGTAGCTTAACTTCAACACCTTCAACAGAACAATGTTTTTTAAAAACATCAGCTTCACTTTTACCCTTAGTATTATCTATGCTACCATAATGAATTGGAACAGCAAACTTGGGTTTTATCATACCTGCTGCTTTAGCAGCCTCACCAGCATTCATTGTAAAAGTACCTCCAATGGGTAAAAATGCAAAATCAAGTTTCATACTTGAAAGATTTTTCATTTCAGGAATCAAATCTGTATCTCCTGCATGATAAATTAGGGTATCATTAACTTGAATAACATAACCAACCCATTCTTCATCTTTAGAATGAAAGCTTTTATTAATGTTATAAGCAGGTATAGCCCAAAATTTTAATTTTCCGTTAAAAAACTCCATCCTTGTTCCAGGATTAGCAATTTTTATATCCAATTTCTTATCAATTTTTGAAAATTTACTAAAAACATCTGCAGGACAGATAATCATTGTTCCATCTTTTACTATTTTTCTTATATCTTCTATAGAACAATGATCATAATGTGAATGAGTTATGAAAATAACATCTGCCTTTTCTTTGCTTTCAAATTTTCCATAAACATCTTCTTCTGCTTGAAGTTTAAATGGGTCGATATAGATATTTCCCACGGTAGATTTAACAAGAAACCCTGAATGCCCCAACCATCTTAAGTCTATATTATTATAAATCATGTTCTCTTTTTCAAAATTAAGCCATCTTAGAATTATTTAAAGCTTTGTTACTAAAAAATAAAAACACTACTTACAAAAAAACTCGTAATTGTCTACTTCTAAACTGCACAAGTTCGTTTATTCGTAGTTATTAATAATAGTTTTAGTAATATCTCGGAAAAATCGAACACTGAGATTTTGGAGAGGCAATAATTTTTAACAAGCCGAGCTTTAGCGAGGCGAGAATAGTTTTATTCAAATCTTTCTGCTGCTTCAAGAAGCATTAAGTCTTTACCTCTTGCAGCCATAATCTGTACTCCAACAGGAATTCCTTGAATCTTTCCAGCAGGAACACTTACTGCACATATTTCTGCGATGTTAGCAAGAACTGTAAGAGTATCGTAGTTGTACATATCCTCAAAACTTATCTTTTCTCCAAATTTATGAGGTAGTCTGGGAACAGTTGGAGTAACTATAAGGTCTACTTTTTCAAATGCACCTTCAAATTCTTTTTCAAGAAGTTTTTTAGCATCTAATGCTTTTTTATAATATCTTCCAGAAAATTCTTCCTCAGCGATCATAGAACCTCCCAAAATTCTTCTAAGAACTTCTTTTCCGCATGAATCTTCAATCTTTTTACCAAATCTACGACCATCAAACTTTCTTGTTCCTGAAAAAAACTCAACATAGTTTATAGGATAGTAAGTCTGTATACCCAGATCAATATGTTTTATTTCAATCTGAGTCTCTTGCCAACCATTTTTCTTACAAAATTCTTTCACTTTCTTGTTAATTAAATCAAGAATCTCTTTACTAGCTCCAACCTGAGGAATTCCAATCTTTATCTTTTTAATATCCTTCTTTGGTTCAATTTTTCTGGTGGTTGGATCTCTTTCATCTTTTCCAGCTATAACCTGAAAAACAAGTTTAGCATCTTTAACATTTTTAACAAGTACTCCAATAGTATCAAGACTCATACCCAAATCAATTAATCCAAATCTACTAACTGCTCCGTAACTGGGTTTAAATCCAACAATACCGCAATGAGAAGCAGGATTTCTTATGCTACCACCAGTATCTGAACCAAGAGCAACGTCACAAAAACCAGCAGCAACACTAGCAGCAGAACCACTTGATGAACCACCAGGTATTCTTTCTAAAGCCGCAGGATTTTTTGTTATGCCAAAAGCAGAAGTTTCCCCCGAACTTCCAGAAGCAAACTCATCCATATTAGCCATTCCAATAATTAATCCATCTTCAGCCTTAATTTTTTCAATAACTGAGGCGTTATAAGGCGCTTTAAAATTCTCAAGAGTTTTACTAGCACAATTAGCAACTAATCCTTTAACACAAATATTAGATTTAATAACAAATACAATTCCTGCAAGTTTCCCGGCTTTACCTTTCTTAACCTTTTCATCAACAACCTTAGCTTCTTCAAGAATATTTGGATTCAAATGAAGAATAGCATTTATCTTTTTACCTTTCTGATTATCTTTTTCAATTGCTTCTAAATATTTTTTTACTTTTTCAACAACTAACATTTTAATTTTCTTCCTCCTGTTTAATTGACTCATCAATAATTAATCTAAAAAGCTTAGCAACAAACTCTTCAGGTAACTCGGTTAATCCATACTTGCTTTTAATAACATCTTCCTCTCTTTCTTTATCCCTTATTGGAAGACCCTTATTTTTCTTTAATCTAGCAACATCGTTTACAAGTTCAAAACGCTCTTCTAAATTCAAGAGAAGTTCTTTATCTAAAGCATCAATTTTCTTCCTTAATTCTTGTAACTCTTTATCGTTTATATTAACCATCTTAGAATCACCAACTCTTCTTTTCAGCAATTATAAAATCTTCAGATTTAGTTGGAGCGTTTTCAAGCATAATTTTTCTAAAATCTTCGTCTACTTTTTTTCCTTCTTTTTCTTTTCTTCTATCTTCCTCGCGTTCAACATTACACTCTTCAGAATTCTTTACAGCATCTAAAGCTTTAGAGAACTTATCCAAAAGCTTTTTTGTTTCATTCCTAAGAGTTTCGATTTCTTTTTCGTTCATAATTATGCCTAGTTTAGAGAATATTTAAAGTTAGTTATTAGATATCTATTAAACGATATTCACAACAACCTAAATTATAAACTTGAGTTCTACCAATCCTTGCCTCTCCGGCTGCCTCATGAATATGCCCACAAAAAACATATCGGGGCTGCCTTCTTTTTATATAATCTAATAAAGCCTTACTACCTGCATGTTTTCCTAACCAAGATTTTGGTGCACCAGAAAAACTAACTTTATCAAGAATTCCTAAAGGGGGTTGATGAGCAACTAAAATATCTAAACCTTCAAACTTGTTTAAAA
Organism: uncultured archaeon; assembly: GCA_903866625.1. GTDB lineage: Archaea > Nanobdellota > Nanobdellia > Pacearchaeales > GW2011-AR1 > CAIPOI01. The sequence continues at coordinate 113,591 of CAIPOI010000005.1, read as the reverse complement.
TTTTGCTAGCCTTGTGAGTATCTTTTACAGCCTTCTTCAACCTTTTTTGATATTTTGAAGGTTTAAATTCTCTAACCCAACAGCTATCTTCAAAATATCCTATTCCACCAACCTTTAATCCAGAAATATCAACACCCTTACCATTAATAACTGAAACTTGGGGAATCCTAATTAAGGAATCGTATAAGAGTGGAAGTTTTAATCCAATTTTTTTAGATTCTGCTTTTGTATCTCTATTAGAACTTTCTACATTACCAAAAATAGTGAATACTGGAGCGAAACGAGCTAAATGTCTAATCAACTTCATTGAAGAATTATAGGCTTCCATAAAAGCTCTTTTTTTCTGAGTTGGAGAATATTCAATCTTTGGCAAGCCTTTTGCTAAACGCTCGACATTATCAAAAGACATTTTTCTCATTAAATTTGCGCTTCCAATATCTCCGGTTAAAAGAATAATATCTGCTTCTTTTAAAGGCATTTTTGAAATACCTTCTAAATTTCCATGAGGGTCTCCAATTGCTAATACTTTCATAGCATTCTTAAGAAAAATAGCCTTAAAAATTTATGTAATTTTTACATTCATCCAACCTTGACTTCTAAACCTTGATTTGTAACCGGAACAACTACTTCAGTTCTTCCAGCATTTGTTTCTGTTTTTACGGCAGTTGTTTCTAGAACCTTATTAAGACGCTTATCTGCTAGTTCTCCTGCTTGCTTAGCCAATCTTGCTGCGTCATCTTCATATGCACCACCTACTCTTGTTAGTTCTGCTTCAATAGCCCTAAACAATTGTTTATGCTCTAATTCTGTGTCTTTATTATATACTCTAGCAAAAGCACCAGCATAACCTTCCTTAAACCAGATATCATATGCTCTTTCCCAACCTTCATCAGTATTCGGAAGTTGTCTATTCCATTTTAAAATTTCAACACACTTATGTTGCCTAAAAAGTTTATCCGGGTGACTATGAAACAAAGCCTCATAAGGACAATAAGGCAAACCAGAACAAGGACAATCTCCTCTTAAATCTTTTAAAGTCTCCTCTTTTGCCATATCACTTGTAAACTAAAAGATTTACTGATTTAAAAACATTTTCACTAGTGAAAAATATTTAGATTATAAAACGTCTCCAAGAGGACTCGAACCTCTGACCCCATGATTTCTACATATTTTTTAACAGTCATGTGCTCTACCAACTGAGCTATGGAGACTTATTTAAGCGAAAACTTCTTTATAATACCCTCTATCTCCTTGTTTCTCCAAGGATTCAGTTTATCTTCTTTAGTAGGATTGATTCTTCTGTCAGGATATCTAGGCCAAGGTTTAGTAAGTCTTATATGATTCAAACCAAGCAAGCCATATATGATTCTTTCAGGAGCAGCACCAATTCCGCCATGAGGAGGCAAGCCATATTTTCTAAGTAAAACATACTTCCAATATTTCTTTATGTCTTCTTTCTTACCTTTTTTAATGAGATTGTCTATAATTTCTTCCATATCTGTAGTTTTCTCTGCAACACCTACCATTTCTCCAGCCCCATGCGGCGCAATTAAATCGCAAGTCATAGATAGATGAGGAGAACCTGGAACTTTTTTATAAGGAAAACCTTCTGAAGCAAAAGGAAGAAATTTAACCCACAGATATTTATTACCTACATGCTTAGTCAAAATCATTTCGTCACTTCTTGCTAAACCTTCTCCATAAACAGTATTAGAACCATTTTTATGAAGAATCTCTACTGCTTCATCGTAAGTCATACTCACATAATTTTTTGGGTTTAGAGATTCCAAATCGATATTAATTTTCAAAAAATCTAATTCTCTTTTGCTAATCTCTACTGTTTTTATCATAGCATTATAGATAGAATCCCCAGCTAAAGCCATGAGATCATTAATATCCACAAACAATGCTTCAGCTTTGGCATGAGTATATTCTGCAAGATGTCTTTTTGAACCGCCCTTTTCGTTTCTAAAAGCAGGGGAAATAGTATAAACTTTTCCAAAAACCATAGCCAAAGGCTCTAATTCAAAAGTAGCGCATTGAGACAAGAATACTTTTTCTCCATGTACTTCTGCCCTAACAGCTTTTTCAGTTTCATATAAAATTTTATCAGTAAGAATGGGCGGCTCTACTAAAGTAAACTTATTATTGTGAAAATAATCATGTAAAGCTTTAACAAAATTAGTCTTTATTTTAAGAACCGCAGCCCTCTGAGGATTTGCTAAATAAAAACCAGTATAACTAAAAATCTGATTGACATTATCCGCACTTAATCCATCTATTTCCCAAGGAGTAGGAGATAAAGGCAAAACAGCTTCAGAAATAATCTTAATAGACTCTGCTTTTATTTCAGGAGGATTCCTAGAATTAGAATATACTCCCAAAGCTTCAATATAAGAACCAGGATTCAAAGCAGAAACTTTCTTGCAATCTTTAAAGTTGCATTTTTCCATAACAACCTGGATAGTACCGGTATGGTCTGACAAGTCGAAAAATACTCTCTCTGCATGTTTTCTAACCGAAGTAATTCTTCCCTTAAAAGAGTATTTTTCTCCATTTTTAGCTCTAGAAATAAAATCCTCTATAAATTCCGGTCCTATTTTCTTCATATCGTTAATTGTTATCATTTTAAGTTTTTAAGTTCTTACCATATTTATTTTCATAGTACTTGCTGCATACTGGACAATCTTTTTTTCTTGGAATCTTAAGATATTCAAAACATTGACTTAATAATAGAGAACTAAATGCTAATTGTTTATTTACAATCATTTTATCTTTATAACCCAAAAAGTATTTAATAACTTCATTTGCACCAAGACTTCCAGCAATCTGCACTGGAACTACCCAAACTGGCACAGCGCCTGTATGTTTTTTTCTAGAGTAATCAGTAGGAAAAAGACAAGCAAAACAAGCACTTTTCTTTTCGGGTAGCATAGAGAATACATAACCATAGCTAAATTGAGCACTAGCATGAACCATGGGTTTATTAGTTTTCAAACAATATTCATTGACCAAATTACGATTATTTGGACTTTCCCCGCCCTCCACAATCAATTCACAATCTTCAAGAAGAGAATCTATATTTTGCTCAGTAACTTTTTCATTTAACCAAATTGTTTTAATATCTGGATTTATAGATTTTAAAAGTTTAATCGCACATTTGCCTTTTGGAAGACCAATTTGTTTGTTATTAAAAAGAGTTTGACGATTTAAATTTGAAAGTTCAACATTATCAAATTCGATTATCTTTATGTAACCTATGCCCGCGGCAGCTAAAGCCATGAGAAGTGTTGATTTAACGCCACCAGAACCAATACATGCAACCTTAGCAGAAGCTAGTTTCCTTTGACGTAAGATTCCCCATTCGGGCATCTGCTCTTGACGATTATAACGAGTATTTTTAAATTGAAATTTAAGATTACCCATCGCAAGCATTATATGCCCTAATAGAATTTCCAGAAATCTTACATTTCTTCCTTATCTTTGCCGGAAGAAGCATAAGTAATTTTTCTGGACTTTGATTGACGATATGAGTTCCGATTATACCCTCAACCAAACCATATAACTTTGTGTTTACCATTATAAGAATTATTATTCCAAGTATATAATAATAATTCTGTTTTTACTTTACGAAACTCAGGAAAAGTATATAAATAGTTGAATATTGTCAAAATAATGAAGGTAGATAGTTTCGATTTAGAGATACTAAATCAGTTAGATTTAGATGCTAGACAATCTTATTCTCAAATAGGAAAAGTAATAAGAAGATCTAAACAATTTGTAGGCAATCGTATAAAAACTCTGCAAGAAAAAAAGATATTATTGGGGTATAATCTAGATATAAATCTTAGACAGATAGGGTATACTATTTTTAGTTTATTTATACAGTTCAGGGGTCTAGATAAAATAAAAGAAGAAAAAATTATGACCTATCTTAGAAATTCAAAAAATGTAGGATTTTGTATAAAAACTTTGGGCACTTGGGATTTATTTATTTCGGTTAGAGCAGAAAATATTGCAGATTTTTACAATTTCTTAGAATCTTTCCATAAGTTTTGTACTAATTCTATAAAAAAAGAATCTATCAATTTAGAAGTAAAAGGAACTTCTACAAATCTTAAAATTTTAGATAAAAATGGAAAGTTAGAAAAATGTATTTCTAAAACTACGGGCGTTCAAGAAAAAAGTGAGCTGAATGAATTAGAAACTAAAATATTTAGGGAATTAAAAAGTCAACCATTGATATCTTATCTAAACCTAGCAAAAAAATACAATAAATCTTATGAAACCATCAAGAATACTATAAGGAAGATTAAGGAGAAGAAAATAATAAAGACTACTCGTGCAATTATTGATACAGAAAAGTTAGGTTATAATCGCTATCTGTTTTTAATTGAACTCAGTCTCTCAAGTAAAAATAAAATAGAAGAAATACAAAATTATTTAGTAAACCACAAAAATATAGATTATGTAATTGAAAGTCTTGGGTCTTGGAATCTGATATGCAATGTTTACTCAAAAGATACTACAGAATTAATCAGTATAATTGACAACCTAAAGGAAAGATTTTCAGTAATACAGTCTATAGAGTTTTTAAAAGTTATAAAAAACGAAAAAGAATCTTTTAATATTTAAGGAGTTAATCTATTTGGTCCTCTATAAACATAAGTTACTTCTCTAACATTACCTAACCCTGTTAAATTCATCAACATTCTTGTTAATCCAAAACCACAGCCTCCATGAGGGGGGCAACCATATTTAAAAAAATCAATGTAAGAAGAGATTCCTTTAGTATCAACACCTTTTTCTTCAGCCTGCTTTATTAGTTTATCAACTCTGTGTTCTCTTTGAGCTCCAGTTGTAACTTCTAATCCTTTCCAAAGCAAATCAAAGCTCTTAGTAACCTCCGGTCTTTCAGAATATCTCATATGATAAAATGCTCTAGATTTAGCAGGATAATCTGTAACAAATACAAAATCATGTCCATATCTTTCTTTAATAAATGCGCCCAATCTTCTTTCACCTTCAGGATCTAAATCGCCCTTAGCTTCCCGAGGAACATAATAACCTTGAGATTCTAAAATCTGATAAGCTTGATCCATACTAACTCTCGGGAATGGAAGTTTAGGAATTACAGGTTCTACATTAAAATTCTTTTTTATTTCATCACCATGTTTAGCAACTACCTTAGTCATAAAATTATTTATCCAATTTTCTTCAAATTCCATTACTTCTTCATGAGAATCAATCCAAGATAGTTCCATATCAACACTTGTAAATTCAGTATCATGTCTAGAAGTAAATGAAGGGTTAGCTCTGAAAACCGGGCCTATTTCAAAAACACGATCTAAGCCAGCAGCCATAGCCATTTGTTTGTAAAATTGTGGAGATTGAGCTAAAGAAGCTTTTTTTCCAAAATAATCTAGGCTAAATAATTCTGCTCCAGATTCGCTAGCACCTTCAACAAGTTTGGGTGAATGGATCTCAGTAAAACCATTAGCTAACCAATATTCCCTCATTGCATGTTCGGCAGTAGTCTGGATTTTGAATATTAATTGTTTTTTTGGATCTCTTAAATCTAAGTATCTCCAATCAAGCCTTGAATCTATACCCGATTCAGAAGTTATTGGAAGTTGACTTTGAGGAGAATTATGGATATTAAGAGTGGCTAATTGGATTTCATACCCATTAAGTTTTACATGAGGATTTTTCACTAATACACCTGAAGCCGAAACTGCGGAAGCAGGAATAGCAGAAGAAACTAAAGAAGTCAAAGAGTTCTCACTCTTAGGATTTACTAGTTGTACCGCACCAGTATGATCTCTTAGTACCATAAACTGCATAGCTTTTTGATTTCTGAGTTTTTCAACAAAGCCCGCTACTTGCACAACATTACCCATTTGTGCTTCAAGATTCCCGATTAGTGTTCTATTTTTCATTTTAGAGTAGTAACTAAATCCAAATATGGTTTATAAATCTTTGTTTCTATGGAGGAATATGGACTCAAAAAAAGTTTACGCTCACCTTGAAAAGGATTTCATTAAACCAGAACTAAGTGATGATTGGGTACAATATATGGGGGAAATACGAGATTTTCTATGTGAAAACTTTAAAAAGAGATCCATGGGTCTTGTTTGCGATAATACTTCAGAGATAAATTCAGTTTACACCGCAGTATTTCCTTCTGAAGAAGTAATGAAATTTATATTAAAAACCGGAAAGAAAAATATCCTCTTATTTGTTCATCATCCAAGTATTTGGGATATTCGAGCCGCTCCAAAAATTTTCTTTCAAATGAATAAAAACCTATTAGAAGAGTTTAAAAAAAATAAAATTTCAATATATAATCTTCATGTGCCTTTAGACAACTATTCAGATTACTCCACCAGTAAAACCTTAGCTAAAAAATTGGGTTTAAAAGAAATTGAACCTTTTGCACCTTATTTCGGAGGTTTGGCAGGTGTAATTGGAAAAACTAAATTAGGTCTATCCGCATTAAAAGCCGAATTTGAAAAAATAGCAGGTCATAAAACAGTCCTGTATAATTACGGAACTGAAATCAAAAATTCTTTGGTTGGTGTTACGGCTGGCGGAGGAAATCAAATCGAAACATTAGAAGAACTTAAAAAAAGAGGCATTAATACTTTTATCACAGGGGTTTCAATAAAGAATGACCACTCGAAAAAAGAACATGATTATGCTAAAGAGAACAAAATTAATATCTTAGGAGGTACTCATTATTCTACCGAAAAATTTGCCTGCATTAAAATGTGTGAATACTTTAAAAAAATTGGACTTCCTTGCGAATTTATAGAAGACAAACCGATTCTAGAAGATATGTAGTTAAGGGTTTAATCTTTCTGTATCCCTTGGTAAGAAAGTTACTTCTCTTACATTCTTAATACCTAATAAAAGCATCATAACTCTTGAAGGGCTTAAACCAAAACCTCCATGAGGAGGGCAACCATATTTGAAAAAATTAAGATAGTCTTTTATAGCTTTGATATCCACTTTTTTTTCTTGGGCCTGTTTTTTAAGTAATTCATATCTGTGTTCTCTCTGAGCTCCAGTTGTAATCTCCATTCCTTTCCAAAGCAAATCATAGCTTTTTGAATATCCATTTTCACGCATATGATAAAAGGGTCTAACATCTAGTGGCCAATCCTTTACAAAAACAAATTCATGTCCTTGAGTCTTTTTGAAATGTTCGCATAATAATTTCTCACCTTCGGGATCTAAATCGCCCACACAGGAGTGTTTATATTCTTTTTTTAACAGAGCTATTGCTTCAGCCATAGTTATTCTTGGAAAAGGTAGTTTAGGCACATTAACTTCCACACCAAAAACTTCCTTAATTTTATCTCCATATTTCTCTTTTATTCTCTTAAGAGTATGAGCCATCCATTCTTCTTCAATCTTCATAATATCTTCGTGAGAATTTATATAAGAAACTTCTATATCTATGCTTGTAAATTCAGTATCATGTCGGATAGTGTGAGATTTATTCGCTCTAAAAACCGGGCCTATTTCAAAAATTCTCTCAAAACCAGCAGCCATAGCCATTTGTTTATAAAATTGTGGAGATTGAGCTAAAGAAGCTTTTTTTCCAAAATAATCTAGGCTAAATAATTCTGCTCCAGATTCAGTAGCACCCGCAACAAATTTAGGAGTATATATCTGAGTAAAACCATTAGCTAACCAATATTCCCTCATTGCAGCTTCCATATCAGTCCAAATTTTAAATATTAAGAAATTCTTAGGTTTCCTCAAATCAATCCATCTCCAATCTAATCTAGTAGGCAACGCAGGCTCTTCTCCTTTTTCAACTACCTGGATTGGCAAATCTTTATCTGCTTCAGATAAAACTTCAAATTCATTGATATGAATTTCTAAACCTAAGGGCCTGGCTTGCTTTTGTTCTTTAACAATGCCCTTAACACTTAGAACCGATTCTCTGGGAATCTTAGTTATTGTGTCAAAAACTTTTTTGTTTTCAGGCAGAGCTACAAGCTGAACTATTCCAGAATTATCTCTTAAAAGCAAAAATTTTACCTTACTTTGATCCCTTATTTCATGAATAAACCCCTGAACTGTTACAACTTTTTCAATCTTGTCTTTTAAATCTTGAATTTTTATTCTTTCCATGATAATATTTTAAAAGAGATATCCTTTATAAATTTGATTATTCTACCTCACCAGCTTTTTAAGGATTTCCATAACCTCTTTTCCAGAAACCTTACCCTTAAATTTAGCCATAACTAAGCCCATATAAGCATTAGCGTTTAGTCCAGGTTTTTCTTTAACTATCTTAGCTATCTCTCCTTCCATATCACTTGAATCTATTTTTTCTATCTTTAGGGCTTCGCCTAAAGATTTACCTTTAGCAATATTTTCAAGTACTTGCTTAGCATCACTTTCGTTTATTTTTTTGTCCCTAATAGCTTGAAGTATACTTTCGAGAATATCTAAACCAAACAATTCTTGCTTAACTTTCTCATGACTTGCAACCTCTTTAGTCAGAATAAGTAAAAGCTTAGCAACAAAATTAGGGTTATTATAAGAATCTAACAAAGCTTCAAACTCTTTAAGCTTCTCTTCACTTAAAACAAGCTTAATCATTTCTTCACTAAGACCTTTTTGTTTTAATTCTCCGCGAATATCTGATTTTAATTTTGGCAAATCTGCCTTAACTTCATTAATAAAATCTCTTGATATATGCAAAAGGGGTAAATCTGTTTCAGGATACATTCTATGCTCACCGGGCATGGGTCTTAAGAAACTCGAGCTTCCATCAACATTGGCTTTTCTAACTTCTGAAACTGGATTTTTATTTTTTTTCTGCCTATCTATTTCTTTTTCAATAGTTTCAATCATCATTTTAGGATCCTGAAAACCCTTTATTTCAACTCTCGGATGTTTTGGTGTGCTTACATTAAGATCCTGACGAATAGTTCCAATTCCACGCCTAACCTTACAAGCTCTAAGTATCTCGCCAATCTTAAGTGCAGCTTCTTTAACTTGTTCTGGAAAAAACATATGAGGTCCTGTAGCAATTTCTACAAGAGGTAATCCTAATCTATCTAGTTTGTAAACTTTTGAATGTTCTAATTCAGGATCACTCTCTTCCTTAGAACTAGCAGGTCTTGCAGAGTCTTCTTCAAGAAAAATATTATCAATTCCAACCTTACCAAAACTAGTTTCAATAAAACCATTTTTTGCAAATAAAACAGTTCTCTGAAAACCAGAAGTATTTGAACCATTTAATACAGTTTTACGCATTATCTGGGAATTTTGAATTATTTCACAATTAAGTAGCAAAGCAATCTGAACAGCAACCTTCAAAGCTTCTTTATCAATTTCCATAGGCGGTTGCTCATCAAACTCTATAAGACAACAAGAATCTTTATAGCCCTGATAAATAAACTCTCTACTTTTACTAACCTCATGTTTAGCTGCAATATCCACTTCACCAGACTCACCAGCAACAGCATGAAGTTTTCGTTTAACAATCCAATCAGGTTCATCGTTTCTAAGTATGCTCGGACATCTACAAAAAAGCTTCCCTGTATCCAGCTGTTGATGAATTTCTAAGCCAGCACGCATCTCTACTTTTTTAACTTCTTTAGGTTCTTTCATAAATATATCTAAGAAATAGGATTAATAAAACTTGAGGTGGGATATAATTAAAATTCTAATTCTCCAACTCTGCCGAGATACCAAAAACTATTAGGATCGTAGTGAGCTAAGCTAACATAAGCATCTAAAGTATGAATATTAACTATAATTCTTCTAGAATCAACTTTTCTTGGAGTAACATCAAATTCTTCATATTCGCCTACTTGAGGCAGAACTCCGTCTTTATTTTCAAATATTTTACCTCTAGAACGATTAGGTTTTTGAGCATAGAAATCTTGCTCTGAACGTAAAAATTCTTCAACAATACCTTGAAGCTCTAGATCATTAGGAGTTAACTTTCTCTGAGCCCAATTTTTAACTTGATTTGCCATACCTTTTAAGGGGGTTTTAGCCTTATAAACCTTTCCATTTGTCACTACTACTTAGATACATCAAACGCAACATTTATAAACCCCAAAAACCCAGAAATATTATGGAAAGAAGTACATTAAAGAAAATTGGATTGATGGGAGGATTAGTTCTAACCTTAGCAACTGCGGGAGCAAAATATCTTATCAATGAAGACGCTAGAGTTTTAGAAGAACTAAGAACTCAAGGTAATGAAGCACTAGCAATGTACAATCAAGGGAGATATGCTGATGCAAAAAATAGCTCTCAAGATATACTAAAAACACTTAGAGCACAAGATAGAGAATCAGTTTTCCGCAACAGAGATTCTTATGAAACAAGTCAATTAAAAGAGGATTGTAAATTAATCGCTTATGCTTCTCAAAGAATTCAAGAGCTACCTGTATTGACTAATAAATTCTTAAGAATAAAGGAACAAATAAAAACTCTTTAAAATGGATGAACAAGAAGAGTTAGAATTTCTATTAGGCTCAGAATTTCCTGAAGGAGATTTAGATGCAGGAACTGTGAGAGAGGACAGGCAAATAATTCAACCCGACGGTTCAAGAGCATGTATCGGATATGAACTAAGCGGAAAAGGCTATCAGATTTTAAAATTAAACAAAAAAAAGAAATAACAGAATGAACGAACTTTCTAAACAAATAATGACTTACGCCCTAATATTAGGAATAACTGCTTATGCAAATCTTTCATTAACCAAACTACAAAAAGCACAAACCACAGAAACTCTGCAGTGGTTCGAAGATGGAAGATATATAACAAGAAAACCTGCAAATTGCTTACCCATACCACGCTTTCAGAATATCAAATTAGAAGATATAAAATTTGAACCAATGAAGAAAGGACTAAGACAAATAAACGAGGGTTTTAGTTAGATAAAACCTTCTCCAAGCCTATCATTAAACTCTTTGGAAATATTTTTAAGCATTAGCTTTTCAACAGCTTCTTTTGTAATTTTTATTTTCTCTTCCTCAAGTTTTCCAATAGTCCAACCAAGTTTAACATAAGCGGTTTCAGAAAGCATATCTTTCAAATAAATAACTCCTGCTTTAACTAAATCACGTCCAGAAGAATAAACCAAGGGATTTAGAGTCCCATAAATTGTTTGACTAGCAGCACAAATAATAAAACCTTTATCAACAAGTTTTTTTATAACTGGAACCCAATTTCTATTTCCTTCACTAAGAACTTGTCCAAGCCCAGTCATTTCAATAATAACCCCCTTATAGCCTTGTTTAAAATAATACTCAAGTATTTCAGGATCTTGTCCGGGATAAAACTTAATCAAAGCAATATTAGGTTCAAAATAATTTTCAAGAATAGCCTTTTCTTTTCCACTCTTGCGTTTGTTATACTCTTTTAAAACTTCAATTTTATCTCTGTAAATTTTAGCAATTGGCTGAGTATTAATTGGCCTAAAGGTATCTCTTCTAGAACTATGCATTTTTCTAACCTTTGTGCCTTGTAAAGCAAAACAGTATTCATCATCACTATTAGCATGCCCCACCAACATTACTTCTGCAATATCCGAAAGTGCGGCTTTAGCAGCACAATAAAGATTTAATTCAGCATCAGAACTCCCTCTATCGCTTGAACGCTGAGAATAAGTAAGAACAACCGGTTTATTCAAATTTTCAATCATAAAACTGAGAGCGGCACCAGTATAATGAAGAGTATCAGTCCCGTGAGTAACTATAACTCCTTTTACTTGCTCATCGTTTAAACTTTTAACAACATGTTTAGCAATCTTCTGCCAATCTTCAGGAATCATATCCTCTGAGAATTTCATAAATGGATTAATTATCCTTATATCTGCTAACTCAAATATCTCTGGATAAAACTTAAACAGTTCAGAAGGAGAAGTTAACCATTTTACTCCGCCAGTTTTAACATCAAGTGATGAAGAGATAGTTCCACCAGTCATAATTATATCTATAACTGGTTTTTTATGAGACAATTCAAATTCTTTCTCATCTTTTTGTTGTTTTAATGGTTTTTCAAGAACTTTTATCTCGACAATATTATCCCGATCAATTCCAATGTTATAACCAGATTCAAGTTTAACAAGAACAATCCCCGGATCATAACTTTCTATGAGTGTTCCAGTAGTTTCATCACTAAAAGTTTTAACTTTTACTTTGCTTCCAACTCCAAATTCCTTACCCTTAAATATCATAAATAAGCAAAGAAAGAGGTGTATAAAAAACTAACTAAAATAAAAAATAATAAAAGAAAAATAAAAAATTAAACTATCCTATATGTTGCTGAAACATAAGCACTAACTTCTTGGCTTCCGGGTTGTATATTATTCACAGCAACTTTTGCTTCTGCAACATCTGAAGCTACTCCCCCATTAGCAGAATAATAAATAGGCCAAGGCCTATAATCATAGTTAGAAGTTGAAATGCTAATAATTTTTCCAACTCTTTTTCCAAGTCCTGAAGCAACAGCTTCTGCTTTTGTCTTAGCATCTAAGCTTGCTTCCCTTAATGCTTGAGCCTTATACTCATTTTGTTTTTGAGTAGTTAACTCAAAGTTAATATATTGAAGTAATGCTCCAGCATCAACTCCTGCATCAATAACTTCACTTATCTTTGAAGCAGAACTTGTGTTCATTTCAACTTTTATTTGATGTGTAGCCTTAAAGCCATAGCTCTTCTGCTTATCATTCTCCCATCTAATATCTTCATAAATGTTAAAGCCTTCTGTTTGAATATCTTCTCTATCAAAACCAAGAGCAATCAACTCATAGGTTAATTTATTTACTATAGCTGAATTAGCATCTTTAGCATCGACAGCTGTTGAACCATTGGTTTCAACATTAAAATAAACCGTTACTAAATCTGGTGTAACCTTTATAGAAGATTGTCCATCAACTGTAACTTGATTTGTATTTTTATTAACAAATCCATTTATAGCAAGATAACCTATTAACGCCAGCAAAACTACTGCTCCAGCAATAATAAGTGTTATTTTAACTGAATTACTTATATTTGTATTTGTCATTATTTTTTACCTCCTTTCACAAAAAATTTATAGATTAAATAAACTCCTGCGCCCACCAAACAACCACCAACAAACCAAAAAAGAACATTAGAAAATATTGAGGTATTACTAGAAATAACTGTTGGAGCATTTGAAATAGCTCCATAAGATTTTTCCATTAATAAAGAACTATCAAAGCTTTTCTCAACAACTCCAGAATTTTGTAAATTAATTCCTACTTTTATTAAAGAGCCAATAATTCCTACTCCAAGCATACTGATTAACATAGTCTTAACAGATTTTCTTGTAGAAATAACAATTTTTTTATTAGCCAATTTATAGATTTTAATCTTCTTACCCTTAACACTCCAGAAAAAGTTAGAAGTAGACTCTACTAAGCCAACTTTAACAAGTTTCTTTAAACTATACTCAATAGTATTTATGGGTAACTTTAACTCTTTAGCAATATCTGCTTCACTTAAATCTTTCTCAGCAAGAGCATTTACTATTTTCTTTGCAGTTTTATTACTAAGTATTTGAGCTAATTCATCATAACTTGAATCGTTCATATCCAACATAACATATTTTTCTGCCATAATCAATATAAGAAGAACCTATATTTAAAGCACTCGATAACTTCTAGTTTATTTGAAGCTATAACCAATAAACTTTATTAATGCAGTTTACCCTCTTTAATTATGCCACTCAAAATAGGTTTAGAAATACATGGTTATTTAACAACAAAAGAAAAACTCTTCTGTAATTGTAAAAATGAACATAAAAACAAAGAAGCTAAACCAAATACTTTTATCTGCCCAACCTGTACTGGACAACCGGGAAGCAAACCAATGCTTCCAAATGAAGAAGCAATAAAAAAATTAGTTCAAATAGGCTTAATGCTTAATTGCAAAATTAATCACGAACCAGAAAAATTAATTTGGTGGAGAAAACACTATAACTGGCCAGATTTACCAAAAGGCTATCAAAATACTATTTCAGGAACATATGCTAATCCAGTAGGAGTTAAAGGCAACTTTTTGGGAATAGGAATAACAGAAGTACACTTAGAAGAAGACCCTGCAGCCTGGGATCCTGAAACAGGAGAAATAGATTATAATAGAAGTGGGGCACCACTAGTAGAAATAGTTACAGACCCTGATTTTAAATCTGCAGAACAAGTTGCAGAGTGGTTAAAACAAATGACACTAACAATGTCCTATATTAAGGCCCTTGATTCTGATGCAGGAATAAAAGCAGACGTAAATATTTCAACAACAGGTGAAAGAGTTGAAATAAAAAATATGAACTCTATATCTGAAATAATAAAAGCTATAGCTTATGAAATAAAGAGGCAAGAAAAAGAGCAAGTAAAAAATAAAGAGACTCGACAGTGGAATTCTGCAAAGGGACAAACAATAAAGATGCGTGAAAAAGAATCTCATGCAGACTATAGATTCATTAAAGAACCAGATTTACCAGTTATAAACCTAAAAAAGGCAGAAGTAGAACTAATTAAAAAAGCACTTCCAGAATCTCCCATGGAAAAACTTGAAAAAATTATAAAGAAGCATAAAATAAGTGATTATGATGCGAAGGTTTTAACAGCAAATTTAGAAATTGTTGAGATGTTTGAAAAAATAGTAGAAAAAGTCTCTCCAAAGATGGCAGTTCAGTGGGTTACTGTAGAATTACTTGGAATGTTAAATTACAATAAGAAGACTTTAAACGAGGTTAAGATAAATCCAGAACATCTTGTAAGTTTAATAAAATCTACAGAAGATAAAAAAATTACAGAACTAAAAGCCAAAGATATTTTAAGAAGTTGGAATAAAGGTTCTAAAGCATTAGATGTAAGAAGTCAAGAAGCTATTTCGAATACAAAAGAAATTGAAGCTTTTGTTGAGCAAGCCATAAAACAAAATGAAAAAGCCTGGCAAGATTACAAAGCAGGAAATGTTCAAGCTCTTAATTTCTTAATAGGAGCAGTTATGAAACTCTCAAACAAGAGAGCAGATTATCAGACTGCTAAGAAGTTGATTGAGAAGAAAAGATAGATAAAAAGATTAAATAAATCTCATTCCGCCAAAAAATATTACTGCAACTAAAAATAAATATTTCAATAGCTTTTCTTTAAGAGCTCTTCTTTCATAGATGACATTTATTACAGAATAACATAACATTAAAAAAAGAATTAAATAAAAGTAAAATAATGCCATATCCTTAAAAGATTGTGCAATCATAAGTCCGACAACGTTCAAGAGTAAAAGATTTGCAAGATTATTAGTAAACCAACCCAAAAAATCCCATAATCTTGTCTCTTTCCAATAAGCAATCTTAGAATAGGCTAAACTAGAAACAAAAAATAATGGGATAGACATAACTAACTGAAAAATTATTGTTTTACTAAATCCTTCAGGATCTGAAGCCCAAATTAAAGTGAATATAAAGAAAACACTACCAATCATAAAAGAGTTTATAGTTAATTTATTAGCAGCTTTAGCTGGATTGGTCTTGAACATCTCGTTTTTCATAATCCTTAATAGAAGTTTTTAGTATTTTTAAGCCTTGTTAAAGAATAATTTAAACAAAAATAAGACAAAACCCAATCGAAGAATATAAAAGCCTCACTAAACTTTATTTAAAATAAAAAAGAGGAAAAATGACACTAACAATACCCATACTAGGAGCATTCTCAGAAGGAGCAGGAACTATAGTTGAAAAGAAAATTCTTATGAAAAGGAAACTCGGAACAAGAACCTATAACACTTTCTCATTTATGATAATAGTTCTCTTGCTTATTCCAATAATTTTTATAATGAATTACTTTTTACCAACTAAATTTCCAATAAATATTTCTAGTGAAGCATTTCAATTAAAAAACATTTTATTTATGTTAGGAGTAATAGTTTTCTCTATTATCGCTAACTTACTAACTTTTTACGCCATGAAATGGGAAAAGATAACTGAAATAGAACCCATGCGTTTAATGCAGCCTATGTTTACAATTATTCTTGCATTCTTTATATTCACAACAGAAAGACAAACTCAAAATTCCATAATAATCTTATCGATTATAGCTTCACTAACTCTTATAGCTTCTCATACTCGAAGGCATCACTTTTCATTCAACAAATATGCTTGGGCAGCAATTTTTGGAAGTCTTTTCTTTGCTCTTGAACTAGTGATTTCAAAAGAAATCTTAAGTTTATATCCTCCCTTAGTCTTTTATTTTGTAAGATGTCTTGGAATATTCTTAGTTAGTTTATTTATCTTCAGACCAAATCCTGAAAAAATACAAAAATCAACTTGGTTTATGATTATAGGAGTATCCTTTATATGGATTGCCTATCGAGTTTTATTATATTCCAGTTATCTTACTCAGGGAGTTATAACAACCACGCTGTTATTCATATTAACACCAGTTTTTATTTATATTTTTTCTTGGAAATATCTCAAAGAACAATTCAAATGGAGAAATTTAATAGCTTCAATAATAATCGTTATATGTGTGGCTTTGGCTATGTATCTTAAAGGATAAGTAAAAATTTAATAAGATATTTAAAACTCACATTCTATAATAAATCAAGGCCCTATAGCTCAACCTGGATAGAGCATCTGGCTTCGGCAAGATTTGTAAGATAAAAGAGGTGGCAAATCTTGGAGTAACCGGAAGATAGGGGTTCAAATCCTCTTGGGGCCATATAAATAGGATTTGAACAAGAGGTTCAAATACTTCAATTCGTTAGAATTGAATGTCCCAGAAAACTCTGTTTTCTGAGCCTCTTGGAGCCATAAATTTTTAAA
The DNA here is from genome assembly GCA_903866625.1 of uncultured archaeon. Classification (GTDB taxonomy): domain Archaea; phylum Nanobdellota; class Nanobdellia; order Pacearchaeales; family GW2011-AR1; genus CAIPOI01. The sequence continues at coordinate 96,757 of CAIPOI010000005.1, read as the reverse complement.
CTCAAATTAGTAAAACAGAATATGACAAGCACACAAAACACACAAACAGGAGATACAGAAAGTATTGGCTTGAATAGCCGTGGTTCTATTCCTTCAAGCATATAAAGAAAAACAATTGTCAGAATCAGATTTCTTATGTGCATTTTCTTGGGCCGTTTGCAAATATCTTAAAGATAATCATCAAGAAGCTTTAAGAGAAAATTCTTTTAGAAAAAGATTTGAAAGTATAGCTTACGAAGCTTCAACAAATCGAAAAAATAGTGAACTTGAACAAGCAAAAAAGCTTTTTCATGAATGTTTAGCAGGAAATCATCAGAAATTTGTAGGGGGCTTAGAAATCTACCTAATAAGCTCGGTTCAGATAATGAAAAGCTTAACATTTAAATATTCTTAAAACCAATCATAACTATGAAAAAAGCAGTTGTTAAAGAAAGTAAAAAAGAAGAAAAAAAGGATATGGGATTAGGAATTTCTGTAAAAAAATCTCAAGATCTGCCAACATGGTATGAACAAGTATGTCTTAAAGCAGAAATAGCAGATTTTGGCCCAGTAAAAGGTACAATGGTCATACGCCCTAATGGTTATGCGATCTGGCAAGCCATACAAGACTATTTTAACAAAAACATTGTCAAACCGACAGGAGTAAGAAATGCTTACTTTCCTTTATTCATTCCTGAATCATTTTTTAAAAAAGAAGCAAAACACGCCAAGGGCTTTAAAGCAGAAGTCGCATGGATTGACCCAGAAGTGAGTGGAGAAGGTGAAAGAATAGCTATAAGACCCACAAGTGAAACAATAATGTATGACTCTTATTCAAAATGGATTAGAAGCTACAAAGATTTACCATTAAAAATAAACCAGTGGTGCAATGTTGTTAGATGGGAAACCCAAGCAACAAAATTATTTTTGCGTTCTAGAGAATTTTTATGGCAAGAAGGCCATTGTGTATATGAAACTGAAAAAGAATGTAATGATGATGCTGTTAATTACATAAAACTATATGCTAAACTCTGTGAAGAATTACTTGCTCTTCCAGTAATTGCTGGAGCAAAAACTGAAAAAGAAAAATTTGCTGGAGCAAAGACAAGCTACACTATAGAAGCGTTTATGCCTGATGGAAAAGCCTTGCAATCAGGAACTTCACACAACTTAGGCCAAGGATTTGCAGAATCTTTCGGTTTAAAATATATAGGTAAAGATGAAAAAGAGCATTTACCCTGGCAAAATTCTTGGGGCATATCAACCAGATTAATTGGAGCAACAATTATGACTCATTCAGATGATAAAGGTTTAGTTCTTCCACCAAAAGTTGCTGAAAACAAAATAGTTATTGTTCCAATATTAATAGGCTCAGATAATTCTCCTTTAAAAAAAGCAGAAGAGTTAAAAAAAGTTCTTGAAGAGTTTAATCCTATCTTAGACAACAGAGAGGGTTATAGTGCAGGTTATAAGTTTAGCGAATGGGAAATGAAGGGTATTCCTCTAAGAATAGAAATCGGCCCAAGAGATATAAAAGAAAATAAACTTATTGTAGTAAGAAGAGATAATGGAAAAAAAGAATCACTTTCCATAAATAAAGAACTTTCAAACAACATTAATAAAATCTTAGAGAGCATGCATAAAGAAATGTACTCCCATGCAAAAAACTTTCTAAACACAAGCATAGTTGAAGCAGAGAATATGAAAGATCTTATAAAATCTATAGAAGATAAAAAAATGGTCTTAGTAAGCTTCTGTGGTGAAGAATCTTGCGAAGACAACATTAAGGAAAAAACCCAAGGGGCTTCTTCAAGGTGTATCCCTCTGGAGCTTAAAAATAAAAAATTAGGAAAGTGTATTTACTGCGATAAACAAGCTAAGTATAAACTTTATTTTGCAAGGTCTTACTAATCCTTCTTCCTTATCTGATTTAGAAGATTCTCTTTAAACTTTTCAATATCCTCAGCACTCATCTGAGTCCCACAAGAAAATTCATGCCCGCCAATCAAGGCTCCATCTATTCCTTGAATAGCTAAAGTAGCCAAAGACTTAACATTAACGCCTCTCAAAGAAAATTTAACATGTCCTCCCTTAATAAAACCAACCGCGATAATTGCTTCAGGATGTTTATAAGTCAATTCATTAGCAATATCCTGACTCAAACTCATATCTCCCCCATAAGTAAAAAATAGAAATTTATTTTTTTTATCTAAACTTTCTTCAGCTTTATCTATATTTTTCCTTACAATTTTGTTCAATAACTCATACCTATCCAAAAAAATCTTAGTTTTAGAATTTTCTTCTAAAATTTGCATTGGAGAACTAGCATTCATTAAAAATTTATACAAAGAAACTGCATTTGTAGTTGTATCTTTTAAAGCTAGGTTAAGGATTAGTATAATCTTACCTAATTCTGTTTTATAGTATATATCTGAAGCAGTTTTATAAGAACCTCTAACAAGTTCGGGATAATTTTTCTTAAAATCTTCAAAAAAATCGGGCATAAACCAATCAGCAATACAACCAATAACCGCTAACCACAAATCTTCTTTTCTTTTAGTAACATTATAACAGATATAAGCTGTAGATTCAGTTTTATCACTTTCAACCTTAGTGTTATAATACCCTGCTATATCTGGAATTACATCAGTAGGATGATGATCTATGCAAACGATAGGGATATTTCTTCCTTTTTTATTAAGTTCTATAACTTCTTTATCTACCCCTGGCCTATCAAGAACAAAAATATAATCTGAATTAAAATCTTCTGCTTTTTTATAGTAGGTCTTGTTTAAGCTGGGAAGTCCCTTTAAAGAAACGCCCCTACCATGCCCAATAAATCTTTGTAATATAAGAAAGCTCGAGAGCCCATCACAATCATTATCAAAAAAGAAAATAGGGTTCTTAGCATTCTCCAAATGTCCTCTTATCTCTTTAAGTTGCTTTTCGTTTAACATAACAATAGGTTCTTAAGAAGGTTTATATCTTTTTGCCTACAAGTATCTGCTCCTTTAAACCATCCAATTCATTCCTAAAACTCTGAGATTTACTTCTCAGTATTTTTGAAAGTTCGCCATCTTCAGCATCAAGCATATTGGAGAGATTTCCAAAATGATCAACTAAAATATTTATTTCTCTTTCAGTAAGATTTAACTTACCCAATATTCTATAACCTTTAGCACTAATTTGACTATCTGGAGAAAGTTCGAAAATTAACCTTGAAAAGGAATCCATATCTATTACATTTTCAAAATTAAGATTTGCTAAAAGTTTTTTAACATTTTGAGGTTTATCTGAGTAATCTAAAAGTAAAGATTCTTCTATGGCTTCAACACCCTTAAACAGCTCTCTAACTCTCATTCTTAAAATAACTCCCTGATTACCCAACTCTGTGAGATATCTTTTCATTGTATCCATCATCTTAATGATAACTTCTATTCTTTGAATAACTGAACAAACATCTGCAACAGAGACCAATTTAGTGATTTCTAAAATATTAAGATTCTTAAGTAGTTCATCAAATATTTCTCTTTGTTTTTCTAAAATATTTAGTGTTTCTGTAGCTCTTCTAAGAACATTTTCTGAATCTTCAAGTATATTTTTTTTATCTTCATAAAAAACAGTTATCTTATTTCTTCGCTCAGAAACCGCTATAGCCAAAGTATCCGCTTGTCTAGCAGTTCTCTCCGCAGCCTTATGTCTTGTACCGGTTTCATTTGTAGGAATATTTGAATCTGGAACCAATAAAACATTAGCCATTAAAATCTTCTTTAAATCACTGGATAAAACAATTGCTCCATCCATTTTTGACAATTCACATAACCTTTGAGCAGTAAATCTACAGTTAATCCTAAACCCTCCATCCATAATATTTCTTAATTCAGGAGTATCAACTACAATTAAAGCACCAGTTTTGCCCTCAAGAATATCATCTAAGGCTGTCCTAAGACTCTTACCTGGTGAAAGCTTTGCAAGAACATCGTTCAAAGTAAGCTTTTTTTCTTCCAAACTTTCTGGAACCGGAACAATTATTTCAGTATTTTTTTCAGTAACAGATTCTATAGGAGAGATTTCATTCTTTTCGTAAGATTCTTGCTCTAAATAAACTTCTCCACCTTTTTTTCCATTCTTTTCCATGTTTTTAATAAATATTTCTTCTATTTAAGTTTTTAGTAAAAAGAAAAACAGTTTAAAAAGTTTTAGAACTGTTAAAAAGTATCAAACTATCTAAAAAAGTATACAAAATCTTTTAAATAGAAAGGACATAAAAAAGTATGAGTATCATAATAAAATTACTTTTGGGATTATTGTTAATAATTCTTGGTCTGGCTCTGGGAATTTTAAACATTTTTGATTTTGGTTATGCCTTTCTATTATTATTTAAGGCTTCTTTATTAGTTTTAGTTCTTATAGTAGGATTAATCCTAGTGTTATCCAGCTTATCAGATATAAAAAAAGTTGGATAATAAAGAGGTAAAAATGCACTGTAAAATCTGTGGAGATTCTAATTGTAAAAAACACGCGTTTCTATTAGGACAAACCAAAGATTTAAAAGAGTTTTCAGGTTCAAGCCCACCAGAAATATTTGTTGGAAAATGGGATTATCCCAATGTTTATGCAGGAATTTTAAGCCCTACAGAATATGGAAACACAAAAATATTTTCCTCTCCAGAAAAATGGCACGAGTCTAAATTAGGTATTCCAAAAATACTTAGTTTAAGAAAACAATTAATCTACAGCAGAATAAAAAGCAATATAAAAAATATAAAAAACAAAAACTTTGAAGAAGCTTTCAAAGAAATAGCTATGACCTCTAAACCCATAGCTACTGAATTTAAACTAAAAAAATCTATTTTAAGAAATGATGAAAGAGAATCCTCAGTACCTTTAATAAAAAATGCAGGTTCATTAGAATATGTCCGACTTGAAGAAAATACCACCATAAATCCAAAAGTCGAGTATCTTGTTTCTGATGAAGATTCTAAAGCAACAAGTTCAATAGAAGAGTTAGATAAATCCGGCATAGATACTTCCACTGTTATAAAGATACTCTCTGCAGGATTAATTGGATTAAGAAAAAATAGAAAATTAGTTCCAACTCGTTGGAGTATAACTGCAGTAGATGATACTCTCTCCAAAAAAAGAGTTGAAAAAATAAAATATTATCCACAAATAAATGAAATACTAGTCTTCCATGCAGAATATCTTGGAAATCACTATGAAATTCTTCTTTTACCAGAAGAATTTAGTTTTGAGGTTATTGAAATAAGTCTCAAGAACCTTGGAATTTGGCATGATTATGAAACTTTTTTTGGAAGAAAGGATTATGCGAGCAGCGTAACGGGTGCTTATTATGCCAATCGCCTTGCACTATCAGAATATCTTGAAAAAATAAAAAAACAAGCTAAATGTATTTTCTTTAGGCAAGTATCTGAAGAGTACTTTGCGCCATTGGGAGTAGGGATATTAAGACAACTAAGTCGTGAGGCATTTCAAAAACAGCCAGAAAGATTTTCGAATTTAAATGAAGCTTTAAAAAGCATTCAAACTCGATTAAAAATAAGTATTTTTAATTATACTGAAAAATCAGAGTTATTAAGGACATTCGGAAAACAGAGAAAAATTTTTGAGTTCTAAAAGAGAAAGTTATCCAAAAAATACAATCAGTATACCCTCTATAAAAGCTGCAAGAATCAAAAGAGGCAAAACAATGTAAAAAAAGGTTTTTAATGAAAGTTTTAACTGAGAATATAAAGAAAATTTTGGTTTTTTATTAAATAAGTTTCTACCCATTCCAAATCCTAAAGCTAAAGAAATTATAACTGCAGGCAATTCAAAGATACCATGCGGAAAAATTCTCCAAAGAAACAAGATTCCGTTATTATCTACTGCCAATCTTGCTACATAACCTATAATATAACCATTAGATATAGCAAATAAAACAGGTAAAATTCCAAATAAAATTCCAAGAATCAAAGCCATAAGACTTATTCCTGCATTATTCAAAAAAATATATTGAACTAACTGAAGAGTATCTAAATTTTGCGTTTCTAAGACAATTAATCTAAGTTTCTCTTGGATTATTCTAGAAAGCAATTCAGGAGTGGGTATAAAAAAAGCCACTATAAGAAATATTGCGAAGATATAACTAATTGTCTTAATATTATTTGAATTGAGTTTTACAAAATCTATAGAATCTTTAAGGCCATTCCTAAAGTATCCTTTATTTTTTTTCTTTAAGTTATTTTTTCTCATTTTTTTGAAAAATACTCTGCTATTCTTTGAGTTTTAGATTTATATTTATATCTCAAGTAAAATCCATAAAATACACCAAAAATAAATCCACCTAAATGAGCACTATTGCCTATTGGCAAATCAATAAATAAACCAATTACTACTAGAGGGATAATTGCTACAAAAGGCAGTAACCAAAAGGGTAATTCTACTGGCAAAGCCAATTTTGTTCCTCGGAGATTTGTTAGAAGTCCAAATATTGAAATAAATATATAAATAGTCACCAAAATGTCCATAAAACTAATCCAGGAAGAATTTGCAAAAAAGTGAACCAAGATGGATTCAAAAATTATAGCAAAAAGAGGGCCTATTAAAAGATATACTCTATTCTTGGGAGTAAGTACAGCTAAAAGTCCGGCTATTGCAAAAATAGTCCCACTGGCACCAACTGCAAACGTTTCAGGACTACCAAATATTCTCGCACCCAATAATCCATTTCCAAATAGGAAAGCTAAAATTGCAAAGAATAATGCTGCAAAAATTCCAGAAGAGATATAAAACCAAAAAAACCTTTTCTTACCAATTATCATCTCTAAAAAAGAACCAAGAAAATAAAGTGAAAACATATTTACAATCAGGTGAAACAATCCTGCGTGTAAAAACATACTGGTCAGTAAAGTCCAAACATAGCCTTGAAGAAATAAGCTGTTTGCCTGAACCGCCAAATAGTTAATCAAACTTGTCCCGAAAAGCAGATTAGAAAGAATACTTGCCAAATAAAAGAGTATAAAAAATAAAACATTTATTATAATTAAATTAACTGTTAAACTAAAGCTACTAATAAAGCTTTGAAAAAAACCTTTTCTTACGGGCAATAATTTTATAGGGGACATCACTTATTGGATTTCTTTTTTGTTTTCTTTTTATTAGCGTTTTTTAATGCTTTCTTCTTTTCCGCTAAATTTTTTTCTCTATTCTTTCTTCTCATCTCTTTTTTCTTATTCTCTTCCCTTTTCATAGATCTTCCAAGCTTCTTATCCAGTTTATCTCTCTCTATTGAAATTTCTGTTCGGATATAATTTAACTCTTTATCCAATTTCGCAATCTGTTTAGTCATATCTTCTACCGCCCCAATATTATTGGAAAGCTCATAAACTTCACCACACTCGGAGCAAGTAAAACTATTTAATAGAGCAGATTCTTCATTAACTTCCCGACCACAAATCTTACATCGGTAGTATCTCTTTTGTTGCTTACTAGAAAGTTGATTTTTTAGATCATTAATTTCTTTGTTAATATTTTCTTCTAAAACTTCTAAAGATTTAAGAACATTGAATGTCCAAAAGTAAATATACCACCCTTTTCGTTTATCTTTTTTTCTTATAGAAGATAAAATTCCCAAATGAGAAAGCCGGTATAGAAGATTTCGGGTTTGGTTTATAGTTAAACCCAATTTTTTTGCAATTAAAAACTCATTTATATCTTTTTTATTATAAAGTAAATCTACCAGTTTAACTGCTTGCTCACCCGCCGTATTTTGTACTATTTTTTTAAGAAAATTTATCTGCATGATAAAAATCTAATAAAAATCAACTTTAAAAACTCTTCGTAAATACCCAAATATACGGAAATTCAAAGCAACATTTAAAAACACCAAAATCTTAAAATAAATAATAAAGAGGATCACCAAGGATATTTTTAAAATGAGTTTTTTCAATAGAAATAAAGAAGCAGAGAAAAAAGAGCTGCCAGAAAAGTTATCAAATCTTCCGGAAGTAAGATTACCCGAACTTCCAAATTCAGAGGGAAATGAACAACCCGAAAGTTTTCAACCACTTCCAAAACTACCTGAAAACATAACTGGTAACTCTATAGGATTACAAGCAATAAAAAGCAATGTGGGATTTAACCAAAAAGATGCAAGGAAAACCATAGAAATGGATGAGCTAGAAGAAGTTCCCGAGCAAAAACAAATAATCTCTGAAAAAGAGCCAATTTTTATAAAAATAGATAAATTTAAAGAAGCATTAGCGAAATTCTCAGAAATAAAAGAAAAAATAAGCGATATAGATGACTCAATTAAGCAAATAAAAGAGATAAAAGAAAAAGAGGACAGAGAATTGAAAGAGTGGGAACAAGAAGTACAAATAATAAAAGAAAAAGTCGCAAATATTGATTCTTCATTATTTAGCAGGATTTAAAATGGCAGGCAGCGTCTATGTTAAGCTAGAACGAAATCAAGCACTAAACCTTAAAAGAGAAATTTTACTATTAGAAAAGAGTCTTCTTGAAACAATTCAGCATGCAAGACAGCATAGTTCTTTAAGAAAGACAGAGTTCACTCTAAAATTAAAGGTAAAAAAAGACTTAGAAGAAGCAGAAAAGATGCTTTTGAGTATAGACCAGGATCTTCCAAAAGAAGAACTAATCGAGATGAATCTATTAGAAGAAAAACCACTAAAGAAACAGCAAAACAGAATCCAAAATATTCAAAAAGAAAGTAAGAAAAAAGATATTCAAGCACAATTACAAGAGATACAGGAAAAATTAGCCAGATTAGGTTAATTAAACAAAAGATTTAAATTAGTTCTAAACCTTAATTTTTTATGAAAGCAGTTAAAACAAGAGAACAGTTAATTAAAGCATATATTGATTTTTTTAAGAGCAGAAATCATAAAGAGATTCCTAGTTCTAGTTTGGTTCCCGCTAATGACCCTACAGTTTTGTTTACAACAGCAGGTATGCATCCACTGGTACCTTTTCTATTAGGACAACCACACCCTCTTGGAAAAAGATTATGTGATGTTCAAAAGTGCATAAGAACTGGGGATATTGAGTCAGTAGGAGATGAAGTACATCATACCTTTTTTGAAATGCTTGGCAATTGGAGTCTTGGAGATTATTTTAAAGAAGAAGCAATAAAAATGACCTTTGAGTTTCATACAAAAATCTTAGGAATTCCTTTAGAGAATTATGCTGTAACTGTTTTTGGTGGCGATAAAAGAATTCCTCAAATTCCAAAAGATGATGAAGCTGCAAGTGTTTGGAATTCTTTAGGTATATCAAAAGAGAGAATTGCATTTTTAGAGGGCGGAGTTTTAGAATCAGATAACAACTGGTGGGGTCCAGCAGGTAATGTTGGTCCTTGTGGTCCTTGCACAGAACAATTTTTTTGGACAGGAAAGGAAAAAGCTCCAAAAAAATTTGATCCATCAAATAAAAAATGGGTAGAGATAGGTAATGATGTTTTAATGCAATACGTAAAAGATAAAGAGGAGAAGTTTAATCTCGCAAAACAAAAGAATATTGATTTTGGAGGGGGAGTTGAAAGAACTCTTGCGGTATTAAATGGTTTTGATGATAATTACCTAACCTCCATTTGGCAACCCCTAATAACTGAAATTGAAAAACTTTCTAGAAAAAAGTATGAAAACAATAGAAAAGAGATGAGAATAATAGCAGACCACATAAAGGCAGCAGTTTTCATAATTTCTGATGGTGTAATTCCTTCTAATACTGAAAGAGGATATGTTCTAAGAAGACTAATACGTAGAGCAGTAAGATATGGAAACATTTTAGAGATAAAAAATAGTTTTACAAAAAATTTAGTAAGACCCATAATAGAAATTTATAAATCAACTTATGAAGAACTAATAAATAATCAAAATAATATTATTCAAGAGCTAGAAAAAGAAGAAGAAAAGTTTAGAAAAACATTAGAATCAGGCTTAAGAGAATTTGAAAAGCTAGTCAAGGATAAAAAAGAACTATCAGGTAAAGAAGCTTTCTTGTTATATCAAAGTTATGGTTTTCCAATAGAGATGACTAAAGAATTAGCAGATGAAAAAAAGATAAAAGTAGATATAAAAAGTTTTGAAGCTGAAAACTCAAAGCATCAAGAACTAAGCAGAACAGCAAGTGCAGGAACTTTCAAATCAGGACTAGCAGATAATTCTGAAAAAACTACCAAGCTTCATACCGCTACGCACTTATTAAATGAAGCACTAAGAGAGGTATTGAAAGATAAAGAAATAAAACAAAAAGGATCTAATATCAATCCGGAAAGATTAAGATTTGATTTTAACTTCCCTAGAAAATTGACTGAAGAAGAAATAAAGAAAGTAGAAGAATGGGTAAATGATAAGATAAAAAAGAAAATTCCGGTAATAAAAGAAGAAATGCAACTAGAAAAAGCGTTAAAATATGGTGCTCAAGCAGAATTCGGAACAAAATACCCTGAAAAAGTTTGTGTTTTTACTATAGGCGATAAAAAGAATATTGTTAGCAAAGAAATTTGCACAGGCCCACATGTTGAAAGAACAGATAATCTTGGAAAGTTTAAAATTCTTAAGGAAGAATCAAGTGCGGCTGGAATAAGAAGAATAAAAGCTAGTTTAGAATAAAAATATCTTTAGTTCTAATAATATACTAATATAAAAAACTAGAAGCAAAAAACAAAAGCGGAGCAATAATCTGAAAAACTAAGTAAACAATTAAAATCCAAACCCAAATACTTAATCCTTTCTTTTTAACTTCTTGACTTCCCACCGAATTTTCAGAAGAATTTAATAAAACGCTTTCAACTTTAGGGTGTTTATTCATATACAGTTTATAGAATATAATAGTAAGTACGCTAAGAGTTCCATCAATTATACCCATTGCGGCTAAAACCCTAAAATAGAACTCGCCTAAAACTTTTGTTGCATCATTCAAATAAACTATTGGCTGAAGCATTAAAACCACCACAACCATAAATAAATAATTGATATAGACTATGACATCTATATAAGCTTCTTTATTAAGTGCTTTAGAAAGAATATCTCCGTGCAAAGATGCAAAAGCAATTATAAAATAAGTTGCATAAAGCTGACCAACAATGTCTCCAGGAATTATTTTCCAAATTCCAAATATAGATGTAACAAAACTAACAACTATAAGAATAAATAAAACATTAATAAAAAAAGCCAATCTTTCAAAAGTATTTTGCTTTTCATTATCCCAAATAAATGCTAAACTAACTAAAGAATGAACAACTACCATAGCCAAAGTAAATAATACTCTACCTGTAACTTCATTAAAACTACCGATTAAAACTGTAACGACTGCGACTAAAGCACAAATAATTAAACTCCCAATAAGATTAAACAAAAAGAATTTTTTGAGTTCTGCAAAATCGACCATATTAATACATAATTTTAGACTATTTAAATTATTATAATCCCTGTGCTCTTCCTTTCTTACTAATCTTCTTTATCAAAAAATCTCGGATTTTTTCAGCTTCTTTAACCGGAACAGCAGGAATATATCCCTCTGCCCAAGCACCAGCACGGTTATTTGACATTGCAGAATAACCCGCAGTTTGTATATTCACTGTAGAAAAACCACATAATCTTGCAATTATCCCTCGAGTTATATCTACATTTTGAACTCTTTCATAAGGAATATTAGAATATCTTTTCCAAATAATCCCTCTTTCTATTTTAAGTTGACTATCTGTAAACTCATACATCCAAAAATGATAAGCTAATCGAGTATAAACTTCTACTAATACCACCAAAATAACAATAATTAAAATAAGATAAGTAATAACTCCTGCAAAAGAAACTCCAATGAATCCGGCTAAAAAACTTCCAGCCCAGATTGAGAAAAATATCATAAAGAAAAGCCAACCGAAAAAACTGCTAATTCTAAATAACCACTTTGCACCAGGATGAAGTTGTTTAAACGCCATATATAGTAAAGGAGATTTATCTTTTTAAATCCTACTCCAAATAAACTCCAGGCATACCCGGTCTTGCTTTACTAGCCCTATTATTTGGATCAAACTTAGCCTTATTATTAACTGCCCAGATATCTACCATTTTACCTATGGCTTTACTTATTCTTTCTGCTTTAATCTTTCCAAGTTCAAACGGCATAACATAAAGATAAACATTTTTTTTATCTGGAAACTTATCTGTAATAGATTTAACATAACCAATCATCTTTTCTTCTATACTTAAACTATCTTCTTGTAATTTTAATTTCTTCTCATCATATTTTGGCCATGAAGCAAGAGAAATAAAATCTTTCCCAGACTTATTCATTCCAATCTTCTGCCAAATCTCTTCAGCAATATGAGGACAAAATGGAGCTAAAAGTTTAATAGCACTTACAAAACTTTCCTTTGAAATTTCTTTTTGCTGAGCAATTAAATCAAATAACTCTCTAAGCTCAATTGTAGATTTTCTATAATCTAAATTTTCAATTTGTTCGGTTATACTTTTTATAGAATTATTGAGTTTAACTTCTAATTCTTTGCTATCTCTTCCAAATTTTAGATTATCTAAAATTGTCAAAACTTTATTAATAATTCTTAAAGAACCTTGAATTCCGGAATCATTCCAATTAAATCCCTTATCTGGAGAAGCTTCAGACATAAGATAAAATCGAGTCGTATCCACTCCATATTTTTTCATAGTTTCTAAAGGTTCTACCCCATTACCTTTTGATTTTGACATTCTCTGCCCGTCATAACCATTAATCATGCCCTGATGAAATAATCTTGGAGCAGGTTCATCAAAATCTATTAAACCCAAATCATGTAAAAACATAGTATAAAATCTACAATAGATTAAATGCATACAAGCATGCTCAGCTCCACCAATATACAAATCTATGGGCATCCAATATTTTACTTTCTTTTTATCAAATATTTCTTTAGTATTATGAGAATCACAATATCTTAAAAAATACCAGGAAGAGTTTACAAAAGTATCCATAGTATTTGCTTCTCTATGTGCTTTTCCCCCACATTTAGGACATTTGACATCCAACCACTCTTTATTAGTAAGCAAGGGATTGCCTTCTCCAAATTTTACTTTTTCAGGAAGTTTTACAGGTAAATCCTTTTCAGGAACAGGAACTAATCCACATTTATCACAATGAACAAGAGGTATTGGTGTTCCCCAATATCTTTGTCTTGCAACACTCCAATCTTTAAGTTTATAGTTCACAACTTTTCTTCCAAGTTTCTTGCTAATCAACCAATCAGTTATTTTTTTCTTAGCTTCTTCATTATTTAATCCATTAAACCCCGGAGAATTAGTTACATATCCTTCCCCCGTATACGCCGTTTCTTGTTTAAATTGTGCCCATATTAATTTGATATCTTCGTCTATGCCTAATTTTTCTACATCATTATCAGTTAACCATAATATTTCGTGAAGTTCATTCTCTTCCTTGGAGATTTCTTTTCTTTTGTCGCTATTTAATTCAAAATAAATAGAACTCATATGAGCTTCACGATTTTCTTTTTTCAAATTATGATATATTCTTGTATGAACTTTCCCAGGAAGAGTCTTAATAAATTTTAAGTCAGTATAACCTGTTTCCTCTTCAATTTCTCTTCTTGCTGCAGTTAAAACATCTTCATCCTTCTCTATCCCCCCACTCACAAAAGTTTTCCAAGAATTTTTCTTCCATTTCAAACAAAGGTATTTTAGATTCTTTGGATTTTTGATTATAGCAACTACTACTTCTTTATCTATTTTTGGTTCAGTTTTATGAAATGCATCAAAACCATCTGTAGATTCGTATAGGGGTTCAATCACCTGTTTAATTTTTATCTTATACTTCTTTGCAAATTCAAAATCCCTTTGATCATGTGCTGGAACAGCCATAACCATGCCGCCAGCATAATCTGCTACAACAAAATTTCCTGCATAAACCGGAACTTTATCTCCTGTTACAGGATTAATAGCATAACTTCCTGTAAAAACTCCTTCTTTTTCAAGAGATTCCAATTCTTTTTCAGAAACAGACTTAAGCTTTTTCAAGAATTTATCGACTTCTTTTCTCTGCTCTTTTGTTACAAGCTTATCCAATTTTGGATGCTGAGCAGAAACAACCATAAATGTTACTCCGAAAAGCGTATCTGGTCTTGTTGTAAATACATTCCAATATTCGCCATTTATTCCAAATTTAATCTCAGTTCCATAACTCTTGCCAATCCAATTTTTCTGCATAGCGATTGTTTTTTCAGGCCAATTAAGTTTTTTATGACCCTCAAGAAGCCTATCAGCGTAATCTGTAATTCTCAAAAAAAGTTGTTTCATTTGCCTTATTTCAATTTTAGTACCGCATCTTTCACATTTTCCTCCCTGAGCTTGTTCATTAGAAATTATAGTTTTACAACTAGAACACCAATTAACAGACGCTTCTTTCTCATAAACCAAACCTTTTTCAAACATCTTTAAGAAAATCCACTGATCCCATTTGTAGTATTCAGGGTTAGCAGTGTTAATTTGCCTAGACCAATCATAACTAAGTCCAAGAGTTTTTTGTTGTTTTATAAAATTAGCAATAGACTTGTGAGTATAATCTTCTGGATGAGTTTTATTTTTTATAGCAGCGTTTTCAGCGGGCAATCCTAAAGAGTCATAACCCATAGGATAAAGAACATTAAAACCATTCATCCTCTTGAATCTAGCAAAAATATCACCAATAGTATAATTAAAAGCGTGACCCATATGAATTCCAGCACCAGAAGGGTAGGGAAACATTTCAAGCACATAAAATTTTTTTCTTTTAAGATCTTCAGAAACTTCAAACACCCTGCTTTTTTCCCAAGCTTCTTGCCACTTTTTCTCTATAACTGAAAAGTCTAATTTATTAGATTCTTGTTTTTGTTCTATTTTCTGCTCAACTTTCTTTTTGGTTACCATATCGCTATTCTCATTCAGTTAAGAAACTCCGGTTTTTAAATTATTTCCTCGTGAGTCTAAAATTATATTTCCCCCATGAGGAATCTCTGGAAAAGCCCTAACAACAGGATTTACAAGACTTCCAACTTTCCAGAATACCCAAGCAGAGGAACTTATATGACTTCTAAACCCTGAAGGCGCACTACCATTATAAACTGCAATCCCAATATCGTTTCCAGTCAATCTATCTCGAATAATGTCATATCTAACATGTCGCGGAATAGCTATAGACTCCTCGGGCTTAATGCTAAAAAATTGTGCGGTTTTTGGAACCCTATCATAGAAAACATAATAATCATCCATTTTATAAGAAAAATAAATGACTCTTTTATAAGAGAGTCATGACTAACACTAATCCCAGAACTAATGTTTGTGCTAGCTTTTGCATAGAAAACTAAGAAACCATAGGTTTAAATATTTTTTCTAACTCGTGTTTTAAGAATATGGAAGAAAAAATAAAGATTTATGAAATGAATAACAGCTTTTATTCAAATTCAAGCTTAGCCATAGCACTAAATCAAAAAAGTGGATTTGGTGAACTCTCTAATGGAAAAGTAGTTTATTCGTTATATGAGGTATTGTATCTAATTGAAACCAAAAAAGCAGAAGTTATCTCAAATATAAGTAAATCAACAGTCCAAGATTTAATTAGAAAATACTTAAAAAAACATAAGAATTTAATGAAGAAGTATTTAGTTTTTAGAGATTTAAGAGAAAAAGGATATATCTTAAAAGAGGGATTAAAATTTGGCGCAGATTTTAGATGTTATGAAAAGGGTCAAAAGCCAGGAAAGGAACATGCAAAATACCTAATTTTAATTCCGACTCAAGATAAAATGAATACTAAAGAATTCTGCTCATCAGCCAGAGTTGCAAATTCAACAAATAAAATTCTTTTAATTGCCCTAATAGATTCTGAAGAAGATATAACTTATTTTGAGATTAATTGGAAAAGAGCATAAAATGGAAAGAATAGATGCAAAAGCTACTAAAGAAAAAATACTAAAAACTCTTGAAGAAAAAGGTCCAGGACTTCCAGTTCAACTCGCAAAAGCAGTTGGCCTCAATACTATATTCACTTCAGCATTTTTATCAGAACTTTCATCAGAGGGAATAATAAAAATAAGTGATATGAAAGTTGGAGGTTCTCCGCTGTATTATTTAGAATCAAAAAAAGCTATGCTTGAAAATTTTATACAGTATCTTAATCCTAAAGAAAATGAGGCAGTAAAGCTTCTAAGAGAAAAAGGTTTCTTAGTAGACACAGAGCAAACTCCAGTAATAAGGGTAGCCCTAAGAGGGATAAAAGATTTTGCAGTACCAATTAATAAGAATGGCATAATTACTTGGAGATACTATATGGTTAACGAACAAGAGTCTCCAAAAATAGAAATAAAAACCGAAAATGTAAAAATAGAAGTAAATAATGAAAAAAATTTAGAAAATAAAGAAGATGAGCAAAAAGAAGTAAAAAAAGATAATGAAGTAGACAGAATAAAACTAGAACTTGAAGAAAAGAAAAAAGAATTAGAGAAATTAAAGCAGCAGATGCAAGAGAATATAAAAGATAAGCCAGAAATTAAAAAATCTTCAAAAAAAATAGCTCAAAAGAAAACCATTGATGAAACATTTTTGAATAAAATAAAAGAAGTGTTGAATATGAAAGGAAGTGAAATTCTAAACATAGAAGAATACGATAAGAAATATGCGCTGTTAAGAATTAAACAGAATAATAATGAAGTCTTATTTGCTGCTTTTGATAAGAAAAAAGTTGATGAAACTGACATACTTAAAATTTCTAAAAAGGCAGTAATGTTAAATTTACCTTATTCAATAGTATTCAAAGGTGAAACTCCAAAAAAGATAAAAGAAATGATGGAGGCCTATAAAAAACTAAACAATCTAGAAAAGCTGGACTAAAGTTAAAACATAAGGTTTAAAAAGCAAAATCTATCAAGAACTATATGGGAAGAATAAAAGGCGCATTAATAAAACGTACCGCAAGAAGTATGTTAAAAGAAGAAAATAAGTTTGATACAACTTTTGAAAAAAACAAAAAACTCATAGGTAATACTATGCCTAGCAAGAGTCTTAGAAACAAAATAGCAGGTTACATTGCTAGAATAAAGTGTACTGAAGCAAAAAAAGCTAGAAATTAAAGAAACAACTTAAATAGACTACAATGGCAGAAGAAAACAAAAATTCTCAGAATAACGAAAATGATAATGTTATATTCATAGGTGAAAAACCTTTCATGAATTATATCACGAGCGTAGTAACTCAATTTAAAACAAAAAACCAAAAAGAAGTTATAATCCGTGCAAGAGGGAAATTTATTTCAAGAGCAGTAGATGTGGCAGAATTCTCTGCTAAAAGATTTCTAAAAGAAGAAAATATAAAGATAAAAGAAGTTAAGATTAATAGTGAAGAATTCGAAAATAAAGAAGGGAAAAAAGTTAATGTTTCCACTATTGATATAGTTCTTGAGAAATAGAGACTTATTAAAGAAGATATTCTCACTATCCAAAAAGTATTTAAACTTCGACGTTGTTATCTAAATATGGCACAAAATGCTAAGATGATTAATTGTGGAATTAATTTAGCATCAGCTGTGTCTGATAAAGGAGTCCTGTATTAAGATTTACGGGCTCTGATTTTCTAAACACTTAACTTACTTAAGATTGAATTCATCGCCCGTATCAACTATGCTCGGCTTCTAACTAAACCAAATGAAAAAACAATAGGAGGAAAAAATATGTATGAGTTAGGCGAAGGAACCAACATCCAGCCATATGTTGCTGAAGGCCAAATAATTGAGCATCCGCCAATAGATTTAGATAAACCTAAGCGGAGACGCAGCCCGCGTGCACCAACAGAAGATTTAGTTATGACTGTTCTAGACCGAGACGATGGCCATCAAGAACGAATAGAATTTTAAACTTTTATTTTTTTTCTTTCTTAGAAACTCTTTTTCCTACCAAGAGGTCTAATTTAGAATTAATCTCTTCAACATTTTTTGCAATAATACTAAGCTTTCTTGCAGATCTTAAACCTGCAAAAGCCTTCATAATCAGAAAGACTAGATAAACAATAAACAAAGCACCAGCAACCTGAAATAATCTAATTACCAAATCAAATCCAGGAACATTCTGCAATAATCCAAAAGCATTACTCACAATACTTCCAGTCTGCTCTCCGGCTAATCCCGAAAGATTTCCTATAAATTGTTCTGCAGCCATTATTTCTTATATTTTCTATTTATTATAACTGCAAAAGTAATAAAGAGTATTGCGACAATTAAAGCCACAACAAATTTTAGTTTATCTCCTATACCCTGCCAACCCCTCATAAATCCATAAACTATTAATGCTAGACCAGAAAAAGCAGTTCCAGCCGCAATGTTGGGCATTATTAAAATAAATAAGCTTACCACTACAAAGATTATTCCTGCAATATTATTAACTACAAACAAATTTCTACCATAAACCTTTTCGGCTTCTTGAAACCTTTGATTACATTCATCATAAACTTTTTGATCTTTATCATAAATAGTAGCAGCAGTTTTTACATATTCTCTACATTGAAGAACAGTCATACTATCGTTACAAAGTTCCATAGAACCATAAGGTTGGGAAGGATAACTGCAATTAAAATCTTCCCAAGAAGGTTCGTGATAAAAAACCTGAACTCCAAGCATGACTACGATAAAAAGCAATATTGCAATACCTATTCCAAAAACAGCATTCATTACTTTAGCCATGTTTATTTTTATACCTCTATAAAAAGAAAAATAAACAATCAGAAAATGTTAATTTTCTGAGTCTCAAAAATATACAATTCTCGAACCCGAAGGGAAGATTATATTTTTGAGGCAGTTTACTCTCTTTTTGATATTTAATAGAAGCAACTAAGGTTTAAAAATGCTCTTTCTTTAAGTTTTATATGGCTGCTTAGCTCAGTGGTAGAGCACTGCTCTCATGAGGCGGGGGTCCCAAGTTCAAGTCTTGGAGCAGCCATCGAGCGAGTTCACGAGACCCACATATTTTATGAGTGGGCTCGCGAGACTTTTTATTTTCTAGGAATTATATGAAAATGTAAATGACTTACTACCTGTCCAGCTGAAGAAAAATTATTCTGGTCAAAATTAAATCCTGTAGCTTTCTTCTCTTTTATTAATCTTAGTCCCTGTTTTTTAGCAATCAACACCAATTCAGAACCCAAAGTATTAGGTAAATCTAAAAGGGTAGCATAATGTTTTTTAGAAATAATTAAGCAATGACCTTCAGTTTGGGGATGCGCATCATTAATGACTATAAAATTATCTGAGTCATACAAAAACTCTAGGGGTATCTCACCATTAACAATCTTACAAAATACACAATCTTCAACCATAATTAAAACAAAATAAAGAATTATTTAAATTTATCCCAACACCAACATTCCAGCCATAATTAAAATTCCTAAAATAAAAGTCAAAATCTGAATTAGTGAAGTTTTAAATCCACCATGCTTATGCAACTCTGGAATTAAATCACTACCCGCAACATAAATAAATCCACCAGTAGCTAAGGGCAAAATAATATTCACCACCGAGCCAAGATTAGAGCTAAGCATAAAAGTAAAAACAACTCCTAATAAAGAAATTAAAGCAGAAATAAAGTTAATGAACAAAGCCTTTCCTTTTGTAAACCCACCATGCACAAGAATACTAAAATCTCCAAGCTCATGTGGAATCTCATGTAGAACAACAGCTATTGTTGTTGCTAATCCAATAGGAAAACTTACTAAATAACTTGCAGCAATAATCGTTCCATCAATAAAATTATGTAATGAACTTCCAATTAAGCTCATATAAGCAAACGAATGAATTTTAGGATTCTTGGATTTATGGACTCCTTTTTCAAGTTCTAATTCACTTTCACATTCATGACCATGACAATGATATTGTTGAAAGTGAACAATTTTTTCAAGTATAAAGAAAATTAATATTCCCAACAACAAATAAACCGAAACATTTAACCCAAATCCCTGTTCTTTAACTATTTCAGGCATAAGATGTATAAACGCATCTCCAAATAAAGCTCCAGCAGAAAAACTAATAAAATAAATAAGAATTTTCCTAAGTTTCTCAGCTTTTATTCCAAGAGTAAAAACTCCAACAAAACTTACCAAACTTACAATAAGTACACTAACTATTGAGTAGAACCAAGCAACATTCATAGTAGATTATAATAAAAACTCTATTTAAATCTTACATTCCTTTCGATTCTTTCTTTTAAATAATCCAAGAATCATACATTTAATCCAAGTCCAATTCAAAAGTAGATGAACTAATAATAAAACTATCAATATCGCTGAAGTCCAATCATGTATTGCTAACCATTCCCATCTATAAAATATAAACTGTTCTCTAAAATGAAGTCCATCATGTTTTAATATTTTCCAAAGAACAAATCCCGAAAATGCTAAGATTAGAAAATCTAAAAACATAAGGGCATCAACAATAAATTTCACCTTTATTTTTTCCATAATTTTATGAAGATAAAAGCCTTTTTAAAATATTCTTTCTTGAGAATTATAAGGGCTGGTGGTAGAAAGGTTCATACGCATCCATGGCATGGATGAGATCTGAGTTCAATTCTCGGCCAGTCCATTAAATCCATAATATTTTTATATTCAAAAAATAGATTTTATTATGCAACAATATCTAATTTTTACATTCATAGCTCTTTTCGCTTTCGGTATCCAAACTTTCTTATATAAGGTCTCTGCAGCTAGAAAGTGTAATACTGCTAAAACAACTCTTTCTTTTATGATGACTGTTTCAATTCTAGGACTTATTTTTTGGGTTTATACCAAACAGCCCATAGGAAATATTAAATTTCTTATTCTCTTTGCTGTAATAAATGCCATAACCTTTTTAGCAACAACAACTACTAGAATAAATGCTCTAAAATATATCCCAACAAGCATTTCCTATCCAATAATCAGAGTAAGCACAATATTCGTTGTTGCTTTTTCTTTGTTTTATTTTAAAGATTCACTTTCTTACTATCAATTTGTTGGAATAATTTTAGCCGTTGCAGTTGTATTCATCCTATATAAAAATGACAAACAAGATAAGATTAAGAATTTCAAGGTAGGAATTACTCTAGCTCTAATTGCGATGATAACAAGTGCTCTGACCACTACTGCTCAAAAGTTTGCAGCACTTTATGTAAATAAATTATCTTATATAACTTTGGCTTATTTTATAAATATTTTTTTAGTATTAATATTGAGTAAACAAATAGCCGGAGAGAATAATAAAAAGAAGTCAAATGTTGATGCAAGGATTATAGGTTTGTTCATAGGAATATTTAATTTCATAGGTTTTTTCTTTGTTCTTCAAGCTTATGCTATAGGCCCTCTTTCAATAGTTGCTCCTTTGCATGATTTGAATTTTGTTATAGCCATAATATTAGCAACATTAATCTATAAAGAAAAATTAACCACCAAAAGAATCTTGGGAATTGTTTTATCAGTAGTTTCAGTTATACTCTTGAGTATTGCTTAAAAGATAAGGTAAAAAAGTTTTATTAATAAAATAATCAGACCAGCTAAAACAAATATCAAATCTGACCTTTCAATCTTACCATGAATCTTATATGAAGAAGGCAGACACAAAAGCAGAAATATAATCAATAGGCTACCTGAAAAGATACTCCATATAGACCTTATTGGAGAAAATAAGAAAGATAGAATAATTACTGCTTCTATTGTGAAAAATAATAGTTCTACATAACCTGCAAGTTTAATTTTGTTTTTCTTTATATCAAACAAATAAACAGGTCTCTTTTCTTTCTTATGCAATTTAATCCAATAAGAACTCATATAAAAAAATAATAAGAGTGAAACAATAAAGAAAAGGAAGACTAATTTTAGATTAAATCGTATACAAAACCCCAGCAAAAAATTAAATGGAATAAATAATAAGTCAGAATAAAAAGTAATCACATGCTTCTTGAAAAGGTTTAATTCACCAAGAATAGATGAAAAATAATATTTGAATAACCAATTTATAATAGGAATTGCGGCTAAAACCATTGCTAGAATTAATCTATCCATAACTATTCCTTAACTCTTGTCTCCACAAGTTTTCCTAACTTCAATAAATCTTCACCATCAATAACTTTTCTTACAACTTCACGAAGTTCAGAAATCTTAACACGAATCTGTTTAGTAGAATCTCTATCTCTAATAGTTACAGATTTATCTTTAGGCGTGTCTTCATCCACAGTAATACACATTGGAGTTCCAATCTCATCATTTCTAGAATATCTTCTTCCAATGCTTCCTGTAACATCATAAGCTATATTCCACTCTTTTCTTAAATCTGCAACAATTTCCTTAGCAATCTTTTCATATTTTTCATCTTTTATTATAGGGAAAACGCTTGCTTTAACAGGAGCAATCTTAGGAAGTAATTTAAGAACAACATTTTGTCTTTTTTCATCAAAATTATAAGCTTTAGTTAAAACAGCTAAGAAAGCTCTTTCCATACCAAAAGTAGGTTCTATAACTTTTGCAACAACATTATTTTTATATTTTTCGTCCCTTACTTCCATTTTTTGACTACTTGCCTTAGCATGTTGAGTTAAATCATACTGCCCTCTATTTGCTATTCCTCCAAGCTCTTTACTTCCAAATGGAAATTCATAATCTATATCAAAAGTAGCACTCGAATAATGAGAAAGCTCGTCTTTTTTGTGCTCTCTTATTTTTATCTCAAACAAACCAACAGAATTATACCACATTATCTGTTCAGCCAACCAATAGGCATGCCACTCTTCTAATCTTCCCTCTTTTAGCATCTTACCTATTGTAGTTTCTTTTAGAGTTTCTTTTCCTTCTTGTTGAGTTTCTGCATCAAGTAATTTTAATTTAAGATCAAGATGCTTTTTTTCAAGAAGATTACAAATTTTTTCTTCAGGATTAATGAAAAATTCAAATTCAGCTATATTAAACTCACGGCTTCTAAATAAAAAGTCTCTTGGAGCAATCTCATTTCTAAAGCATCTTCCAATTTGAGCAATACCAAAAGGCAATTGTTTTCTAGAAGTTTGTTGTACGAGTTTATAATCCATAAACATACCCTGAGCAGTCTCACCCCTCAAGTATGCATCTGTAGAATCTAAAGCTCCAACTTTAGTTTTAAACATTAAACTAAATTCACCTTTAACTTCATACTCTCCACCACATTTATCACATTTAACTTTACCTACTTCGCTTTTATCTATTTTAGTTGCATTCTTACACTTTTTGCAAACAACCGCAACATCACTAAAATTAGCAACATGTCCTGAAGCAATCCAGGTTTTCGGATGACTAATTATACTCGCCTCTATCCCAGTCATATTTTCTTTCTGATGAACAAAATAATTCCACCAATCTTCTCTTATATTCTTAAATAATTCAACTCCAAGCGGCCCAAAATCCCAAAATCCTGAAAATCCTCCGTAAATATCTGAAGATCTATAAACAAAACCCTCTGCTTTGCAAAAATTAGCTAATTCATCCACACTTATTTTACTTTTCTCACTCTTCTCACTTTTTTCTACCATAATAATCTTATCTTGCCCTTGGTTTTTAATCTTTTCCCTGTTTTTTCCAGCCCAATTCAGCTCAAAAACTCTCTGTTCAGCTCGTTTTTTATCCTTGCCGCAGTATTCAATATTAATCGCTTTAACTTTTCCATCAACCCTCCTGCTTTCTCGGATATAATAATACTCCTGCCCCTTTATTTTCTTCTTAACTATGAATGCCATCGTCGTATATATTAGGCACTACAACCAACTATTTAAGCCTTGTGTTTAGGTAGTGCCTAATTAATGTTATATTGATTTATTAGGTACTACTTACTTAACTAATCTCTCAAATAAAAGGAGATTTTGGGGGAGTTATACTCCAGTTGAGGTATAAATTAAACTTAAAAAGTATGCAATAGATTGTACTAAAAAACTTTATGTCTACACCCTCAGCATCGGTAAAGGGCATCAAGTTTTGTTTTAACTCTAAAGTAAAATTATACTGTTTAACTAAAGCATTACAAAAATTAGAGAATCATCTACCTATAAGCTCAAGCAAGTCTTTTTCTTTCTTTGTATGAAGAATATCAATAGCAATTCTTATTAGTTGTAATCTTTCAGCATCAGTTCCCATTTTAAAATTTCTGCTCCAACAGCCATAAATTTTACAACAGTGAGGTTTATTTCTTCCATGCACATCACATTCAGCTTCATCAGAACAATGTAAAAACTCACATTTCTTATACTGAGATTTTCCCAATGGCAAAATTCCAAATTTATAACAACACGCGCCACAGCATTCACATTGACTAGAGCCCCATATACTTAACCCCTTATCCTTGTAAAACCTTTGTAAATCAAGTATAGCTAAATCTACTTCCCGAGATTCTTCATCCCAAATCCAAAATCTTCCCTTTTGTGTGAGTTTCATTTAT
This sequence comes from uncultured archaeon, assembly GCA_903866625.1. GTDB lineage: Archaea > Nanobdellota > Nanobdellia > Pacearchaeales > GW2011-AR1 > CAIPOI01. The sequence goes on along the minus strand of CAIPOI010000005.1, from coordinate 72,298 downwards.
CATTAACTAGTTATAGAATTAAATATATTTGTATACAGAAAAGCCTATAAACTAAAAAGTATTATATTAAATATGGTATGGAAAACCTATTTAGTTATGTATTTCGGAACTGGCGTAGTAAAACCAAGTGAAGTAGCAAAGAAAGTAGAAAAATTAGGTTTTAAAATTGCGTTAGGCCCAGTAGATTTTTATTATGATTGGGGAAATAAAAAGCCAACCAAAGAGCAAGTTATGCATCTTGCAGATAGACTTCATGAAGCTATAAGCTTCAGTGGAGCAACTTTTAATCTAGATACGCATGATTAAATAAATAATTAGTTTCTAAGACGTTCAAATTTTTTCAGAATAATAGTAAAATTAGTTTTCTCTTAGTGTGGGCTTCTCTTTTTCTAAAAGAGAAACTACTAAGCACCGGGGGACTCAGAAAATTAAATTTTCTGATACTTCAATTTTCCGCTTTCAAATTGAAGTAAATCGAACTCTTCTTCGATTCTCCTAGAAGCACCGGGGGAGAATCGAACTCCCGAAAATCCGCTCTGCAGGCGGACGCAGTACCATTGTGCCACCGGTGCGTACGCACCCGCAAGGATTTGAACCTTGGACCCCCAACTTAGAAGGCTGGTGCTCTATCCGGGCTGAGCTACGGGTGCTTCTAATAAATTAAAAAAAGAAGCTATATAAAATTACCTATTCTACCTTGAAAAGAATTTATAAACTATATTCTCCAGAATATAAGTATAGATTAAACAGATTAAAGAAAAACATGCCAACGCCAATAAATATAACCTTTTTAGGAACAAGTCAAGCAATTCCTACTGCCAAGAGGAATCACACCTCTATCTTGCTTCAATATGCTGGTGAAAATATCTTAGTAGATTGTGGAGAAGGAACACAAAGACAGTTTAGAAAAGCACACTTAAATCCTTGCAAGATAACAAGATTACTTATCACTCACTGGCATGGCGATCATATTCTTGGAATTGCGGGATTACTTCAAACACTATTACTAAATGCTTATTCAAAAACTCTCTATGTTTATGGCCCAAAAGGAACAAAACAAGACTTAAATGAATTAATAAAACTTTTAGTCCCCTATAATAAAATTCCAATAGTTGTTCAAGAAGTTTCAGAGGGCAAGTTCTTTGAAAATAAAGAGTTTTATCTCGAGTCTAGCCCACTTCAACATTCAATCCCTTGCAATGCTTATGCTTTTGTTGAAAAAGGAAAGATAAGATTAGATAGAGCCAAACTAAAAAAGCTCAAGCTTCCAAACTCTCCTTTAATAGGCCAATTACAACAAGGCAAGGATATTGAATTTAATGGTAAAAAAATTAAAGCAAAAGATATTATTTATAAAACTGAAGATAAAAAAATAAGTTTTATTCTGGATACTAAGCTAGTTGAAAACTGTCATAAAATAGCTAAAGATTCTGAAGTAGTAATTAGTGAAGCAGTTTATCTCAATGATGAGAAAGATCTTGCAAGTTTGCATGAACATCTTACAGCAGAACAAGCCGGAGAAATTGCAAAAAAAGCAGGAGCAAAAAAGCTTTATCTTTCACATCTAAGCCAGAGATATGATGGCAATGAAAAACTTATCTTAAAAGAAGCCAAAAAAAAGTTTAAGAATACAATTGTTGCTGAAGATTTAATGAGTATAGGGGTTTAGAATGGCAAAAACAGATAATTTTTTAGAACAACTAGCAAAACTTGGAATTAATTTAACAAAAGTAAAAGTAACAACTATGAGTTCTGATATCTTTCAACAAGTTACAGAAGAGTTAGCTAAAGAACTAAAATTAGGACATAACCCTCATCAACAAAAAGTATATCAAGATTGGAGCGTGCTAAATAATCAAATAGTAGGTGCAGAGGATTATAATCTATGCGGAACATAACCTCTCAACTTTTCTCTAAACTCTCTGAACAAACTTTCAGCTTGCTCAGGAATCAATAAACTTCTTCCATCTGGAATATCCAACTGAACAGTTCTTTCTCTTCTTGCTGAAAAATCTTTTACTAAAACTAGAGTTATAGATTCATCAATAGAAAAAACCCTATCTGCAGCTTCAATCATTCTCCAATCCAACTGAACAGAACCATTAAATTCTGCTTCTGCAGAGACCTGAATACCTGCAGAACCAACATAAAAATCCGCATCCCTAATACTAAAAAAATCTTCAACCTTAAACCCTGCTTCTTTTAACATCTGAGAATAAATTAATTCTCCAGCCTTACTTCTATCAATATTTCCTTGGCAGACAAAAAGATTTCTTCTGTACATTCTATGAAAGAATAAAAATTATTTTTAAAGATTTATATAATAGACTTAACAAAGCTCAAGCTATCTTTTAATCGCGTAGAATTATGCTCAGCGAATTTAAGAGCAAAACGCTTGGTTTATTCTTTTTTAATCTTACTTTATTGTAGCAGGTGAAATGTAGATTATTGTGTCTCCTCTTACAAAAGCAAGACCTAATTTCTTCTTCATTTCATTGTTTTCAAGTTCTCTAGCATTATCTAACACCAAATTGATATGGATGTCAAACGCTACAAGAGTTCCGACAACTTGCTTGTCGTTCTTGAGCTGCAATAAAATTTCTTTACCTTTAGATGCATTAAGCATATCTAAGGGTCTTTCAATTCCATTTGCCATAAATCTTAGCATAGTTTTTAGTTTTTAAAGTTATGTATAATGAAAAATAAGATTGTAAAAATTCTTAAAAAAAGAATAGAGAAAGGTATTTAAATGAACTTTTTATAAGAGTTTTATGAATAAAGGAAGAAAAATCTCTGGCGGAAAATATCATGCTAATCGTAAGAGCAAAGCTCACGAAGCACCAGGTATTCCTAGGATTGTAAAATTAAGACAGCGAAAATCAAAGGTTCTTAGAACAAAGGGTGGTAATGAAAAAGAAGTTTTGCTTTCTACAGATATTGCAAATATTACTGATAAAAAAGGCAAGACAAAAAAAGCAAAGATAACTAATGTTATAGAAACTCATGCTAATCGTTTCTTAGCAAGACAAAATATTCTTATTAAAGGAGCTATTATTGATACAGAACTTGGTAAAGCTAGAATAACAAATAGACCAAGCCAAGAAGGCTCAGTTAATGCAGTTTTGATTGATTAAAAAGATTTATTAATCCTAAAAGATTATTTTAAAAATGAATAAATCATTAAAGTTTTTATCGTTTCTATTAATTATTTCAATCTGTATTCTACCTATTATTTATGCTGAAAGTGATATTCTTGTAAATAATACTATCAATAACCTTAAAGCTTATTATTGTACAAATAATTATATATGCAATTACTCCCTTTCTGAAGCTAACAGGACTCAAGCTGCTAGTTGGTGTGCTCAATACCAAATTAACTTTACCTGCCAAAAATCAATAGTTCAAACTTTCAAAGATAATATGCTCTCAATAATATCAATTATAGGGCTACTTATTATTATAGGATTGATAATATACCTTATTAAAAAGAAAAAGTAACACCTTTTCTTCCTCGTCGACAAAATCCCAAACATACCCAAAGCTTTATAAACCCAAACCCTATTATCTCTTTATAAATTTAATCCTCGCTTTAAAACACCAATGAGTCTTGCTAAAAAATGTCCTGATTGCGGAAGTTCTCATCTTTATTATGATGATCAAAAGGGCGAAGTTATCTGTAATGATTGTGGTTTAGTAGTTGAAGAAAAAATTGTTGATACTTCTCAAGAAATGCAAGGCAGTTTTGATGGTGAAGAAAAAAAAGGTCGTGGTGGAGCGCCATTAAGCGATCAAAAATTCGATAAAGGTCTTACAACTAATGTTGGAGAAATTTCAGATATATACAAATTAAAGACTGATGAAACAAGAAAATTCTTAAGATTAAAAAAATGGCAGGAAAGAGTTTCAACTTCTATTGAAAGAAATTTAAGATTAGCAATGTCAGAGTTAAGAAGAGTAGCTTCTTTCCTAAATCTGCCTCCAGTAGTAAGAGACGAAGCCTCAAGGATCTATAATTTTGTACTCCAAAGAGGTTTAGTTAGAGGAAGAAGCATGGAATCTGTAATTGCTGCTTGTATTTATTCTGCATGCAGAAGCTATAATATTCCAAGAACCCTAGACGAAATCTCAAATGCCTCGGATGTAGAAAGGAAAGAAATAGGAAGAACCTATAGATTTATAGTAAGAAAAATGGGTATCAAATCTACTCCTTCTTCTCCCAAGGATTATATCTCAAGATTCGCAAACGTGCTTCATTTAAGTCCAAAAACTCAAAATGAAGCCATAAAAATACTAGGAAAAGCCGAAAACTCAGAGCTTACAAGTGGAAGAGGACCAGCAGGTATTGCTGCAGCAGCCCTTTATGTAGCTGCTTTATTAAATGATGAGAAAAAAACCCAAAGAGAGGTAGCGGATGTAGCAGGAATAACTGAAGTTACAATAAGAAACAGGTATAAAGAACTTTTGGATAGATTAGATTTAGAAGAAAAAATTAAGATTAAAGAAGCAGAGACAAAATTAGAGAAGGAAAAAGGCGCAAAAAAGAAGAAAGAATAATTCTAAAACCCCTAAGAGTTAAGCTTAAAAACAAGAGATAAGTAGCCTTTAAGATGGAAATCCCAGTAAAATACAGGGCAGACATCGCATTACTTGAATCCAGAGTAAAAGCTCTTTTAACTGAACTTAAAGTACCCCTTTCTAGCCTAACCTATGACTCTAATAAGGGCATAACTCAAAGTTTTATCTTTACCGCCTTAGATAAAACCAAAGAACAAGGAAAATACATACAAACCTTACATAATCTTATAGTTCCATTAATAGGCGATGATGTTCTTTCATTACTAAGAATTCCAGGAGAATATAGAAAACATGCATTTATCGCAGGATTGATGCATGATGTAGAAAGAATAGAACATCCAGAGACCGTAGATAGAAAACACCTAAAGCCTTATGAAAGAGAATTGATAAAGACTCATCCAACTAAAGCCAGAGAATTACTATTAAGATTAAATGAACCTATAGCAGCCAATATTGCAGGATTACATCATGCTTGGCAACCTGACGCTTATCCAAATCCAATACCTTTTGACTATAGTCAAAAAGAAAAAGCACTATCCATAATATTAGCCCTAGATGATTTTTATCACAGGGCTTCAATAAGCACTAATGGAAGAACTCCTCGTTCTTGGTTTGAAAGAAGAGTTTTAGACCAATTAATAAGGGGGGGCAGGCCAAGCCCTCAAAGAGTTGAAGCTGCTTTAAGAACAGTTTATGGAAATCAGGAAGTAAAGTTCGATGAAAAAATACAAACTACTGGGAATCAACTTATAAACACATTATATTCTTTGGGAATTTTTGGTCAAGAAGATATTCTTGGAAGATACAGAGGATAAAAATAGAAACTGATTAAACTTAAGTTTAAACAATACCCCTAAAATAAATTCTACCCTCACCAACTGCCTGCTCGGCTTGCGCTAAGAAAATTATTATCTTAATATTAATAAATATACTTTTATGAAATAAAAGCAAAAGTATTAATTATAATACTTATCGTTTCAAAAAGCTTATCTTTTTATACTAACATTTTTTATATTTATCATGCGGGGATGCCGGAGCGGTCAAACGGGTCACGTTTAGGCCGTGATGCTTCATGCTACAGAGGTTCGAATCCTCTTCCCCGCATATATTTTTATTAATTTTTTAAGAAGAACCCTTTGGAGTAATATTGCCTTGATAATCTATCGTAGCTTCATTTAAGTCCTTGTAAACCTTCTTATCTTCTGTAGTCTTAAGTATGGAATTTATACTATCTAAATTCAATCCCGATATAAGCGTGATCTTACCATTCTCAACATTAAACAATCTTATATTATTCAAACAGACACGAGAAACTAATAGATTTAATTCAAAACTCTTACAAAAAAATACATACTGAGCATCAATTCCCCCCGAATTTGAAGATGACCTATAAAAATTAGTAATAGAATTATCAGAGCTCCTAATCCAATCATTACTATCAAAAGAATAACCATTAGTAGGTTTAATATTTGTACTAGAACCAACAGCATTACTATTCGGAGTTACTGTTTTCACATCACTCACTTGCTTCTCAGTAGTCATTAAAGCCCTAGCAAGTTTAGCATATAACTCTGCCCTTAAGAAAGCTAACTGGGCTTTCTGATTTGAAACAATTAATTTCTTTTCAAGGGCATCAAAATCAGAATCCATACTCTCAAGAGTTCTATCTTCATAATCAATACCTGCTGAATTTTTTAAAGAGGTAGGATAAGTTATGCTCTCAAAAGAATCCTTGGTATTATCATCTACATTATCAATAAGATAACTATAAACAGTCTTCAACTTCTTTATCTCCTCTGCACCAATTTCAGAACCATAATAACCATAATTCTCAATTAAATCTTTTTCACTTAACTTCTTAGCTGCATCAAGAGTAGCATTTTCTATTCCTTTTCCTTGTATCGCTTTCTCTACACTTTTTGTATCTAACCAACAGCCCATAGCAGCATTATCACAATATCCTACTTTCAACCATCTTGAAGGTTCAGTAGTCTCTCCAGGATTAGCACTTGCACACACTCTTATAACTCCTTGATTATACAATTCAGGATTAACCATTTCAGAAACTCCTTGTTGTAAATTTGGAGTTAGATAAGCACCAATAGAAGCACTTCCAGCAACACATTCTTTTTCAGTTGTAACACTTGTAGTTGCCTGACTTTGAACTGCTTTATCTTTAGCATAATTCAAAATAGCACTAGTTGAAACTGATTTAAATCCACATTTGTCTTGGGCATCTATTCTTACACACAATTCCTTAAATCCAGATACATCCACATAATCTACAGTATCTGTAGCCCTTCCACCTTTAGGAACATAACCGGTAGCAACAACAGTTCTATCTTTTCCAGCATAACCTAAAGAAGTTGGAGCAGATTTCAAATAAACAGTGTAATAGTGTCCATAATCTTCTCCAGCATAAATATGATAAAATACTTTATATTGGGAAGTTGCAGGAACAGTTGCATCAGTAAAGGGAATTTCTTCAAATGAAGCAGTAAACTGTATAGGCGATTCTGGTTCTAACATAGCATCAAATCCATTAGGATAAGTTGCAGAAGCAGACATCTTACAAACATCACTTACAACCGCATCAGCAAGAGAAGTTACTCCAAAAGATAATTTTGAACTTTTTGCATAAGTAGTCTGAAAATAATTCATAGATTTCTCTGCATTACTCCAAGCATCAGCAGTAAATGCGTACTCTGCTCCGCCTCTATCACCTTTTCCAAACAATCCCAAAAATAAGTTCTTACTCATAGCTTCCACAAAGGGTCCAATCTGTCTCCAAACAAAATCACAAAGATAAACACTCTGAATCATGTCGCACATTCCAACGGTTCTATTTGTTTTTACACTTTCATTCAAACAATCTCTATAACTTTCAAATATAGCAGTTAATCCTTGCAATCCTGCATTTATACCAGTTAAACAAACAGGAACAACTACTCCTGTCTCTTTATTAAATCCAATAAAATTAGGAAGGCATAAAAGCGTGCTTCCAACAAGCCCAGATTGAATAACATTATCTACTTTATACTCTCCACCAAAATCACATCTTGAATTTGGACAAACAAAAGGATCACACACATTAAATATAGTCTGACAATCTCCTGCAGACATAAAATCAGTACATTTTCCTTCACTGTCATTTCCAGAGTAGCCAATAACTTTTAGTTTTCCATTATTCTTGGTAATTCCTCTTATAGTTATTTCTGAAGGATTTTTCTTTAATTGTTCTTGTGCCGAACGTATAGCAGTTATTGCTTGAGTAACAACCTCTCGAGTTTTTTCTTTAGACAATCCATTAAAACTATCTAAAGAATCTCCAGTGTAAAAATCAAATCTTCTGCAGTCACTATCTTTTTCTTGACCATCCATCATTCCATCTTTTCCAACATTACAAAGATAAAAGCTGTTTAATCTACCAGAATCCTGATAAGATTTTTGTTCTCCAAGAGTTGGATATACTTGCTTAACCTGAACATACCAACCATTAACATCATCAAAAGGAAGAAGTGCGGGCATACCTTTGTATGGCTCTGTTACAAAAGTTTTCATAAAGTTACAATTCTTACAAGCATTTTTATAAGATTTAGAATCATATTCTTTAAAGATAACATTTGTAAGATACTCTCTAGATGTACCTTTTAATTTGTCAACGCCATTAGGACTTTTTAAAAGTTCATCATTTTTTATATCGTATATATTAGATAGTTGAAGATTATTAGATAGAGTATAAAGATACCAATTTCCATCTGTTCCTTTTTTTACAGATACTTTTGATTTTGAATCAATATACTGGTCTGCTAATTGATTTTGTATGCTCTTTGAAAGTTGATCAAATGTTCTTCCATCATAACTTATTTCAGCGGTGTTTCTATTAGTTATTGCTCCATCCACATCAGAAGCTTCTAAACCTGCAGAAGTCATTTCTGCAGAACTAGCATGTTGGGAATTCCATCTATCCTCAACAGCCTTCAAAATAGAATATGCTGCTTTTTGATAAGCTTCTTTAGATTTATCACTTGCTACCGCAATCATTCTGAGATTATAATTAACCTGTGCAACTTCGCTATAACTAAATTCTGCAGTTTTTCCTAATTGTGTATTAATATAACTGTTATCTTTGGTATTTCCTGCTTCATCTTTAACTTGAATATTTTTTGTCTTAACAAACTCAATAAGAGGTTTAAGTTCTGCTTCTTTAGCTCTATCATTACTGATTATCCCATTTTTATCCTTAGCTTCTTTCATAGATTTTTCGTCTAGAGTATTAAAATCAGACATAATTTTTTGCGCAGCATCAATCTCATTAGGTATAGTCTTATCACTAGTCTTAGCAGAAATACACTCTTCTTCACTTGAATATTTTTTATTAGCAACTTCAGTCGCGCAAATATCATTCCAAACACCAGTCATAACTTGCTTTCGAGCAGTTGCTTCTCCCTCTGTTCCAGAAACTAAATTTTTAAGATTAATAACTGCAGAAGTAGCAAGGCAAGCTGCTTTTCCTGCTTTAATTACGGTTCCAAGACTATCTGTAATATTCTTGAACTCATTAATTAAATCGTTTAATTCTTCAATTTGTTTATTTGCTTCTTCAGGAGTAGTCTTAAACAAGTCTGCTCTTTTTTCTATACCAATTGAAAATGTAAAATTAGTCTCTCTGCTTCTTCCATCAACCATGGGTGTTAAAGTTACATGAGCAACCTGCTGAAGATTTATTTTACTAATCTGGACTTGAGAATCACAATTCTCTAAAGCCATAACTTGTTTTTCATTAAGAGTTTTTTGACCTGAGGGGCTTGAAGCAGTCTTTCCACTAACATCCTTTCTCTCGCACTTATAACTTACTGTAGCTTGGGTCTGACTAAAATCATTAAGAGTAACTTTTGTTTTTCTTTCATCTCCAATCTCCCAAACATCACCCTTTCTAAGAACTTTAGTTAATCTTTGCTTAGCGTCAGTATAATCTATTTTTACACTTGCCTCATCTTCACTTGGCCTTTCAACTCCTACCAGTTGAAAGCTTAAATCTTGAGTCTTAGAATAATCTGTAGAACCTTCTGTGCTTAGTAGATCATCTGTATTAAGAAGTTCCTGAGCAGTTTTTACATTTGTTGAAGAAATTTTATTTGAAGCAGTTGGATAATCATTAACGATTCTTGAAAGCAAACTCTTTGCTTCTTGTTTTTGATTAAATGTGCTAGCAAGATTATACTGTTCCCATAAACTATCTGCTCCAAACTGCTGATCAGTTGAAACCCAAGGCATATCCATCTGATTATTAATATTGTTTATCTCTCCAGAATAAGTTGACTTAACATATTCATAATATTTTTTTGCTTTCAAATAATATTCTTCTGCACTAGAAGGAGTTATTTTTATATCATTATTTTCTTGACCGATATAAGTTATATCCAAGGTTTTTTTAATGTCATTACTTGAAATTACTATTTTATTGCCACTAAGAACACCATAAAGTTTTGCTCCAGAAAGACTTTGCTTGCTAATTTGCTCAACAATACTACCTAAACTACTATCCTTAGAAATTCTTGAAACTAAATTACTTACCTCAACTCTTAAATTAGTTATCTGATCATTAGTTAAAATACTATCACTTGAAGCAATTACTGCATAACTATTTTTTTCTGTAGCACTTCCTACTGAACTTATTGAGCCAATATAAACCGGATAAAGATGCTTGCCAAAATCACTTGAAACATCTAAAATTTCTTCACCAATATTATATTCTTTATTTGTTTCCCCACTGGTTGAAGCAAAAGAAAGCTTAACCTTCCCAAAGTTTTTAGTTAGTGTAAACTTTTCACTACCGCAATAAAAACTTACATATCCAGTTCCAGCACCATAAGAAGCAATTGAAGAAATTCTGCATTTACCATCTGCAAAACTATTTCCATTATAAACCTCATAATATTTCCCATTAACTTTTATCTTAGCTTTTGTTTCTGGAACTGTAATTTCTTTAAGATTTATCCTCATTCCTTGTCCGCCAGTTCCCGTAGGCAAATAAATATCTTTAGAGGTCTTACCCTTTTCAATACTATCACTAAAAGCTTTTATTTGATCAGAAGTATAAACTGCTATAACTGCTGAATTAGTATTAATGCTTTCTGCTCTAAGATAACCAACACCATCAAAGAAAGAATAACCCTTATAATTATTGGCAAAATCACTATCACTCATAACAGGAAGATAAAATTCATTCTCTCCAATTCCAAAAGCATAATTTGCACCATATCTTAATTGTGCGCTAAGAGTAACTGTAACATTATCAGGCATTTGATTTTCTGTAGCCTGTCTCTTTAGAACAACCACTACATAACCAATATTATCTGAAGTAGGATTATTTACAAATTTACTTGAAGAACCAAGTGCAGCTCGAGCAGGATAAAATCCAACCCCCGCAACATATGGATTAGAAGTTTTTTGAGTTACAGCTATATTTTCTATTCGAGTAATATCAATTCCAGGATTAATCTTTAAAGGAGTTAATTTACAAAAAACAGGAACATTTTGCTCTTCTAGCAAATCACTTCTAACAACGTAAGGTTGACATCCTAATGGCGGAATAAAAACTTCCATATCAAAAAAACCACTATTATCTGTAGCACGATATTGAGGACCAGAAAGATAAGAACCAAATCCTCCAAAACTGCTCAAGCTAGAACTATAACTTGAGAAGTAATTAGTATTAACTTCACTAAAACTTCCGCCAGTTCCAGAAAATCCAGAAGTATAAGTTTCTGCAGAAATTGAACTTAAAGAAAAAATAAAAGATAAAAACAATAAAGCCAAAGCTAAATAAATTGCTAAGACTCTGCCTTCTTTTTTTTCGCACATCTTATTATTTTATTATGCTGTTTGTATATCTAAAGCTTTCTCTTCAATCAGAGCATAACTATCCTGAACTTCTTGAATAGAAGTAGGAGTTTTTATACTTGAACTTAATATTCTAAACTTATTAGCCCCTGCTAATTCACTTTCCGAAATATAAATTGTTTGCTTTCCACCAGCATGAGGAATATTGCTTAGAGTCTGGCTTGGAGTAGTAATTTCAGTGCATTGTTCTTGATCAAATCCAAGAGCACCCAAAATATTATCTTGGGGAATACTTACACATTGTTTAGTAGTTGTAGCAGGAATAGTTAAAGAACCCGAACCAAATACTTTCAAATCAAAGCTATATTCCCCTTCACTTAACTTAATCTTTTTAGTAAAAGGATAGCTAATAGAATCAACAACCTGTTCTTTACCACCAACATTTTGGCTTATAATTAAAACCGAACTTTCTTCAACAGATTTTCCATCTACATAAATTTCCAAAGGCAGATTATATTCTCTTTCAAGTATTATATCTGCACTATCTTCTTCATTAGTAGAAATAACATATTTTACTTGTTTGTATCCGTTTGCTTGAGCAACTAAAACCCCATTAACACATTGCGGGGCAAGTATGGTTAAGGAAGATAAATTAGTTATAGAATTTATTTTTGTGCTTCCGAGACTACAACTATCAGTTAAGCATCTAAAGCTAATGCTAGACTCTACAGGATTTAAATTAATATCATAAGTATTAATCGAAAGGTTTACATTAGCATTATTACAAACACTTTGTGCAGGCTCTATAGATTCAGAACTTAAACTCTCTCTTGCAACATTTTTATTTATTACTACTGCAACAGGAAATTGGAAGAACTCCATTAAATCAGAGTTATATATCTGAATCATAACTGGAAAATACATATCATAAACAAATTTGTAGGGTGCATAACAAAAGCCCATCGCATTTAAGCCTACCTGACTACCAATTGGATTTGCAACCATAAGATTATTTTGAGTAGGCCATACTTCAAATCTTGAAGCCCAATCTGAAGAATAAGCAAAATTAACTTGTTTCCCATTAAGTTTTATATTAGAATTTTTAACAACAAAATAAGGATTAACATTAGTATAATAGTCTCCAGAAAACCTTAATAGCTGCAGATTTGTCTCTAAACCTTTTCTTAGATTAGTGAAAACCTCATGAGGTTGCCAAACTACAGGAGAACAATTTATCTCAATTCCAGAAACTGGTGCATAAGTATTCAAAACATCCAAACTATAGTTTTCTAAAAACATCGAGGATTTTTCATAACTATAAATCTGTTTTGCCAAATCATATAAACTACTGAAGGAACTTGAAACTTTCAAATCAAATCCGTTTATAACAAAATTTTTATCCGCATAAGAAATTGCAATTTTCTGGCTAACTTTAGAATTAATTTGAGTAGATTGTATTGAAGTTTTAAATTTACTCTCTCCAAGACTTATATTATATCCCTGAGCAACAAAAGAATCAAGAACACATTTAGAAATCTCTTGCTGAAGATAATTATTTAATTGTTGTTCTATTTGGATTTTTGTAGGAATATTTTCTTTAACTAAACCATTTCCCGAAATAGTATACCAATATGGAACTCCTTGCCCTAAAAAATTAAGTTCGGATCCAAAGGGAGCATATCTAGTCCCTTGTTCAAATTCAGGATTTTCTATATAACCTGCCTTACTTTCTGCAATTTTTATACCATCTTCTAATAAACCATTCACACAAGAAACATAATAACTATAAACTGGAGATATTTCTGCAGGAACTGAAACAGGAAAAATACTATCTTTAAACGCAAAAAATAAAGAAATTACAACCACAATAATCAAAGCAGTAATAACAAAAACCGTAATTTGTCCAGACCGCCCCTTTTCTCTTTTTTGCATAGATAAACAAATGAAAATAGCATATATAAACTTTCTGAAAAATATGTCTTCAATGGGCCCACCAAGAATCGAACTTGGGACTTGTCCATGTCAAGGACACAGTTTGCCACTAGCCTATGGGCCCTAAGCTTAAAAAAGCACAAACAATAATCTTTAAATACCTATCTTATTGAACTATTTTATATCCAGATTAAATCTGGGAGTTATAATATGAAATTACCAAGAAAAACAAAAAGATATTGCCCGAGTTGCGATGAACATACAGAACAAAAAATAGACTTAGTTTCAACAGGACATAAAAGAGGAACTCTTAAATGGGGTTCTTTAACAAGAGCAAAGATGCGTGGTTCTTTTCCAGGAACAGGCAATAAAGGTCGTTATAGTAAAAGAGCAGTAAAATCTAGAAAAATGAAAACCAAAACAACAACAAGAAAAGTCTTGATTTATACCTGTCAAAAATGTAAAAAAAGTACTCATGCTCGCTCAAGGAGGGTAAGCAAAATAGTTTTCGAATAAGATGGTTAAAGTTTTCAAAAAAAAGTTCTTTGAAGTGGATATTCCTTTACTGCAAGAAAAATATGAAGCCTATAATGGCTTGATAGAAAACCTTAATGGAAGAAGGATAAAAGTAGATGCTACAAGAAAATTAAGAGGAAAAAACGTGGATTTGGTTTTTGAAATAAAAGTTAGCGAACACAAAGCAATCGCAGAACCAAGAAAACTAGTTTTATTACCTTATTTTATAAAACATATGTTACATACTGGAATTGATTATGTTGAAGATTCTTTTAATGCCGAAACATTAGACAGCTCAGTAGTTATCAAACCCTTTTTAATAACAAGAAAAAAAGTTTCAAGAGCCGTAAGAAAAACTCTAAGAAATTCTGCTAAAAATTGGATTGTAGACTACCTAAAAACAAAAACCGATAACGATGTATTTCAAGAAATATTATCAAACCAAATGCAAAAACAACTTGCAACAAAATTGAAAAAAGTCTATCCACTTGCAATCTGTGAAATACGTATATTTGAGTTAAAAAAAGCTCTAAAAAAATAATTTTAAAATGGCCGTTCAACAATGCCTTGTTTTAATAAAGCCCGACGGTCTCGTTAAGTCTTTAACAGGAAATATAATCTCTGCGCTTTCAGAAACAAAACTTAAAATTGTTGGTGCTAAAATAGTATCTGTAAAAAGAGAACTTGCAGAAGTACATTATTCTGATTTAAAAAAACAAAAACCTCAGGTTTTTGAAAGTGTATTAAAGTACATACAGGGAGATTTTCATACCAATCGAGTTTTAGCCCTAGTTTATCAGGGAGAAAATGCAATAAAAAAAATAAGAGAAATAGCAGGATCTACAAATCCTGAAGATGCAGATCCAACAAGCATTAGAGGCAAATATGGAAGGATAAATTCCAAAACAGGAGTTTTTGAAAATGTGATTCATGCTTCAGATTCTGAAGACAATGCAAAACGCGAGATTCAACTATGGTTCTCTCCAGAAGAATTAACTGAGACAATTTACCCAATAAAAAAGCAAGAAAAGACCCAAGAGGTTCGTATTTGGGCTTAATTATTAAGAACAATTAATCTTTTAAACCCCTTATTCCCTATCTACTTATGCCTTCATAGCTCAGTGGTAGAGCATCGGTTTTGTAAGGGGTTTTTTGGAAAAATTATCAAAAAACCTTCAAAATAACCGGGGGTCGGGGGTTCGAATCCCTCTGAAGGCTTAACTTTATATTTTTAAGAATATTAGAAAGATGATGTTCAATCAAGATGCATACAATCAAATAAAAACAGAAATTCCCAACCAAGTAAAAATTATAGCAGTAACAAAAACAAAATCTATAGAAGATATAAAACAAGCAATAAAAGCTGGAATAAAAATAATAGGAGAAAATTATGTTCAAGAAGCAGAAGAAAAATATAAAATATTAAAACACTTCTTTAAAGATAACCTCATTTCATTTCATCTAATAGGCCACCTTCAGTCAAACAAAGTTAAAACTGCTGTAAAAATATTTGATTGTATAGAGACTATTGACTCTGAAAAAATTGCGATAAAAGTTAATAAAGAATGTCAAAAAATAAACAAAATAATGGAAGTATTTATTGAAATAAATTTCGGAGAAGAACAGAAATCAGGTATAGCAATTGAAAACTTGTCTAACTTAATAAAAATAATAAAAAAACTCAAAAACCTAAACCTTCTAGGACTAATGACTATAGTAAAAGTAGATAACAGAGAAAGTTGCTTTAAAAAAATGAACGAGCTAAAGAAAGAGTTTGGTCTAAAGGAGCTTTCTATGGGTATGAGTAAAGACTATTTATTAGCAATCAAAGAAGGCTCAACAAACATAAGACTTGGAAAAATTTTATTTGGAGAAAGAGAATGATTATTCTTCAATAGGATCTGCCTTATTATCTACAATAAGAATATTCGCAATTTCTTGAGGAATGTTAACAATATCTCCTTTCTTAAATGGCCCGAGCTTATTTCCTTCTAAATCCAAAAATTCATCAGTATCTTGCTTAAACATAATAAACTTATTTTTCTGTCCAGCACTTTCAGGATTTTCATCGCCCCCACTCAAAAGTTTTTCCATAACTTTATCTCCCTCATTAATAGCCTTCATAATCTTATCGAAAATTTCTCTTTCAAAAGAGAGCATATTATCAAAATCTCTTTTACTTATCCCCGTTTCAGCACTAATAAAAGCCAAATCTAAAAGTTTCTTCTTTCTTCTTAAAATAAGTTCTTTAAATATAGAGATAGCATTTTCTAATTGCTTTTTGTTTTTTTGATTTTCTTCTGAAAAGAGAGTTTTAGTGTCTGAAGAAAAACTCTCTCTTTCTCTAAGATATCCTGCAACTTCTCTAACAAAATCTTTCATAAGAGGTTGCAATTGCTCACTATATCTCTCTTTTCTTAAGGCCTCATATAGGTCGTTATAGGTTATCATAGATAACTCAACTAAAATCAGTTTAAAAGTATTGTTGTATGCTAATATCAACTAAACACTTATAGAATACTCAAAATAATTATCATATGGAATTTCCCAGCCTATTGCTTGTTTTTGACTTGCTTGTTCCATAATTTTCCTAAACAATCTTATAGAATTTCCATGAGCAGAGATTACAACATTAACTTTATTCTTTTTGATGAATTTTTTTAAATCCTTAATGAAAGATTTTACTCTTTTTTCAACATCTGAGAAGCTTTCTCCTCCAGAAACTTTACTACTAAACCCCCTGTGAATAGCAGTATACTCTTTTTGACCAGTATTCTTAATAAAATCTTCATGAGAAGTTCCTTCTAAAATACCATAGCTACGTTCAATCATCCTATCATCTTTAATCTTTTTCTTACATTCAGGATGATATTTTAAAACTTCTTTTAGAGTATCCTTGCTTCTAGATAGTCGAGTATAAAATGCTACATCTATCTGTTTATTCTTAAGTTTCTTAGCTATAATTCTAGCCTGTTTAATACCCAAAGGAGTTAGATTAGAGTTCTTCCATCCAGTAAAAATCCCATTTTTATTATAGATAGTTTGACCATGCCTAAAAACATATATCTTAAAAACCTCTTTTTTTACCATACATAAACAATAGTCTTTACATTTATAAATATTGGTTCATATATATACTCATGTTCGGATTTTTAAAAGACAAACTTAAGAATTGGATTGGTTCAACTAAAAAAGAAGTCGAAACTAAAGCCAAGAAGAAAGAATTAGCTGAAAAGCCAGAAAAAAATAAAACTCCAAAGCAAGAGCCAATTAAAAAAGAAAAAATAAAGATTGAAAAAAAGAAGCGTTCTAAACAAGAACTTGAACAAGAAAGGATAACCACTCAAAAAGTTGTATCAGACATAAAAGAAGAGGGCACAGAAATAAAAAGTCCTGAAGAAAAACTTGAAGAAGAAGTAGAAAAGCTTGAAAAACAAGCAGGAACAAGTGAAGAAGAACAAAAAGAAACTAAAAAGCTTGGATTTTTTGAAAGATTAAAAAAAGTTTTTTCTTATACACTCACACAAAGCAATTTTGATTCTATTTTTGAAGAGCTAGAATTATTATTACTAGAAAGCAATGTTGCTCTAGAAGTAGTAGAAACTCTAAAAACAAAACTAGAAAAAGAATTAGTTGGTAAAGAGTTAAAAAAAGATAAGATTGCACTTGAAATAAAAGAATCTTTAAAGAGATCTATAAAAGAAATCTTAATAGAACCAGAAAATTTAGTTGAACAAATTAAAGAATACAAAAAAATAGCTAAAAAACCATATAAAATTTTGTTCTTCGGAATAAATGGAGCTGGAAAAACTACGAGCATAGCAAAACTCTGCCACCTACTTAATAAAAATAAACTATCTTGCATTTTAGCAGCAGCAGATACTTTTAGAGCAGCTTCAATAGAACAGTTAGAAATTCATGGAAACAAACTTGGTGTAAAGGTTATCAAACATGCTTATGGTTCTGACCCAAGCGCAGTTGCTTTTGATGCAATAAAATATGCTGAACAAAATAAAATTGATGTGGTTTTAATTGATACTGCTGGCAGAATGCACACCAAAGAAAATCTTCTTAAAGAAATGGAAAAAATATGCAGAGTTACCCAACCAAATCTAAAAGTCTTTGTTGCAGAAGCAGTTTCTGGTAATGATGCAACAGAACAAGCCAAAGCCTTCAATGAATTAATTGGCATAGATGGAAGTATTCTAAGCAAAGTTGATGTTGATGAAAAAGGTGGCACAATTGTTTCAATAGGATTTGTAACAAAAAAGCCGATTCTTTATCTTGGAATTGGTCAAGCTTACGAAGATCTCGAACTATTCAATAAAAAGAAGTTTATAGAAAGATTAGGGTTATAATATAATCCAATACTCTGTTTGCATCACCATAATTGTTTTTAAATTAAATTTTATAAATTCATTATGGCTAATAAAAGAGCAAGAGTGGAAGAAAAAGTTTTTGAAGCCATAGAAGATATAACTGAAGAATTAGGGATTGAAGCTTCAACTTATCCTGAAATACATTTAATCAATAAGAAAACAGAATTTGATGATTTGTGGTTACCTGAATCAAAAAGAGAAAGATTTGAAAGTTTGAAGGAGATGGGCGGTTCTTGGTATGATGATTCTCCTCCAGGAATATTTTTAATTAATCCTTCTGAAGAAGATATTGCTGAAGAATCTAGCCATTTTTTGCATTTTAGACATTCGAGAATCAGGTATACGGGTAGAACTACTAGAGATAAATTTGCGTTAAATATTTTAGTAGAGACAATTGGATTTTTCTGTTCAAAACTATTAATTCCCGAAAGAGAAAATACTTATCCAACCGAACCAGACTTATTTTTTATGACTCCAAACGATAGAATAAAATGTTTAAATGATGTAATGAAAAAATATGGAAAAATTGCAGCCTCAGAATTCTGCTTATATCAACAAGCAAGAGGTTTAGGAGATAGAATGCACTATGCTTATCTAACCGGAGACTTATCCATGGAAGAATTCAGAAAACTCTTCTTATGTTCTTTTAGAGGAAGAGATAATCCATTTAGCAAGCTTGTTGAATTAAAGATGAAATATTGGAAATCCCAAGAGTACCAACCGAAACCCTTAAAACACCAGAAAACCCCCTAATTTTGAAAGGATTCTGTATTATTTGATTAACTTTATATAAATAAGAAACTTGAAAAAACGATGATAAACCTAATGGATGCTGGATTCGTCAAAACCCACAGGAGGTTTTAACTATGCTAGAAAAACTATCAGAAGCACTGAAAAAAGCAACAGATAAAATATCAAAAGCAGTATTTGTAGATAAAGCAGTTATAGATGAAGTTAGCAAAGAACTTCAAAGAGGTCTAATTGCTGCAGATGTAAATGTATTCTTAGTAAAAGAGATAACTCAAAAATTAAAAGATAAAGCTAATGACGAAAAGATAAAGGGCATAGAAAAAAAAGAGCAGCTAATAAAATTACTTTATGATACTATTCTGGAAATAATTGGTAAAGAAAAAAAAGAATTGCAACTAAAGGATAATAAAAGTGAACAGACAAGAATTCTTCTTTTAGGATTATATGGGGCAGGAAAAACAACAACAGCAGGAAAGTTAGGTTTATACTACAGCAAAAGAGGAAAAAAAGTTGCTTTATTAGGTTTAGATGTTCATAGACCTGCCGCTAGTGATCAACTAGAACAAATCGCAAAACAAAATAAACTTGCAGTTTTCATAGATAAAACAGAAAAAGACCCACTAAAAATTTATAAAAAATTTAAACAGGAATTAGACCAATATGATTTGTTAATAATAGATACAGCAGGTCGTCATAGTTTAGATGAAGAACTAGTAAAAGAAATAAAAAATATAAATAAGACTCTAAAACCCGATTACAAAGTTTTAGTTATTCAAGCAGATATAGGTCAAGCAGCAAAAACTCAAGCTGCAGAATTCCAAAAAGCCTTAGAAGTAAATGGAGTTATAATTACAAGAATGGATTCTACTGCAAAAGCGGGTGGAGCTTTAACTGCTTGTCATGAAACAAAAGCTCCTGTTTTTTTTATAGGAACAGGAGAAAAATCTCACGAGCTAGAAACTTTTAATCCAAATGCATTCATAAGTAGAATTCTCGGAATGGGAGATTTAGAGGGATTACTTGAAAAAGTTCAATCAGCAATGGATAAAGATTCTCAGAAAAAACTTAAAGGAAAACTTGAAAAAGGTGAATTGGACTTAAGAGATTTTCAAGAGCAGATAAAATCTATGTCTAGTATGGGCAGTATGGATAAATTATTAGATATGATTCCTGGTTTTTCAGGATTAAAAGGAAAAATGCCCGAAAACATGCTCGGAGTTCAAGAAGAAAAAATGAAACACTGGCAACATGCGATCAACAGCATGACTGAAGAAGAAATAAAAAATCCAGAAATAATAGAAAAGCAAACAACAAGATTAGGCAGAATAGCAAAGGGTTCAGGAACAACCACAAGTGATATTAGACAACTTATCAAACAATACAAACTTCTTAAAGAATTTACAAAAGGTGGAGTCTCTGAAGCAGACTTATCTTCAGGAGGCTTCTCACAAAAACAAATGATGAAACTTGCTAAAAAGTTTGGCAAGAAGATGAAACTTTAATTAAACAACAGCACAGGTTACAGGCTTTCCTGATGATGGACTAGCTAATAATAAATACTTTCCAGGTCGAACTTCTCGAAGAAATCTGTACCGAGCCAAATCCCCAACAACATCTTCAATACTACAAGAAAAACGGATTCCAGTATCGCCCCCTCCAAATGCTCGATGAATATTTTCGATAGTCATTAAAGAACCAAAACCAATCCTCCTACGAAGGACATCATAGGCTATACCTAACCCACAGTCTTTAGCATAACTTTTAGATCTAATTCTAGAAACAGAAGTATGTTTATTCCTTAATAGAAAATAATCTGCGGGTCTTTTAAGATCAGAGTTACAATATAAATATCCTAACTCTACCATTTCGCTTAATACTCTTTCAGTATCCAATCCTGCAGGAATCTTCCTTGAAGATGAACAAAAAACAGCCCAATCAACATCATTTTGATTTATAGGTTTACCAAAACCAATTTTCATTCTAAGAACATTATGTATTGAGCTATAAAGATTAGGTTTGGATTTAATAGTTCTTACCATAAACAAAATAAATATTAAACATTTATAAATAAAATTATACTGGAAGATATATCATGTCAACTCAATCAAAACAAACCCTAATCGCTCAAGGCGCAGAAGCAAGAATCATAAAAGAAGAGGATAAGGTTATCAAGGATAGAATTAGCAAGAGCTATCGTCATCCAGAACTTGATAAAAAAATAATAAAACAACGCACAAAAAAAGAAGCAAAAATATTAGAAAAAGCTCATAAACTTATTAGCTCGCCAAAACCAACCAAAACAACAAATAATGAGATAATTATGCCATTTATAGAAGGAAAAAAGCTTTCGCAAGAACTAGAAAAATTAGATTATAAGAATATATGTAAAAAAATAGGCCAGAATATCGCCAAGCTTCATGATAATAACATTATTCATGGCGATTTAACAACAAGTAATATGATTCTAAATAAAGATAGTGAAGTAATCTTCATAGATTTTGGATTAGGATTTACAAGTTCAAGGAATGAAGATAAAGCAGTAGACTTACACCTTATAAAACAAGCACTTGAAGCCAAGCATCATCAAATTTGGAAAGAATGTTGGAAAATCATAGAAGAAAACTATAATTCTAAAGACAAAGCAAAAACTCTAGAACAGCTAAAAAAGGTTGAGTCTAGAGGAAGATATAAACACGGAAGCTAAATAAACTAAACAAAAACCCTTATAAATCATTCAAAACTTCCTTATCTATCAAATTTAGTCCCGTAGTACAGTGGTCAAGTATCTCGGCCTTTGGAGCCGGGGACCCCGGTTCGAATCCGGGCGGGACTATAATAATCAATTCTTAGCAATCAATTAACTTTAAAAACCCGAAAAAACTACAAAAAACATGGAAAAAGCAAAAAATAACTTAAAGAAACCAATCTGGTTAAAATATACTGAGCAAGAAATAAAAGAAATTATTTTAAAATTAGTTGAAAAAGATGCTAGTTTAACTTCTGAAAAAATTGGATTAATTCTCAGAGATAACTATGGAATACCCCAAACAAAAATATATGGATTTAGTATAAGTGATGTATTAAAAGAAGCAGGTAAATATGAACAACCGGATCAGAAAAATCTTAAAATTAAAGTTGAAAAATTAGAAAAACATCTATCCAAACACAAGCACGATACAAGAACAGGAAGATCTATTATAATTTCAAAGGCAAAGCTAAAAAAAGTTCAAGATTATCTTAAAGCCTAATTCTTCATAAAAAATCTTGAAAAATTCTTATCCTCGACAAAATTTTTATTATAACTTTTGTGTAACAAATAAAAAAGAATAATGTTTATTAACACCTTTTTCTAAAAAATAATTGTCAAAAAATAAAAGAGGCGACATGATAGCACAAATAACTAACTTCGCAAATAAATTTCAGGAACTTTCAGATAAAAAAGAAATAATAGTAATAAGTCATTTTGATACTGACGGAATAACCTCTGCAGCTATTTTCGGTAAACTATTAAAAAAGCTCGATAAAAAATTTTCATTTCGAATAGTAAAAAGCCTTGAACCTGAATTAATTCAATCTCTCCCAGAAGGAAGAGTAATTGTCTTCTTGGACTTAGCGTCTGGAAGCTTGGAATATATCTCAAAGCTATCTAATCTAGTATTCATAATAGACCATCATGAAATTAGCTATAAAGAAACTTTGCCAGAAAATGTAAATATTCTCAATCCCCACCTATATCCCGATGGAGAAGAAATGTCTGGATCTTGTCTTACTTATCTAGTTTCAAGAGAGATAGGAAAAAAAGATTCTAGTGCAGCAAATTTAGCGATTATAGGGATGGTGGGAGATATAATGGAGAAAAAAATTGGACCATTAGTAAATACAATTTTAAAAGATGCAGACCTAACAATAAAAAGGGGGTTTTTAATCTACCCTTCAACAAGACCCCTAAACAAAGCATTAGAATACTGTTCAACACCATATATTCCTGGAGTTACAGGAGATGGCTTGGGTGCCTGTACACTGCTAAGAGAAGCAGGTATAACATTTACTTCCAAGGGATATAAATCTTTAATAGAATTAAATGAAGAAGAGATGCAAAAATTAGTTACTGCTATTGCCCTAAGAGTTCCAAATCATGAAAAAATGAGCGAGTTTGTAGGAAATCTATTCTTAGTTAAATTTTTCAATAGATTAGAGGATGCGAGAGAACTATCTGCCTTAGTTAATGCCTGTTCAAGAATGGGCGAATCGAATACCGCCCTCCTATTATGTATGGGTAATGAAACTGCAAAAAAGAATGCAGAATCTATTTACATAAAATATAAACAAAGCTTAATCGAAGCATTAAACCAGATTCATTCTAATCCAAAAATACAAGGAAAACAATATGTGATTATGAATGCACAGGATAAAATTCAGGATACTATCATAGGAACTGTTGCAAGTATTCTCTCTATGTCTGCACTATACGAAGAGGGTACAGTAATTATAACAATGGCTTATAACAAAGACAAAATAAAAGTATCTTCAAGAATATGTGGAAGAGAAAAGAAAGATGAATCAATGAATCTCAAGGAAATAATGGATGGTATTACTGGAATGATTGGCGGTGAATCTGGCGGCCATAAACTTGCCGCAGGTTGTGTTATCAGCAAAGAAAAAGAAGAAGCCTTCATAGAGTTAGTTAAGAAAAAGTTAGATATTGAAGTTGTAAAAGTTTAAAAACCCCCTAAACCCCTACTTTTTATGGCAAAACTAAGATTTGTAAGAGTAAGATGTCAAGCATGTAAGAACGAACAAGTTATCTTTGAAGGAGCTACTACAAAGGTAAAATGCTTAATTTGCAACGCAGTAATAGCAGAGCCAAAAGGTGGAAAAGCAGAGCTAAAAGCAAGCAGAATTGAAGTTCTAAATTAATTAATAATTCTCAAAAAAATGTCAGAAAAACTAAGAAGACAACTTATTGCAAATGTAGATATGGATGATACACTGTTTGACTATAAAGGTCAACTGACAAAGGATCTAGAAAAACTAAGAAGACCTCATGAACCCCTATTTGAATTTTTTCCAGGAGTTCATATGCCTGATTATATAATCAAAAGAATAAGAGGCATAACCGCAACAAGTGGCTGGTGGGCAAATCTGCCGAAATTTCAACTTGGTTGGGATATCTGGAGCCTACTTGGAGAAATGGATTTTTCCAGAGAAATTTTAACAAAAGCAAATTTAAAAAATCCTAATATGTGGAAAGGAAAAATAGAATGTATAGTAAAAAATATAGGTTATAATTTTCCAGCAACAGTTACCTCTTCGGAAAAAGGCAGGCACTATGGAAATGTTTTAATGGATGACTGGCAGAACTATATGCTAAACTGGTTAGCCCACAGGCCAAGAGGCTTGGGAATAATGCCTGCACACCCCTACAATAAAGACTTCAAGCATCCACAAGTAGTTAGATATGATGGAACCAACCTAGAAGAAGTTAGGAATAGATTAATTGAATTAAAAAGGAGGTATACCTAATACCAATATTTAAAAGACTATTATTTCTATAATAACTATGGCAAAAACAAAAATTGAAGAAGGGCAAATAGTATTATGTACTGTTGAAAAAATCTTAGGGACCTGTGTATTCGTAAAACTAGATGATTATTCTGTTACAGGATTCATAAATTTCCCAGAAATAGCACCAGGAAGAATTAGAAACATCCGAGATTTTGCTTTTCCAGGAAAAAAAATTGTCTGCAAAGTCTTGAATATCAGACCAGATAATATAGAGCTTTCATTAAGAAGAGTTAAGGTTAATGAAAGAAATGATTTTAATGACAGATACAAAAAAGAAAAAACCTATATTGCCATCATAAAAACCGCACTGGCAGATAAATCTACAGAAGTTATTGAAAAGATAAAAGAAAACTATTCTATTTTTGATTTTATTGAAAACGCTAAAGAAAATCCTTCAGTATTAGACAAATATCTTTCAAAAGAGCAAGCAGATAAAATATTAAAAATATTAAAAGAAAAAGATACTAAAGTAAAAGAATTGACCTTAAGTCAAGAGTTCTCTCTGTCTAGCAAAGATCCTTCAGGTATAGAAACTATAAAAAAGATTATTTCTGAAGCTTCTAAAGGAACAAATATTGAGTTCTTTTATGTTGCTGCCGGAAAGTACATGGCTAAAGTAAAAAGTAAGGATCCTAAAAAAGATGAAGCTACACTTCGTCAAGTTCTAGAAAAAATCGATGATCTTTCAAAAAAGAAATATTGTGCTACTTGTACTTTTACACCTAAGAAATAATTTTAATTATTTTTTAGCCTGTTTCCACATATCTTCAAAGAACTTTCTATAAGAATCCGCAGCAAGTTTATCTTTCATAACAAAAATAACGGGTTCTTCAGTCCAAACAATAACAGCCACACTATCGCCCTGAATATGAGTTTCGGTAAGAGGTTCAAAGTCTCTTTTAAAATATCTGATTTCTGTAAATTTATTCTCGGCATTCTTCCCATATTCCCTCAATGAAGGATTAAATATCATTCTTACAGAAATTTTCTTAGCTGCTCTTTTAATATCATAATTCTTCCAGAATAATTCTCCCATAATATTAACAGACTCTTCTGGACCGCCAAAAACTACAAAATCCTCCCCCTTCTCTAAACTCTCATTATAGAAGGTTTTTACTCCCTTCACACCTCGAAAAACAAGAGCTTCTCTTTTATTAGGAAGACTTTTTGCCCGAATAGTAATTTCCTTTGAAAGTTTTGTCGCTAACTGCTTTTTTTCTTCTATATCTGAAGCTTTTTCTTCAAAAAGATTAATAAGTGAATCAGAAGAGCTGACTTGAAATAATCTCTTCTTACCTTCAATAATAAAACTAATTAAACCCCTATCAATTAACTTTTCAAGATTATCATAAACTATATTTTTATGAAATTTAGTATCATTTATTATTTGTCTAGCATCAGCCTTACCAAATCTTATGAGTGAAAGATAAACTTTAGCTTCGTTCTTATTAAATCCTAGTTTAAGCAGTTCTGCTAGTTCCATAGTAGTCATAATATATGACAACCAATATTTAAATGTTATGCTGTTGCTACTTGATTAAGATGAAAACACAATCGAAACAAATACTTGAACAAATGGTTCGTGAAATAAGTTCAGATAGTTGGGGCTTAACTAAAAGGATTATTAGAGGAAGTCTTTACTTAGCTACTGCACCATTTCTCGGATTGCTTGGAGACACTACGTTAGAAAGAGTATATGCAAAAAATAAAAATGCCGTCTTCGGTTCAAGAATCCTATCATATATTCCTGGCATCGTTGGTTACCCTCTTCTTGCTTCAACTCTGACAAACGATTCAAATTATCTGACCATGTGCGGATGTTATGGGCTATTTGAAGCCACAGCCAGACTTACTAATTTTTCTGAGAATGATTTTTTTAAGGGTAAAAGTCTAATTGGAATAATTCCGGACATGGCTCTTAATTATATATTCCGAAAATATGACTCTGCTAAAGAAAAAATTAAAGAAGATGGTGAACTAAAATGAAATTTAAAAAGACAATAACGAGTCTTGCATGTTTAGCATTACTTGGAGCAGGCATAAAAACTTGGAATTGGTTAAGAGAACAAAATAAGGATTATTATAAAAAAGTTCAGCCAATTGGATTGATTTATTCTGATGAAAAAGTAAGAGAGTATGCAGGTATTGCCAGAATATTTAAGCTTGGAACTGAACAAGAAATATATGTTGATAGAAAACCATTCGGAAGTCTTGATGCAGTAAAAACCACTCAATGGTCTCAGTCTACAAACTATCTTGGAACCCTAAAAGAAAGAATGCCTTGGCCCGGAGAAGACGAAGCATTCTTAATACTACAGGAGTTGGGTAAAGAAGAGCATCCGGCAAGATATGAATTTGAAGAACTTAAAAGAAAAGACCAAATAAGACCTAAAATGTAGAGAGATTAAACCAACGTCTTCTGCGAGTTTATTTCCTTAGAATCCTTCTCAATCAAAACTCCATAAACACCATCATAACCCGGCTTAACCTTAAGATTAGCTATACGATTATCCGCAATAAGCAAAGCTAACTTTTCATGTTTATCTTTTTCTAAATCTTTTATCAACTGATTTTTATCAACTTTAAGCAAAACTTCGAACTCATTCCCATATTTTTCTATAAACCAATCATAAAGAGCCTGAACTTTCTTAGAACTTAATTTTGTTTTAAAATAAAAAGCTATAACTTCATGTAAAGGCAATATTTTCAAAAAAGGTTTAGCATTATTAGGTATTCCTTTATTATTTGCAAGTTCTTCAACTCTGTTCTCAACTCCTATTGTTAAAGGTTTTCTACAAATAGGACAAATTCCCTCAAGTTCTTTAGTTTTATTAGGAGCACAAGAAAAATTACAACCCTTATGGCCATCCCAATGATAAATCCCATATCCTGGATCTGTTTCTATAGTCGCTCTAAATGTTTTATTTCTAATCTGACTTATGAGCTCTTCATAACTAAAAGTTTTTTTATCACCTGAAAAAATAGTTGCCTCTCTTCCTAATCTCCATGGATGATAAGAGTGAGAATCTGAAAAACTAACTAAAGATTTATTTTCTAACTCCCTTATCTTCCAGTTCATCTCAGGATCGCTCGACATTCCAGTTTCAATAGCGAAAATATTTTTTTCTTGCTCACCAAATGCTTCTTTTAAACTATTAAATCCACTCTTACTTCCAAACACTCCAAACCAAGGCGTCCAAATATGTGCAGGAATAATTTCAATCTTATCCGAAATTAATTTAAGTTGTTTAACAAATTCTTCACATGAAACACTAAAAATAGGTCTTCCATCATAATCCCTTCTTCCTAAACTATCAAGATATTTATTTATTCTATCATTAACTTCAAGACTTGGAGCAAGGTAAACTAAATGCACCCTTCTACCCTTGCCTTGAGAAGTAAAAACTAAACTTATCTCACCAGATAAAACAAACATAAATTCTCCAGCATCATCCTTGTAAGTATAAATTCCACTATTTCCTCTTTCCTTTAAGTTTTGTTTTATTTCAGAAAGCCATTTTTCATGACTAATATCTCCTGTTCCAAGAATATCTATGCCTTTAACGCGAGCAGATTTAACAAGCAAAGGAATAGTCGTATTCTTACTAGTAGCTCTTGAAAATCTTGAGTGTATATGTAAATCTGCTATAATCTCTTTCCCATCAAACTTGCTAAACTTAATTTTCTCAACATCTGAGCCTTCAGCACTCGCAATAGCATCTTTAATAAAACTTAGTACCATTTTATTTTTATCACCTAATATTTCTAAAAAGCTTAAGCTTTTAAATATTTATGAACTGAGATAAACATTGGGCGAGTAGTTCAGCCTGGATAGAACACGACCTTGCGGAGGTTGGAACCGGGGTTCAAATCCTCGCTTGCCCATAACTCAATTTTAAAATCAGAGCTCAACACCAACATAAGCACAAAACTTTTCTAAGTTTTCCCTTAAGCTTAAAACTCTTTCATGAAAGATTGGAAGCGCACACTCATTAGAATGGCTTAAAAGAGGCTGTATCGCACCAGAAATTCCTCTTAGAGCATCTAAATCTTCTTTTAAAACTTCTTGATAGGTTGGAATTTCTCTTCCTCCAAAAGTGTATTGTCTTTGATACTTTCTTTTCAAATTTGCAAGTTGAATTTCTAAACCGATTCGATCTAAACGAAAAAAAGGTGTTAAAAAAGATACATTACTCAATTTAGTCTTGTTATGTACACCCACAAAATCTAATGCTACACCATTTTCCATGAGAAAAAATATAACAGTTGAGTTTTTAAAACTATGCTACTACAATTTTGAACAAAAAAAGAGAAGATAAATTCAATTGTAAACTAGAATTTAGAGCTCCCTTGAGTTTCCCTATCAGTAAATCCGCATTTCAAACATTTGAAAATAAAAATATTAGCCTCATTTGCAGCTATTTCTGAGGCCTCTGCTTGATTATAACCGCATTTCTTACATATTCTCTCAACCCCCAGTGTATTTTGCTTTTCGTCAACAGAACCAGAACCTTTTTCTACAAGTTTATTAGAATTATCATCAGCTTCTAAAATAATTCCAGAAGTTCTAACAAAACCACAACTACAAAAACCTATATTTTTATCACCTTCAGTTCTGAGCTGCAAAAGATTTTTGCACACCGGACAAAATTGCAACATCAAAAAAACAATAGGGCATCGTATTTTTAAAGATATTGCTTTTACGGCCCTTTGTTTTTAGGATGCTCAGAAATAAAAAGAAAGTTGAATAATTTCTGACATAAGAGCTTAGAAATAAAAAGAGTTTAAAAAACTATGTTAAAAAATCAAATTTAACTTTGTAATATGCCTTCAACAACCCTCATAATTGTGTCTACTCTTTGACGATGCATACAAGCAGGACAACTATCACTATCTCTAGCCCCAAAACCTTGCGCACCACAAACATGTTTACTCTTAGAAGGATAAACTACATAACTATTATGACCTACTCTAAATTCTCCAATTCCTCGAAGTTTGACCAAACCCTCTTCAACAGTTCCATAAACCTTTCCAAGATCTCTATCTTCTAATCTTAAATAAAGTCTACTTCTTGGCATATTTAATCCTCGCTTACAGTTTCTTCGTCCGTAACGCCCTTAGGACCCAAGAAGAATATAGTTTCATTTTCAGGAAGGTTTGGGGCATCAATTAACTTTGCAACTCTTGAACCTTTTTTACCTTTTCTTAAATAAATTCTATAAGTTGAAGCGTGACCAACAATGTTGCCACCAATAGCTGTTGTAGGGTCCCCAAAAAGCATTCCCGGATTAGACATAACCTGATTAGTAACATAAATTGCAACATTATGCTGTTCAGCTAATCTCATTAGATTATGCAAATATTTATTCAACTTCTGCTGTCTATCTGCAAGTTGCCCTCTTCCAGAAAACTCTGCTCTAAAATGTGCAGTTAAAGAATCAATAACTATAAGTTTTATAGGCTCTCCATTTTTTATCATCTCGGTAACTTTATCCAATAAAAGAATTTGATGATCAGAATTAAATGCTCGAGCAACAAAAATATTTTTGAGAACATTCTCAGGATTTAAACCCATTCCACTTGCAATCTGCCTTATTCTTTCAGGCCTAAATGTTCCTTCTGTATCAACAAAAACCGCTTTTCCATTAGCCCCGCCCATCTCAATAGGCAGCTGAGTTCTAACGGTTAGAGTAAATCCTAACTGAGATTTACCCGAACCAAAAGCACCATATGCTTCAGTTATAGCCTTAGTTTCAACACCTTTTCCACCCAAAAGATTATCTAAATTTTTACTACCTGTTGTAATAAACACTATTTCTTTTCTTTTCTCAGAAAACTCTTCACCTGTTTGAAACCCAAGGTTCATCATCTTTCTAGCAGCCTGAATAGCTTTTCTAGCTACCGCTTCTCCAAGACCTGCCATCTCACTTAAATCAGTGGGGCTAAGTACAGCCACACCCATTAAATCATAAATCCCTGCATCTTCAAGTTTTTGTACTGTTCCAGGCCCTATTCCAGGCAAATCAGAAATTTTAGCTTCCTTAGATTCTTTTTCTTCTTTATCTTTCTTAGATTTCTTTTTTGTTTCTTTCTCTTCTTCTTTTTCCCCAGAGATAACTTCCTCTTTTATATCTTTTAATGACACCATAACTAATTAGATTTTTGTTAGTTTAAAAGCATTATTTGTTTCAGTTATATATATTCAAAGTTTCAGAAAAAATCAAAAGGTATATAAGCCCAAAAACCCAAGAAGAGTTATGTCTACCAAGACCTTCGACGAAAGTGTAAGAAGAGATATGCTTGAAAGAGGTTTTAATCCGACAAGCCAAGAACATTTAATTGTTTATAGCAAATTGGGTCCAGAAAACTATGAAAGAATTCTAAAGGACTTCTTTATTCATTTAACTGAAAGAGAAAGATTAAGTCATAAGAAATCCTCACCAAAAGAATTCGATAGAATGGCAAGGCAAGAACTCCAAAGTGCTCTGGTAAGATTGGTTCAAGTTTTAAATCAATTTGAATTTTTAGAATTTAATACGCACTCTGTAAAAATTCCTGAATTAAAAAACACTGAAATTTCTTGTAGAATATTAAGAGCAAAATATGGTTTAGTTGATGAACCAGAAAAACCACACTATGCTCATTGCTAATTTTAAGCCTGTAGAGAGGATTGAACTCCCGACCTTTGCTTTACGAAAGCAACGCTCTACCAACTGAGCTATACAGGCATAACTGCTAAAAAACTATAGATACTCTATTTTTAGATTTTTTTATTTGACTTTTTATGATTTCTATAATGATCATGACCCCAAAAAGATAAAAACATAACTATAATTCCGAAATTAACAACAATTCCAATAAGGTTATCCTTACTAAAAGAAAATTTTAAGTTTAATAGGTAAATTAATAAGAATCCCAAGAGATTAAAAATGATATCTCCAAAAGAATTTATAAATTTCTCGCCAACACCTATAATTCTTTCAAAGTATTCATAAATAATCATAATAATCAAGCAAAAAGGAAGTGTGATAATAAGATTTATCTCAAAAAATAACAAAATACCTGCGATAATACCCCAAAAACCCAAATGTATTAAAGACCACATATCAAAAAAATTAGAGTGTCTAGTAAATCTAAACCTAAAAAATTCAAATTTATACTTTTTAACTAAAAAATACCCTAAAAGAAAAAAAGCTAATCCTAAAAGAATATCAAAAAAGCTGTTTAGATATGACTCGCCAACACCCATGATTCTCTCATAAACTTCCCAAAAAACTACTAAAAAACCTGCAATTAAACCAGATTTAAAAAAAGAAAATTTTCTAAAAACTAAAGCCATACCAATAACAAAACCCAAAAACAAATGATCTAAAGAGTACCAATCAATAATTGAAGCCATAATATCTATTTCTCACTAACATGAAATTTATGCTCAATCTCATTACTCAGTTTCCCGAATGCCAAGTGAACGCTTTGGTTTAAATCCCATTCTTCCGCGCTTGCAAATATTCTTGGAATTTCACCAGTTAATTCCAAATCTAAACTATATCTTTTTCTTTTTTGTTTATTTTCTTTATCCTTAGAATATACCTTAACAGCTATCTTTAAAAAAAAGTCATTATTTAACATTCTTTTAATTTTTTCAAGATGTTTCTGAATTAATTCATTAAGAACTTTCTTTTCACTTTCTTCTAATCCCTCTAAACCTTTAATTTGAATAGATCCCATAAAATAGTTATATTTCTTAAATTTAAATATTCTTGCTATTTTTCAAGCTCTTCTATTACTCTGTCCAAATTTATCTCTTCAACAGAGTTTACAAAGATTTCAAGATTTTCAGAAAGTTTATTCTTACGAACATTACCCTCAAGAATTACCTCTGAACCAATTAAAAGATTTCTTTTTTCCATAAAAGAATCTGAACTAGGTAATTCATCACTATTCACTATCTTCTTAATTTGTTCAGAAAAGAGAACTGCTCGCATATTATTAGTCCCATCATCTATAATCAAAGTTAAAATAGCATTCTTTTTAGGAATCACCTTACCATGAGCCTCACAAGTTCCAGTTTCAGATACCTTTTTGTTACATTCTGGACAAACTAAATAAAAAGTAGGTCCAAATATTTGAACTATGAATGCTCGAGTAGAAATACTATCATTCATCTGGACTTTATCTAAAGATTTATGTTGAACTGCCTGCTTTGTTTGAACATTAGTTATTACTGCTTGGCTAAGTTTTATATCTGCAAAACTTGAAAGATGTAACTCTCCGTTTCTTATATCTCCATTAGCAATCTCCACAGTATCTCCTTCTTTTATCTCTCCAACCTCAAAAAGTCGTATATGATTAACATCCCATAAAACAACTCGGATATTGCCTGTTTCGTCAGCTATCAAGAAACTAGCAATCTTTCCGCTCCTACCATTTTTATTATACTCTACAATTTTATTAACTCTCAATATTTTCCCAGTAATGTTTATTCTGCGCATTCCAGAAAGCAAATTAGAAATCTTTAGTTTTTGTTTATCAAAGCTTATTCCCAATTCAGAAGCAACAATTTGGGCTGCTCCTTCCTTACTAATTAACCCGGAAAGTTTTGCCCTTCTTGCCTCTATTCTTCGCTCAATTTCTTCTACAGGAAGGTTAGAACCTTCAGAAATCATCTTTAATATCTGTTCATAATTTCCTTGTATCATGTTGTTTTTCTTTGAAAAATAACAGTCAGAAAATCTTCAACTCGAAGAGTTGGAGAGTCAAGAAATTGTATCTCTTGAATTTTAATTTTCTGAATCTTAAAAATCTTCGATTCAAACCGAAGGTTTTTGTTGATTTTTAAGTTATTTTAATTTCTCTTTTTACTACCTCTAATGATTTTTGTTTTCCAGACTTTTTAAAGACTATTGTTCTAAAAAGATAATAATTCTAACTCTAAAAATCAGATATTCCAAAACCAAACTTTTATAAACCATTTTAACAAACAAGATTTATGGGATTTACAGCAGTACAAATGAAAATAATGCCTGATTCACCTAGCGCAGACCTTAAAAGAATAGAAGCAGATATTGAAAGAATCATAAACTCTATGCATAAAACTTTGGTTAAATTCGAAGAAGAACCAATTGCTTTTGGTTTAAGTGCAATTATATTTAACTTTGCTTGGAATGATGAAATAGATACTGAAAAGCTAGAAGCAGAACTTCAAAAAATTGCTAATGTTTCTAGTGTGGAAGTTCTTGATATAAGAAAGGCTTTTGGATAAACAAATATTTATTAACCTAATTCTCTAACTCTCTTTATGCCCATCAACGACGAACAAGCAAAAAGCATAAAGGAACAAATTTTAAAACAAGTAGAGCAACTGCCTGAAGAAAAAAGGGAACAAATCAAGCAATATATTCTTTCTATGAATAATGAAGAACTTGAAGCCTTTCTAAAAAAGAACGCAGAAATGCAACAGGGCCGAGAAGACCCAACATCAGGACAAGATGAAGAAAGTCCAGAAAGCGGCGAACCCAAATGTATTATGTGTCTAATAGCAGGAAAGAAAATAGAATCCCTAATAATCTATGAAGATGAAGATTATTTAGCAGCACTAGAAATAAATCCTTTTTCTAGGGGCCATACAATACTAATTCCTAAAAAACACCTTGCAGAATCTAAATTATTACCCTCGAAAGCACTAACTCTAGCAAAAAAAATAGGAAACCACCTAATAAAAAAATTAGAAGCTGAAAATTTTGAAATAAATACTTCTGATGAATTAAAGCATGCCATAATAAATATTATTCCAGTATACAAGGGAGAAAAAATAAACTATCAAAGAAAACCTGCAAAGAAGGAAGAGTTAAAAGAACTAAAAGAAAAAATAGGGCAGATGATAAAAAAACCAAGAGTTAAAAGAGAAAAAAAGAGAGCAGAAGATAAGGAAAAGAGCAAATCTGAAGATAAAAATCAAGAAAAAAAGCTGCTCAAATACAACCGAAGAATCCCTTAAATCCTGTTAAATCTAAACAAAATCTATAAATCTATTAGAATATTTGCCACTATCCGAACAATGATAAACTTTATGAGTTAATTGAAAAGGATAACCATAAACTTCTAAATTCAACCCCCTAAGAGTCTTCTCATTAATTCTAGAAAGAGCTAATTGCGGAGCTTCAAATATCTTAGGATAATAACCAAAGCATTTTATAAACTCTTCCATACCTTTTTGAATATACTCTTTATCGCGAGGAGTTAAAAATTCATTATAAGTATGATAAACTCCATGCAGACCAAGAGTTTTATTCAATGCCAAAGTTTGCTCGCACCAAGTTTTATTATCTGCTATAGAAACATTCTCAAAAATAGGGACAACCATCAAAATTTGGCTTTTCTCAACCACTTCAGGCTCGCAAAATATACCTGGAGAAAAATCATCTACCTGCCTTGGAAGAATTTGTCTGATTAATAAAAAAATCATTAAAAGTAAAACAAATATAAGCACAATATCAATTATTATATAAGCTGATAATTTTTTCTTCATCTTAAATCCAGACTAACAGAATCAAAGCAAATAAAAATGAAGGAGTAAAAGGTATTCCTTCTCTAACAATTACTTTTTTATTCTTATTAAGTTTATTTTTAATAATCTTTATCTCTTTCTCACTTAAACCCTCCCAATTAGGATTTATTGTTCGCTTTCCGACACTAAGAGGATTTACAGTCCAATCTCCGATAGTCAAGTCTTTTACTTTTACTTCTTTTATCATACATGTTTTTTCAATAGACTTAGCAGAAACTAATAAAAATGGAGTAAAGAACAGAAGTGCACAAAGCATAACTCCAAGTATAAAATTAAGATAATAAAAAATAGTTCCAAGAATTAAAGAAAATAATAGCATAAATAGAATAGCCTTCTTATTTACTCTAAAAACAACACCGAACTCTTTTGAAAAGCTTTTGAAATGCATTATAACTAAAATTAGACTATAAACCAAGCCATAAACTGCCCCAGAAATTAGTATTAACACTAAATAAATGAGTAGAATCGCAAGATTTAGTCTCCATTCTAAACCAAAAGGTAAAATTGTACATAAAGCTAAGAGAAGTTTTGCGTCTCCGCCAGCAAATATCCTCGCATAATAAAAGAGATTATGCACGAGAAATCCACAAGCCAATCCAAATAAGCCCCATAATAGATAACTCCAACTACCCTGATTTATACTAACAAATGCCCTAAAACTCAAAGCGAGAACTATAAGCGAGAAATTCCACCAATTGGCAACCTCTCGCTTCCTAAAATCTTGAATGACTGCACAAACAATCCAAATAAGCCCCATAATAACCAAAAAATTATTTTCAAAACTATCTATCTGAAAAGCAGAACTAATATCTAAGTAACTAGAAAGCAGATATATCACCATTTTTATTAAGCGTATTATTCTTATTTAGTTAAAACCCCATTAGCATTAGCATCTTCACGAGTTCTAAACTTTCCACCCTTTCTATATGGAAAAAGTTTTCTTCGTTTAGATTTATCTTTGCCCTTATTTCTTCTTTCACTATAACCATAATCATCTGACATATTTCATTCAGGTAAGGTTAGTTTAAAAATATTCTCAAAGAGAATTAAATTTCTGAACAAGCAATGCCTTCTATCTTACTAAATGCAGGGAACCAAACAGCCTTACATTGAGATTCAGAAAGGATATCAGATTTTAGCTCCCCATTCAATTCACAAACGGGTTTCGCCTTATCATTAGTATTCCATTTAAACTGTTTATTCATATCTAAGCAATTTTGTTCTGGAGTTTGGTCTGAGTTAGTAGTAGGAGTCAAAATTACCTTGCCATCAGGCGTAGCACACTTAGCAACTTTTCCAACTTCTAACTCTTTACAACTAGCCATCGCCTTGGTCTTAGTATCCCATCTAATTTCTCTTATAACATCATTATACTCATAAGAACTCTTAGTAATGCAAGCAGTTTGACAAGCATTTTTTATACTATCTATGTTACTTCCTCCTCCAAAGAAATTCTTAACATTATCCATTAAGCTTCCTCCAGTTTTTGTAAAGCTAAATATTAGAAATACTAAAACAACAAGAGCAAGAATTATAACTATAATAGTTCCAATAGTCATCTCTGCACCTTTTTTATTATCTAATAAATTTCTCATGCTCTTTTTCTTATCTACTATGTTTTTGGGGTTTAAAAATCTTGTTTTTATGTTAAGTCAAGTTTATAACTTAACCTTTTTACTTAATTTGCACTTCTTGTTATAGAATATCTTATTAATATAAATCCGCGAAATCGACGAGCAGGAGGAGTTGATTGAGCAGAAAATAGGCGAGCCGAGAGCTTTGCTCGAGGCGAGTGTTATGTTAAAATTGAGGATTTACTTAACATTTTAGCAATCTTAACTAGTATACTCAAAATTATGATGAACCTGGCTCGAACCAGAACCTGCTCCAGAACTTATTACCAAATCAAAGCTAAACAGACATTTAACCTTTCCATTTTCAAGAGAAATAGTTTTATCATTAGCACTTCCTTCTGCACTAAGAAGCTCTTGCATAACATACTCTTTTCCATCTTTATACAAGGCCAAATTTTTCTTAAACAAATCAATTGCTTCTTGAGCAGTAGAAGGTTTGGCTTCTGCAGTCTTTTTACAAGTATTTTCAAGATAATAATCCAATATTAAAGCCTTATAATTAAGAACCTCACCTTGATTTAAAGATGCAAACCCCTCATTTGCGCTTTTATCCCTAAGATAAAACAGAGTAATAGCAGTTGTAAAAAGAATTATTACCATAATTACAAATAAAACTGTTGAAATTGCCATACCCTTTTTATTTTTTAGAGTTATCATGCTAAAAACTATAACAAGCGCCCTGAAAGAAGCGGATGAATCCTAATTTATTATTAAATCTTATATAAACTTTAGAAGAACGATCAAAATAATACTGTTGGTGAGCAGGAGAACTACTGATACTAGATTGTATTTTATTTACAGTTAATGTCGCGTCGCCACTTCCACCCGTAGGATTTATTTGAAATATTGCGCAAGGAGAATCAATAGAACTAACAAAGGCTTCTATATTTTTTCTTATTAATTTTTCTTGATCAGAATTTTTACTAACTGCCCAGCTTCTTATAATCTCTTCATTAGTCAACCCACTTGAATCCTTCATCTTTAAGAAATTTATCATAGAAGAAGTCATAATAGTCTGTGAATCTTGAGAGAGAATGGCATTTGTCTTACCAGAACCCCAACTAGTCTTAAAAATTAATATGCTTAATGCCATAAACATAGCAATTACTAAAATTAAAACAAAAGTTGCACTAATCCAAGTAAGAGTAGAACCTATTGCCTCTGCTTTTTTATTTTTAATAGTTATTTTAATCATTTTTGATTTGAACCAGTTATTGCTTGAACACTATATTTTAAACCCGTTTTCTTATCAAGAACATAGAGGGTATTAACAAAACACTGTGCAAGCTTAGTTTCTGCTTTATTATTTTCCTTTTGATATAAACATTCAGTTTTCCAATTAACTCCTGCCTGAATATCTCTAACTTCTTTTCCAGCAGAATCATCGATGATAATTTCAAAATAATAAATCTGCTGACTACTAAACAAATCTTTATTCAAAGAACATTTTTCAAAAATATTAAAACTATCTTTTTGAATTTCAGATATAGAAAAGTCTTTAGCTAAACAATTAAGCAAAACATTATTCATCTTCTCAGCTTCCTTAACCCTTACATCATTAAATCCTGGAAAAAACCAGTAGCTTATCAATAACAAAGCACCAATAATTATAATCCACTGAACAATCATCCAAGGCGAAAGCCATCTTGAATCTGCTTTTTTATTTTTAATAGTTATTTTTATCATTTTAAGCATTAATAATTATTTTTTTAGTGATTTTATCAATTGTGATTTGAGTAGGTATAGAAGAAAAGGTATAGAAAGAGTAAGAAGTTTTTTTAGAAGTTTTAACAGTTATCTTTCCATTTTCCACAGGTAAAACAACTCTATCTTCAGGTCCAACAAAATTATTTTTCTTAGCGGCATCAAAAAGTTCAGGTAAATCTAAAACTACTTGGCTTCCTGGAACAATAGAATCAATAGTCAGAGCTATTTGTTTTGCAGACTGCTCTTCAATAGTTTTATCATTGCTTCCTACCCAAGAAACATAATAAAAGCAAATAGCAAAAAGCGCAACAGTTATAACTAAAAAAATAACTGTTTCAAACATTTCATGTTCTGATTCTGCTTTTTTATTTCTTAAAGATATCATTTTATTTTTATAATTTCCAGTTCAATCAAGCAAGAGTTTCAATAGAGCTACAATCTAATTGTTTTAATGCTTCGGGAGTGTTAACAACTAATATAGGAAGATTATATTGATAATCCTCATTATTTTGACCGAAAGTATAAGTTGTAGCTGCTCCAGCAACTATTCCTGTGCCAATCCAAGCACTAGCTCCTAAAGTCCAAGGAATCAAAGCTACACTTACGGCAACTCCAACACCTCCAGCAACAGATTTCCACCAACCATTCTGAGTAACAGCAACAACTATATCATAATCATTTTTTGAAAAATCTAAAGGAGAAGTCATAAAACTTGTAGCACCCTCAAAACCTTTAACCTTACTAACCTGGGAAAAATATTCTTGCATTTGATCTGGACTTTCCAAACCATACATCTCTTTTAAATAAGAAACATCGTTGTCATTTTTTATCTGACTCAATCTTTGATAGATATCTCTCGGAGTAATAGATACTTGTGTTTTTGGATCTAAAGATAGTTTAGAAGTTATTAAGCAATATTTCTGATTTGTAAAACCTCGAGGCATAAAATTAAGCAAACCTTTTCCAGTCATAATATAATCTGCATATAAAGT
Organism: uncultured archaeon; assembly: GCA_903866625.1. Classification (GTDB taxonomy): domain Archaea; phylum Nanobdellota; class Nanobdellia; order Pacearchaeales; family GW2011-AR1; genus CAIPOI01. Next base: position 32,835 of record CAIPOI010000005.1, on the reverse strand, counting down.
TTCTGCAATAGAATTAACAACATCAGCCTTATCTGCTCCAGGCATATTAATCGTGGAAGTCTTTCCCAAATTAGGACAACTTCCAAACAAACCACTTTTCAAACAAATTTTCTGAGTCTGGCATTTTAAAGGAATATCACCCTTCAAACCATTTAGTTTATCCAAATTAGCACTTGCTCTCATGACAATTGTAGTATGGCAAGAATCTCTGGATTTTTCCTCGCCCCAAGGAAAAACAGTTATAAATAAAAGTATAATTCCAAACGTAACAATTAAGATAACCCAAGTTATTATTGTTTTACTTGTCAAATCCCCTTTTTTATTTTTCATTTTAATATATATTTTTAGATTATCCTAATTTAAATAAGTTTTTAGCAATAAAATAAACCACCCCAAATAGGATTATAATAAAAACAATCCATAATAATATTCTTATTATCGAATCTTGTTGAGCTTTTTTATTTTTTGTTTGAGTTTTCATTATATAGATAATATTTAAGAAAGACGCTCTAGATTTATTTCATTATTAGAAAAACTTAACTTTATCTTGATAATACCATCTATATTAATCCCAGAAATACCAATAGGATAATTAATACTATAAACTGAGGAAGAAATCTGAACTTTTTTCTCTCCCAAAGGAGTACATGTCGCAATTCTTTTATCATTACAATTATTAAAAAAAGTTTGCTTATTAGAATCATATTTACAAATACATAAACAATTAGAACTTCCGCACAAAGAAGGAATATTTGAAGAATCTGCAGAAACTAAAACCCAACCATTAGGATTAGCTATCACAACTTCCATAGAACCTCCTTGAGAATTTATAGCTTCAATATTTGAGGAAACTTCCTTAAGGGTCGCTTCTGCCTTAGATAAATCAGGACTCACAACCAGAATATTATAAATCATAACTCCCAAACCGATCAGTATAAGAATACAAATAACTGCGATTACTACACTAGTCACAGTCCCACCGAGAGTTGTTCCTGTTTCTGCTTTTTTATTTAACATGAATTGTATCTCCTAATCTAATTATCTCTTTTTTGTTATCTCTAATATAAAACTTATAGGTTTGAGAACCAAATATTGCCTTTAATTTGAGAGCAAGCCAATTATCCCCAAGACTCTTCCAGTAAGAATCCTGTTCTCTCAAATACCAAGAGGTTATATAAAATTTTTTACCCTCAATAATCTTAATGTTCTCCTTATCAATTAAACCTAAGGAATAAAAGGATTGAGAAATAATGAATGAACCTTTTTCTGTAGCTTCTACAACCACGGAATAATCTTTACAATCAGGATTTTTTTCAAAATCATCATTTATACTTAAAGCAATATAAAAAGGATCGTCCTGCTTAGCACTTTTTTTCAAAGAAGTAGAAAGAGCAACCCCAGACACATCACTCCAGTAAAAATTATATATACAAGAATTGGGCTTTTGATACTCTAATGGCTGAACTGGCGGATTATTTCCTTGATCTTTTTCTCCCCCGCCAAAACCTGGAAGCCCCTTTATAGCATCATAAATTTTGGGTGCAGAAATTACAGCCAAAGCAATCAAACCAACTATTAACACCAAAACAACCAGAATTATAGCAACAGAACTTTCTGAGGTACCCCCATCATTTGCTCGTTTATTTTTTAAAGATATCATGCTAAAGACCAAGAAACTTATCTACCAAACCTAAAAATATTTTTAAGAAAATCCAAACCTCCCTGCCCTTTTTTTGCTAGTATAAATATCGCAGCTAAAACAATTACTAATACTAAAACCCCTAAGATCCACCAACCCATAACATCTAATTCAATCCTCGCCTTAGAATTCTTGTTTTTTTTACTTATTTTACTTTTCATCTTAACAAACACCCTCACAATTTAATTTTTGAATATCTTTAGCCCAAGATTTTTCTGTTGCTTCTGAACAAGTAACATTGAGAATTTCTGAACGAGAGATCTTTACACTTTTCTTAACACAACAATAATCAAACCTACTTTCTTGATTTGCAAGAATATTACAAGAGTCAATAGTACTATCTACATTACTAGAACTAATAAAACTATTAATCTTATCTGCAAAAGCAGAACTCGAACGGCTAAAAATAAATATTGCTGCAATCAACACTACTAAAGCTAAAATTATTAGAACAATAGTGTTTATAGCCATCTCTAAACCTTTCTTATCCCCTATTTTTATCATCAATCCACTAAGAAAATCTATTATTTAAAGTTAGTGCTTAAACTCCCACACCTATGCTGTTCAAAGCTATTCCTGAAAGCAGGGAAAGAGCAACTATGGCTATGAGAGCAACAATCAAATAAAGTAAACCCCCAGAAATAAGATTCTTAGCAATATCTGAAGTCTCTTTTAACTCGTCTTCTCCAGCATCTACACTAACAAGAGCCTTTGTTAGAATAAATATGATTTCAACTATGTAAATTCCAACACAAATCTGCAAGAAGTAGGGAGGAATCATAACATTAACATCAAATATCTTAACAATAGAACTTATACTCCCAAAAGTCGATAAATCTGCAGTAGTACTCGCAGTAGCAGCAGTTATTACCGCAGTTAATTTGCTTAAAATCAAAGTTATCATAGAAGATAACCCCACAACAATTCCAGCAAGCAAAGGTGCTAAAAAAGTCATATTACTTTTCATATCAGAAATAACATCTGCCAACAAGTCTCTAAGTCTATCATTAATTTTATTTATATTTCTAACATAATCTGCAATGCTCATAAGAGATTCTGCTGCAACTTTTAACCCCTTTCTTGCACTTTCTATAAGAATATGCATGCTTGTAGAAATTAAATTTGAAGGATAGTTGAGTATTGCACCTCTTCTTGGATCAAATATTGCTTTCTCTAAGCTCATACCAGAACTCTGAATATTTGAATTAACAATTTTAAAGAAATTCTCTGTAACCTGTCCCCTTGAACTTTCTATAACTTTTCCAAATGCAAGCTCTGCAGGAGTTCCATCTCCGATTCTGTTGCCTAACTGAAATAAAGAATTATTAAACTCTCCCTCAAGAACTTTTGAGTAATCTCTTGATTTGATTATATCTTTGGTTCTGGCTTTATAAGAAATAGAAAAAAATAAAAATACTGAAAGAGGAATAAATAAACTCATTAACAAGGCAACAGGGCCCATAGGTCCAACTCCCTGAATTATATCAAAAAGTTTTATATCACTTAAAAACCCAATCCCCAAACTTCCAAAACTTACATCTGGATTAATATTAAGCAAACCAGCAAAGCCAGGAATAGATAATAATAAAGGAAATATTCCTATTAAGAAAAGAGGAAGAACAATTAATCCTGCTTTTAGATAAGACTTCTTAGATTTATATTTAGAGTAAAGGGGATTTAATTCAAGTATGCTCGACTCTCCATAACCTCCAGGACGAGTAGCCATTATTTGAGAAGTCATATAAAAAACAAAAAAGGGTATTAAAATATTGAAAAATATTAAAATATGAAACCATTTTATAGCACCATTAAGCAAAGCAGAACCTAAAGGCAAAAGTGCTAAACCTAAAGTAGGAAGCACTATACCCAACATGTAAAGATTTGTAAGTGGAGCTTTAACATCATGAGTAAACTTAAGCATTCTATCGTAAACTCCATCAAGAATAACCTGTAATGCCCTTTCAAGAATTTGAATTCTCCTTGAATCACTAGGTTCATATAAACTTGATTCAATTAGATTAAAACTCTCCACAAATTCAGGATTACTTAATCTCCAAGATTCCAGATAACTATCTAAACTCTCCTTAATAGTTGAAAATCTTCCAACTTCTACATCCCAAAAAACTTTTTTTAAATCTAAAGCTAATGGAGGTTCAAGATGTTCTGAAGCAAAACGTATTGCTCTTTCAAGATTAGAGGTATGCTTCATATAGATTACGGTATAAAGTATACATGGCACCATCTGAGAACCTGCCTTTAATCTCCATTGAGTAGCCAGTCTCGAAGGCATAGAATAAAAATAATAGAATAAAAATCCTGCTGTTAAAAAAGATAATAAAAGCAAAAGCACAGAAAAATAAGGAGGATTAGATATAAGATAAATAGCAGTAGTAAGAATTACTCCACCTATAAAAACAAAAATAAACATTAAAGTAGCTAAAGCTACCACCTGACTAGGGGTTACGTCTAAGTGTGCAGAGTTTATTTCTCTACGAAGATTATCTTCATCCTTTTGAGCAAGTTTTATACCAATACTTCCACCAATATTTTTACATAATCTTTCATATTTAGAAAACTTAGGCATCATATCCTCTTTAAACTGAACAAACTCATTTGAAAAATCCTTATTAGAATAAATAGGTTCAGAATTAAGACTATTCAACTGCGTGCCATATTTCTTTAGAATTGCCTCTGTATCTTTATCCACCATATTCCTCTTTTTCTATAAAAACAATAAGATAAAGAATGTATATAAATCTTGGGCTAAATTGTCATTAAGGCTAATTCACTTGGACTTAAATTAAAAACAACCCTATCTAGACTAAAATTTCCAGATTGATCTCTTTGACCAAAAACTCCAAGGGGTTCATTATCCACAGAAAATCCATCAATTACAGACTTACAGACTTGTTCTGAAGTCATGCCCCTATAAATTCTCCTCAAAATAGCATAATCTTTAGGCATAGCTTCTCACCTGACACTCTTCAGGATTATATTTTAATCTAACTTTATTTAAATCCAAAGATTTTGAAATAACTGGAGTTTTAAACGCTCTTTCAAAAGCTAACTCTTCAGCTCTAGCCCTCGAAGAATTAAAAAAATTATTTCTAGTAGCTTCAAATGCGGCAATAACGTCAGGAGTTATTCCAATCAATAATGAACTAATCGTTATTCTTTGACTCTTCATTTTATATATTTAATCAGATTTTAGACTTTATAATCATTTATATTCAAAATTATATCTTCTTAGCCGCATTAACTGCCCATTTCTGCCACTCAGGAAAAACTCTTTCTCCAAGTGGCAAACCAATCTCCTCATTAATCTTATCAGAAATCTGATGAAACATATTATTCCCTAAAACATTAAACCCTGCTTCTAAAAGCTCCGGCTTCTTCAGTTTTTCAGATATATTTACAATTTCTTGTTTAATCTTTCCTCTAAGTAAAATATTATCATAAACTGCATCCCAATTTCCAACCCACGCTCTAACTCCTGAAGCAATATCTTTTATTACCTCACTATCTCCATTAATTAAATCTTCACTTGGCTCTAATTCGTCTTTCTCAACATTATACTTAAGCAAATCCACAAATCCTTTTTCTTCAATAGGATCTTTTGTCCAATGTTTTCTAACTTCTGCGAGTTGCAAAACTCTTCTCATAGAATGCATTCCATCTGCACTCTTAACAGGATTAGCAACAATGACACAATCTGTAGCCTTAAAACTAGTAACAGGAACTTGCAAATCATTTACAACTCTATCAAAAACTCCATAAGGTGAAGCACCATGAATAGTTCCTGCAACTACATTAGCTAAAGCGCCAATTCTCATTGCCTCATATAGGGCCCTTGCTTCCTGACTTCTTACTTCTCCAATAATTAAACAAGAATCTCCAAGTCTAAGGGAAGTTCTAATTCCTTCGTCTGCAGCGATTTCATTAGTAGTCTGAGTCAAAGCACTTCTAACTTTCATCCTCAAAATATCATACTTTAATTTTCTCATAGTATCAACTGCAAGTTCTGGAGTATCTTCAATTGTAATAATTCTGTATTTAGACATAATTTCTAACATTAAAGAGCCGAGCAAGGAAGTTTTACCTGAGCTTCTAGTTCCTGCAACCAACATAGTTCTTGAACCATCAATTAAAAAACTGAAAAGTCCAGCAGCAAAACTATTAAGCATTTTATTTTTAACAAATAAAGGCAAGGTCCAAGGACTTTCTCTATGCCTTCTAATAGCATAAGCCAAACCTGATGGAGAAAGTGGCTGTTGAATAACTGCAATTCTAGCTCTTATGTCTCCGATGGATAAATCCGTATCCAAAATTGGATTGGCTTCATCTAAAGGTCTTCCAGAAATCATTCTAAACTTTGCGGCCCAAGAGTCTGCATCTTCTTGACTTGGAATTATATTAGTTGTGCACTCATCAAAATCATTATGTCTTAGATAAATTGGATTTTGAGTAACAGGGGAATTTAAAACAATATCCTGCAAATTTTTATCCTTGAGTAAAATTTCAATTAATCCAAAGCCAATAGTATGTCTTACTAAAATTGTTGCAAGTTTATTAATATCTGCATAACTCAGTTTTACTTTCTGGGTTTCACCCAACTCTCTTACTAAATCTCTGGCAACATTAAAAAAAACCTGTCTTGTTCTTTCAGGGTCTGTAAACTCCTCTGCCTTAGGTTGATGTTCTATCAAAACATTTCTTGCAAGATTCAAAATTAAATGATGATCTTCATTTAATCCATATTCAGGAGGCATCAAATGATAAAAATATTTTACTTCTTCTGGTTTCTTGAGAATAGTTACTATAGAAACATCATAACCTTCGCCAATTTGATACTGATCAACCATCTCTGCTTCTTTAGGAAGTTGACTTACTAATCTTGTAAATGTAAAATTAGGAATAATATCTGGCCTAAATACAGAACCATAAACTTTTCTTTCACCAAATCTATAAGAATCAAGATTATTAGAGAGAATCTTAAATAATCTGGAATTTTTTAATAGTTCTGAAAAATTCTCAAGAACTCTTAAATAAAAAACATTATCATAACCTGCTTCGGGTTTGCTTGTTGCTGTCTTTTCACGAACAATCTCATTTTCCAACTCTGCTAAACAAGCTAAAGGGTCTGCCTTCAGCAAGTTAAGTAAATAGCTGACAAATTCATATCTGCTCGAAAGTTCATACCTATTATTTAAGGCTAATTTTGATGGAGAAAGAATTTTTTCTTGTTGAGTTAATCTAACATAAAGTTCTGCTATCTCTTTAAGCAAAATAATCTGGGAATAATCATAACTATAGTTTCTTTGCTGAACAAAAACTACCCGAGAAATATTAGGAGCTTTAATTAAATAATCAATTATCCGGGACATAACTTCAGAAGATTCTGCAACGCTTGGAACAAAAGGAGCGCCAAGAAAGTTAATATACATTACATCTTCATCAGCATTCTTTTCTATCTCATAGGAATACAAAGGAGTACCTGGTTTAAACAACATTTTACAGCTATAATTACCTCATTTATCTATAGGATAAACTTTAATGATATTAAATAGTTTTCTCCAAACCAGCATATATCTGAAAATCTAAGAAATATATTAAAAGAACAACAATTTTAAACCCTCAGAACCTTGTAAAATAAGAAAAAAGAGAATGGTAGAAGAACAACAATCAAATTCCGTAAATGACATCTTTAATGACATTAATGTAAAGTTAAGAGATTTGGAAGAGAAGCAAAATATCATCAAAGATAGAGTTCTACTAATAGGAGAAAATCTGGTAAGCCAAAAATCAGAGATAGAATCAGAATTATTAGAGATAAAAACCAAAATATTTGACCTATCTGATGAATTAAAAAGGATAAAAATGACTCTTACCAGTATAATAGAAAGTTCAAATAACTTTGCAAGAAAAACAGAATTAGATATAATGAGAAAACAGTTTGAAATGTTTCAACCATTAGAGATAGCAAGACTAACGGATGTTGAAAGAATGATAGAAAAAGCTATCAATTCCAAAAAACAACAAAATTAAAAACCCCAATAACATAATAAAATAAGAAAAAGAGAAAATGGCACTACTTGAACAAATAGAAAAAATGAGGCAATCTGGACAAAGTGATAATCAGATAGTTTCTGCTTTAAGAGAGCAAGGTTATCCTTCTAATCAAGTTAATGAAGCATTTTCCCAACTGAAGATTAAATCTGCAATCTATCCCGGTAATCAAGAAAATGAAGAACTTCAACCAAGTATAATGCAAAATCAACAATATTCTCAAGAACAGCCACAACAAGAACAAGTTCAATATGCTCCAGAGCAAGGCCAGTATCAACAACAATACCAAGATTACAACCAAAACTATTATTCTCAAGCAGTTGACGTTGAAACTGTCAGAGATATTGCAAAACAAGAATCTGAAGAAGCAACAAAAAAAATAAGGCAAGAAGTTGAAGCCTTAAGCAAATTAAAGACTGATTTAAAATTTGAAATTCAAAACTTAGATAATAGGTTAAACAAAGTAGAATCAATTATGCAAGAGCTTCAATCCGCAATAATAAGAAAAATGGGAGATTATGGGGAAGCCATACAAGGAATATCTGAAGAAATAAAAGCTACCCAAGGAGCTTTTTCAAAAATGATAAATCCTCTTTTAGATAAGCAAAGAGGAGTTAATAGTTCAAATCAAGAACCAGAACAACAAATGCCTTCACAAAAAAGCAAGCAAAAACCAATTCAAGCAAAACAGACTCAACAAAAACCTCAACAACAGCAAGCCGCAAGAATAGATTCATCAGATTCTGCAAGTTTTGAAGATTATTTTAGATAAACCACCACTTCTTAGTTACAACATACAGAAAGATTTATAAATAGTTTTTAAGTAATATCACTATGATTGACCTCTCACAAACACACTATTATGCACCAATATTAGTTATGCTTTTAGTATTTATCATAAGCTACTTCACACTTAAAGCTACAAAAATAGAAGGTGGAAATTGGGTTCTTGTAACTCTTAGCTTACTTTTAGCTCTATTAGTAGTTTCTTCAACAAAAATAACCAACTATGCTATTGACTTAGTTCCAGTTATAGCAATCATAGCCGTTATAGGATTTTTAGTGCTTTTATCAGTTATATTAGTAGGAGATAAAGAATTAGGAAATGTAAAAAAATATATCATGTGGATAGGATTTGCAATAGCTATAATTGTAATAGTGTTTATGGCTTTCTCCCATTTTACGGCCCTAAATCACATGCTTCCTCACTCAAGTGATGCGGGTTTAGATTCAAATATGTCAGAATTAAAAGACTTCATTTATTCTAAAAACTTCGGAGATGCTTTGGTTTTTATTCTATCAATAGTAATCGTTGGTTGGTTCTTGGTTAAGGCAAAAAAATAATTTACTAAGATTATTAACCCAAAAACTATAAACAGTCAAACCTTTCTTCAAACCAAGATTATCTATTTTATCTATTCTAAATTAAACTCTTATTGAATTAATGGAACTAATCCACAACACCAACAGAGAACATAATCAATAAATTCAACTCAAACTCCCCAACCCAACTTCTTTCAACAACTAAGGCTTCTTTCCGGCACCAAATATAACAAAAGCTATAGCTCCAACAAGTAAAACCAAAGTTATCAAAGTAGAACCATATTCATACCAGAAGAAATTTCCTGAAAATGTAAAATCAGAAAGGCTACTGAAAACCACCGCTAAGAAAGCAATTGCACCAACAGCCCATATAACTTTCTTTACCCAAGAAAACTTATCATCATCTAAGAATAATCCTCCAAGTATTATTGCTGCAAGAAGAATACTTATTGCAATTCCAAGATTAGGAATTATTGACTCAAAAAATCTCGGAACATAATCATTAACTAAACTCAATCCACCAATAGCTAAAGCAATAATTGCATTAACTCCCTTATTCTCTCCGAAAACTTTTATCTTAGCTAATAATCCGTAAACAAAAGCAAAGATTAACAAAAAAGGAAGAACATAAGAAAAAACTCCAGATTGAGCCCAATCATTTAACAACCCAGTTATACCCAGTCCACTATATAATAATATTGATTCTATTGCCATTTGACCTTTTTTTCTTATTAACTTAAATTCTAAGTCTTTATATATCTTTTGCTAAAATTAACTGTTGGCTTTCTTACCACCAAATAAAACTGCAGCAAGAGCAGCAATGATAATTATAGCAAAAATAATATTTGTTCCAACATTTGAATTTGTGATAAAATTCAAAAATTTATCCCAAGTTTTGGTAATAACTAATACAGCAATAACTAAAGCGATAAATCCTATTGCAGTCAAAACCCACTTTGCCCAAGTGTAATTCTTAAAAACATCTCCATCTGTTGTTCCAAAAGCAAATCCTGAAATCATTAGAAATACAAATAGTATAACTAAAGCTATAACTAAAAATATCACAAACTGGTGAATCATATCTACATATTTGTAAACCCCCACAAGTAAGCCCGCAATAACAAAGCCCATAATTGCATTAATTTGATGTTTATCCTTGCCCAGAAGATTTGACTTCTCCAATATTGCAAAAATAAGTGTAAAAACCAATAAAAACGGCAGGATTATATTTTGAAAAATATCTAAAGTTAAAAAATTCACCATTTTTTATTTAAGTATCAGTTATTTAGTTCTGATTTGCAGAAGAAAGATCCATTGTTTCTGACTCGGATACACTAGATTCTTCTATATCAGAAATTGGAAGGCTTGCTCTATTAACTACGAAAACATCTCCTATCGCTTTAACAAATTGATGGGGTATGATTACTCCTCTTGCGCCATTAAGACTTCTCATCATCTCTTTAGAAACTCTTATTCTCCAAGAATCAATCTTATTCTCAGCTAAAACTGCTTCTTCAATCTCTCCAAAGAAATCACCATTGTCTGTGAACACTCTTTTTCCAAGCATTGAACTTATCTTTTTTATCTTTAACATAATGGTTTTAAAAAAAGGGTATTTATATAGTTTTCTATTGTGAAAAAAATAGTTTTGTTTATATTGTTTTTCAAAAAGTTAGAAGGATTAGATAGATTTTTATATTAAAAAATCATAGAAAAAGTAGAATGGAAAAAAAAGAAGTAATTTCGATTATTCTAGCAGTATTATTAATGACCATCTCTCTTTTCTTATTTTCAAAGGAAGTTCATGTAATTGATGCCTTAACATTTTCCTTAATAGCTTCAATTATAATAATTGGGTTATCAGTCTATTCAAAAAAAATTGTGGCAAAAAAGATAGATACTAAAATAACAATCAGCATAATAAGCTGGCAAAGATTTTGGATAGCAAAAAGAGATTATTTTAGAAAGCCAATTCCAGCAGGATTATTATTTCCTCTTTTATTCTTGCTTATTTCAAACGGATTCATAAAAGTTCTTGCTTTTCTTCAATTTCAAACTCAGGCCTTAGTATCTAAAGTATCTAAACAATACGGAAGACTAAGATTTAGTACAGTTACTGAATGGGATGAATGCCTGATTGCTTTTTATAGCTTTGTGACAATTTGGGTTCTAGCTATGGTCGCCACGATCTTAAATTCCTATTTTAGCTTTTTCCCATTTCAAGAATTAGCAAAATATTGTTTGTACTATTCAGCATGGAATATGATTCCACTAAGTAGATTTGATGGCGGAAAAATATTTTTCGGTTCAAGACCACTTTATGTTTCTTCTTTAGTAATCTTAGCAATAACTGCAATAGTTGTTTTCATTTAAATTCAGTTCTATAAATTTATATACAACCTAAAGAATTCTAAACTATGCCCTACGAAACACTAAAGAATATAAAACCCCGAGATTATCAAAAAGAAATCTATGAAAAATGTAAAGATAAAAACTGTTTAGTTGTTCTTCCAACAGGAATAGGAAAAACTCTTATTGCCCTTATGCTTTCAATAAATCGAATAAAAAAATATCCAAAAAGCAAAGTGCTTTTTCTTGCACCAACAAGACCTTTAGCTCAACAACACCTAGAGTATTTTCAAAAAAACCTTCCAGAGTTATTTGCAGAGATGGAGCTTTTTACTGGAAAGATTGATGCAGAAAAAAGAAGAAAGATTTGGCAGACTGCAGAAGTAATATTTTCAACCCCTCAATGCATCGCAAATGATTTAAAAAAATATTTATATGACTTAAGTGAAGTTTCTTTACTAATAGAAGATGAGTGCCATAGATGTTTAAAAAATTATTCTTACACCTATGTTGCTCAAAGATATAAAGAACAAGCTCAAAATCAGAGAATTTTAGGCTTAACTGCTAGCCCTGGCGCAGAGAAGAAAACTGTTGAGCAAATAGCTAAAAATCTCAATATTGAATCTATAGAACTTAGAACACGAGAAAGTTCGGATGTAAAGCCTTATTTACAAGAACTAAATTTCAAAAAAATAGAAGTAGAATTTCCAGAAGATTTTGCAAAAATAAGAGATTTATTAAAAAAAATATTCAACAAGAATATAGAAGAACTAAGAAATAGAAAACTATTATTCATGCCTCCCACAAAAAAATTTCTCTTAGAAGCCCAGGGTAGAATAATGAAATCGATAAACTCTGGAAATAAACATTTCAATCTAATGGTGGGAGTTAGTATTTGTAGTCAAGCAATAAAGATTAGTCATGCTATAGAACTCTTAGAAACTCAAACTTTAGATTCAACTCAGGAGTATTTTCAAAGTATTTTTCAACAAGCTAAAGAAAATTCTTCAAAAGCAGTCGTAAACCTCATCAAGCAGCCAGAATTTAATCAGGCATATATTTTATTAAATGAGCTTATTGCAAAAAAAATTGAGCATCCAAAACTCCTCATGTTAAAAACAATTATAGAAGAAAAAATAAAAGAAAACCCTAAGGCAAAAATAATGATTTTTTCTCAATTTAGAGCAACTGCAAAAAAAATTGAAGGTGAACTAAATAAGATACAAAATATAAAAGCAAAAATGTTTGTGGGCCAAGCTAAGAAAACAACAAAAGCAGGAGAATCAGGTTTAAATCAAAAAGAACAAAATCAAGTGATAAATGATTTTAAAGAAGGAAGAATAAATGTTTTATGCTCAACTTCAATTGGTGAAGAAGGTCTGGACATTCCAGAAGTTAATGCAGTTATTTTCTATGAACCAATTCCAAGTGCCATAAGAAAAATTCAGAGAGCAGGAAGAACTGCCAGACTAATGAAAGGCGAACTAATTATACTTTTAACAAAAGCAACTCGCGATGAAGCTTATCACTATGCTTCCATAGGTAAAGAGAAAAAAATGTATTCTGCAATAAAATCTGTAAAAGAGAACTTAGAAGCTAATGAAATAATAAGTCTAAAAGACTATGTAAAAGATTTAGAAGATAAAACAAACAATGAAGAAACACAAAGGAGACTGTACTAATCAAACACCTATAGATTAAACCAGCATTGAATTAGGATATTTGTAATTATTAAAAATCTATTACCTCAATCAAAAAACCTTATTTAATATTCTCTAAAACATATATTAAAGTTGATAAGTCTTTATAAGTAAGAAAACATGATTTCTTTTTATGGGAGTTGATGTTGTTATTGGGGGTCAGAGAGGAGATGAAGCAAAAGGAAATTTTTCTGCATGGTTAGGATTACATGGAGACTATTCTATAGCCGTAAGAAGTGCTTCGCCACAAGCAGGACATAGCATCTATCTTGATGGAAAAAGAGTAGGAATTGCACACTTACCTTGTGCAGCAGTAAATTCAAATCTTAGAATTCTTTTGGGAGGGGCAAGCTTTATTGATATGAAAAAATTATTATATGGAGGTCAAGAACAAAGACCCTATAGTGGAGAAATAGTAGAAATTCAAGCAGAAATTCCAACTTTAAATCTAACTCCTGAAAGATTAGGCATCGATGTTAATGCAAAAATAGTTACAGATCTTCACAAACAAGAAGAAAGAGAGAATAATAATCTAAGAAAATTAGGAAGTGTTTTAAGTGGAATTAATCCTGCAAAACATGATTTAATTGAAAAAAGAGCAGTTTTTGCAAAAGATAATCCAGATCTTAAAAAGTATATAACTGATAGTGTTGAAGAAATGCGCCAAGCTTTAATTAGAAGAGAAGGAATTTTATTTGAGACAGATCATGGAATGGAGTTATGTCAACATTTTGGCGGATATTTTCCGCACAATACTGCAAGAACCATAAATACCTCTGCTTACCTTGGTGAAATAGGTCTACCCCCACAGTCAATTAGAGAGGTTTATCTCGTAGTAAAACCCTACATCACAGCGGTTGCTAAAGATGCACCATTAAAAGATGAAATAATGGATAAAAAAACTCTTGAAGAATTGCTTCACGCAGGTGGAGAATCAGGAAGTATGTCTGGAAGACCAAGAAGAGCAGGAAAATTTGATTGGCAAAGTTTTCAAAGAGCAATATTCTTATCAGGTGCAACAAAAATATGCGTATCTCATTTAGATTTATCTGAACATACTTGGAGAACCATTGGTTTTGCTCACGAACATGAATTTTTAAGCAAACTTCAAGATAAAATAAATGAAACCAAAGAAGAACCAAGAATATACTTAGTTTCTCACGGCCCAAAAATTGAAGATATAAGTACACTTAGATTTTATTAATATGCCAAAACAAGTCATTATAGTTGGAGCAGGTCCAGCAGGATTATTTGCTGCAGATAAATTAGCAGGAACTCCGGGATTAGAAGTTATTTTAATCGAACAAGGAAAAAGGGTAGAAGAAAGAAGAAGAGAAATTGATTTTGATAGAGCCTGTGGAGTTGCAGGAATTGGTGCTTATTCAGATGGTAAACATATTTTTGATACTGTTTTTGGAAGCAGACAAATTGGAACAAATCTTACCGAACTAGGAGTTGACGACAAAGAATATTTAATAAAATCAAAACAAAGATTTGCTTTTTTTTATGTTCCAATTTTCGGAAAAATGCCAGAGATAACTCCTGAAAGAGAATCAAGAGCCAGAGAAATTGCAACTATAGCTGGAAAAAACGACATGGACTATATTTTAGCTCATGATTATCACATTGGAACAGATAGATTACCTGAGCTTATGAAGTCAATTCAGGATAGTTTAGAAAAAAGAGGAGTTCAAATAAGAACTAATGAAAAAGTAACAAGTTTTAGACATGGAACAGTTTACACTCAAGATACGAGAACAAGGGTAGAAGGAAGTTATCTTGCAGATGTAATACTTATAGCACCGGGAAGAGATGGTTCTATCTGGCTTGAAAAGTTATTAAAAGCAAAAAATATAGAACATGCTTCAAGACCCATTGATGTAGGTTTTAGAATTGAAACAGATGCTGCTGTTTTAAGACATCTAACAGATATAGAAAGAGATGTAAAATTAGAGTTCCGTCATCCAAATGGAGATATGATAAGAACTTTTTGTGTCTGCCCCTATGGCCAAGTATCTAAAGAGGGTAAAAATAGAAAACCAGAATTAGGAGGATTAGATTTTTGCTTAGTCAATGGAGCTTCATCTTCAGTTCATCTTTCAAATAACACTAATTTTGCACTACTAGTAAGAATGCCATTAAGAAATGAAGCAAATAATGCAAATTGGGGACTAAAAATTGCAGAAGCCTACAGAGAAGCAGGAGTAGATAAAATAATCCTACAAAGAATGGGAGATTTAATTCAAGAAAGAAGCAGCAAGCCTGGAAAAGTTCACGAATGGAGAATAAAACCTACACTTCCAGAAAGCGATTATATGGTTGGCGATGTAAGAATTGGAATGCCTGCAAGAATAATGGATAGCATTAGATATGGTTTAAGAAAATTATCTGTGCCAGGATTGATGGAAGGATTAAATCAGGATTCTACATTAATTTATGGTCCTGAGATAAAAATGCACGGAATAAAAATTGCAACAGACTCTTATCTTCAATCAACTTCTATGCCTGGACTTTATTTTGCAGGAGATGGAACGGGTTTCTCAAGAGGAATTGGTGGAGCAATGGCTTCAGGAATAAGAGCAGCAGAAGGAATTCTAAAACAATTAGGTTATGATTCAAAATAATAGATAGTTAGTTTTATATTCTTCAAAACCTAAAGAAAATTATGATTTTTGATATATTTTCAAAAACAAAAAAGCAAAGAAAAGAAAATTCCTCAAGCCAACAAAAAATTATAGCTGACATTCACGAGAAAAATTCTTTAGTCATACCTTACTTGAAAGAACTAAAAGCCGAAGTTGAAATTCAATCTCTTAAAATAGGGGATTATATTGTAGGAAATGTAATTTTTGAAAGAAAAACCATTTCAGATTTTATTTCCAGTATAATAAATAAAAGGTTAATTCAACAACTAGTTGAACTAAAAAGATATAAAAATAAAATTTTAATTCTTGAAGGAGATATAAAAGAACAAAATTTAGGTTTTAACAAAAATGCAGTTCGAGGCATGATTCTATCAATTGAATTAGAAATGAACATACCAATTATTTTTACAAGAGATTCAGAGGATACTGCAAAATTCTTAGTAATTTTAGCAAAAAAGCAGAAAAATAATAAGAATCTTACACTTCATTCAAGAAAAGGTTTAACAAAAGAAGAAACTCAAAAATATATTATAGAAAGTTTCCCAAGCATAGGTCCAAAGACTGCGGAAAAGCTTCTAAAAAAACTAGGAACAATAAAAAATGTAATTAACACACCTGTAGAAGATTTAGAAAAAATAATCGGAAAAAAGGCAGGAGTTTTCAGAATTGTTGAAGAAAAATACTAAAAAATTTATCTAAATTGTCTTCCACTATCATAAAATGTTTCTAAATTAGGGTAAGGTATAAGATGTTTTATCCTCAAAAAATCTTGCTCACCAAGAGGTTTACAAAGTTTACATGGTCTATAACCCTCTTTAACTGCAGATTCTAAATCCAAAAAGAAAACCCGATTTTCTTTTTTCATTCGCATTCCAGATTTACAATTTAAAGTTCCAAAAATCTTATACCCTTTATGTCCTGCATATTTTCCAGGAATAGCACTCCTAACCAACTTTCCACCAGACAACAAAACATAAACCATTTTAATTCCTATCCAGTATATTTTCCGTCAAGAATATTTACTAATTGGCCTTGACCATTTCTATAAAGAATAAAGTTAGTATGCATCCAGCTTGAAGGACCTTTATTGTAACCCAAATCTAATTCAGATAGAGTACCTACTCTCCAAGCATTTCTAAATATTCCCGGACAGTGAGAATGTCCACATACCGATCTACCCAAAGATCTTTCTTGATTTCTTAATGTCCCTTTAGAACCATTAGGGCCCAAATGTCCATGATCCCCAAATTGCCAACCTCTTTTTTTAAAATCTTCATCGCTTCTAAGCCATTTAACATTAGGAATTGGATGAAACGCATAATTTTCTATACCTAATTTTAAAGCTCCCCCCGCCAAGTCATCTACCGGAGTTTCTTGCAAATCTGCAGCCAATCTATGTAAAAGAGGTAAATTTTTACCAGGAGCTCTTGTAAAATCTCCGGCACTAATATATCTATCTAAGAATTGATCATGATTTGAACGAACAACAACAACCTGACAACCCTCGGGGGCACTATGTACTAGCTCAGTTAATACTGACCCGCAAGTTCTTAATTCCTCTTCAAGAATATCTTTACCTTCAATAGCTCTCCTAGCTCTTCGAGTTTCATTTCCTTGTTCATGAGGATTAACACTCACTCCACTAAATAAATCATGAACGACTATATAACCCGGTTTATATTCTTTAATCATTTTTTTAGAAGCATTCCAAGAAAGCTTATCAGTTTCTCCTGCATGCAAATCTCCTAACACCATTAACTCAGCATCTTCTTTAACAGAAGTAGCAGAACCCTCATATCTTCTTCCAAGATCATAAAAGACTCCGTCTTTATTAGCAACTAACTGTCTAAAATGATAAGCAGAATCATCTACAACTTCTACAAGAATTGCTGCAAAATTATGATCTAAAAAAGCATGAGTGCCCCAACTATTAATTTTGTAATTAGGTTCGGTAACTGCTCCAGTAGACATCAAGATTTTAGGTAAACTTTGCTTAGAATTAGCTTGAGGAAACATCATTAATTTTGGAGAAGGAATAATTGCAGACTTATCAACCTTAACATGTCTATCCCAACTTGTTAAAGGAATCATCTGTTGGGCTTTAACAGGATAGTTCATAACATAAAGAACATTATTTAACTTAAACTTTGCATCCATAGGAACTTCTCCGTCATCATCATCAAAAACTAGTTCCATATACTTCTTTCTTGATCTAATATATTCTCTGAAGGTTATAACTTCATTATCTTCTTTGTCTTTGCCCCTTCTAGAAGTGGTCATCTTGCCATTAGTTGGAAGAATTAATAATTTACCTTCTCTTTCCTTACATAATCTTTCAAGTCCATTAAGAAAGGTCCAATTAGGCTCTGCCCCTTTTTGAGCAGTAGTAACCACATAAGTCTTCACTCCTTTTTTCATCTCAGTATAAAAACTTAAACTTAGTTTATAAACACTATTGTAATAAAATATAACTGATTAATCTTTTTTCAATCTACAACAAATTGTATCTCTTTATATCGCTATAAACCGGTCCATCTGGTTTTAATTCGGATTTTTTCAAAACAAATTCATTTACTTTGAATTTCATTGGTTGAATTTTCATATTTTTTACATAATCTAAAAAAATATTTTTATCTACAACTTTTTTTATTCTCGCTAAAGTAATATGACTCATAAATCTTTCTTCTTTTTCGAATAAATCCTTAAGACTTTCATCTATTTTAGACTGTAAATCCCAAATATCCTTGCCATTTAATTTTGCCCAAAGAATCTTAAAAGAATGTTCAGAGAAAAATCCTAATTCTGAAAGGCTTGCTTCAAAACCATTAATCTTCACATCTTCAAGTTTTTTTGTTATTTCTAAAACCTTTTCTTCGCTGATTTCGCCTAAAAATTTAAGTGTTAAATGCAAATTTTCGGGTTCTGTAAACTTTCCAAAAAATAAATTTTTCTTTTTTACGAGCTTCTGTACTTCTTCTAGATAATCTATCGCTCCCCTCGGAAGTTCTAAAGCTATAAAACACCGGATAAGTCCAGAATCTTTATTTTGAATCATTTTACTCAGGAACTAATGCAAATAGGGAATATTTCTTAAAATCTGCCAATTTTTTAACATCTGCGATTTTTACTTTTCCAATATTCTTCTCAAATTTATAAGAGTCCTTAGCGTCGCCATAAATTTCGTTATAAAGTAAATCTAACATTTGACCCTGTGAATCTTCCCTACTTATTCTACTATTACCAATAATCTGTTCTTTTGCTTCCTCTAATTCTTTTTCTTTTAAACTTTGAATTTTAGAAAATTCCTCTAAAATTATTTGTTTAACTTTTTCAAGATTATCTTTTTGAGTACCAATATAAACAGAGGTGTATCCAAAACAACTTCCAACATGACAATTTCCTTTAACAGCATAAGCTAAATTTCTTTTCTCTCTTATTTCCTGAAACAATTTTGAACTCATCCCGCCAGCCATAATAGTACTTAAAACATGAGCTGCATAAGCTTTCTTGGATTTAGCATGGGGGGTATGAAATGCAAAAACCATATTTGCCTGATCTAAACCTTTTTTAGTTTCAATAATCTCTTTATTTTTCTCAGTTATATGAACTTCCTTAATGGAAACTTCTTTCTTTTTAAAATTCTTAGAAACAAAATTGCAAATCTGCTCAAAATCTGCATCACCAACAACACAAACAATCATATTATTAGTTCCATAAGCAAGATTAAACTTTTCCATTATTTTTTTCTTATCAATAGAGTTCATACTTTTCTCAGTACCAATAATATCCTTAGCAAGAGTACCTTCATAGAGTAAAGATTGAATTTTATCATATACATAAATTTGTGGAGAATCTTTTCTCATTTTCATCTCTTCAAAAATTACCCTTCTTTCTTTTTCCATTTCCTTTTCGTCAAATAGGGGATTTTTTATCATATCGGTGAGTACGTTTAAAGCTACATCCAAATGGGTAGAAGGCATTTTACACCAATAAGCAGTCATCTCTTCTTCAGTAAAACCATTCAAAATTCCACCCCTTTTCTCAATTTCCTCTGAAATTTCCTTAGAAGTTCTATTCTTTGTTCCCTTATAAAGCATATGTTCAATAAAATGAGAAATTCCCTTCTCACTATCTTCTTCGTGTATTCCTCCATGTTTTACTGCAAAAGCCACACTAACGATCCCAGAATTTTTCCTATGTTCTAAGATTATAGTTGCTCCATTGTCCAATACTCTTTTATAAAATTTAGGTTTCATTTTAAAGATTATAAAGTAAAGATACAAAGAATATTTAAATAGCTTTACTATTATAAATATAACAAAAGGAGGTTAAAAACATGGGTTGGTTAAAAACAACAGCATTAGTTTTAGCTAATATTGGTGCTATCAACTGGGGACTAGCTACTTTAGGCTGGAATGCAGTGGATAAGCTAATAGGAAGCTGGGCTGGAGCCATAACTGCTAGTGTAATCTATTACATTGTAGCTTTATGTGGTATCTGGGGAATTGTTGAACTTGTAAAGAAATAAACTTCAATTTTTTATTTTTATTTAAATTTTTTATTTTTCGCCGCGATTTTTTATTTTTAAATCTTAAGAAAGCTAAGAATTAATTCTTTCTGCCTTACCTCTGGATGAAATAATGCCCCATATATTTTCTTAGTATTATGCTTAATCGCTTGAGGAATTTTAGAATCACTAAACTCTAAAAAATTCTTAGGAAGAGTGCAGTAATTATTATGTAGGTGATAAACCTCTTGTAATCCTGAAATTCCTAAAAACTCTTTTTTAAAAGTTTCATTAAAAAAACCAATTTCTGTCTTTCTTTTAATCTCTGCACCAAAAATTAAGGAAATTAGCTGCATTCCTGCACAAATGCCCAAGATAGGCTTGATAAAAGATTTAATCCAAGAAAAATTATTAAGATAGTTCAAGAAATCATTATCCTTCAGCGAAGTTCCGCAAATAATTACACGAGTAGCTTTATTCAAATCTTTTTCAGTTAATTCTGAATATTTCTTTTCAAAAAAATCTAACTCCAATTCCTTAACAATCTCTTTTATAGGTTCAACAAATTCAAAAGCATGAAGTTCTTCTTTACAAACATTAATTAAAAGAATATTCTCACTCATCTTATTCAAACTCCCCCCTCCAAGAATTTCCTTCACCCGCTACGTTTATTTCAGATAATTCTAATTTTTTCTTAAAAAGAGGACAGTTAATAACTAAACTCTCAAACTCTCCTCCTTCTCCCGCAGGATTAATCTTATACTTTTCGAACAGTTTTTTTATTTCCTTTATAAAATCTCCATCTATCTTCCTGCCCACCCAAGATTTATCTAATGGATAAGCAAAAATACCTGAGAGTATAATTTCAAAATTATTTTTAACAAGCTCTTCAAGAAGTTCAGTTTGATCTTTTTGCCAAAGAGGATTAAAACATTCAATACCCAGATTATTACAAATATTTTGGATTCTAGTGGATTGATAGACACTTTCGACTGCACCAGTAACAATTCCTTGAATTTTATATTTTCTTATTGCAAATTTAATAGCTTTTTCTAAATCTTTAAGCTCTTTCTCTTTTTCACCAATTGTTCCTTGAAAAACTAAAGGCAAATTCATGAGCTCTGCTTGCTTTTTTGTAATTTCTATAGCAGGAGTATGGAACATAAAGCTTTCCCTGTTTTCAGAAGCCAACGTTATCAAACATTCAATTTTATAACCTGCTTGCATTGCTAGATAGGTAGCATAAGTTGAGTCTTTACCTCCTGAAAATAATACTCCAAGTTTCATATACTAATTCATGAAAGAAGCTTTAAAAATTATGCTTAACTATAATTTTTATGCCACTCAATCCCGGATATGAATTTATGGCTTCTGAAAAGAAATATGATGAAGCCCAAACTGATGATGAAAAAATAAAAGCCTTAGAAGAAATGCTGCGTACTGCGCCAGCTCATAAGGGTTCTGAAAAATTTAGAGGAGATATAAGACTCAAAATAAAGAAACTAAAGGAAAAATTAGTTAAAGATAAAGAAAGAAAGCGAGGAGCTGCGACAAAATTTTCTATAAAAAAGGCAGAGATGCAGGCAGTCCTAGTAGGATTAACTAACTCTGGAAAATCCTCTGTTTTAAAAATATTAACTAATGCTGACCCAAGGATTGCAAGTTATGGTTTTACCACTCAAATACCTGAAGTGGGGATACTACACTATCAAAATTGCCCCATTCAAATAGTAGACTTACCCGCAATAGGTGCAGATACCTTTGAGACTGGAATAATTAATACTTCTGATACTATTCTATTAGTAATAGAAAAGATACACGAAATTCCTGAAATAGAAAAAGTTCTTACTAAAGCAAAAGGTAAAAAAATAATAGTTTTCAACAAAATAGACTTATATGATCCAGAGACTAGAAGAAAAATATCTGCCCAACTAAAAACAAAAAGATATAATTTTGTTTTAATCTCTTGCAAAAACCATGAAGGTATAGAAGAATTGAAAGAAAAAATTTTCAAATCTTTTGATAAAATAAGAGTTTATACAAAACAACCAGGAAAAGAAGAAGATCCGGACCCTATAATAATGAACCCGCATTCCCTAGTAGAAGATGCAGCAAAGATAATATTCAAAGGCAGATTAGATGTAATCAAAAGAATTAGGATTTGGGGCCCAAGCAGTAAGTTCGGAGGTCAAGAAGTTGGAATAAAACACGAACTTAAAGATAAAGATATTTTGGAGTTTCAGACGAAATAAAGTTCAATAATTAAAAATTCAAAAAATAATCTTCACTTGTACCCGCTCTACAAAAAAGCTCTCTCCAAAATGATACTTTTTTATCTTGAGCACGATAACCAAAAATTGTAAGAGTATGGGCCTCATTAGAATCCTTTGGTGCAAGAGCATTCATTCTAAGCACTCTTAATCCCATTTCCCCTAAATCCGAAGTAGCTCGATAGTCATATAATCCTTCACAGTACTCTTTAAGTTTACCGGCTTTAACAAACTGATCAACTAATAATTGAGGCATACTAAGCAAAACCCTTTTAGTTTCAAGATGTTTATCCAAAAATAAAAAAAGATTATTCAAAACCTGTCTTTCTAAATTTCCGAAATCTAAAGATAGAGTTAATGGAGGCATGTAATCACCTCGTCACAATCAACTTTTCCATCTCAGCCTTAAGCTTCATAATCTTAGGTTGAGCTAAATGCTCCGTGGCAGGCTTAAGAATTTCAATAATTTTTTCAGCTACCGCTTTCTTTAAATCCATAGGATGTAATTTCTTCTCAGCAAAGTCTTTCTCTAAAGCAGCATAAGAATCATAACTAACATTTCCCCCAAATTTTTCAGGTCTTTCTATATTTATTTTGGCGTCATTACCAATTCCAAAAACAATGTATTTACACCAATCTAAAATAGGATTATATTCTACTTCTCCTTCCAAACAAAATGCTTTATTTACCTTGTCTCGAATATTTTCCGGAGAATCATCCATATAAACTGCAGAACTAGGTATGCTTTTGCTCATTTTCATCTCTGCCCTAAACTCTTGAAGATTTTCTTTAGGAACAGGCCAAGTTGTTGGTTTTTGTAATCCTAAGATTAAATGTCCATGAACTGCGCAAGGTTTAATTTGGTTGCCTTTACTATCGCATACAAATTTGAAAGAAAGATTATCGGCAACATCTCTTGCAATTACCTGAGCTTTCCTTTGATCCATACCTGCATGAGCCATATTAATATCCTGAATGAAAATATCTGCAACTTGCATCGGCGGGTAGATTAGTTTAGCAAAATCTACTTTCTCTCCCTCTTGTCTACCTGCAATTGTAATACTTCTAAGCATTCTGGAAAGCGAAGTATTTTTACTAATATCAATAACAGTCAACCAATATAAATCATTGTTATGGTAAAGTTCACTACCTAAAACGAATTTTAATTTTTCTGCATCTCCTCCAACACATTTAAACGCTGCTTTTATACATTCTTTAAAATATGGAACTCCAACCTTCTTAATTACTTCCAAATTTCCTCCCAGTTTATCATTTATCCAAGAATGCCAATCTGCTAAAAAAATACTACAGTCTACGCCCGCATCCTGAAAATCTTTAACCTTAGCCATACAAACTAAACCATGACCAATATGAGGTTTATTAGAAATTTCAAAGCCAATGTAATGCTTTAGCTTTTCATTTTTGTTTATAAGTTCTTTCAGCTCTTCCTCACCTATAATTTCTTCAGTATTCCGCTTTATCAGAGCAAACTTTTCTTCAGTACTCATCGCACTTGTTTTTAGATTAGGCTTAGCTTTTGCCATGTTTTTAGATAACAATAATCCTTAATAAACCTTTTTAATTAATATCCTTATGGATATCCTCCTTAAAATTTCAATCATAGTTTTTACAATTGGAGTTTTAATTCTAACGTTTATATCTCAAAATTCCATTGCCAAAGAAGTAAACCTTTCAGAATTAATTGAAAAAGATTTGAATAAAAAAATAGAATTTATTGCCAAAATAAATAAAATAACACCCATAAAGGATTTTTCCATTATAACTCTTAACCAATCTAATAAAACTTTCCAAGGAATCTTAGATTCTACTTCCTTAAAGATAAGCACAGAAAAAGACTATCTATTTATAGGTAAAATTTCTGAATACAATCACACACTTCAAATAAATATCGAAGAAATTAAAAATGTTAAATAAATTAAGTGTTTCTCAAAAAATATATTTTATTCTAACCATTTTTATCTTATTAACTATAACTTTTTTGTCTTTAAAACCCCAAACGACGGTAGAAGGAAGCTTAGATACAAGTTGGATTAGACATATTTTAGCCTATGCAGTTTTAACTTTTTGTTTATTTAAAACAATCAAAAATAAAAACATATCCCTCATATTCGCAGGAGCCTATGGGTTCGTAATGGAATTCCTGCAAGGATTTGTTCCAACTCGCGTGCCTTCTATAAGCGATGGCTTAATTAACATTCTTGGCAGTTTTATCATTTTAATTTTTTTACAACTAACTAATAAAAATGTTAATTGAAATCTGTCTTGCTCTGCTAATAGGAATTCTTGCGGGAATAATTACAGGCATAACCCCCGGGATTCATATCAACCTGGTTGCAGCAATAACTCTCAGCTTATCTGCTGCTCTTCTTTTACATTTTCAACCAATAGTAATTGTTATATTTTTGGTTTCTATGTCTATAAGTCATACTTTTGTAGACTATATTCCAAGTATTTTTCTTGGTGCCCCAGATGAGGATAATTTTCTTTCAATCTTACCCGGTCATGAAATGTTAATTCAAGGAAAAGCTCATTCTGCTTTAGTCTATACGCTTTATGGTAGTTTGATGGGATTAGTTTTAATCTTAGTCCTCTCTCCACTTTTTTTGAACTACCTTCCAAAAATATATCTCTATGCTCAGAGAATTATGTTTTTAATTTTACTAACAACCATATTTAGTTTAATCTACTTTGAAAAGAAAAATCGTCTCTTAGCATCTATTATTTTTTTGTTCTCGGGTTTTCTCGGTTTATCTGTTCTAAATATGAATCTTAATGATTCTCTTCTTCCTCTATTTACAGGTCTTTTTGGAATATCGTCTTTAATAACTTCTATAAAAAAGAAACAAAATATACCTCTACAAGAGATAACTAAGCTAAAAGAAATAAAGATGTCAAAAAAGAGCATACTAAAAACTATTTTCGCATCGCTTGTTGCTTCTCCTCTCTGTAGCTTTCTTCCGGGTCTTGGCTCAGGCCAAGCAGCAATAATCGGAAGTGAAATAACCGGAGAATTAGATAGAAAAGAATTCCTAACACTTATAGGGATAGTTAATATTTTAGTTTTAGGTTTGTCTTTTATTACTCTTTATTCTATAGAAAAATATAGGACAGGTATAGCTGCAACCATCTCAAAAATAACTTCTCTTTCTCTACCCGAAATATATTTAATTCTATTAATAATGCTCTTAGCCGGTATTATCTCATTCTTTATTTCAATATTCATCTCTAAATTTTTTACAAAAATAATAACGAAAGTCAACTACCAAATACTCTCGGGAGTTGTAATCATAATTTTAATTCTAATGATTTTCTTATTTACAGAATTTTTGGGTCTTTTAGTTTTATTAGTTTCTACGTCTCTAGGACTTATTTGCATTCTACTGGGCATCAGAAGAACCCATCTTATGGGTTGTTTACTTATTCCAGCACTAATGTTTTATATATGATGAAAAGATTTAACTCCTCACACCCACTTGCCTAAACCCTCTTGCTTCTCAGTCTCCTTGCCGAAAATACTTTCTATGTATCTTCTAGTAAGAAGCAGGGTTTGCTTAATATATGGGGGAACATTATATTTTTCCGAGAGTTCTGTAGCTGGTTCGAGATATTTAATAATACTTCCATAAGAAATAGTAAACAAAATCTTACCTTGACACTTAGTGCATTTCCCAGAAAGTGGAGGTCTTCTAAATTTAGTGTTACAAGCTACACATCTAAACTCTTGCTCACAGAATTTTCTTAAATTACCTCTTAAATCCCTCATAAAATGCCTATCAATTATTAACCTTGCAACATCTGCAGTATCTACGGCTCTTAACTTAGTTACCAGACTCATCTGAGCCCTAACTTTTTCCAGCATATTAGGTATGGTTTTATAACTAGAATTAGTTATACCATAATTAAAGTCATTAGTATCATGAGTAAATCCAACATGAGTAAACGGATCAATACCCTTAGCTAATCTAGATTTAACATTATCAATTTTTACCTCACTTGAATGATGTTTCCCTTGTTCAGATAGCTCATAAAGTTCTAAGGGATACTCCCCACACATTTCTAAATCTAAAATTTGGTCATCTACTTCTCCAGCTCTAATCTTCGCATTTAAAACAAGAGGCGCATCTTGAGTTCCTCCCCGATGTGAAGGCAAATAGTGTCTTGAAAAATTTAAAAGTGTATCCAATAGCATCATAACAGCTAACTCATCACCATCACAATCTCTACGACAAGCCGCATGAATATATGGTGAAGCAAAAATAGTTTGGGTCTTGCTAAATCCAATAATTCTTGAAACTACGCACGCACAATTATGAGGAGAAATACAAACACTTAACTGCCCAATCAAATCCTCTTTTTTCTTAACATTATAAAAGGGTTTAAGTTTGTAAAATCTTACCAATAAATCATCTATAAAATTACAAATTTTGATAAAAACATCATCTCCTCTTTCATCAAGAGTATCTGGACAAGAGGAAAGTATTATATCGTGTGGCTTTAATTCTAAAATTTGGTCTTCATTTTCCAAGGGTTTATTAAAAATATCAACATCATAGCCAAGACCAACTAATTTTTCAACAGGAGCACAAACTTCTTTAGGCTTAAAATGAGTAATTGGTGCTTCAGTACCATCATATCTAATAGTTCCATCCTTATTTACCGCTAATCCATGCTTTGCTCTAAGAATTCCTTTCGCTAAATTTTCAGGAATATGATTTTCATTACTTGTCCCCTTAACCCCTTTTATTAAAGCAGGAACTTCATTTTTGTCAAGCCCAACATACTTATAGGCTGTTTTAAAATAATGGTTCATATCTATTTTCTTAGAACAATATCTCTGTCCTATCTTATGCTCAGGGCAGATCTTGGATTCAAATTTAGAGTGGCATTCCTTACAGTAGTACATTGTTTGAGCTTCGCATCCACACCGTTCACATAAAAAGTAAATTGTTTCTTGATTGCACTTTTTACAAAAATAAATAGGAAACTCTGCCTTAACACTTCCAACTCTATCTGCTTCATTCACGCTTCTAAATCTTCCGCCCTCTTCACCTATTGGAAATAAAGAATGAGGATTGCCAATTAATCTTCTTAACTTTGCTTTCTCGGGTCTACCCATTCTTGAACCAATAAAAGTTCCTGCTTTATCTTTTATTTTAAGAGAAGATAAAATATTAATTACTGCAAGAATATCTTTTTCTTTTAGCTCTAAATCCGCCTTCGAAATGATATTATTAAAAAATCCATCTAATTTTTTTCCATTTAATTCTTCTATAGATTCATTAATTCCAAGATTAACAAGCAATCCTTCTGCTTGTTTCTTTTCTATGACAATATTTTCAAGTGTAACTTCATGTTCAAGCCCAATAATCTCTAAAGCACGTTTTGCTTTGGCAAATTTTTCTTTACTTAACTCTCTATAAGGTAAAACCAGCTTGCCATCACTTATAATTCCATTAGAGAGATAGTATAGAACTTCTAAAAACTCTTCTCTATTAATTTGAGTCCAATAAAAAATATATTCCGGATGTAAGGGAATTCCATATTCTTTGCTTAAAGCAATAGCTTGCTTAAAATCAATTTTTCTTTTATTAATATTTAACTCAGAAAAATTGATTCCTTTTGTAGAAACTAATTTCCTTAACTCCAATTCCCACCACTCTTCAACATAACCTGCCTTAAGCAAATCATAGTTTCTGTTTAAGACATCTCCAAAAGGAAAAAGTAAATCTCCAAAATAAATTATTTCTTCCACGTCTGGATAGATTTTCTTTGCCTCTTCTAAACTGTATAATCTTTTTACACTTCCATTCTTAAGTTTAACAATAGGCCCATCTATACTATCACAAGTAGTTATGATGCATCCCTTAGTAGGTCTTTCAATTTTTAATTGTGTTCCAGTGGATAGAAAACCATTAGAAATGCCCATTGTAGCTGGATGTACTGAAGTAGCTGAAAATCCTGCAACTCTACTTCTACCATATCTAAACCTAAATGTTCCAGAACGAGAGGGATGCCCAAAAACTGGTCTTCCTGCAACTAAATCTTTAATGTAAGTTGGACTTGTATCTGTGGTTCCTTTTTCTCTCTTCTTATGAAGATTTACATAATCTTCTAAAAAAGCCCAGTCACTTATCTTAAAACCCTTTGCTTGTAATCCTTTGAGTATTCTCAATCCTTTCTGAGCTTTCTGAGCAAGTCCTTCTGCAAAAACCAAGCATAATCCCCCACGAATAAAATTTGTCTCAACTCGGGGTAAATCCTTAAAATTAGAAACCTCTCTCTGCTCTGAAGCCTCGCCTGAAATTTGAATAGGTAAATGTGTAGCTAAAAACCTTGCTTCTTCCTCAGTAGGCAAATACTGAAGATTAGTAACTCTTTCATGATAATCAAAAACTTCTGTAACAAATCTTTTAATTTCTTTTTCATCAGGATCAAACTTAGAATAACCAAACAATTCTCGAATATAATCTATAAGAATTAAAGCCATACAGGCCGCAGTTGTTCCTGCACTTCTTATCGGACCTGAAAAATAAGGGACAAAATATTCCTTGCCGTCCCGAGTCTTAGCAATTTTAAGTTCTGTGAAACCTTCTATGGGGGAAGAAACTACGCCCAGAGTATTATAAGCAAAACCTACTCTTATTCCTGCCTCCATAGATTGTAATAAACTTTCAAACTTGCAGAATTTTTCTTTGGCTATCTCTTCTGCAATTTTAAAAGAAACAGCAGGGTCTAATTGTCCATATTCTTTTTCCAAATCTAAAATTCTTTTAACTATTCTTTCATCATTTATTTGTGGATAAATAACACTTATCAAACCAACTACTTTTTCTGCAAGGCTTCTAGCAAGAGGAATCTCTACTTTATTCAATGGATCTAACTGTTTAGCTCTCGCTTCTTCAGCCACACTATAGCAAACTTTTACTTGATCTTCCAACTGACTAAAATAATCATTTATATTCATTTTTTTACCTCACATACGACTGTATCTTTAGTTTCCTTACAAGTTTTTTCATTATTTTCTTCTGCAAGCGTAAAATCTAATATTTTTATTTCACGAGTTTTCAAATTAAGCATGGGAACTTTACAGGGGTCTGGAAGATTTCCTACTTTTTCTTCAAAAGGAGTTATAGATTGCCAACAACTCCCACAAATAATTAAAATATTATTGAACATATCTACATCAGTTCTATGCATATCCCCTGTTGCAATAACATCAGGCAAATCCTTAACAATCAGCATATCTTCCTTATCACTAGGAATATAAACATTTCCAGAATGCATTGGACTAAGATGTCTATGAGTAATCATATGTTTAACTACCTTAGAAGGATTAAGGTTACATTGAGCCCCCCTCAATTCTTCAAGTTCATCTATCCAACTATGCATACTTGCCCCATGATACATCAAAACTTTAAAACCAATTTTAGTTTCTGAAGAATCAATCTCGATTAAAGCAGGATTGCTTACTAATAAAAGGTTATTCATTTTAGTCAACTCTGGAGCAAATTCTTCATCAACAGGGGGTTGGGGTTCTGGAACTCTTACTGCATCGTGCTGCCCCGGACACATAACCATAGTTATTCTTTTTGGTACTCTGTCAAGATATTCATATAATTTTTTGTATTGATCTTTCATATCCTTTATCAGAAGAGAAGCTTCTTGAGCAGGATAAATGCCTACACCATCTACATTATCTCCTGTAATAAACATATATTTTATTTTCATTATTTTTTCTTTCATTTTTTCATCAACATCTATGCAATTTAACCAGTCTAAAAATCTTTCAAAGTTCTTCTCAAGAAAAAGTCTTGAACCAATGTGAATATCTGAAATAAAAATAGCATAACTCTCCTCTTCGCTTCTCTTTCTTTCTAATAAATGTCCTTCTGGTAAGAAAATATCATTAACATAAAGGATTTCTCCATTTCCAGAACATTTTAAACCTACAACATCATCTAAAATTATCTCTTTTGCTTTTTTGAATATTTCTTCCTTATCAGAACCAACTAAAGCATTAATCTTACCCGTTAAGTCTTCTATTTCTAAAATCATATTCTTATTTTTAGTTATTCTCTTAGCAGAAACTATGCCAATTACAGAAAAACTTCTATTATTTCCTATTTTGTTTATGGAAACAAGATTTGTTAATTCTTTTCGTTCTCTGAGAATATCTTTAAAAAAATTATACCTATTTTTAAAATGAGTAACAAAATCTTTAACTTCAATTCTTCTATAAGGTATAATATTAGAAGATAAAACCTTTACCTTAGGGGTAATTCTTGCAAGTTGAATTGGCTTTTCATCTTTTTTTTCGCGAGGTTTAGAATTCAATAAAAAAGAATCAATAGCGAGATTTTTCTCTGTAGACTCTTGAGATAAAAGAGGTTTTAACTCATTTGAATAGTTATTTAATAAACTATTAGAAATTACTCTCTGTTTAGTAAGCATGAACAAATGATTAAGAATCTTTTCAGCAAGAGCATTATTTTTTAATTTTATAAAAAATTCGCTAACATCTCTATCTATGAGATATCCTTTCTTTGCAAAATATTTTACTACACTTTCGTTTGTTTGTTCTTCCATTCTTAGCCCCTCAATTTATCTTTGTTCTTTTAAAGTGAATTAATTGAGTTTAGACTGTTTATTTTTGTCTTTATTCGATGATTTTTGGTTATCTACAAACCCAAGGAATCTTTTACGATTTCCTTAGTTTTTTCGATAATGTTTTGAGGAATAACTAATTTTATTTCTTTAGTCCTTCCATATCTGCCCTTACTAATAACCTTAGCATTAATTAGACCCAGCATATCAAATTCGGAAAGAATGTCTCCAACTCTTCTTTGAGTTAAGATTTCCATACTTATTCTTTTACATAAATCTTGATAAACATTATAGACATCTCCAGTAAATATTTTTCCATCACTATCATCAAAAAGCTTTTTTTGTCTCCTTAAATCATTTTTTCCTTCTTCTAAATCAATAATTGCTTGTAATACTACTTGAAACTGCTTGGGTTCTGTCTCAACAATATCTAAAATTTTATCTCTTTCTATTTTATTATTAGCTTCATCAATATGTTTAGTGGTAATCTTTGTATCTCCTGCTCTTTCTGCAATTTCTCCAGCAACCCTAAGTAAATCCAAAGCCCTTCTAGCATCCCCGTGTTCCCGAGCAGCAAAAGCTGCACATTTATTTATTGCTTCGTTATCCACAATATTATCTTTAAATGCTTCTCCTGCTCTTTTATTTAGAATTCCTTGCAATTGAAGAGCATTATAAGGTGGAAAAACTACTTCTTCTTCTCCAAGACTGCTCCTAACTCTCGGATCAAGACTTTCTAAAAAACGCAAATCATTACTTATACCGACTATAACAATCTGAGTTTTAGCTAACTCTGAATTGAGTCTGGTTAAATTATATAAGAAATTATCTGAAATTTTCTTTACTAACTGATCAATTTCATCTAAGATGAGAATAAGCAGCTTTTCCTTGGAATTTTCAAGAATATTTAAAAATTTAGTATAAACCTGATCTGTAGGCAATCCAGTTGCAGGAACCTCTCCGCCCAATTTTGAAATAAGTTCCGCCAAAAGCCGATATTCAGTATCGGCAACTTTTTTTAACTTGCAATTAATATATTCCATTCTTAATGGATGGTTTGAATCTTTAGCTCTTTTAATTAATTCATTTTGAACAAATTGAACTGTAAGAGTTTTTCCTGTGCCTGTTTTTCCATAAATGAATAAATTTGAAGTTTTTTGTCCAATCAGAGCAGGAGCAAGGATAGAAGCGACCATTTCTACTTGTTTATCTCTATAAAGAATTTCTTGAGGAGAATAATTCGATTGAAGAACTGTTTTATTCTTAAAAAGAGTTCTAGAGTTTACAGAATCAAATATTTTATCTATTTTATTCATATCTCACCTTTTTTTTATTTTTGATTATTCTTTAAATTTTATTGAAATTTTAATTGATCTTATTATTCAATTTTGATAGAACTTTATAAACATAATTATAAATTTTAATATATGTTTAATCAGGTTTATTTACTCACCCTTATTTCTCATCGAATACAATAACCTTAGTTTTAGTCTATCCTCGTAAAAATAGTCTTTTATAGTTTTTAAAGAAGTGCAATCACTAAAAAGAAAATACACCTAAATTTCAAATGGAACTCTCCCACCCCCTCATATCTGTTGGAAAATAAAAAATAATACTAAAAGTTTTAATTAATTTTAAAACATTATAGATT
>CAIPOI010000004.1 GCA_903866625.1 uncultured archaeon | reverse complement strand
TTTATATACTATTAGACGGATAGCTTGGTTTAAGTCGTGATGAAGGACGTGGCAAGCTGCGATAAGCTCTGGGGAACCGCATGCAGGTTTTGATCCAGAGATTTCCGAATGCGAATACGCAAATATCCTGAGAAGGAAACATACGCAGGGAATTGAAACATCTTAGTACCTGCAGGAAGAGAAAATAAACAATGATTCCCTTACTAGCAGCGAGCGAAAAGGGAAGAGGGCAAACCGAATCTCCTTTTGAAAAGAAGGCAGAGATGTGGTGATGGTTAAGACTAAGTTAATGAGTCAAATTCTTCTGGAAAGAAGAGCCTTAGAGAGTGATAGCCTCGTAGACGAAGTTGATATGCTATACATCAAAGAGTAGGCCGTCCCGGATTGGACGACTGAATACAGCACAATTAAGTGCTAACCCTAAATATAGACTTAAGTCCGATAGCGCAATAGTACCGCGAGGGAAAGCTGAAAAGAACTCTTAACCGAGAGTTAAAAGACTTGAAATCTAATAGTTACAGCTTGTTACGGGCAAACTCTCAATTGAGATGTGTTGTTTGTAACGTACGTTTTGAAAAACGGGCCAAGGAGTTTACTTAAGTGGCGAGGTTAATTTAAAGAAGCCGAAGCGAAAGCAAGTCTGAAAAGGCGAGAGTCACTTGGGTAAGACCCGAAGCCAGACGATCTACTCATGGGCAGTGTGAAGTTCTCCGAAAGGGGAATGGAAGTACGAACTAATGTTGTGTACATGCACCTGGATGACCTGTGATTAGGGGTGAAAAGCCTATCTAGTCTGGCGATGGCTGGTTCCTGCTGAAATATACCTTCGTATAGTCTCATATCTAGTTGCTGACGGGGTAAAGTACGGATAATTTTCGCAGAGGATTTTTCCTACGGAAAATTTTCCAACTCAGAATCTGTCAGTTCAAAAATATGGGAATCAGTGTCTGCGCGTAAGGTGCTTTCACAAGACCAGAACAATGGAGACCGCAGTTAAGGTCCCTAAATTTATGCTAAGTGTAACAAAGGAAGTTTTAAATCTGAGACAGTGGGGATGTAGGCACAGAAGCCGCCACCATTTAAAGAAAGCGTAACAGCTCACCCATCGAGATTTGA
Source organism: uncultured archaeon (assembly GCA_903866625.1). Taxonomy (GTDB): domain Archaea; phylum Nanobdellota; class Nanobdellia; order Pacearchaeales; family GW2011-AR1; genus CAIPOI01. Next base: position 16,368 of record CAIPOI010000004.1, on the reverse strand, counting down.
AGCGCCGAAAGTGGACGGGGCTCAAGCATAATACCGATACTGCGGGCATGCTCTTTAGAGCATTGCGGTAAGCAGGCGTCTTTTCTGCACAGAAGCTTCTTCGAGAGAAGGAGTGGAGCGGAAAGGAATGAGAATCTTGGTAGCAGTAAGATCTAATTTTCCTGAGATTCGGAAAATGTCGAAAGAGCACGGTTTCCTCGGCAATAACAATTAGCCAAGGGTTAGTCAGGTCCTAAGCTTCACCCTAACCGAGTGTGGCGATGGAAATGAGGTTAATATTCCTCAACCTATTAAAATCGTTTATGACATAGTACGCTTCCGGATAAGTGAACTTTTGAAAGAAAGTTTGTGCAAAGAATTCATGGATCGTAATGATAAGAAGTGAATGAACTTGCATAATGAAAATCGCTGATTCCAGGAGCCCGTGAAATAGCTATGTATAGAAATTAATAGCCTGTACCTAGAACCAACACAGGTGCTCTAGCTGAGAAGGCTAAGACATGAAGGTGTAATCCAACTAAGGGAACTCGGCAAATTTGCCCTGTAACTTCGGTAGAAGGGGTGTCTAACTTTGTACTTGATATTAGAGTGCATTGTTAGATTTCAATAACAAGGACGGTTCGACTGTTTAGCAAAAACGTAGCCGGTTGCTAATTTGAGAAGATGTGTATAACCGGTGAAACCTGCCCAGTGGTGGTGTCAAAAACCCTTTTTCAAGAGGGCTAACGCCCATCAAACGGCGGGCCTAATTCCTGAGGCTCTTAAGGTAGCGTAATACCTTGTCGTCTGAATGGCGACTTGCATGAATGGTCCAACGAAATTGTCACTGTCCCTAGTCGGAAACCTCTGAACATACTCTACTGGTGAAAAGGCCAGTGTCATCTAACGGGAAGCTAAGACCTTGTGGACCTTTACTACAACTTGTTGCTGTGGCTTGACGAATAATACATAGCATAAGTAGGAGCGTCGATGCCCAATCTTCGGAGTGGGCGGAGCAAAATTGTAATACTACTTATTGTTTGTGAAGTTGCTTACTCTTTACGAGGACAACAGCAGGCGGGTAGTTTGGCTGGGGCGGCACCCTGCTGAAAAGATATCGGCAGGGCCTAATAACAAGCTCATCCAGGTCGGAAATCTGGAGTAGAGCGTAAGGGTAAAAGCTTGTTTAACTGTATTCAGAACAGAAATGAATGCAGAGTTGAAAGACGGGCCTAGCGAACCATTGATGAGTTTTAATGGCTCACAATTGTGACAGAAAAGGTACCCCAAGGATAACCGGGTTGTCGCGCCCGATAGTTCATATTGACGGCGCGGCTTGCTACGCCGCTGTCGGCTCTTCCTATCCTGGTCGTGCATAAGCGGCCAAGGGTGTTGGAGTTCACACGTTAAAAGGAATCGTTAGCTGGGTTAAGAACGTCGCGAGACAGTTTGTATGATATCTGTTAGATGTGTTATTGTCTGAGTGGAAAGATCGCGTAGTACGAGAGGAACCGCGATTTGATGCCTCTGGTTCAGCAGTTCTCATGGGGAGGCTGCGCAGCCACGCATTGTGTGGATAAGTACTGAAAGCATCTAAGTACGAAGCCATCCGCAAAACGAGACAATGTAGGCCGCTGAAAAAGACAGCGTTGATAGAGTCAGTGTGTAAGATCCAAGAACCCGAGGATTTCAGCACGTGACTACTAAAAGCCACAATCAAAATCAATACACATAAAAGAATCTATTCTTCCTTCTGTTTCATCTTTGATATTATTAAATAATTTCAATCATTCTAAATTATTTTTAGAATTAAGTTATGCGAGAGCTCTCATAGAAATCTATAAATAATATAAAACTATAATATTTCTATGCAAGCAACTCCAGAAGATAAAGAAAGAGGAGATAGGGCAGAACTTAAATTTAAAGAGTGGTTGGACAGACATAATATTCCTTATTTTTATATTAAACAAGATTTAGAAACTTTTTCAAAAGCCTTACAAAATAGCTTTTCTGGAAAAAGACCTGATTTTATGATACTTATTCCTAATTTTGGTTTTATTTTTGTCGACGTAAAAAATAAAAAATTAAATCAAGAGTATAAAACTTACCCTATTGATAGCTATGAAACTAAAAAATATTCAAAAATTCAAAGATTATTTAATTTACATATTTGGTATGCTCTTTCAAATGAAGATTATGATTTTAGAACTTGGTTTTGGATTCCAGTTTCAAAAGTTTTAGAATCGGGCATACCTAAATTTAATTCAAATAAATCCAAAGAAGATTTTCATGCAGTTCCGCCAGAAGAATTTATTCAAATTTCTGAAGATGATTCTTTGGCAAGATTATTTACTAAGAGTTTTAGTTGACATGCTAAGCTTTTTAAAACTTCTTTATTCCTATTTATATTATGCAAGATAAACGATTAAAACCAACGTCATATGAAAGATTTATGCCACTCGCAGGACTATTTAGATATCAAAGTAGAATTTGCGATAGTAATCTTCAGTGTGATTCAGATTATGCTCGTAATTTATACAAAATTAGTACCTTACAAGCACTAGAATCTTTAGTTATTATGGGTGTTAGCATTTTTTTAAGAGTATATTAAATTCAGTATTCTTTGTTTACACAGAAGAGTTTATCTAAGTATATCTTATTCTGTATAAATGCTTAAAAAGTGATTTTTGGTAATTAAATTATGGCAGATTATGAAAGATTAATTACACCTAATGAGCGAAAAAAGATTGAGATAGCACTAAACCTAGATTATCTTCTAGTTAATTATGCTAATGATGCAGCTTATATTCTGCTTGGTAGCGAGCCTATTAAAGGAGATTTTAACAACCCTATTAATTTTAGAAGAATTGCTGGCAAATTAAAAAAGAATAAGGTTGTTATTTCTGAAAAAGATCCTGAGCGACCCTCTAGAAATTCTGCGGTAGATAAACTTGTTGCTATATGCGATTCTTTAGTAAAACCAAAGCCTTAAAAACCTTCTAAATCTAGTTTTATTACGAGTGGGATAGCTTACTCCGGAAATATGTTGTTAAATCAACAATCGATGTCAAATATCATTGATTATTTCTGAGGAAGGTCCGTCCATCCTTTGCAAGCAATAACTTGCACTGATATGCTTAAGCATATAACTATCGATGAAAATCGAGCGTCGTGAGGCGTGGCTCTGATATAGAGACGAGCTCCTTTAGTGGAGAGTGGAACGAGCACCCTGGTTGATGCAAGTGCAGAATGCACGCGCTGAAAATAATATTTTCAGAGGGTAAGGCAAGCAATTGTTTTATCTTAGTAGAATGTAAGCACAAAACATTCCTCTTTACAGAAAATTAAGAATTTTCTGTCTGGTAAACTGACAAAACCCAAAGTAGAGTCAGTTTCCCATGCAGAGGAGCTTTGACATAAGGCGGCTTATTTCCCACTCATTTTTTTATATCCTTAAAAATATAAATCTTTAAAAGGTATGAATTTTATATTTTTTTATGTTAAAATCAACAAAACTTCCTGCTTATTTAGAAATAGAAGATAATCTTTCTTTTGTAGATCTTGAAAAGATGATGTCTGTTCGCCCTTCTTCCAATCTTTCTTTATCTGCCTTAAATCATTTTTTAAAGATTTATTGTGCGGTTTCAAATAGAAAGTTAAAGTTTAGCAAACCCTACGATATTCCTTCGGGGGGTCTTGTTGCTATTTGTGGCAGAGAAGATAGCCGAGTTGATGAGAATAGAGCAAGGGTTGTTAAAGCAAGTTTAATATTACCTAGAGATTATAAATCTCTTACAATGATGATTGATCAAGCCGTTTATTTTTTAAATATAATCATTCCGGGGGAAACTAATACCAATACTCTCGTACCCGCCATTCTTGAAACACAATTTAGAGGAAGCTTATGGAAACCAAGAACTTTTTCTTTAGATGGTGTTGACTTTTTAGAGGCTGGTTTAAATCTAGTCGCCAAACGAGGAAGATTTCATGATAGAACTTACGTAGAATATTTTCCAGATTTTATAAAGATAAATTAATAATTGGTTTTTTATGATTTATTCAAATCTATTAAAATTTATCTCATCAGGAGAACTGCACATTAAACTTGAATGAATTCTTAAGAGAATTTTTGTAGCACCTTCATCTTCTCCTGAAACTTCTATCATGATTCTTGCAGTATTATAAGCTTCAATAGTCATTATCTCTATTATGCTTTTTGCATTAGCTCTAACTCCATTCTCTAAATTTGTTAGAAAAATTTGTCTATCTGAATATTTTGTTGTTTCTTTTACTATTGCTGCAGAGGGTCTAGCATGTATTCCAAAAGGATTTTTAACTTGAGATTCTAAAAAGCTTGAGCCCCCTTCTCTTTTTATTGCCTTTACAACATCTTCTTTTTTATAAGGGTCATAGTTCATAATATTATTAATGTAATTTTATTATTAATAATTTTGGTTATTGAGGATATAATTGATTTTGAGGAATAGAATGGTTTAAAAAAGCTCTAAACCTCTAAAATTATTCAGTATGGGAGGGTAGCTCAGCGGGAGAGCACTACGCTGAAGACGTAGGGGTCGGGAGTTCGACTCTCCCCTCTCCCATTTTCATTTTTATAATATAACTTCCTTTACTTAAATGAAAATGCTCGACCTCTCCCATTTGGGTTAGAGTCGAACTCGGCAAGATTTATAAATCCCTCAAACCTAACATATTTGAAAAAGATGGGAAAGAGAACTAAAAACAAAAGAGCAGCAATTGAAATGTCCATGGGGACAATTATAACAATTATTCTTGCGGTTGTTTTTTTAATCTTGGGATTAACTTTTGTTAAGAGCATTTTCGGAGTTGCTAGTTCAAGTATACAAATAACTGATGATAAACTTAAGGCACAATTATCCACACTTTTCGCAGATGAAAATCAACCTACTTTTATCAAACCTGAAGAGGGAGTTTTTAAGGTAAGGGCTGCTTCTGATTTTTATTTTGTTATTGGTGGGAGAAGTAAGAATGGAAATGATGTACAAAGGGGAGATTTACAATATAGATTTATTTTAGACAAAAACGCTCCTAATAGCTGTTTATCTAAATTTAATAACAATGAAGCTAGAATCAAAGCTTGGTTCCCTGGTGTTAAATTTGCTGCAGATGAGAATGAAGAAGTATTAAATCCCTTAACAATCTACCAAGGTGATATGAGTTCATCTAGAATTCAAATAAGTATACCTTCTGGAACCCCTCTATGTTCTCAGATTATACTTTATGATGTTTTTGATAAATCTGATAATAGTACTTCTGCAGTTCCAGTTGGTGGAAGTTCATTTACAGTTCAGGTTTTAAGAAGAAGCATTGTTTAATTAAACAACAGATTTTTATAGTCTTTAAGATAATTTAAAATATGGCATTAAAACTTTATAATACTCTTACAAGAAAGAAACAGGTGTTTAAACCTATTATTGAGGGCAAGGTGGGGTTTTATTCTTGCGGGCCGACTGTTTATAACTATGCCCATATAGGTAATTTTAGACAGTTCTTACTTAATGATATTTTAAAGAGAAGTCTTAGCTTTTTAGGCTATAAAGTTACTCATGTTATGAACATAACTGATGTAGATGATAAAACTCTTAGGGGTTCTGTTAAAGAAGGAATTAGCCTTAAAGATTTCACAAGAAAGTATGAAAAAATATTCTTTGAAGATACTGACTCATTAAATATTCTTAAGCCAACTAATACTCTAAGAGCTACAGAATCAATAAATGAGATGATTAAACTAATAAAAATCCTTATAGACAAGGGTTATGCTTACAAGGCATCGGATGGTATATATTTCTCTATAGACAAATTCAAAAATTATGGCAAATTAGCTAATCTTCAGAGGGATAGGAAAACTAAAGAAAGAGTTAGTAACGACGAATACGATAAAGAAAATGCTCAGGATTTTGCTCTCTGGAAGTTTTATACTCCTGAGGATGGAGAGGTTTTTTGGGAAACTGAGTTGGGCAAAGGAAGACCCGGTTGGCATATTGAATGTTCTGCAATGAGTATGAAGGTTCTGGGAGAGACTTTAGATATACATACTGGTGCCATAGACTTAATATTTCCACACCATACTAACGAAATAGCTCAGAGTGAAGCTGCAACCGGCAAGAAATTTGTTAACTATTGGGTTCATGGTGGATTTTTGAATATGAAAGAAGGAAAGATGTCCAAATCTTTAGGTAATGTTTATACTCTTAAAGATATCGTTGGCATGGGGTTTAAACCTCTTGATTATAGGTTTATGTGTTTGTTAACCCATTATCGAAGCTCACTTGAATTTTCTCTTGATAATTTAACTGCGGCTAAAAAAGGTTTGGAAGGTTTGAAAAATAAGATTGCAAATATTAGTTTGAGTCAACTCGGTTCAGATGGAGAAAAGTATCTAAAAGATTTTACAAAATCTATAGAAGATGATATGAATATGCCTAAGGCAGTTCAAGTTTTGCAGAAACTTCTAAAAGATGAAAAAGTTTCTGGAAAAGCAAAACTTTCTATTATAGAAAAGATGGATTCTGTTTTTGGTTTAGATTTATTGAAGAAGGAAAAAGTTAGCGTGCCTGAAGAAGTTAGAAAGCTTGCCGAGGAACGATGGCAAGCAAAAAAGATAAAAAACTTTAAGCTTTCTGATGAGCTTAGAGATAAAATAACTAAGCTTGGCTTTAGTGTGGCTGATAGTAATGAGGGTTATGAAGTGAGAAAGATATAATCCTAAAATGAAACTTACCAAAAGCTTAAGATTCTTTGAATTCTTCTTTTTTGCTTTAGCATTAATCTCTTTTTCTTATAAGAGTTTATCCTTTACAGGCTATGTTACGGCTCTTCAAATGCCTGTGATTAATTTTTCTTGGTTTTTTCCAGCTTTTTTTCTGGCTTTATCCCTAGTTTTAATTACAACTCGAAAGGGCATAGAATCAGTTGTTATGATTCCTACGGGGACTCTAGATGCTGATGATGAAAGAACTCGCGGTGCAGTTAAAGATTACCGAGAAAATTCGCCTGAAGAGGTTTTGATTGTTGGTTTAATTGATAAAGATGAGCATGGTCGAGCAAAACCTACAGCCCAACCAATTAAGATATATAAGAAACTTAGAAAATCAGGAGTTAAACGTGAAGATATATTCTTTGAAGGAGAGTCTAAAGATTCTTTACAAAATTTTGTTTATAGTTTAGAACAATTAAAGGATAGTAATCTTCGATCCTTAAAAATATCTACAGATAAATGGCAATTTAAAAGATTTCAATATTACTTAGATCGAGCTAAACAAGAGGGTCTTGCTAATAAAGATTTACAGTTGCAGTGGGTTGATAGTGGACCCGTTAGACCGAGTTTACCTTATGCAATTGCCGCATACTATAAGGATATGGGTAGAATAAAACAAGCAGGCTCTTTGAAGAATGCTGCGGATGTTGGAAAGACTAGTAAATCAAATAACTTATATCTAATATTAAGAGGAATCTTGGGGGTATAGTCTAACATGAGAAAAAAATGTCCAAACAAGAAAGAAAACGAAAAAGATTGCCCTTGTGATGAAACTTCTTGTCCTAGACACGGAATATGTTGCGAATGTGTAAAATATCATCGGGAGCATCCAGAAGACGGAAAGCCTGCTTGTATGTGCTGAGATATACTATTTTTAACTCAATAATCTTTATATATCTGAAATTTTAATGAAAGTTATGGTTTTGCCAGCATTAAATCAGTTTCCTTCAGTTCAAGAAACTATAGCTACAATAAGATATTATGCTCTCTTAAGAAAAAATCCCCCTGCAGATATTCCAACCGTTGAAGCTAAGGCCAGAGAATTTTTTGAAGTTGGTTTAGTTGATAAAACTCGTGTTTCAAATTATTATCCAAGTAAAAGTAAAGATATGACTTGGGCTCAGTTAGGGTTTGAGTATGGGCTCCAGGGGCTTGGTATTTCTGTATCCCCTACGGCTCAGGATACAAAGAATTATCGAATTGGAGTTAGGGTTGGAAGAATAGTTAGAGAATCAGAAATTCAAACGGGAATAGACAAGATTTAATCTTATCACAAACCTCTTCTAGCCATATATAATGCAATAATGTCTATTTCATTTGGCTCTTCAGTGTGCTTTGCTTCTTCAACTAAATCTATTTGTTTTGCTTGAACTTCGGGTAGTTGTTGAAGTTCTGGAATTTTATTTTTTGGAGCTACCATAATTAAAGGATATTTATCAGAATCAAAACCTAGTTTCAGAGCTTCTCTTGCTAAGTCTATCCCATTTCTTCCTTCTTCACCGTAAAGCTCTGCACTTATAACTAATCCAGTATATTTTTCATAACCTTTGTTTTGTAAGTATTCCCACGCCTCATTAAAAGTTCCAGCTGAGTCTACTTTAACGTCTATTTTTCTAAAAATATCTTTAACAATGTCTTGAGTGGTATCATCTTCATCTATATGCAATATTTTTTCTTCTAATGGTTCCATAATATTTTGAGGATGTTTATGTTTATAAGGATTATAGCGACAGAACCAGCACAATAATTCTAAGGAACCTATAAAGATTCAAATAAGCTCCTCTTGCTAGCCTATTTCTAGGATATTTTAATATTAATAGTAGTAATTTAACTTTTGTTAAGTAGCATTATGTTTAAAAGTTTAGAGTCTATTTTAGGTCCATAAATAAAAGCCTTTAAAAACTCTGAAGTATATTTAATAAAAAAGAGGAATAATAAGATGAAAAAAACTTCTAATAGTGAAACTAAAAAGCTTTTGAAAAGCTTGAATCCTCATCAACTTGCTTATTGTGGTATGCACCTAAAAGAAAAAGATGTTAAAAATGGAGAATATATGCTTTGTGTTTTTCATTTGCTTCCTGGAAAGGGACTTAATATTCTTCAAGCTGCTTGTGAGGTTGCTGCCGAGTCTTCTACAGGAACAAATTTTCTTGTCAAAACCGAAACTCCTTTTTCAAGAAAGATGAATGCTCTAGTTTATCAGCTTGATTTGAAACATAATTTGGTTTGGATTGCTTATCCTTGGAGAATTTTTGATAGAATAGGTAATGTTCAAAATATTTTAACCTTTATTGTTGGAAATGTGCTTGGAATGAAAGAAGTTTCTGCATTAAAATTGCTGGATGTTTGGTTTTCACCTACAATGTTGGAGCAGTATGATGGTCCGAGTTATACTTTAGACGATATGAGAAAATATCTTGGAGTTTATAATAGGCCAATTTTAGGAACAATAATCAAACCCAAAATGGGCTTAACTGCTTCAGAATATGCGGAGGTGTGTTTTGATTTTTGGGTTGGTGGTGGTGATTTTGTTAAGAATGATGAGCCTCAAGCAAATCAGGATTTTTGTCCATATGATAAAATGGTTTTATATGTTAAGCAAGCGATGGATAGAGCAGTAAAAATAACTGGTAAGAAAAAAGTTCACTCATTTAATGTTTCTGCTCCAGATTATGATTCTATGATTGAAAGATGCGAGATGATTAGAAATGCAGGGTTTGAGCATGGGAGTTATGCTTTTCTTATTGATGGAATTACTGCTGGCTGGATGGCAGTTCAGACACTTAGAAGAAAATATCCAGAAGTGTTTATACATTTTCATAGGGCAGCTCATGGAGCTTTTACAAGAAAAGAAAATCCTTTTGGATTTTCTGTGTTAGTTTTATCTAAGTTTGCTAGACTTGCAGGAGCTTCTGGGGTGCATACTGGAACAGCAGGTGTAGGAAAAATGGCCGGCTCTCCTGAAGAAGATGTTGTCGCAGCAAATAATATTTTAAGTTTAGTTGGGAAGGGACATTTTTTTAGTCAGTCTTGGGCAAGAATACCTGAAAAGGACAGAGATTTTATTGAAGCGGTTAAAGAAGATTATCACCATCATGTTATCTTGGAAGATGATGCTTGGAGAGGTATGAAAAAGTGCTGTCCAATTATTTCTGGAGGATTAAATCCAACTCTCTTGAAGAAGTTTATTGAAGTAATGGGTAATGTAGATTTTATTACAACTATGGGTGCTGGAGTTCATGCTCATCCAAAAGGAACTAGAGAAGGGGCTAAAGCTTTAGTTCAGGCTTGTGAGGCTTATCAAAAAGGAATAGATATTCATGAATATGCTAAAAGCCATGAAAATAAAGCATTAGAACAAGCTATAGAGTTCTTTGAAAAAAAGAAAAATAAAGAAATTAAGACTGCTGAGAGTAGTTAGATATAGAATTATCCTTTAGCTAATCTCCAAGCAATATAGGCTTGATTAAATTGATCTAACATTTGTTGGGAGGTTATTTTATTTTTTTTTGCTTCTTGATGTAGCTCTTCAAATAGATTATTCATTTCAGGTAGGGGCATTTTTCCAAATAATTCTAAACCTGTTGTGCTTCTACATTTACAATTTCTAAAAGAGAAGAGTACTGATTCTAATTCTCGATAGTCTAGAGCCATCCCTTGAGGGGTTGGTTCTGTACAAATCAGATAATCTAATTCATTTTGGTATACTCTACCACATCTACAAGCCTTTGGAAAAGAGCTTTCTAATGCTTTTCTTATCATTGGAAAATATTTTTGATTCATAATATTCTACTTGCTTTTATCTTTTTAAACCTTTCTACTGATGTTACTTAATAGGAGTTACAATAATAAGATTTATATACCTTTTAATAATGTATTTTCTATGGAAAAGGCAGTAATCTTCTTAGGAGTACGGGGTAATGTTGAAAGCTATCAATTATTAGTTGATACAACTTTTGATGGGGTTGAATTTGATCGTTCGAAACATCCCGAATCAGTTAGAGATGGCTTTTATGATATGGCTATAGATTTTTTTGTTGGTTCTCTTTTGGAAACAAAAAGAAATTTTGTGGTTGGTGTAATGAATGGTCGTAGAATTAATCCAGAATCTAAAAAACTAGAAATTATAGGTGCTCTCAATTCTGATTTGGCTGCGGAGTTTGGTAAGAGATTATGTGATAGATATATGCAATTTAAGCCGGCAATACCTGCGAGTATGATGAACTAAAATTATTAAACTATTAAATTATAGCTTAATATGAAAACTGCATTGCTCTTGATGGGTAAGGTAAAAGATTTTGAGAGCTATCAAATAATTGCAGGTAAGAAATATAGAACTGCTTGTTTTAGGAGTGACTTGAGAAATGAAACCCAACGAAACCTTTTCTTTGATAGAATTAGTGAGGATTTTGCAGGATTCTTAATTAGAGAATCTGAAGAAAGAAGAATTTATTTTAGAAATGGAGTAAGGATGTATATTGAAAAAGCAAGATTAGAAGCTATTGAAGAATTACCAAACGAGTTTGTTAGGACTTTTCATAATATGGTTTTATTAAAGTATAAAACCCTTCAGAGAATATTCCAACAGCCTTAAAAACCCTTTTTTCTTCTATAATCGATGGAAAAAGAGTTTAGAAAATATAGGTGGTTTTTTACATCTTCGGGAAATTTAGTTATAGGCGGAAAAAGTGCAGAGCAGAACGAAGAGATAATGAAAAAACATTCAGAATCTAGAGATAAATATGTTGTTATGCATACTTCTGCTCCTGGAAGTCCTTTTACACTTATTAAAGAACCTTCAAAAAAAGATTTAGACGAGATGGCTACATTTACTGCTTGTTTTAGTCAGCAGTGGAAAAAGAATCAAGAAGAAGCAGAGGTAGATATTTTTTCTATAGAACAAGTTAACAAAGATAAGAAGATGAAGACTGGAACTTTTGGAGTTACTGGCAAAATTCAAAGAAGAAAAGTTGAACTTGAACTAACTTTAGATTTTCAGAAAGGAAAACTTAGGGGTGTTCCATTCTCAGTTGTAAAAAAGCCTTTTGTTTTACTTACTCCTGGCAGTTTAACTAAAGAACAAGCAACAGACGAATTACTTAAGATTATAAAAAACAAATTTAATTATATTATGACTAAGGAAGAAATTATGGCCGCTTTACCATCTAAAGATATCTTCATTAAAGAACTAAAATAAAATGTTATTGACAAAATCCATCTATCTTCCAAGAATTAAAGAAGATGGGTTAAGAATTTCTATTATGTCAAGACATACTCTCAGTGATGGGGTAACTCCGGATCCTAAGATAAAACGAGAAAATTATGATGTTTGGCTTAAAATTCTTGCGCCGCCAACAAAACTTGTGGGGGATTATTACAAAAGAAGTTTGTCGTGGGAGGAATATGAAAGAGAGTATTTGCGGTTTCTTAGACATAGATCTCAAAGAGTTGTTATTTTACATATTACTAATGCTGCGTTGAGCAAGGATATAACTCTTTTATGTGTTGAAGAAAATCCTGAAAAGTGCCATCGTCGTTTATTGGCAGAAGAATGCAAGAGATATAATCCTGATTTGGCTTTAAGAATAGGATAGGGGTTAATTTGTTAAGTAAAACGATTCATTTTAATATAACTCTCGCTTCGAGCAAAGCTCTCAGCTCGTTTATTTTCTGCTCAATCAACTCCTCTTGCTTGTTGATTTCGCTAATTTATATTAATAAGATACTATATAACACAAAGTGCAAATTAAGTAAAAAGGTTAAGTTAGGAACTTGACTTATCAAAATTGATAGATATAAAAACCCTACTTTATAACTAATATTATCACTATGGCAAATCTTGTTAAATTACAATTAGGCAAAAATGGATTGACTCCTGAATTTATTGGAAATCTTAAAACTATATTTGCAAATAAAGGTACTGAAAGAGTTAGAATAGGTTTGTTAAAAAGTGCTTCTAGAGATAAAGAACAAATGAAGCTTTGGGCTGAAAAACTTATTGGTGAGCTTGGAGAAAATTATACTTTTTTAATAATCGGATACACTATTGTTCTAAGAAAGTGGAGAAAGGCACGAGTACCTTCTAAAGTATAATCTTAATTTAATCTTAATTAGTTCTGAATGGTTTTATCCTTAAAATTTATAACTTTTATTTTTAGAGGTTTTCTAAATGTTATTTCATTGCAACCAGGGTTCCATCTATCTTCTAGACAATAATCTGCTTGATGATGGAATTTTGCTGTTTCGTAATCACGGCCATAAGAAAATTCTCCTTCATTGGGATAGACTTCTTGAGGATTTAATGCTCTAAAATATTTTTTGAAATCGGTTATAAAATCCTTAGTAGTTGGATATTTAGCCAACATAGTTTTAATAGAATCAAATAAAAATCTTTCATGTCCTGGTAGCCAATTGCCCCCTCTTAAAAGATGAAAACTATCGCATGGGCAAGCATAAACTACTGGAGAATCTGTTTGAAAAAGTAAGGAATAATTTTGTCCATAATCTTGAGGATAACCTTCATAAACCTAACTGCAGAAAATAAGAGGGATATCTTGGAATTTTGGCGGCTGAAATTTTAAAGGTTTCTCACATTTACCGATAGTATGTGTTTTTCTAATGTCTCTTATGTCTTCTAAAGATGCACTTGTATGTGTGAGTGGGGGTTTCATGTTTAAAATCCTACACCCCTCCGAGCATTCAATCTTTCAACTAATTCAGATGTTGTTTTTGGTCGGGTTATTGAACCATGTTTATATCTTGTTTTTAAATTTTCACAGCAACGCTTCATAGCTAAACCATAATTTGGAGATTCGTATCTAATTAAAAAAGCTCTTGCTAAAATAGGGGTATCATTTTCCATGGCAAATCTATATGCTGCTTGTGGATATCTTTGAACGAATTCTGGCCAACCCCCCTTGAACATTTCTTTTAAATCCATTATTCCAATTTTATCCAAATTTATTCCTGGCGGATTTTTAGCCAACCAATAATTCTTTTTCATATGAATTTCCAATTTTCTTTGAGCCATGCATTTTTATGCTTTGATTTATTTTTAAGTTCATGGGTTTAATTGTGTCACTACTTAGTTACGACAAAACCGAAAGGTTTAAATACTAGCTAATACTGAATATATTAACACCTCTTTTTCCCTAGAGAGACAAAAGATGTACTATTTTGAACGTCCGGCGTCTCTCGAAGGGTTTATAATCAAAAGATAAATAATAAAAATAAAAAATGAAATATTCAACAAAAAGAAAAATAGTAGAATTAAAAAATAATCTTTCTAACTTGAGAAATGAGGCTTCTAGGAATTTAGATACTGCTTTAGGCGCTCTTGGTATTGGTGCTGCAATTACCGTACCGTTGGTAGCTTTAACAATAGGCGTTAATGCTCTTGCTTATGCGGGTATGGCGGCAGTAGAGGGTATAGAAAGAGCTTGTGGAGTTCAAACAAAAGCTCAGGTAGGTAAGTTTAATGAAATAGTTCATTCAAAAGGACGTTTTGATACTGACATTTACTATGCTAATTTTCAAACTACTAATGGTGAAAATAGAGTAGTCTATGATACTCCGGTAGTTACTTCTGGAAAACTTCTACCAAGCAGATTTTCAGGTATTGAAACAGGTAAGACCTATAGTGTTAAAACATTCGGATGGTTAGTTCCTTCTATTGTGGATGCTAAAGAAGTCCGATAATAAAATGACAAACGAACAAAGAACAAACTCAAACAATCTTGAATCAGAAGCAGATAAGTTTGAAAAAGCATTTATATTAGTGGCTGGAACTATTGGTTTAGGCTTAGGTGCCGCAATTGGTTTTAACAATTATTCTCCAGATTCACCAGAATTATACTCTTATGTTGGGCATGCATTCCATGCTATTGAGGATGCTTTAATGGGTGGTAGTCTTGGAGCTATGTGGCTTCCGGTAAGTAAGGGTATTTTTGATCCAGATAGTCCATTACCTCTTTAGTTATCTATAGGAATATACAATGACAAAAAAATATATACAACCGCTTTTACCTTATTTTGAAAAATGGGATAAGGAAAATAAAGAATTAGTTCTAAGAAATTATCAGTTATTTGCAGTAAAACTAGGAATTGTAGAGACTGTAATAGCCGGTTTAATTATTTTATCTCTTGAGGGATATGCTCTTGCTAAATCTCTACAAATAAATAATACTAAAGAATCTCCACTTGTTCAAATAGCAGATACAAATTTTCAGAGTGTATTTATAAGGTGATAGTGTTATGGATAACCTTGAATCAATACCCGATATAAGAGAAATTGTTGATACACCTAACCTTGTAGCAACCTTTGACTTTTTACTGTTTAGAGCACTACATGATCCTCTTCCTTCGAGTAGGCAAGAAGCTAGAAAGGTTCTAAGAGCGTTATCTCATGGATATTTTACTGGTGGTTTTTCTGCTGATAATCAGAAATTTCTTGTGGGCAAAGACGGCAAAATCTTTTATGTGTCTGCTGAAGCCGAAAATGCAAAGTATTTTCGAGAGCCGGCTCATAACTTTCAATAGTTAATAATTCCTATCAAATCAATATAACCCTACTGCATATTTGCTGGAGTTATTTCTGGTTGAACTAGATAACCCTCTTTGGGTCTCTTAGTCGAAGCATGTTCGCAGATTTCACGATTACCTCGTTTAAAATTAAAGTCACTAATTAGTTGGATACAAGAACAATAGGGATGTTCATCGCCCAAATCTATTCTATGTTTACATTGAGTATTAGTACATTGTGCAGCAGCATACCACTCTTCAGTGTTGGGGGTTATTCCCCTTGCTTCCAGCTTTCTTTTTAAAGTTTCCATAGCATCCCAACCCTGGACAATCCATAGTAGCTTATTTTGGTCTGAGCCCATATAAAAACCATTTTTTTGTGTTTTTTAAGCAAATAGATAGTCTAAAATATATTTTCTAGTAAATAATGAAGATTATATAAATGCTTAAAAATCTCTTGCCTTTATTTTTAAAATGCCAAAATTTGTTGATGTTGAAACTCCTTATGCAGGCAGAGATGAAGAGCAAATTAGAACTAATCTGCTATATGCTCGGGCTTGTATGAGAGATTGTTTATTTAGGGGGGAAATACCTTTTGCTTCACATTTGTTATTTACTCAACCTGGAATCTTAGATGATAATATTCCTGAAGAAAGAGAGAAGGGGTGTGTTGCTGGAAAAGAGATTATAGAAGCTCTTCCAAATATAACCTCTGTAGTATATACTGATTTAGGAATTTCAAAAGGCATGAAGTGGGGAATAGAAAGGGCAGAAAAAGCAGGTAGAAAGATTGAATATAGGCATCTTGAGACTACTTGGCTTGAAAAAGAATTAGCAATAGCACAGAGACATTCTCATTCAGAAATCTGGGGAATAAGAAAAAAGTTTAGAAAGTTTTATAAACTACGCTCACTATTTAATTTTATGGCAAATAAAACTAGGATTTTGCCATAAATAACGCCTAAAAACACAAAGTTTATAAATAGGCTCCTCGTGGCTTTATTAGGATGATACAAAACATAAAAATAGCTTTGCATGAGTATAATATTGAAGCAGAATTAGCCAAAGTTAAA
>CAIPOI010000003.1 GCA_903866625.1 uncultured archaeon | reverse complement strand
TTTTAGGCACACTCGTTTCGCCTGATGTCATGTATTTAACAAACTCATCAGCAATTATCTTTCTTGCTTTATCAGTAAGTTCTGTGTCAAGGCTCTCCTTTAATCCAGCCAATTTTAACAACTCATAGTAATGCTTTACCAAGCTACTTTCTGCTTTAGCCATTTGCCTATAAGCGTCTAAGGCTACATTAGCTGCGAAGTCATGTAGAATATCCTGAACATTAGTAGTCTTACCCTCTTTAGGCTTACTAAAAACAAATATCTTTTTTGCACTATTAAGTTTCTCTTTTGCTTTTTTGACTTCATTAGGATTTACTTCGGGATGAAGTATTGATTCCATAAAGTTTTCGTAGTATTCAACTTTCGGTCTGCCTGTTATAGAAGCCCATGCCTCAGCCTGTGCATCAATGACTACTGCTAATGTATTTATCTCCTCATCTGTGATAGGATTCTTCCCCGTTCTGTCCAAAGCAGAGGATATAATAGTCTTTCCCCTCTCACCCATCTTTCTAAGCCTTTTAAGAGCCTCTACGACCTTGCTTTCAAACTCAGGCTTACCACCCTTATCCCTATAAACTAAAGACGATATAAACGATTTCTTGACGGTTACACCATCCTTTTCATACTCTACTTCAACTATCCTGTTAGCACCTGATTTATTCATCTTTACAACCTTAGCTTTTACTAAGGAGGGTGCTTTACTTTTATCTGTTTCGTAAACCTTTACATAGACAGTTTCTCCCGACTTAAACTCTTTCTGTTCTTCTTCAACCTTTTCAGTAGTAGGCTTTAACCCTCTTTCTTTTATTATCTGTTCCTGCTTTTGCTTATTCTCTAAGTTAAGTCTTTCTACTTCCTCAAGTCTTTTCTTCTCTTTTTTAACAGTTTCAATCTCTTGTCTGTTATTCTCAATATCTTTTATTGAGCCTCTTTTAATTTTACCGTCAGTAGATAATTTAATTATATCTTCTTCAGGCATAATTACCTCTTTTACATCGCCTGTTTTTTTGCTCTCTTTTAATATCTTAAAGCCATCATCCTGTGATTCTACTACTTGATAGAAGCTATTTTCACTAACGAATATATTCCCAACTTTAACATCACCTTTGGCAACAATAGGAGTCTCACCACCTTTTTCTTCGGTTTCAGGCGAGACTCCCTTGTTAGTCGTAACAGGCTTCTTTTCTGTTTTAGGCTTTTGTTGTGTTTTCTTATGAGTAGTTTTTTCGGTTTCGGTGGTTTTTATTATGGGTTGCTCGGATGTAATTATACCTTTTTTTATAGCATATTGGATTACTTTCTTTCTTATCTCAGGCTCATTGCCACTTCTATCTGTAATAGTACCCAAAAAGGCTCTATCCTCTTGCATTACACTTTCATAATTCAAGGTGGCTTTATCATAATCTTCTTCACCACTTATTTCAAGCATAACGTCTCTTAAATCTTCGTATGATTTAATGGATTGAATCTTAGACTTTAACTTATCAGAAGTTTCTACTTCGCCTTGTGTTTGTTGCTCAACTTCGGTTCGTTCCTCTTTTTCGTTGCGTTGTAAATCTTGGCTGCCTTTGTTTTGGCTGCCTTTAGGGACATTCCCTTCTTCTTGAAGCTGTCCCTCATCTTTTCGTACCTCTCTGGCATCTTCTTGTTCTTTTAATTGTTTAACAAATTCATCTCTAATATTAACTAAATTTTCTCTTTCTTTTTCAAGGGAATTAATGCCTGCCTTGTCGTTTTTATCCATGTAGGATAAGTTGGAATCTATCTCGCCTATCTTTACATCCAAATAATCAACAGGATTTGTATTTAAATCATTAAGTTGACCTGTATAAATCTCTTTTAAGTCAACCATTTCCTTATCATTGATAGATTCCTGAAGTCTTTCAGTCTCTTTATCAATGTATTCTTTTGCTATTCCAGTATATTCTACTTCAGGTGCTTTCTCAGTTTCAGCAGGTGTAGGCTCAGGAGTAGAAACAGGCTCAGGAGTAGGTGCAGGTTCTTCTGGCATTCCTTTTACCAATGGTTCACCATTTAATATAAGATTCACCTTATTCATAGTATATTTATCATCACTATAAATAACTGGTGCGGTATCAGGTTTATTCTTGTATTTTTCTACTTCATTTAAAAATAGTTGCTTATCTGTAAAGAATTTATTGCCAATTTGATATACGCTTTTATTGTCTTTAATAGCCTCTGTGTTTGCTCTTACTTTATCCCTAACGCCTCTAAACACATATGAAATTAAAGGTTTTAGAGATTTTTCATCTAAATCATTTTCATTTTTTATAAGAAATTTTCCCAACGCATCCTTTACGGCACTTGGCGAATCTAACATCATAATGTTATTTATTTCCGTCTTTAATCCGCTATCCAATTTATTATATGCCTCATTTTCAGATGCCTGTTTCGATACGTCAATATAGTTTAACGAACCTGTAACTAATTGAGTGCCAGTCATGCCTCCTGCCATAGCTAATATGGTAAGACTTGTTTCGATAAGATTTTCTTTATCAAAAAATTCTCCTACTGTTCCTTCTTGCAATAAAATAGGCTTTACTACACCAGTAAACACTTCCTCAGCTAATTCCATAGGTAAATCATCATATCTTATCCTTGATTTAACTGATTTATATATAGGATTATTCATTATTGCCCCTACTTTAGTTTTTGCAAATGCATCACTAAATGTTTGGAATTTCTGTCCTACGAGTGTCTTTGTTAGTGGGTTTTTAACATACGTTTTCAATGCTATATTCCCATATTCGCCAAGACCCTCAGAAAAATATTCTAAAGATACATCGCCCCATCCTTTAAGAATAGCTTCAAATGGTTTTTGGGCTGTACCCTCAATATATTTTACTTTATATTCTCCCTCTTCAGACGGTTCAATTTGAAATTGACCCACCATTCTTTTAGCTATATTCCCCCCTGTAATTGGACTAATGCCAGCCTGAGCAACAGAGGCAACTGATTCCCCAAGTAAACTACCTGCTCTATTAGCAAGAATATATCTTGTTCTCCTATCTAAAGTTTTAAATGTCATTCTTTTAATGACGGCTTCCATTGTTTCTTTGGTAACTTTTTTAGCACCAGCACCCATACCTCTTGTTGCTGCCAAGTCCACCAAAAATGGTATCATAGCTTCTAAGTCCTGACCTACTCTATATGCACGACCTGAATTATCACGAGCCATTGATTGAGCCTCTTGTAGTATTGTATATGCTGCGAGTAGATTTTCCTCATATTCTGTTAATGATTCAGGGTTATCCTGTGCTTTCATAGCTACTGATGCTAAATGCATATTAGTTATCATTTCAGTAATACCGCCTGATATTAAATCTTGAATAGGCAAAGAAGTCAATCCTTTCCAAAAAGCATTTTTCGTATCCTCATTAAATCCCTGTTCATAATATTTCTTTGCAGCATTTAGAAAATCAATAGTTGATTCAACAGCTAATACATCTTTATCCAAAGTTTTAGAACTAAAAAAAGCCTGTGGCATAAATGTTTCGCCTTTTCTCAACTCTTTATCTACTTTTTCTAACTCGGCTATTTTAGAATCTATTGTATTGTATGTTTCTTTTGCTCTATTTATATTCTCTTTCTGTTCTTCTATGGCTAATGGTAATGTTTCTGCGTTTAGAGGAGTTATCCTAATTCCACCACTTATAGGATAATATCTTTCAAACATTTTCTGACTTGCAATTTGAACACCCTTTTTGTCAGTTTCAGATAGTTTATCCCATTCTTCCATAGTAGGATAATGCGCCCCAAAATTTGCATTATCTTCATCTTTTAATTTAGAGTTATAAATGTTTACTTCTTGTTGATACTGTTTAAATGAATTAGCATAGTCATCATAAATAGACTTATAGTTCTCGTACTCTTTTTTATAGTTATCCTGATATTCACCTAATGTTTTTAGAGTTAGGTTATAATCATTTATCATCTGATTATAGGCGTCAATACCATTTTGTGTTTTTAAATATTCCCCACCTAATCCTTTATCGTATTGGTCAATCTTAACTTTTAAATCCTGAGCCTTTGTGTTTAATTTAGTAAGTTCATCAGCCATATTTGCAAGGTCAGCTTCTTTTTGTTTTACGACACTCCCCTTGCCTTCATATACTTTCTGACTATTCTTTACATTGGTTTGGTCAGGATATATTAATTGTGATTTTTGCGGTTGCGATTTTGTAGATTGCGTTGAATATGTTTGAGAAGTTGCACCAGTTTGTGAATCTTCTTTTTTTTTTAAACCATAGTAATCAACGATTTTATTTACTTGCTCATCACTATATTTATCAGGCTCATACTTG
>CAIPOI010000002.1 GCA_903866625.1 uncultured archaeon | reverse complement strand
TAGAAAATTTAAGAAAATATAAAATCCCTATAACTCTTGTCGTTACTGTTCAAAAAGGAGTTAATGATAAAGAATTACCTGAAATTGTAAGATTTGCTATGCAAACAAAAGGTATACGCGGAATAAATTTTCAACCAATTGCTTTTTTCGGAAGGAATTCTAACAATATAGACACAAAAAACAGAAGCACTTTATCTGGAATAATAAAAAATCTTGAAGAAATAGTTCCAGAATTACAAAAGGGAGATATTATTCCTTTACCCTGCCATCCTGAAAGAGTAGGTGTGTGCTACTTCTTTAAAAAAGATAACAAGTTTATTCCATTAACACGGTATATTAAAGTTAAAAATTCTCTTTCAATTTTAGATAATACCTTTGCATTTGACGCAGAAAAGATTCTCAAAGAGAAAAAATTCGATATCGCAAAAAAAATTATCTCCGGTTGTTGCGGTATAGATAAAACCTCTCTTTTTGAATTAATCCCGAAAAACTATCTTTCTATGAACGATGAAGAACAAATGAGCTACTGGGATGAAAATATGTTTAGGATAAGTATTAGTTCTTTTGTTGATAGGTATAATTTTGATATGAAATCGTTACAAAAAGAATGTGTTCATATCATAACCCCGGACTTAAAGAGAATCCCTTTTTCAGCATATAATCTGCTCCATCGAAAGGATTATAAATAAAGTTTGTCTGAGGATTACATGGGAAATACTAAAAGAGTTATTCTGATTATACTAACTATTTGCATTCTTGGCCCATTAGTTTTTGTTGGTGCGTGTTTTCCAATAGGTCTTGTAAGTTTTAGTTCTTGTTTTGAGAGCAACTGTTCAGGATTCCAACAAGCCCTTTTCCCATTAGCATTTGTCATAGGGCTTGCTTTGGCAATTTTTGTAATAGTCAAAGTTATTAAAAAGATAAACAAGGTCGAGAATGAACCCAATTCTTCAACAGATATTCAGTAACTTTGATGTTATTTATTTTGCTTGTATGCTTATTATTGGACTATGTATATTAATTATATTTACATTTATAGCAATTAATTTTATTGATGCTAATAAAGATAGAACTCGCAAAAATAAAAAGAGTTTTGTTGAAACTGGAACGATGACTTTGTTCTTTATTCTTTTTTATCTTGTTATCAGATTTAATGTAGGTATTATAAGATATGGAGAGATAAATCTTAGATTAACCCTACTCATTTTGGGGACTCTGGTGATTATATTTGGTACTTATATTAACATTCAAGGTCGGCTTGTTTTAGGAAAAAATTGGGCAAACCAGATTAAAATATACAAAAAACACTATCTCGTAACAGAGTATCCTTATAATTTAGTAAGACATCCACTTTATGCTTCGTTAATTTGGATGTTTTATGCGGCTTCTCTAATCTATCTTAACTGGTTAGCTTTCTTACTTAACACTTTTATTTTTGTTCCTATGATGATCCTCCGGGCAAAACAGGAGGAGAAACTGCTCAGGATTCAATTTAAGGAATACTCAGAATATCAAAGAAAGGTTGGAATGTTCTTCCCTAGAATCTAAAAACTTATTTTTTAAGTAATATCCAAAGAAGAATTAATTCTAGAATTATAAATCCGGCTATAGAGTAATACATTAATTGGGCAAAGGGCACAAAGCCGGTCAAGGTAACAATTATCAAGATAATTGGGACTAGAATAGAAGTAGTTAATCCTCCGAGAAACAGATATTTCTTTTTAGAATAGACTAAACTTGCTAAAAACCACACAACTAAACCTAATAAAGAAGGAATCCCTGTTGCAGAAACTCCCAAAACTGATTTTTCAAGATATAAACCACCAAGCATGCATATTAATTCTATTATAAAAAAGAATATTATCCCTTTTATGAAATCTAAAAGCTTGTCCTCAAAATTAGGAGTTACTTGAGTTTTTGCTTTAACTCGCCTCTTTTTAGCCATTTTAATAACACGAGGGTATTCTTTATAAACCTTCCTTGATTAGAAAGAATATGAGCAATCCTAAACTTGAAAAAAGAGAGTTGGATAATAATGTCTTAATTTCTTCGGGTGAATTTGCTTTTTGTAGAATCGGAATAATGATTCTAGTTTGGATAGCATTTATTTTTAAAATCGGATCGATAATCTGGTTTGTTTTTTTAGTACTTCTGCTTTCAGCATTATTTACAGTTAAATATGCGCCAATGATTATTTTATGGAGATATAGTTTTGGCAGAATATTCAAGTCTAAGAATGAAATCTTAAATGTTAAGGCTATGAGATTTGCTCACGTTATGGGCACTATACTTGCAGGAATATGTATTTTATTATTACATTTCGGTAATCAAAGCTTTGCATGGGGTTTTGTTGCATTTTTTGCGATTATGAAGACTATCTCAGCATTAGGCTTTTGTCCTGCTTCTAAAGTCTATGTTTGTATGTCTAACGGAACTTGCTGTGCTTTCTCTAGAAAAATGAAAGAAATTAGAACAGCTAAAAAATAAAATGTTCGGTCTTGATTTTGATCTTATTCCATATCCGCAGTGGGGCATAAAACCTACACTCTTTTACTTAGGGAACTTTGCAGTTCCATCTTATTCTTTTTTTGTGATTCTTGCTATTCTTATTGGATGTTTAGTTTATTACCTCGATGCCAGAAAAGAGAAGAAGTCTAATGACAATTCTTTTTATCTAATCATAGCCGCATTAATCGCAGGAGCAATAGGTGCAAAGATTCCAATTATTATGCTTTACTGGAATCAAATATTCTCCAGTTCGCAAGGAATTCAAATTCTTATTTCTGGAAGAAGTATTCTTGGGGGATTAATCGGTGGAACCATTGGAGTCCTTTATATGAAACATAGACTAAGAATAAAAGAAAGAAGAGGCAATATATTTGCACCCGCAATTGCAATCGCAATTGCAATTGGCCGAATAGGATGTTTTTTACGTGGATGTTGTTATGGCAAACCCACAAATTTGCCTTGGGGTGTTAATTTCGGAGATGGAATTTTAAGGCATCCAACTCAAATATATGAATCTCTTTTTATGTTAGGGGTCTTTTTCTACCTTAACTGGAAGAAAAAACAAGAACCTAAACACGGACAATTGTTTGATATCTTGATAATCAGTTACTTAATATTTCGATTTTTTATCGAGTTTATTCGAGTAGAAGAAGTAGTCTTTTTAGGATTAACCTTCTTTCAAATAATTTGTTTAGTGGGTTTAGTCTGGTATTCTAGATTTTACCTAAAAAATATTTGGAATAAGTTAGCAAAATAAAAATGCATAGGATTTTCAATCCCTGCTTCACTTCTAAAACATTGAACATTACTCCCTCACACCCCTTAAAACCATAAATTCTCCTCATAAACCTCTTTTGAAATTTTATTAGGGTTCTAATAAATTTCACTTGAGCTTTTCTAGAACTAATCTTGAAAATGTCCCTTATTGATTAGAATCTTATTTTTGCAAGAATCCCAAAGATGATTTGAAAGAGAAAATGCTGATTTTCTTCTTTTATCAGTAAAATATGCCAGGATCAAGTTGATTCCATGATCTTTTTGTATTTCAGCCATTACTGGAACAAAGTCTGTATCTGCAGTAAGAAGAATAAAATTTTTAGCTTCTTTAGATTGAGCACTCTTAAGCAAATCCATTGTTAGAATAGTATCAACTCCTTTTTGATGATAAAGACCTTTTTCGTCTTTTTGACATCGACCTTCTCTAATAATTATTTGAGGCTTTACATTCCTTAATTTTTCTATAAATTTATCATAATTTGCTTTTCTTTTATTCTCTTTTTCGTTAGGTTTTGGGCTTTGATATGGCGGAGCAGTATAATAATAAATTTTCTTGCAATTTAATGACCTTTGTTTTGCTAAATTTTCTGAGAATTTTTCTATTTTAAATTTCAAATGCTTTCCATTGCCAAAAAATCTAGAAATAAAGGATAAGTAGCCTGCATCAATAAAAACAATAGCCTCTTCCATCTTATAAAAATAAAGCATCGGGCAACCTTGCGATCACCCGGGATTATGTTAATATTATCAATGTTCTAAGGCTTTTAAGCCTTTGTATTTGAGGAAGTTTATACCTGCATTTAAGATAAAATCTATTAAATTATTAATTTGTAGGTATAAAATACGCACTGCGTCAACTTTGTAGCTCCTCTTGCTAATCCCGCTCGGGTAACCGAGTCCCAGGTTCGACTCCTGGTTGTGGCGTTCTTTATTTTTCTGGAGCAAGGGAAAATTTGCTTCTTCTGTAGGATTTACAGATTTAGAAAATATGAATAATTATGTGGCTAACCAAGAAGAGCATCATTTAGGAACCCGCACACTTTAGTGTGCGGAGGATGTATATGGTCGGGTTACTTTTAAAAATATATAAAAAAGAATAGCCCAGAAAACCATAAGATTTTCTGGTATCTATAAAAATAATAAAATAAATTTTAAAATTTAAGCAGTTTCAGTTGCTAAAAAAGCCCACCAGGGTTTTTTAGTCTGAATAACTTCTCCATTTTCAGCGTCTACTTGAGCTTGAACCTGCATTTGTGCTTGGAATAATCCTAACACTTTTGCTTGCTTTTGAGTTTTTATTTCATAAGCCACTCTATTTTGATTTCCAGTTCCAACTTCTTTAAGTTCTATTGTACAAGTACTCTCGCACTTTGCTCCAAGTCTTGCTAAGGCTGTTTCAGAAGCGGTATCAGGCATTACTTTAACTTCAGCATTCATTCCATTAGAAAGCTTAACCTGAAGCTTTGTTTTGTTCTGAGTTTGCTCTTGAGTCATGTTCATAGTAGTTTTTGCCTCAACATTTCCGGATTGAAATTTTACTTCATTTCCTTCTCCTGCTTGAATCTGCATTTGCTGTCCAGCCTGATTCATATAGGTTCCAGTTTGCACTTGAACCTGATTCTGAAGCTGAGAATCTTCTCCTTGGTTTTGAGTTTCTAGAGAAGTATCCACTTCTAAACCTTGTCCAGTTCCCTGTCCTGCTTCTTTTATTTCAGGATTAGTTATACCGGTTCCGGGTTCATGAATTCCTTCTTGAGCAGCCATAGCAAAAGGCATAGCTATCATGGATAACATTACTACTGCAATTAATGCAATACTAAGTGATTTCATTTTTTTGTTTGTAAACCTCCTTTCAGCGATTTTAAGCTTAAAGAATAATTTATCTAGGTAAATAGAGTATTTAATATTTTCGTGAAACAAGACGAAACGGATAATCGCTTCAGATAAAGACAGTGCTTTTCAAGCCCGTGCAAACTTACTCACTGTTTCAAGTTTAACACAGTTGTTACTTACTCCCTAGCACCCTATTAAACTACTAATTCTCCTCATTAATAGAACCTAGAAGAATACGCACTGCTTCACTTTTGAAGCTCCTCTTGCTAATCCCGCTCGTTCACTCGAGTCCCAGGTTCGACTCCTGGTTGTGGCGTTTTGTTCTTAATTGAATAAAGTGAAATTAAATTTAGCTATAAACAAAATACCTAAACGACACAACAGGAACTGGTTGTGGCGTCGAGCGAGTTCACGAGTCCCTTGATATTCTTCGAGTGGGCTCGCGAGAACTTTTTTTATTAATTTTAAGTGAAGTAATTTATGAGATATAAAAACTTAAATAGTTCTGATGGTTAAATTAAATATGACTGAAATATTTATTCTTGGGCCAAATAAAAACTACAAGAGAGTTTCTATAAATAAAGAGAAGATTAATCAGGCGTTATTAGAAATGAGGGGGAATTTAAATTCTGAACAATTACTTGATAAATTATCTACTAAAAATACTCTTTCGGCAAGAGGTTGTCAGTTATATGGTGCTTCTATTCCATTCAACCTTGCTGGCAGAATTGGTAATCTTCCCGCAGATATAGCTGATTTCTTTTATCAAATTGATGAATATCGTAGTAACCATCAAGCAGAATATGTACTGGTTCAGAGTTTTAATTTTAGTGTGGGAAGAGCGAAAAATGAACTTTCGGCTATAGTACAGCTACTAATTTAGATAAAAAATTCTTAAATTATTCTTCAACTCTTTCAAAATTAAGATTTTGAGGCCAAGTGCCATAACCATCTGTTCTTGTGCTTACTGTTGCTATTGCAACTTCGGAAGTAGAAACAAATGTTGCTTTTGGGGTGGTTTGAAGATGATACCAACCACTTCCACCAAAACGATTTTCATCGGTTTTATATTCAATTAAATTTTGGTTATTTATTCTTACTGTAATTAAATCAGAATCTCCATCATTACTGCACTCCATATTAACATGATAGGTTGCTCCAGGAACAACATCTACTGCAATATCTTTGCTTTCGTTATTATACATATGTCCACCGATATACACTGAAAATTTGTCTCTGCCTTGGCCTCTGTTGTAGTTAGAATCGTCATTAGAATTTGTTTCACAACCTACTAAACCTACTAGGCCCAAGGATAATAATCCAGATAAAATTATATTTTTTAGCTTTTTCATGATTTTAATTTCAAGAATATTTAATTTATATTCTTTATCAATATTGAGTATATAGATAGATTTATATTCTTGAAGAACCTAGATAAAATATGAAAGAGTGTTTGAAAGCTATTCTTCTTGCAGGAGCAACTGCCACAGCTGCATTAGCACTTACTGGATGTGTTGCACCGCCACATGAGCATAGAGTTCTAGTTTATGATGAACCTTCTTGGATTATTGTTGAGAGGCATCATCCTATCGGATATCCTGTTATTCACTATGATGTTTATCCTCCTCAGGGGTTTCATAATCCTATAGGTCCAAGATATGTTCCTGTGCCAAGACACGTACCATCTACTCCCAGGCATGAAAGGCATCAGAAATAAGTTTTTGTTTTTTCTCTACAGGTTTCACAAATACTTCCAGAGATATGAGTAGAACACTTTTCTTTATGACATTTTGAGCAACGCTTAGCACATTTCCTGCATAACTTTTTACCACAACTAAAACAGCTATGATTTAAACAAAGTAAACAATAATCCTTTTGACAATCACTACAGCCCCTTAAACAAGATTCACAAGATAAATGGCCGGAGGAACATAAACCAACTTTGTTTATCTCTTTTTTACAGCAATCACAGGTTATTTTAGAGACAGTTTTTAGTAAGGGATCATATTCTAGTTCAAGTATCCTTGTAGAATTAGAATTTCTTAAGAAACAAGATAGTTTCCATATTGAAGAGAGGATAATTGTGGTATTAATAAGTTTAGAAGAAACCCCTAGAGAGTGTTTATGAGTTTCATCTTTTAAGAAAAATTCTTGCTCTTTGTTCAGTCTAGTTAAAACTTCAGAGCCCCTTAAATCAGTTAATAAAGATTCTATTTTTGTAATTTTTTGTTTAACGTTTTCATTAGGGTTTTGAATATTGAGCAATTCTCGCTTTTGATTTTCTAATTCTTTCATCTTTTGTTCAAACTCTTGTTTCTGACTGGAAAAATGATGGTTTATTCTTACTAATTCTTTTTCAAGTTTTTTGTCAAGCATAGTGCCCACCCTTTCTATAGTGGGTTTTATTAATTCCTTTGCTTTTTCTTTAGCGATTTCATATTCTTTTTTTATATCCCCAAGATTTAAAGTGTCTTTTTTGCCCTCACTAGTTTTGTAATCTTCTAATCTAAAATTAATTAATTTTCCATCGGAAGCATAAATCGGAGTAGTTATTTGCTCCCTTTCATTAAGATATTGAAAAGTTGTTTGAAAAGTAAATCGTATAATTGCTCTATTTTTCTCTAATTTATTTATACTATCTATTTTAGCATTTTTGAACAGAAAATGCTTATTAATAAAATCTCTTGATCCTTCTTCAAAATCAATCTTTAGTAGTGTTGTTTGACCCTTATTTTCTAAAAATTCGCGCATAACGCTTATTAAAAAATTATTTTTACTTATTATTTCTGAATTAGGATATTCTTTATTTGGTTCTTGGGAGAAGTTTAATTCATAAGGTGATTTTTTTCCATAAAATTTCTCAAAAGATTCTGGAACTTTACTAACTAAGAGTATATTTCCTTCTCTTCTTACTTCTGTTTTTAGATTTCTAAAGAAATTCTCTGCGAATTGGATTAAGTCTTCCATAGTTAGTTTATTCCTCCCTGAGATTTGCTTGTTTGATTAATATTTTTTAATAATTCTTCGTTTTCTATTTTTGAATCATTATACTCTGCTATACCCTCTTCTATCATCTTAGCAATTTTATCTACTCCCCTCGCAAACTTATTTAAATTATTTTTAGAATTTATGAAATTGTTCATAAGTATTTCTTCTATCTTTGAAGTTCCCAGCTTAGATTTTCCATCCAAACCCAGATTAAATAAAATTATAGGAAGTTCTCCGATAACCATGCCTATGCAACACATTTTATTTATTATTAAATCGACAACATGCTCCTCCATAGTATCTTTTGTTGCTAAACTATAGATGTTCATATCTTTCTTCTGACCTATTCTATCTAATCTGCCTATCCTTTGTTCAACAGACATGGGGTTCCAGGGCAGGTCATAGTTAATTAGATTATTGCAGAATTGAAAGTTTAAGCCTTC
The DNA here is from genome assembly GCA_903866625.1 of uncultured archaeon. Classification (GTDB taxonomy): domain Archaea; phylum Nanobdellota; class Nanobdellia; order Pacearchaeales; family GW2011-AR1; genus CAIPOI01. The sequence goes on along the minus strand of CAIPOI010000002.1, from coordinate 164,871 downwards.
TGCACCAGTATCTGTGCTGATTAAAATATCTGCGCTTTCTTTAAATTCACTTATGCGTTTGGTTTTTTCTTCTCTATCTAATCCTCCAAGAAACTCAACAATCTTTAAATTAAAGGGTTTAAGAGTATCAACAATATATCTTAATGTTGTTGGATGTCGGGTATAGATTAAAATTTTAGAATCTTTATCTCTTGTATATATTTCTTTGACTATTTCTACAAGCTTGTTTATTTTTGAATCTACTTTTAGATTTTTGTATTTCTCTAAAATCTTGGCGGCCAGAGCCCTAGTTTTTCCATGATATTTTTCGCCATTAGCAATATTTGTAAGAGATTCTATCGCAGATCTTGAGGAACTAGTTATTTTTGGAAGAATTGCGAAGATTATAAGCCTGCCATTCATCTCATTACCATTGGCTTTAAAATATTTTGTCTTTAAAAGGTCACACATGGAATCATAAGCTTCTTTTTCTTCAGGAGTTAGTTCAACAGCTACTATTTTAGGTATACGTTTCATATATTTTACAATAGTTTCGTCTCTTCTTCTACGGATCATAACTTCATCAAGTTTGGTCTTTAGTTCTCTTGGATTTAGGGGGTGCCTTTTATTACCTCGATTGAGAAATCTTTTTTTAAACTCTTTAATGGTTCCAAGATGGCCTCTTTTTAATAAATGTAAAAGATTATACAGCTCCAATAAATCATTTTGAAACGGTGTTGCTGTTAGTATGAGAAATCTTTTTTTAGGTATCTTATCTACGAACTCCCAACGAGTTGTTGCTCTATCTTTTAGTTTATGGGCTTCATCAACCATCAGTAAATCCCAAGTTATCTCATGAGCTTTCTTATGTTTGAACTGTTTTGTTTCTCTATTTTGGTTTTTAACTCGGTCTATAGAAGCTATTGCAAATTTAGTACTGCTCCAATCTTCTTCATTTTCGATTATTTTAAAATCTAATTCAAATTTAGTTTTTAGTTCTGCTACCCATTGATCTACAAGTGAGGGCGGAGTTAAGATAAGAGCATTTTTTATCAAATTTCTTTCTATACACTCTTTTAGAACTATTCCTGCTGTGATGGTCTTCCCTAAACCCACTTCATCAGCTAGAAGAGCCGTCCCATTTAAGTCTCTAAGTATTTTTAGAGCCCCATCTTTCTGATGAGGTAATTCAAATTCTATATTTTTCTTAATCTTTGCATAAGAAATTATTTCATTTATTTTAGAATCATTTATGAGTTCTTCAACATTTACTTTTAAGTCAAGCATCTCTCTGCTTTCAAACTCTTTATGTTCTATTTTTTCAAGAAGCTCTAAGTCATCTGAAAAACTTTCGTTTATTATAACCATGAAAGACCTCCTGCGGGTCTCTGCACATCCAGCATCCGCTTTTTATAACCATCTTTTTCAAATCAGGACTAACTCTATAGTTTTTAAGGTTAATTATAGTAATCTTTAGTTTCATAACATTTAAAAAATATAAGTCTTTTTTGGTTTTATGAAAAAAATAGAAATATTTATAATACTCATTTTAATTATAATTTTAACAATAGGAGTAATAAATCATAATATGGTAAAAAAATCTGAAAAAACAAGAGTATTACTTGAAACTAATTTTGGGAATATAACTATTGAACTCAGAAATGATCAGCCAATAACTGCTGGAAATTTTAAGAGTTTAGTAGAAAAAGGAACTTACAATAACACGATTTTCCATAGAGTTATTGCAGGATTTATGATTCAGGGCGGAGATCCTACTGGAACTGGTTATGGAGATAGAAAAATTCCTAATATAAAAGATGAGTTTAATGGTGTTCAAAAAAATAATAGAGGGACCTTGGCTATGGCTAATGCAGGTCCAAACACCGGAAGCTCGCAGTTTTTTATAAATCTTGTAAATAATAATTTCTTAGACAATCGTCATCCTGTTTTTGGAGAGGTTGTTGAAGGCATGGATGTTGTTGATGCTATCGCCGAAAATCCTACTGATTCAAGTGATAGGCCAATAAAAGAAGTAAAGATAATTTCTGCGAGAGTTTTGTAACTCCTTAAAGTATTTTCTCGAGTACATATAACCTTAAATATCCTTTTTTTATAAGATTTTTATGACAGAATTATTGTTTGAGGGGCCTGCGGGGCTAAGACTTCAGAAAAAGTATCTGGAAGCTTTGGTAGCAAATAAATGCTTTCAGTTCACTACAACTTTTTTCCCATATACTTCTGGGGAGATAGGCCCATATTTTGTTAATACTGAAAATATAATTCGTGATGGTGTGGCTTATCATAAAGTGTGTAGAGATTTAGCTAATGGAATTGAACTTAGAGGGGATATAAGAGCAAATATTGATGGCATTTCTGGTGGAGAATCAAGAGATTGGGTTTTTTCTTATCCTACTGCAGCAAACCTTAAATTACCTCATTTTACAATATACAAAGATGGTAAAACTTTTGGATTTAATGTTGCTGGTTTTTGGCTAGCTCATATTGCAGATTTAAATAATGAAGGCAGTTCTATGAGAGACAAATGGTGGCCTTCGGTTAGGAAACAGAGTGGAGTAATAAGAGATGCGGTATTCTTTGTTGATAGGATGGAAGATGGTGTTGAAGTTATGGAAGAATTAGATATAAATTCTTATGCTTTGGTTAGACTTGATGATTCTGCATGGGATCATTTGAAAGATGTAAGCGGCGCGAGTCAGGTAGCTTATCAAAATCTTATGGAAAGGGGAAGAATTAAACAAGAAAGAGATTTTTGGGCTGAAAAAATGTTAAGAAGCGAAGATGGAAAATTTAGACTAGTTGATTTATTTAATGATGATAAAACTAGAGAAAAAGTTAGAGGAATTTTAGTTAAAGGTTATCCACATATGAAAGAAGAATTATTAGAAACCTTAAGACAGCGAAGTACTGCTGGGATAAATGTTGATGAATGGCTTGCTAGAGTTTAATTCTGAAAAGTAAGTAAAAAATAAAAATTATAAAATAAAAAATTAAAGTTTGTTTATTCTAATGCGGGTGGTTGAGCTCTTTGCCTTTCTCTGATTTGTCTTGGGGGCTGGTTAGTATTTCCAGCTTCATAACCTCTTTGTCTTTCTGGTCTTTGACCTTCAGGTCTCTGTAAATTTCTACCTTCTCCTCTTCCTTCTCGGCCCTCTCTATTACCCTCTCTTCCAGGACCTTGCATCATGGGTCTTTGGGGAATTAAAGCTTGATAGTCTTTAATTAATCCATCGAGTTTTTGATGATAAGCCCTATTCTTTTCTGCATCAGGAAATTCATATTGTCTTAGAGCTTCAAGTTTTTTTTCAAAATCTTTTAGCAACTGAACTCTTTCTTGCATTTTCTTCATCATCTCTTCTCTGTTAGGCATATCCGGCATTCCTGGTCTTTCGGGTCTTTGTCCGTCTCTGTTTTCTCTTTGTTGATACTGCCCCTGTTCAGCTCTTTGTCTTAGAGGTCTATCCCCAGACCCTCCGGGTCTTGGACCTTGATCTTGAGAATAAGCCAAACCCGAACCTAGAAGAACTGCTAAACCATAAGCTAAAAGTGTCTTGTTCATATTACACCTCCTTTGTAAAAAGTTAAGGTTACAGGAGTTTATAACAATTACCTACTATTAAAAAATGACAGAAAAAAATAAAAATTAATTTTAAAATCTTGTGAAGATACCTAGTGAAAAAGATTTTACATCTCCAGCAGACTCTTTTCCATTTAATAACTGATAGGTTTCAAACTTTGCTTCTACACCAAGATTATGGTCGCTATCTTTCTTATTATTTTCTGGATGAGTCCAAGCAAGCCTTATTCCGTAACCACTAGCATCATAGGTTTCTGAACTTATTGAATCTTCTTTATTAAATCTATCATGTCCCAATTCCCTCTTGAATTTTTGAAAAGGTTTTAAAAATTCTAATGTAAATCTTCCTGCATCAGTATTAAAATTTGCTCCAATAAATGGTTGAACTCCTAAAAAATCTCTATAAAATTTATCATAAACAAATGAACCAGAATCTGAGGACCTTCTATCTCCTTCTTGTTGTTTAAAGTCAGTCATAGCAACCTGATTTTTTGCACCAATTAGACTATCTAGATTAATTTCTAAATCTGCGCCAAGAGTAAATTCTAAAGTGTCATTAAGTTTAACAAAACCCTCAACTCCTGGTCTAAATGCTAAAAACTCAAAACCATTACCTGGTTTTGTAGTAGTATATCCGGAAATAAATCCACTATCTGCTTCATGTGGATAGATTTTTTTTGATTCTGTTAAATTAAGTTGATTTCCTCTGATGCCCCATCCAAATCTTCCGTTTAAACCATAATTATCTTCCGCCGGAGCACTAGTTATTAAAGCAGAAGCAAGAAGTGCTGAACTCAAAATTGTTTTTAATAGCTTCATGTTTTTAGTATTTAAAATTAAAACCGGCTCTTGCGCCCCAACTGGGTTTTATTACACCTTCTCCGCCTAATGGAAAGCCCAATCCTGCTTCTATAAATGTCGCTGCCCTTGGTCCAAATCCTCCTGCTTTTAATCCAATAAAACCTGAATAATCTTTGCCGCTTCCAAGATCCTTAGTTGCGGTTCTAACTAATCTACCCCCGTAAGGTGTTTGAAAGGTTTCCGCCTTCATACTCCAATCATGTTGATTCAATTTACCTATTAAAGAAACATAACCACCCTCAAGATCCCACATAAAGTCTCCTCTATGATGTTCCATTCTTTCAGTTGCAAAAATTTCTTTTTCAAAAAAGAAAATATTTTGTGTCTTCAAATCAAGTAAAACCTGCATTTCAGGATCTCTATCTACGCCTAATCTTACTAGAGCCTCATCTTTAGGTAGTGTAAAATTAAATTCTTTACCAATCTTAAAGTTCCTCCAAAAATCTTTTGTTTCGTAGGCAACAAATAGTGCTAAACTTAAATCTTCAGATTGAACTGTTGAATCAGGAAGGGTAACGTTATAAGTAGTTACACGCGGAATATCCCAAAGGCCTGTATCTCCTGTAATAGTAAAGTTTTTTGAATTTGCTGGCGCACTAAAATTATACCTATAGACTCCGGCAGAGGGTTCAAATCCTACTTTCCAAGGAGATTCTTCTAATATAGGTCTTTCTGCAAACCAAGAGCCAGCCAAAGCAGTAATGGAAGAACCTGCTAATAGTGAAGATGCAAGAATACTTTTAAGTGTTTTTTTAACTTTCATGTTTAGAATTTATAAATTGCTCCTAGTCTAAAACTTGGGCCAGGCCATACTTCTCCAATAGGGACTCCCATAGAAACTTCTGCAAATCCGCCAAGATGAAAAAAATCTCCTAATTCAACATCCATAGACGCCTTTAGACCTAGAGATAAAGAGACTGCGCTCCTAGTTCCTAAATCTTTTGAAGATGTAATTGTAGACTCATAAGAGCCATACCATCCGCCACCATAAGGAACACTTGCAGTAGTGGCTTGGTCTTCTAATTTAAAATGGTCTACCCTCGCAGTTAAAGCAATATTTCCATTTTCTCTGCTGTCTTTAAATCCTATAAGAGGTTTTTCTAGAACAAAGATATTTGTCGGTCTTATTTTAGTAATAATTGCCGCATTTGGCCATTCACCCCACCCATTATCAGTAATTGAAGTATAATAATAAATGTCTTCTCCTTCTCTTGTATCGGGTTGAGTATTATTCCGTACAGCAAATTCTATTCCTAGTTTAAAATCTTTAGAAAAATCATCTTTTTCTGGAGAGGTATAACTTACAAAGGGTTTTATCCCTAACATAAAATTTGAAAACGTTTTACTTTTTGGTGGATTAAGAGTATATGTTGTTTTTGGTTGTCCTGGCCAAGAACCACTACCTGTCCCAGTATATCCTGAAACAGTTACAGGATTTCCGCTATTTGGAGAATTCGCTATTAAAGTTTCTATACCTAAGGGAATATCAACTCCAAAATTCCAACCTCTTTCTTCTTTTGCTTGAGTATTGATAGTTGGTAAAGCTAAAAGTGAAGCTAGTGCCAAGCTCTTAAAATATCTTAAGATTTTCATGTTGAGGTGTAAAAATATAACTAAAAAAGGCTTTAAATAAATAATCAATATTGAATATATAGTTTGGCTTATTCTTCTTTTGGTTTAAAATCTTTTTTTAATTTCAATACCAAAGGAATTTTGTCTTACGCTTCCTTCGGGTTTATTTGCTCTTTCTAGTTTATAATCCTCTGTAGAAAAAAATCCGCCAACGCTAAAATGTTCATATTCTCTGCTTGAAACTCTTAGAGTAAATTTTGAGCCTTCAGCACCATATCTTTGACTCTCAGTTATATCTTGACCTGTAGAATTATAATAATACCATTCTCTTTCAAATTCTTTATAGAAAGGTATTGAAGCTTCTAAACCTACTTGAAAATATTTGAACTTAACATTAATTCCAATGAAAGGATAAAGACTAAATAATTCGGGATTTAATTTATCATAAGCTATAATCTCAGTTTTTCCATTTTTTACACCCTTTATATCTTCATACATACCCATTTTTCTTTCCTCTCCTGTTGAACCATAAGCAAAGTCTAGTTGCAAATCTAAACCTGCTGTTAATTCTAAATTTTTAGAAATATTAAAAACTCCTTCTATTCCTGGGGCCCATACTGTTGAACCCCAACCATCTGCAGCCTTTAAAGTTACTTGCCCAGAATAAGGATAAAGGGTTTTTCCTTCAGTAAGTTTAGCCATATTATATTCAGTACCTACCGAAAATCTCAATCTAGTGTCAAAAAAACCAGAGCTATCAGTTCTTCTTAATGGAAAATCGTGTTTATTTTCAGCCAAGCTAGTTTCAGGAGTAATGCAACTTAAGGCTAATAGTGCACTTGCAATAAAACTTCTTAGTGTTTTTCCCATAGAATAGTCTACTAAATTTTGCTTAAAAAGATTATCAATATTGAAAATATAAATCTGCAACTAGCTTATTAGTGTAGAACTATGTAGACATTTTTATTAGAAAGATATATAAATGTAGACACCTATTGTTATATGTAAGATAAAGACAAACATTAATAAAAATATACAAAAACAAAATGTATCTTGAAGAAAGAAAAACAAAAAAAGGAGCAAAATATTACTTAGCACATTCTTTTAGAGAAGGCGGTAAAGTGCAAAAAATAAGAGTTTATCTAGGCAGTAATATTGATAAAAAGCATATAAAACAAAGACAGGAAAAAGCAGAGCAGTTACTTAAGCAACAACTGAATAGTTTTAAGATAATAAGAAGCCCTATAAACTATAAACTTTCTAAAAGAGAACAGGCCCTGATTGAAAGCTTAAAACATAAAACAAAACTTAAAGTAATACATTTTTCAGAAGCAGATTGGGGGCAATTTACACAATTATTTACTTACAACACTAATGCTATAGAAGGTGGAACAATAACTCAAAATGAGGTTTTAGATATACTACATGAAAATAAATGGCCTTTTGCTAAGCCTAAAGAAGATATCTCTGAAACTTATGGTGTTGCAGAAGCAATAAGATACATTAGAAAAACAAAAAAAGTCTTAAGTGTTGAGTTAATTAAGGAGCTTCATCAGATAATCTTTCAAAATTCTAAAGCTTTTGCAGGAAAACTAAGAGAAAAAGGGGTAGAAGTAGGTATCAGAGATGGTTTTGGCAATATAGTTCATCTTGGTGCTCCAAGTTCAAGAGTATTAGGATTATTAAACGAACTTGTAAAATGGTATACCTTGAACAAAAAGAATTATCCTCCTGTTGTTCTTGCTGCGGTGGTTCACAATCAGTTTGAATATATTCATCCTTTTGAGGATGGTAATGGTAGAGTTGGGAGATTATTACTCAATAATATTCTCATAAAGAATCATATGCCTCCCGTAAATATCTCGATGTCTAGCAGAGCAGAATATTATGAAACCCTGAGAATATTCCAGAATTCTGGAGATATTAAGCCAACTATAGACCTGATATTAAGAGAATACAAGGATCTTGAAAAGAAGTTGAAGAAAGAAGGTAGGAAATCTAGCAAGAAAAATATGAAGAAGTAAACGTGTGTAGAACTATGTAGACACCCATTAGATATTTTTCTAAAATTGTAGACACCCATTATTATCTCCCACTATAATAATGCTTATAATCTTTGCAGTGTTAAAAATAATATGGATAAGATAAGGGTGTTTGTAAATTTGTTCTTAATATTAATAGTGATAATACTTCTTATCGGAGTCTTTTTAGTTAAGCAAACAAATAATCAAATTACTGCAAAAGTTATTGACAGCCAAGAAAATAATGGAATTGATGGAACTATTCAACAGATTAAAGAAGGTTTAAGGTTTAGCAGGGCTAATATAAGTTACATTATTTCTCAAGATTGCTCCAAAATTAGTACTCAAAAAATGATAGCTGCTTTTTCGATTCTTGAAAATTATACGAAAATAAAGTTTATTGAACAAGAAAATCCAGATTTAACTATTGATTGTTTTTCTGTTGCTTTTTCAGAAGACTTAACAAAATTAAGCGAAGGTGGACCCACCTTAATAGCCGGAAAAGAAATATTAGAAGCCAAAATTATTCTTTATGATAGCGAGAATAATGCTGGTTGTTCTGTTCCTATGATTGAACTGCATGAACTGTTTCATGCCTTAGGTTTTATTCATACAACTAAAAAAGGTAGCATAATGTATCCTATTTTTTCTTGTGATAAAACCTTAGACTCAGAAATTTTTGATATTTTGAATGAAGAATATGATTAAGTTCTATTTTTTGCTCTTTGGGACTCTTCCTGTTTTTCTACTAATTGCTTTTTAACACATTTTAAACTATGCGTCGTATTATCTAGTTGGCTTTCTGCTGCTCTTTTGAATTCTTTTACTTGCCATTCGGGGCCAGTTAATGTAACATCATAAGTTGTTGCACCAAGAAAACCCATATCATCTCTTTCAACTAGTACTACTAATTTGTTCAGATTATGATGATTTAAGAATCTATAGGTCTGTCTAGAATGATACTTATTGAATTCTACATGACCAAATCCTCTTGTGACTAAGGACTCTGCAAAAAATCCCAGGTATTCTCCTCTGTAAAATTTTTCGGTAGACTCTTCTTCTTGCGGATTTACCTTAACTGCCTCCTGAATTGTTCTTTCGGATAAGAACCTTCGTCTCTCCCAGTCATATCTAAATCTAAAACCTTCATCTAAAATTCTTCTTGAATAAATGCCGTTGGGCTCATCTTTTTTATAAATATGGTAGTCTCTCCGATTTTTCGCTTTCTTTGATTTTCTTTCATTAACTTCCGTATCCTGTATCCAAAGAACAAAACAGTTATCATTAGAAACTAATCTTCTTAAGTCCCCATTTAGATAATCTTCTCCAGAGGTTTCATCTCTGCAGTAATCAAAGCCCAAATCATGTTTTTCTCCCTTAAAATCCGGCAGTATTTGAGTAATATCGTTTTTTTCGTTATAGGTGGCTGTTAAAGTATGTATGGTAGTTCCACCTACCATGATAGTCCATCCAGAATCTGATAAAAATTTGAGGTTCTCTAAAGTTCTTCTTTGTATGTCCATAGAAATCTCGAGAATTTTGGGATTATATAATTTATACCGATATATTTCGGTTTAAAGCTCAGATTTTCTTGCTATAAATGGAATTAGTTTGTTCTCTGCTTTTCTTAGGTGCTCTTGGAAAGTAGAAAAAGACATTTTATTTCTTTTAGCTAATTCTTTTATATTAGTTTTTCTTGGATAAGAATAGTATCCATTTTCTATAGCTAATTTTAACATTTCTTTTTGTTTATCAGTTAATTTCGGAAATAAATTCATTACACTAAAGGAATCTATTTTTTCTTGTTTAATATACAAAAGTTTTAGTTTATACAGTTTCTCTGAAATCTCTAAGACCTTATCTAAATCTTTTCGGTTAAATGCGGCAAATTCGAGTTCTTCCCAACCTTCGGGATCTAAAATAAAAGGTTTTACCTGTATTAATGCAGGATTGTAAAATAAACTCGGCTTTTTTTCTTTTTCCATCTTATCTGTAATCTTTAATTCACAAATTAAAAAACTACCCTGATCTTCAAGATTATTAACTCTCTTAAAATTCCATAAATCGTTTATAACTAATTTTTTAGTTTCTTCATCGCAATCCAAAAATACGGAAAGTGTAAAGTAATGATAATTATTTTTAATATAATGATTAATCATATATCCATAAATTATAATCTTATATCTTCTTGCAAGTGTAGCAAAGGTTCCAGTTTCATCAAACACCTTAAACTTAGCTTTCCACATATAGGCAGGTATATATCGGTATTTAAATAATTAACTCTTAAAATATTTTATCTTGTTCAACTCTTCGGAACTTAACTTTTCTGCAAGTTTTTGTTCGTTACTAAGAGAATTGGTTTCTTTAATTTGTATGTTTTCTTTTTTATTATTTTTTCTCTCTTCCTTAAACCTCTTTCTTAAATCCAACAGCTTTTCAGTTGCATAACTAAACGCAGAAGGTTTCATATTTTTATGGATTTTTATAAACTCTTGAGCTTGAACAGGATTCTTTTTTCCAGCTTCCCTTATCATCCAACCTGCTGCTTTTTGAACATAAATATCCTCGTCGTAAACTGCTTTTTCTGCTAAAAGAAAAATCAGTTGGATTTTTCCTTTTTTTATTAGAGGATATTGGCTAACTATTGCAATTCTTCTCATCCAAGGATTAGTTGACTCTGCCATCTTTTTAATTTCTGGTTGCAAATTTGGATTGTTAAGAAATATCTCTCCAGTTATATGGCTTGAGAGTTCGTCTACATGGTCCCAAGTCTTAGCTTTTTCTAATCTTGGAAATAAAAATCCCCAAGTTTCTAAGTTAAAATATTTTTTGTGATTTTGAAGAAGATAGAGTGCTAAGGACATTTCTTCATGATTTCCAGATTTCCAAAGAGCTTCAAATAACTGATAGGTTTGATTAAAAGAAAGGTCTTTGTATTTTTTAGCTATTTTTCTTAGTTGTGGAACAGTTATTCCATAAAAAGCATAAGGAGATTTTAGATATTTTTTTACTATCTCTGCTTTAGTTGGATTTTTTAGAGAATTTAATTCTGCTCTTATTTGTTCAAGTTCTGCCATCTTTTTAGATGATAGGAGCAGAGGATTTTTAAAGGTGATTATTGTTTTTTATTACCTAAATATTTTTATAGTAAAGGGTAATTTTATTAAGATGAGAGTTAATAATTCCCAGGGAAACTTAGAAAGCAAGGCAAATTTTAGAATTCTTTTGGGCTTAAATTTGGTTGCATGGATGGTTGGAATTGTCGGGGGATATTGCTCAGTAGTTCAACAACAAGGAAGTATATCTGAAGCTAATTATTATATCGCAAATTCTTTTAAAGAAGATTTTAAAGGACTTGATAGAGTCCCCTTATATGCTCTTTTACCCTAAAATATTAAAATTATTTCTTCCTTAAATAATCTCTATAAGCCATTAAAACATAATCTGACATATTCATAACATCCTGTATTCCTAACTGCTTGAAATAAGCACTTCTGCAATTATTGTTCCATAACCTTAGAATGCCTCTTGTTCTTAGCCCCAGGTGAAGATTTTCTTTTATATTGGGATTACCCAAACATTCGAGAGTCTTTTTTTCTTTTGGAGAAAAAGCTTGTTCAAGAAGAGAAATGCAATCTTGAACCACTTGGGGGGTTACTTTGTAAATTACTAGGCCTTTATCATTACAAAGTGTGACTATCTCTTCATAAGTAGTGCAAATTCTTTGAGTTAGTGGATCATCGTTTACAAAATCTCCTGAAAGAATTCTCTCTACATAAGCAGAATATTTAACATCTGGTTTTAATGTTCTCGCAACTTCTTTTGGAAGAGAAATAGAATGTTCTAATCCAGAATTCCCTGCAAAATAAACCCGACTTTCTTGATGTTTTTTAGGAAGCTCAATAGTCTTTACTAATTGCAGTTTGACTAATCTTCTCGTTGCTGAATGACTTATCATAGAAAAATAGACGTTTAGAAGTATTTATTCTTTATTGTATCTCAGTATATAATTCTAACTAATACTCCATCTCAATTCTGAGTTCCATCAAACAGAAAGTAAGTTTGCTGATCTGCATAAGATGTTTTACAATACTATTTGCATCTTTATTCTTTGACTCTTTTCTTTCAAAATGGTCGTTGTAAATCTTGTAATCATTTTCTCCAAAGTTAATAACTCCCTGCTTATCAAATTTGTAAAAGAGGTGATAATACATTTCAAAATGTTTTTTTATTGTTTCTGCAAATTCTAAAAGATTATCTACTTTTCCCTTAGAATGTGAAAGATGATTACCTATATACTTGAATTCATCCCCCAGCAACTCCAATAAGAATAAAGTGGAGAATATTAAGGGCTTATTCTTTTGAAAAGTCGAATCATTTATTTTATTATTTATTCTACAACAATAGTCAATAAATCTATCAATGTTGATATCCAAAGTATGAAGTTCTTTACAGATGTTAATATTGCCTACTTGGTTGTTTTTTAGAAGTTTTATCAATTCATCAAAAAGCTCCAGAATTAATAAGAAAATCCTTCTAAGAGAATTTTCAAACTCTTTACTACTTGATTCTCCCATCTCACGAATAATGCAGTAATTTTCTCCATTATCAATAATAGCCCAACCAATAAAACGATTAACGAATTCGTTTATCATATCTAATGCTGTTCGTTTACCTGGTTTTTCTCCGAGCCTAATATAAGCAAATTGAGAAGCATAAAAATTATATGCACTATCAAAATCTTTTTTATTCTTATCGTAAATAACCTTTACTTCATCAAAACCTTCCCTATATGCTCCTTGAAAGAATCTCCAAATCATAGGAATACTTAATCCCGTAATATCAATAGAAGTTGATTTGAACCCATTATGTTGCTTACCATTAATTGCTAAAGCACCATTAGTTTCAACTATGTCCACCTCATCTCCTGCTTCCAAATGAAGTTTCTTTGTCCATTCACTCGGAAGAGTAATAGTCAAGGTATTATGACCTTGCTTGATGATTCGACGTTTCATGTTTGGGATGAATCCCTATATTATTTGTGTATGAATATATTTAAATGTTTTGACTATATACTCACTAGTGTCAATAGGGTTTTATATCTAACCCTATTACGAACTATACTCACAAGGGGCAAGCTGTATATAGCTTCTAGGAGTATTATATTTATGGCAACACAAACACTTGAAGCTACTGCAAAGCAAGGAGTTACAAGAGTTCCAGCCGAGCAAAGATACCAACCCGGAGTAAGAGTAACTTGCGGAGATTGTGAAAGAGAGGTGCCTATAGAAAATACCTATCTTGCAGGAGATGGGAAGAGATATTGTTGGGACACTTGCTTAGCAGAACACCTCGCAACCGTCGATTAAACTAATTATTTGTTTAAAAATAATTGGTTAACTTTCTTAGTATTAATTTTCTTTTTTTCTTAATATTAATCTAAACTTACTAAAAATCTAGCAGAACCATTTTACTCTTTTTTCACAACCATCTATGCAATAATATTTTCCATCTCCGAACATTTGAGTTTCTTCAAGGGGGACATATTCTTGGCATTCTGCGCACAAAACAAGATCTGGAACTCTTGTTAGAATTTCTACAGGAGTATTTGGATTAATTCCAAGTGCAATCTGACTTGCGGTTACTTCTAAAGTTTCCATAACTATTATAATTCTTTTTTAATTATATTCGTTGTCAATATTCTCCCTTTCCAAAAATATATTCTATATATTCATTAGGGTTCAGTAGTCCTTCCAGAATTTATTCTGAATTCTATAATCAATATTGGCAATTGATAAAACTCTGTCTAAACTAATTTTTATTAAATAAATTGTGGAGGAAAAATGAAAATCCAAAATTTAATGAAACGAAGGAAAGTTTTCTCTGGACTTGTTGCCCTAACATTTTTATCATTGCCTTATGCTTGTAACAATGGCTGTGCTACTTACGGAGCTCAAGAAAAAACAAGTAATTACGAACGAGCAGGACAAGAAATCGGATATCAATTTAATAGATAGCAGATGGAAAAACAACTAGAGAAACTATCTCCAAAAGAAACCGAACAAAAATTTATTGAATTTATTAATGAAGGTAAGCCTCCTTTTGACTATGGCAGAAAACTGCTAAATGATAGTTTCTCTAGAATTTCCGCAATATTAGAAGGAAAAAATATTCCCCCTTATGAATTTGAAATTCAGCCATCAGCAAGATGCAATGCCAGTTGTTTACATTGTTTTGGAAGAGGATATCAAAGATGTGAAGAAAGACTTTACTCAACCTTGGCTATGGAAAGAATAATATCTCAGATTCTTGGTTTTGAACAAGAAGGATTTAAAGTCGAAACAATTAAATTTTGTGGTTCTACTGGAGAACCCTTATTAAATCCGCTAACTCTTTACGCGATTAATCGCGTTGCTGGAAAAAAGCATATTAGATTATTTACTAATGGGATAGAAATAGGCAAGCATAAAGATGAACCTGCTTATATTGATAATCTTGCAAAAATTAACAGAATAAATCTAAGTTTGGATGCAGCAACAACCGAAACCTTACACAGAGTTAAGCCCGGAGCAAGGGACTCGGGAGTTTCTGTGGAGGATATTCTCATAGGGGCTTCAAGAGTTATGAAAAGACAGGCAAAGACAGGCATAGAAGCTAGTTTTGCTATTACTCACTTGAATTATAAAGAAATAGTCGCATTCGCAACTAAAATTAGGTCTTACAAAGCCGCAGATACCCTGCGATATAGAATAGACTTAGTAGATAGAGACGTATCTGAAAGATATTCTAAAGAAGTTTTAGAATTACTAGAAGAAGTTAAAACACTTAATGAACCTGGATTTAATGTAGTAGTCATTCACTCTAAAGATGAAATAACTCAAAAAGATGAGACTAAATTCGGAGCAAAAGGTTGTGGATTTAAGTGTTTTACTTGCAAGTTTTGGGCTTGTTTGGGACCAGACGCTAATATTTATCCGTGTGGCCATATTGTTGCTAGAGATACTCCTAGTTATGGTAACTTATTAGAAAAAAGTTTGGTAGATATTTGGAATGGTGAGCAAAGAAGAGCCTTAGTCGAGAGTTTACCTAATCAGAAATGCGAAATCTGTTCGCCTTTTTCATTGAGTACAAATAGAATAGGAGATTTTTTAGAAAGGGCAAATCCAGTTCATATAAAGAAACTTCATGATAAGTACATTTTAGGTGATGAAAACGTCGTAATCTAAAAATTTGGGAACTATAGAAACCTTTTTAAACCCACTTTTGATTTAATTTAATATCACACCTGGTTGTAATTATGCAGAAGTTCTTTTGCAATATATTACGGATAAATGCTAGGTCAAATAAAATTCCTTAATCGAAAAAATAAGAGTAAAAATGCCACATATTCTACAACCAAAGCATATAATTTTAAAACAAAACGAAGCTGAAAAAATTTTAGCTAAATTCAATATTTCTTTAGCCCAATTACCAAAAATTCATTTATCTGATCCAGCACTTCCAAAAGGAACAATTGTTGGAGATGTAGTAAAAATCGAACGAAAAGACGAGGAGGGAACTCACGAATATTTCAGAGTAGTGATCTTATAACCGAAAATGAAACTTGACATAAAAAATAAATATCTACTTGTAAAAAAATACTTAGAAGAGCATAGCTTAGTTGAATCTAATATTACTTCATTCAATAATTTTGTTGAAAGAAGAATGCAAGAAATTGTTCAGGAAATTTCTGAAACTTTGCCAAAAGAAGAAGATATTGAGATAAATCTCGGCAAGATACGAGTTGGTAAACCTTTGATTCATGAAGCAGATGGTTCTCCAAATTATATTAATCCTGCAGAAGCAAGATTGAGAAATTTAACTTATTCTGCACCGGTTTATCTTGAAGTAACAGTAAAGCAAGGTTCACAAATTGAAAGTCAAGAGGTTGAAGTAGGTTATATTCCGGTTATCGTTAAGAGCAACGTTTGTAATATTGCAGGAAAAAACAAAGAAGAACTTGAAAAGTTATACATAGACCCTTTAGATCCGGGCGGTTATTTTATTATCAATGGTAACGAAAGAGTAATGGTAATGTCTGAAGATTTGGCAGAAAATCAGCCATTTATAGAAAGATCAAAAGACAAATTGATGTTAAGACTATTTTCAAGAAGAGGAAGTTATCGTATTCCGGTTTCAGTTACAGATACAAATGAGGGAATTATAGAATTATCTTTTTCTAGATTCAAGAATATCCCGGCAATTGTTGTTCTAAAATCTTTAGGTATGACAAAAGAAGCAGATATTGCAAAATTTATTGGAAAAGAAAATGATGAATTAATCGTTAATCTTTATGAATATGCAAATATCCAAACACCAGAAGATGCAATGATGTTAATTGCTGAAAAAACATCCTTACAAGGAACAAAAAAAGAAATTCTTGATAGAGTTAAGCAAAGAATGGACTCTTATCTTTTGCCACACATTGGTTTGGGAAAAAATGAAAGAGAAGAAAAAGCTATTACTCTATGTAAATTAATAAAACAATTTCTTATTGCTAAAGAAAATCCGGAGAATTTAACAGATAAAGACCACTATGCAAATAAAAGAGTTAGACTTTCAGGAGATTTGCTTGCAGATTTATTCAGAGTTAATTTAAATATTCTTATTAGGGACATACAGCATTCTTTACAGAAAACACAAAAGAGAAAGAAATTTTATTCATTAAAGACTATTGCTAAGTCCACTTTATTCACACATAGAATCGAAAGTTCAATCGCAACAGGAAATTGGATTGGAGAAAGAACAGGAGTTACTCAGAATATGGATAAAACTAACTACCTTGCGATTTTATCTCAACTTCAGAGAGTTTCTTCAAGTTTACCTGGAGAACAAGAAAATTTCCTTGCAAGAACCTTACATCCTACTCATTATGGAAGATTCTGCCCAATTGAAACTCCTGAGGGAACAGAGATTGGTTTAAGAAAAAATCTTGCCATACTTGCTAAAGTTTCTACAATGGTAGAATTAGATGAAAAGAAATTCTTAGAAACCCTGGTAGATAATGGATTAAAAAGAGATAAAGATTCTGAAACCAAAAATCTAGTAGATGTTTTTTTCAATGGGAGATTTATTGGAGATGTTCAAAATTATGAAGAGTTTATACAAAATATAAAAAAGAAGAGAAGAAACCAAGTTTTACCTTATCAACTCTCTATCAGATATGATAAGAACTTTAATGCAGTTTTAATTTCAACAGAAATTGGAAGAGTTTTAAGACCAGTAATAATTGTTGAAAATGGTCAAAGCAAATTAACAGAAAATATTGTTGAAGAAATAAGAACTGGAACTTTAAAATGGAATGATTTAATCTCTGTAGGAATTCTTGAATACATCGATGCAGCTGAAGAAGAGAATTGTTTAGTTTCATTATATGCTAAGGATGTAAACAATGAAACAACACATTTAGAAATTGACGTTATTGATTTATTTGGAACAGTAACTTCTCTTGTACCTTATCCAAACTATGATCAGTCAGCAAGACTTATGAGAGGAAGTAAAACTCAGAAACAGTCTTTAGGATTATATGCTGCAAATTTCTTATGCAGAGTTGACACTGATGTATCTATATTGCACTATCCACAAAAACCACTTGTAAGAACTTTTGTTTATGATACTTTGAATGTTTATCCTTCTGGACAAAATGTTATAGTCGCTATTATGACTCATGAGGGTTATAACATGGAAGACGCAGTCATACTTAACAAAGCCTCAGTTGATAGAGGATTAGCTCGTTCAACTTATTTTAGACCTTATACAAGTGTTGAATTAAAGTATGCTGGTGGACTTAGAGATCAAGTAGAAATACCTGAAAAAGGAACTTCAGGTTATAGAACAGAAGAATCTTACAGATATTTAGAAGAAGATGGAATTGTTTATCCTGAAGCGAAAATGGAATCAGGAGAAGTTGTAATTGGAAAGACATCACCACCAAAATTCTTATCTGAATCAAGAGAAATTTCAGTTAAAGCAAGAAAAGAAGCTTCAAGCGTTATAAGACAAGAAGAAAAAGGAGTTATAGACGCTATTTTCTTAACTGAAAATAGAGATGGTAACAGAATTATTCAAGTAAGAACAAGAGATCAAAGAGTTCCAGAACTTGGAGATAAATTTGCAACATCACACGGTCAGAAGGGAGTTGTTGGAGCATTAGTTGAAGAAAATGATATGCCCTTTACTTCTTCAGGAATAAGACCGGATATATTATTCAATCCTCATGGTATCCCTGGACGTATGACTGTGGGTTATTTGCTTGAATTAATTACTGGAAAGATTGGAGCTTTATCTGGAAAAATTATGGATGGAACTGGATTCCAAGAGACAAAAGTTGAAGAACTTGAGGGTCAATTAAAAGAACTTGGATTTAGATATGATGGCAAAGAAACAATGTATAATGGTATAACTGGAAAATTAATGAATGTAAAAATTTATGTTGGAACAATGTATTACCAGAAATTAAAATACATGGTTAGCAATAAGATGCATGCTCGTGCTTCTGGAAAAGTTACTTTATTAACCAGACAGCCTATTGAAGGTAGAGCTAGAGGCGGAGCATTAAGATTAGGAGAGATGGAACAAGAAGCATTAGTGGCACATGGAGCTTCATTACTCTTAAAAGAAAGATATGATTCAGATAAAGTAGTTATACACATCTGCACAAAATGTGGTTATGTTGCAGTTGAAGATAGTATACACAAAAAGATATACTGTCCTATGTGTGGCTCGCAAGAAGCAGAACCAGTTGAAATGTCTTATGCTTTTAAGCTTTTAATCGACGAAGTTCAAGGATTACACTTAGCAACTAAATTTGATTTGAAAAATAAATACGAACAATAAAATGAAACCAATAAGAAAACAAATTAATGGATTGTACTTCACCTTGTTAAATCCAGAACAAATTAAGAAAGTAGCTTCAGCAAGAATCGTTACTCCTGAACTTTATGATATTGACGGTTATCCTGTTGATGGAGGATTAATGGATTTAAGACTTGGAGCTATTGATCCTGGAGTTAGATGCAGAACTTGTGGTGGAAGACTAAAAGAATGTCTTGGACATCCAGGTATGGTAGAATTATCAAGACCTGTTGTGCATATCAAATATATCCCTATAATTGAAATGGCACTTAGATGTTTCTGTCAGCATTGTGGAAAATTTTTATTGAGTGAAGAAAAAGCAAAAGAATATCCAAATCTTAAAGAAAGAATAAAAAAAGCAAAGGATGCAAAAAAATGTCCTCACTGTAATAATCCTCAAGAAAAAATAAAACTTGAAAAACCATTAACATTTAAGAAAGGAAAGAAAAGAATTTTCCCAGATGAAATTAGAGACATTTTAGTTGGAATTCCAAATGAAGATTTGAAAAATGTGGGAATTAATCCTGAAGTTTTTAGACCTGAATGGGCAATACTAACTGTTCTTTTGGTTCCTCCTGTAACTGTCCGCCCTTCAATTACTCTTGAAACTGGTGAAAGATCTGAAGATGATTTAACTCACAAACTCGGAGATATTATTAGAGCAGACCAAAGATTAAGAGAAAATCTTAATGCAGGAGCCCCAGAAGTTATTATCGATGATTTATGGGATTTACTTCAATATCATGTTACAACTTTTTATGATAATTCTGTAGCAGGAGTTCCTCCCGCAAGACACAGATCTGGACATCCATTGAAAACTATAACTGAAAGAATCAAGGGTAAAGAAGGACGTATTAGACACAATTTAGCAGGTAAAAGAGTTAATTTCTCTTCACGTACAGTTATTTCTCCAGATCCAAACTTGAAAATTAATGAAATTGGAGTGCCAAAAGAAATTGCTATGACTCTTACAGTAAATGAAAGTGTTACAACTTTGAATATTGAATATCTTAAGAAATTAATAAAATCTGAAACCTATCCTGGTGCTAATTACGTTATTAGACCTGATGGAAAAAGAAAAAAGATTACAAAAGAATTAAAAGAAGAAATTATTAACGAAATTGCTCCAGGCTATATTGTTGAAAGACATTTAAGGAATGGAGATATTGTTCTTTTTAACAGACACCCTTCACTTCATAAAGCCTCACTTATGGCTCATTTTGTAAAAGTTCTTCCTTACAAAACTTTTAGATTGCATCCTGCTGTTGCTTTCCCCTATAATGCAGATTTTGATGGAGATGAAATGAACATCCATGTTCCTCAAACTGAAGAAGCAAGAGCAGAAGCGCAAATACTTTTAGATGTAAATCAGAATTTAATCTCTCCAAAAAATAATACAAATTTAATTGGTAGCATATCTGACGCAACTACTGGAAATTATTTGCTTCACTTAGCAAAACTAACTAATGCAGATGCTAATCAAATGCTTTATGAAGCAGGAATAGATAATGGATTAACAAAGAAAAATCTGGAAGGATCTGAGGTTTTCTCTGAAATACTTCCAAAAATGGATTTTAAATTCAAAAACAAATCAAGTGAAGAAACATTATTGATTGAAAAAGGAGTCCTTAAGTCAGGAGTTGTTGATGATAAAGTATTTGGAGTTGAATGCGGAGTTCTTATTACTGAACTTGATAAAGTTATAGGAAGACAAAAAACACTTGAAACAATAAGAAAAGTTTTTGCTTTAGGTACAAAATATCTTTCAAAACACGGATTTACAATTTCCGTAGATGATTTGAAAGTTAATAAAAAAGTTGAAGATTTAACTAACAAGATTATTGAAGAAGCAAAAGATAAGACTAACAAGATTATTGAAGCTTATAATAATAACACACTAGAAATAATTCCTGGAAAGACAAAAGAAGAGTCAAGAGAAATTAAGATTATACAAATACTTAACGAAGTACGTACAAAAATTGGACAAGCAGTTAAGCAAGAATTCCCAAGAGAAAATCCAGTTAATACTATGATTCTTTCTGGTTCTGGCGGAAATATTCTTAATATAACTCAGATGGCATGTTGTGTAGGTCAACAGTCTTTATGGGGTAAGAGAATTGGAATTGGTTACACTAACAGAACTCTTTCATTTTTCAAAGAAAATGATTTATCTCCAAAAGCAAAAGGATTTATCCAAACACCATTTATGAAGGGATTAAAGCCCTATGAATTCTTCTTTGGGGCTATTACTGGTAGAGACTCACTGATGGATACTGCCCTTAGAACTCCTAAATCTGGTTACTTATACAGAAGACTTGCTAATGCCTTACAAGATTTGAAGATTGCTTATGATGGAACAGTAAGAGACGGCAGTGAAAATGTTATACAATTCAAGTATGGGGATGATGGATTAGATGTTTCAACTCTTCATAAAGATAAGCCAGTAGCTCCTGGAGAAGCAATTGGTATTGTAACTGCCCAATCATTTGGAGAACCTTCTACTCAGATGGCACTTAACGTATTCCACTTTGCAGGAGTTTCAGAGATGCAGATTACACAAGGTCTTCCTCGTCTTATTGAAATCTTCGATGCAAGAAAGAATCCTTCAACACCCACTATGGAGATTTATTTAGATAAAGAACATAATGATGAAAAACATGCAAGAGTTATTGCAGAGAAAATAAAAGAAACAAAACTTGGAGAAATTGTGGAGAAAATAAAAGTTAATTTTGGAGATAAAAAAATAGAAGTTATAATAAATCCAACCTCACTCAAGTCAGTACATATGTCTATGGAAGAAGTTTCAAATAAGTTAAAGGAGGAAGGACATACAAATAAAGTAAAAGAAAATACTATAATCTTCCACGAGCCAAAATCAGATTTTAAACAATTATATAAACTAAAAGAAAAAGTTAAGTCAATTCATATATCTGGAATTGAAGGCATATCTCAAATACTGGTTGTTAAAAGAGAAAATAGTTATGTTATCTTAACTTCTGGAAGCAATTTGAAGGAAATATTAGAGTTTAAAGGAGTAGATGCTGAAAAAACTTCTACAAACAATATTAATGAAATTTCAGAAGTACTCGGAATTGAAGCAGCAAGACAAGCAATAATCAATGAAATAAAGAGAACAATTGAAGCACAGGGCTTAGATATTAATCAAAGACACTTAAAGCTTGTTGCAGATTCTATGTGCTTCTCTGGAAAAGTTGCAGGTTCTACAAGAATGGGTATGATTTCACAGAAAAGCTCTGTTCTTGCAAGAGCTAGTTTCGAAACTCCAATAAAACACTTTGTTAATGCTACATTAAAAGCAACAAGAGATGATTTGGCGTCGGTTATAGAAAACATTATAGTAAATCAGCCTATCCCAGTTGGAACAGGACTTCCTGGCTTGCTTGTTAAGGTTACAGGAAAATTAACTCCTGAAGAACCAAAGAAAGCTAAGAAGGAAAAAGAATAGTTCTTTAAAATGACAAAGACTTTTGATATGCAGTTTATTAGATACATTAATCTCTTTAGTAGAGTTACTCGTGTAACTGCAAAACATTGTTTTCTTTATAATAATACCTTAGTTTTTATTGTTCCTTTTATCCAAGTTGAAAGAGCAATAGGAAAAGATAATTCTAATTTAAAACAATTAAGCCAAATATTGGGGAAAAGAATAAGAGTATTAGCCGAGCCAAGAGCAAGAAAAGATTTAACTAATTTTGTTAAAGTATTAGTTGCTCCTGCAAGATTTGATAGTTTAGACGTTGTTAAATCAGAGAATGGTGAAGAAGTTTTGATAAAAGCAGACCTTGAGGGGAGATCTATGTTAATAGGCAGAAACAAAGCAAGATTAGAAGAGTTAAAGCAAATTATTGAACAATATTTTGAAATAAAGAATGTTAGGGTGGGATAAGACAAC
This sequence comes from uncultured archaeon, assembly GCA_903866625.1. GTDB lineage: Archaea > Nanobdellota > Nanobdellia > Pacearchaeales > GW2011-AR1 > CAIPOI01. The sequence continues at coordinate 142,037 of CAIPOI010000002.1, read as the reverse complement.
CTTTAAAAACCATCTATAACATAACAAAATAGAGAAAAACAACAATGGGACTATTAAACGCTAAAAAATTGATGAAGAATAGAAAGAAATTTAGATGGAACAATAAAAAATATAAGAAACAAAAATTAGGATTGTTCGCTAAATCAGACCCACTTGAAGGTAAATCTCAAGCTAAAGGATTAGTAGTTTCTAAAGTTCAAAAAGAAGCAAGACAGCCAAACTCAGCTATGAGAAAGTGTTGCAGAGTTCAGCTAATTAAAAATAATAAAACCGTTACTGCATTTATTCCTGGAAACTTAGCACAAAAATTTGTTGATGAACACGACGAGGTTATTATTGAAAGAATTGGTGGACGTATGAACCGATCTAAAGGAGATATTCCAGGAGTTAGATTCCAAGTTATAATTGTAAATGATCAGCCTCTTGAATTGCTTTGGAAGGGCAAGATAGAAAAGGGAAGAAGATAGTAACATGGTAAAAATATTTGATTTATATGAAACTGAAAATCTTGTAGTAAATGATCCTGGTTTAAAGAGAGTTATAAATCTTAAACCTAAACTTGTTTTAAAATCTCATGGAAGAGCAAGAGGAAAATTTGCACAAACAAAAATAAATCTTGTTGAAAGATTAGCAAATCTTATTGCAGTTCCAGGACATAGGAATAAAAAGCATATTGTTATGACTTCTTTAGCTTCTGGAAAATATTCTACAAATATGAAAGTTGTTTTGAAAGCTTTCAGAATAATTGAAGATAAAACAAAGGAAAATCCAGTTCAAGTTTTAGTTAAAGCAGTTGAAACCGCTTCTCCAAGAGAAGAAGTTACTACAATTGAATATGGTGGAGCAAAATATCCCCAAGCTGTTGATTGTTCACCTTCAAGAAGAATTGCTATAACCCTAAGATTAATTGTTCATGGTGCTTATGATAAAGCCTTCGGTAAAAAAACAAAAATTGAAGAAGCTTTAGCAAATGAGATAATTCTAGCTGCACAAGGTTCTGGAGATAGTGCAGCAGTTAAGAAGAAAGAAGAGTTAGAAAAATCTGCAAATTCTGCTAGATAATTTTATATAGGTTTCTTACAGATTTCTAGAATGCTAACAAGATTAGAATCCTTGAGAGAACTTAAAACAGTTGATAATGCACTTTATAATTTAACCTATTGGACTTATCAAAAAGAAACAGAGGAAGTTGAAAGAATAACCCAACTTATCGCTCAAATTTCTGATAAAGCTGAGAAAAAGAGATTAATGCGAACTCGATTAGAGTTTAAAGTTTTGGCTTATCAAGACTTAAAAGTTATGAATCATATCTTGAAGTTAGAGTTGGGATTAGATTTAACTAAACTATAATAATTCTTATAAAGCGTGAAAGTATAAAAACAATATGGTAAAAATCGGGAAATATTTAATGAAAGACTTTGGAGAAAGAGTCATAAGAGCAGCTAGAAAAAGAGGTATAGTCGCAATTTCTGGAGTAAAACCTGTCAAAGAGGTTATCTTAACTCCTAAAAAAAGAAAAGAGCTTGTTCAGAAAGCTTATGAGAATCCTGTACTAAAACAAAGATTTGATCAATATGATATTAGTGAAGGAAAACCAGATTGGAGTGGAATTTGTAGAGATACAACTTGTGGGGTCTGTAATAAATCTTATTTAGGCAGAGGAAAACTATATCATCTTCAAATTTGCGGTAGTTGTATTGAAGCACATGTAACTATGCGAGATGCAGATTTTGTTAGACTTGAAAAAGAAAATGCTATAACTCTTAGAGCTTATGGTTGTAATGGATTGAGTAGCAGACTAAATAGTAGGGCAGAAGAGGGATAGTTCTAATATGCAAAACCTTTTAGAAAAATTTGGTTTGGAAAACAGAACGCCAATACAAAGAAGAATTGAATATAATGTTACGCATGGTCTTTTTTATAATTCTCAAACAAATTTTATAGATGGCAGAGAATTTGATTTTTCAGATTTAGATTGGCAGGAAATTGAAAGATATCATCTAAAAGAAAAAAGTGTAAAAAATAGCCAAGAAGGATTACAAGCGCATCTTTTTGAAATGGAGCAAAGAGTAAAGTTGCCGATAATACAAGTAAACAGAGACTATCTTCAAGCAAAAGGAAAACTTACACCTTGGAAAAGATTTAGGTTAAGAGTTGCAGAATATTTTCTCAGTGATTCAGAAGGGTTAAAAGATGCAGCAGTTTATGAGACTATTAACAAAATAAAAGAAAGGCGTGGAGAGGGTTTGCTTGGAGATGCGATTTATTATTTATTTCACGCCTTTGGACATAAAAATTCTAAGGCTTTTGATATGGCAATGTTGCTTCATTGGAAATAAATTTCTGCCTCAAAACCTTTAAAAACCCTCCTTCTTATCAATAATTATACAGAAGATAAGCAAGTAAAAAACTTGATAAGCCCTTAGGAAATTAAAAATTTCCTAATTCGTTCAAAACTCACGTTTTGAAGACTTCGGGTTCAACATCTAGTGTTTTTTACACTCAGAAAACAAAGTTTTCTGATTGTTAATTTTCTTCGTAAAATCAACATGGCAAAAAAAGAAACAAATCTGGAAAAGATTCAAAGACTTTGTACTCAGCAAAAAAATATTAGAAATATAGCTACAAGCGCACATATTCACCACGGAAAAACTGCTTTAACTGATAACTTGCTTGCGGCATCAGGATATATGGCTGCTAAAAATGCTGGAGACTTAGAAGAGGGTATGGCTACATGGCAGCATGGAGATGAACAAGAAAGACTTATGACTGTTGATGCTGCAAATGTATCGATGGTTCATGATTTCCAAGGAGAAGAATTCTTAATCAATTTAATTGATACTCCTGGACACGTTGATTTTGGTGGAAATGTAACAAGAGCTATGAGAGCTATTGATGGAACTATTGTTTTAGTATGCGCTTCAGAAGGTATTATGCCTCAAACAGAAACTGTTATTAAACAAGCAATCAGAGAAAGAGTTAAGCCTGTTTTATTTATCAATAAAGTTGATAGACTTATCAAAGAATTAAAATTAACTCCTGAAGCAATGCAGGCAAGACTTGTAAAAATAATTACTGATTTCAATATTCTTTTATCCCAAATTGCTGAACCTGAATTCAGAAAGATTTGGCAGGTTGATGTAAATAATGGTAGTGTCGCATTTGGCTCAGCCAGAGATAATTGGGCTTTGTCGGTTCCTTTCATGAAGAAAAAAGGAATTTCATTCAAGGATGTTCTTAATATTTATAACTTAAAAGAAGAAGAAAGAAAAGAATGGTGCTGGAAAAATGCTCCTTTATTCGAAGTTCTTTTAGATATGGTAATTAAACACTTACCTTCTCCTTTAGAAGCTCAGAAATATAGAATCCCAAAAATCTGGCGCGGTGACTCGGAAACAGAATTCGGAAAAAATCTGATTAATTGTAATCCTGCTGGGAAAGTTGGATTTGTTATCACAAGAATAGTTATTGATCCTCGTTCTGGAAAAGAAGTTTCTGCTGGAAGACTTTTTAGTGGAACTATCAAGAATGGAATGGAAGTTTACTTGAATATGGCTAAACAAAAACAAAGAGTTCAGCAAGTTCTTATTTACAATGGTATAAAACCAGAACAGATGGAAGAACTACCTTGTGGAAATGTTCTTGCTATTGCAGGAGTTACTGGAGAAGCTGGAGAAACAGTAACTGAAGGTCCAGAAACACCATTTGAAGAAATGAAACATATTTTTGAACCAGTTATTACTAAATCTATTAGTGTTCCAAAACCACAAGACTTGCCTAAATTAATTGATGTTCTTAAGAAAGTAGCTAAAGAAGATCCTTCTGTAAAAGTTCAAATTAACGAAGAAACAGGAGAGAACTTGATAAGTGGAATGGGAGAGCTACACTTAGAAATTATTGAAAACAGAATTAAGACCGAAAAAGGAGTAGAAGTAACAACATCATCTCCAATTGTAGTTTATAGAGAAACAGTTGATAAAGCTGGAGAAGTTGGAGAAGGAAAATCACCGAACAAGCACAACTTATTCTTCTTAAAAGTTGAACCACTAGAACCTCAAGTATACCAAGCTATGAGAAATGGTGAAATTTCAGAAGGAAGAATAAAGAAAAAAGATGAGCCTCTTTGGAAAAAACTTAATGAATTAGGAATTTCAAATGAAGAAGCAAGACAGTATGTTAATATTTACAAAGATTGTGTATTCCTTAATAAAATTAAAGGAGAAGTTCACATCCAAGAAGTTATTGAACTTATTTTAGATGCTTTTGAACAGGTTATTGATGCTGGACCGATAGCCAGAGAACCTTGTACAAAATTAAAAGTATCTTTAGTAGATATAAAATTACACGAAGACGCAATCCACAGAGGTCCTGCTCAGGTTTATCCTGCTGTTAGAGATTCTATGAGAGCAGCTATGTCTACTGCTAAACCTATACTTTACGAACCAGTTCAGACAATGATGTTTGAAGGGCCTATAACTTTTATGGGAGAAATGACAAAACTTATTCAAAGTAAAAGAGGACAGTTAGTTGATGTTACTCAAAATGCTATTGATTGTCAGATTAAAGCTAAACTACCTGTAGCTGAAATGATTGGGTTAGCTTCAGATTTAAGAAGTGCAACAGAAGGCAGAGGAAACTTTAATATGGTTGATCAGAACTTTGAAAAAGTTCCTGGAAACATCCAAGATCAAATTGTCAGACAAATCAGAACTAGAAAAGGTTTGGCTGATAATGAGTAAGAGTTGTTAGGAAAATTTATGAATAAATATGAATTCTTAGATTTAAAATGTCTTTTGGGAGAATTCTATCCCTATTATGAACAACGTTGTAGATTTGCTCGCTCTATTAGGGGAGTACTCTCAATTGCAGAAGCCTATGAACAAATAGAAGAGTTTAAAGAAGCTAAGATTTATTATGATTTAATTTTAGGATATATTGAAGCAATAAGCGCAGATGATTCGGGTAATCTTAGAAGAACAGAATTTGCGCCAATCAGTTTTAAAGAACTTGTTGATGGTAGCGATGTTAAAAATGCTCAGAATGTTGTTAAGAATTACCTCTCTGACAATTAAAGATATTTTTTAGTATACATTTCTTTTTAAATAAGAATATTGTTTATTTATTATGCCCCCCGAATTCGGAGAAAAATATTTAGTAAATTATCCTGTTGCGGTTAAAGGCATTCCTAAAAAAGTTGTTTATTGTGGCAGAACTTGTGGAGAAAATCAGAAACATATATTTGTTGAACCCATATTACCTGCTCAGGTTCCTACAAACACAGTTCATTTAACAAAAGGCATAGACGCAATTTTATGCGCTGATGATGGATTTACACTAGCTGGAAAATTAATTGATTTTAAAAAATATGAGATTGAAGAATTAGGTTATAGTTTTGACTTGTTGCATATTAGGCAAGCGATGGAAGCTCGTTCTAAGGGTACTAAATAACACAACAATTCTTAAAAATCCAAAAAACCTAGTTTTTTAATGTTGGAAAAGAGGATTTATCTTAGTGCATTAAATATTGAAGCTCCGATACCTCCAGATGTACATTTTCACGACGAGGGTTTTGTTCAAGATTTAAATATGCATTTTGTTATGAAAGCTGCATTATATGCTGTTGCTAGGCATGAAGTTGAAGAGGTTGTGAAAAATAGAACAATTTTTGGAAGAACAGTTGTTTTTAGGCGCGACAATCAGAGATATATTTACATGGCTTGCTGTAAAAATAATGATGAAGTTCAAAGAACGCAAACTAGGGGTCATGAAGAAACCCATGTTTTGCAGCTTACTGGGAATTTTCATCTTTTTGAGGAGTTAGTAAGAAGGGCTAAGTTAAAAATAGATTTTAGAAGACTTGAAAATCATGTAGAAAGTTTGGAAGAATTAACTGAAGTTACTGCAGATATTGGCGGATTATTTGTCTGTCATAAAAAATTCGGATTTGAAAGAGTAATCAAACACTATAAAGATATTGCAAAGCAATTCCAATATTTGGGGCCTGCTTTTGAAATATATAGATCTGCAGTTCATAAAAGTTTACCGTTAATGGATAGATGGGTCGCAAGAATAGCTGGATTAAATCATGCTGCTGCAAAAATATAATTCTTTTTTGGGTCTAAAACACTAATAAAAAAGAAATCTCCTTGATATCCTTTAGCTCTTAAATCTTTTTCTGCTGCTTCAGGAGTTTTACCATAGCCGGCTAATAAGACTTTTGCTCCTGCATATTTTTCTTGGACTGCAGCAAAACCACTATCAAATCCTACAGGCCTATTTGAAATGGTTATTATCTGAGCAAGATTTTTCTTTTTTGGTTCTCTAGCTATATAAAAAGAGAGTGGTTATTCATTAAAAACCTTTTTATAGTTCTCTTTCTTAAAGCATTTATGAAAAAAGAATGGTGGGTAGTTATTGCTTTAGTTATAGTTGTAATCGTTCTTGGAATTCTTCTATATAATGGTTCTATGGAAAATAAAAGTCTAAATTCTGAGATAGAAAAAGTAGTAGCGGATAGTGAACAATTACTAAAAGAAAAAAATGATCTGCTCCTTGAGAATAAAGCAGTTAAAGATGAGCTTGATCTTATTCAGAAAGATGTTGCTAAAATTTATAAAACCTGTATGAATGAAAATGCGTGTAAGGGTAGATATCCTGGAATAAGTTGGTATTGTAATAATGTTGGAGACCCTGCAGAAATTTCCATGGCCTCTCATCTTTGCCAGTGTACTACTGATTGTCAATTAAATGCTACTCAGATTAATACAATTTAAAATGAAAAAACAAACAGCTCTTTGGATAGTTTTTGCAATTGCTATTGCGGGAATGCTTTTTTCAGGATATTTGAGTTATGGAGAAATCTTTGCAAAATCTTGTTATGCTACAAAACTCGGATTAGGTGCTTGTAATCAAGTTTTTCAACTTCCGGCTTGTATTTATGGTTTTGTTATGTATACTATTATTCTTGTGATTTCTATTTTTGGATTGAGAAGCAAAAGTAGAAACTAATTCATAACTTCTTGTTCAACACCAGTTACTAGATTCCAATCAAGTTTTATAAGTTGCTTTACTGCAGGGTTGTTTGTATTAAGTTTATATAAATCAGATTTTCCAACTCTTCTTGTTTTGATTACTATTTTATTTCTTACTAATCTATCCCAAAAAGTTTGAAGAGATGAATAGCTAACTCCTGAATTTTTTGCTATCTCTGTTAAAGGATAATCAAATAGTTGAAAACTAATTAAAAAATCTAAAACTTTCATTATAGGATTACTTCCAAAGACTTCTGTGAATATTGTTTCATTTTCCATGATTAATAATGAAAACTCTTGTTTTTAAATGTTTCTATAAATGTTTTTATATTACAATAATCAAAACATTTAAATATTAGCTTTTCAGTCGTATAATATGGAAATAAAAGAGGGAGAGAAAATTAGAGCCACGCTTCTTTATCACTTAAGAAGAAAAAGAATTATTGGTGCAAAACATACTGCCTACGACACTTTAAAATTTGGTTTTCCCTCTCACCTTGGAAAAGAAATAAAAAAAATTGCTGATGAATTAGTCAAACAGAATTTATTGATAACAAAGCCAACAAGTTATGGCTTGCAGGTTTCTCTCAATAAAGACAAAATTAAAGAGATAGAGTTAATTATAAAAACTGCTCTTGGTTATTCATTCTAATGGCAAAACTTAAATTAGAATTAAATGACGAACATATTAGTAGTATAATCCATTTAGTAGGGTTATTATTTAGTTTTGTTGCAGTAACTTTCTTGATAGTTTATTCTTCGCTGATGAAAGACCCTTGGAAGATAGTTTCATTCAGCATCTATGGGTTAACTCTTTTGCTTTTATTTTTAGCAAGCACACTCTATCATGGAGTAAATCATTCAAAAACAATTAAAGAAAATTTGAGGTATTTTGACTATGCATCTATTTCTTTGCTAATCGCTGGAACATTTACACCCGTTTGTTTATTATTGCTTAGAGGATTTTATGGCTGGACTATTTTTGGATTAATCTGGTTTTTTGCTATTGTTGGAATTGTTTTGCGTTTGGGGTTTAAAGCACCAATTTGGATTACAAGTCCAATTTACATTATTATGGGTTGGTTAGCAGTTCTTTTAGCTAAACCTATTTTTGATTTTAACATAAATGCTTTCTGGCTGTTGTTGCTAGGAGGAATTTTTTACACCTTAGGATTTATTATATTCAGTGCTCAAAAACCTACAATTATAGAAAATAAATTTACATTTCATGAGATTTGGCATATTTTAGTTTTGCTTGGTGCAATAAGTCATTTCTTATTGATATTTTTGTATTTGTTGCCATTATAAAATATGATTAAATCAAAACAAACAAAGAAGATAAGCAAAAAATTATATTGGACTCCAAGAATCTTAAGTATTCTTTTTCTACTTTTTCTTGCACTTTTTAGTTTAGATGTTTTTGATAGTTGCTCTAGTTTCTTGAGCTGTACTCTTGGATTACTTATGCATAATATACCGGTTTTTATTCTTGCAATTATTCTTTGGATTTCTTGGAAAAGAGAGTGGATTGTTGGAATAATGTTTATTCTTGCAGGCTTGGCATATATTTATCTTACTCTCTTTAGAAACGACTTTCAATGGTATTATTTATCCTGGAGTTTCATAATTTCTGGGCCAGCAATTATAATCGGTGTTTTATTTTTCTTAAATTGGAAGAGAAGAAAATAATCTTTTTTCGCCGAAACTCCTCGGAAAAACACACAAAAATCTCAAAAAACAAAACATTTATAAACCCCCTAAATCATAACATTTTATCATGGCAGAAAAAAAGACAAACATCAATGTTGTTTTTGTAGGTCACGTAGACCACGGAAAATCTACAACTATTGGTAGATTAATGTATGATTCTGGAGTATTACCTGAACAAGAATTACAAAAACTTAAAGATGAAGCTAAGAAAGTAGGAAAAGTTGGATTTGAATTCGCTTTCGTTATGGATAAATTTAAAGAAGAAAGAGAAAGAGGAGTTACAATTGATTTATCTTACAAGAAATTTATGACACAAAAATACCAGGTTACAATTATTGATGCTCCTGGACACAAAGATTTCGTTAAAAACATGATTACTGGAGCTTCACAAGCTGATGCTGCTTTCTTAACTGTTTCAGCTAAAGATGGAGTTCAACCACAGACAAAAGAACACCTTTGGCTATTAAGAACCATGGGAGTTCAACAAGTTAATGTTAACATCAATAAAATGGATGCTGTTGAATACAAAGAAGATGCTTACAAAAAAGCTGTAGCTGATGTTTCTGCTATCCTAAAGCAAGTTGGAATCAATCCTGAAAAAGTTAAGTTCTTAGCTATTTCTGCTTTCATGGGAGATAATATTGTTAAAAAATCAGATAAAATGCCTTGGTACAAGGGACCTACACTAATGGAAATGTTTGATTTACTTGAACCACCAAAGAAACCTACAAACTTAGCTATGCGTATGCCATTACAAGATGTATACGAAATAACCGGTATTGGGGTAGTTCCTGTTGGTAAAATTGAAACAGGTATTATGAAAGTAGGTCAAAAAGTTATAATCTTACCAGGAAGATCTGGAAAAGGAATTAATGGAGAAATCAAAACAATTGAAATGCACCATGAAGCAATGCCAGAAGCTGCTGCTGGAGATAATGTTGGTATAAACATAAAAGGTATTGGAAAGAAGGACGTTGCTAGAGGAGATGTAGTTTGCGATGCCGCTAAACCTGCAACAATTGCTGAAGAATTCACTGCTCAAATTGCAGTTATCAATCACCCTACAGTTATAGCTAAAGGATATACACCAGTATTCCATGTTCATACAGCTCAAGTTCCATGCCAATTCATGGAAATTGTTAAAAAGATTGACCCTAAAACAGGACAAGCTTCAACAGAAAAAGTTGATTTCCTAAAGAATGGAGATGTAGCTGTTGTTAAATTGAAACCTATGGGCAACCTTGTAATTGAAAAACAATCAGAGAATCCTAACATGTCAAGATTTGCAATAAGAGATGCTGGAGCAACAGTTGCTGCTGGAATCTGTATCGACCTTGTAGCAAAAAAACTAGCATAATTAGCCTAATAAACTAATCTTTCTAAATAAACTAACAATTAAACAATCACTAAGATTCTATGAGAACTCTTTATAACAAAATTATTGGATTTTTCAAGGAAAATGTGGTTTGCAATGTTGCTATGCCTTTGCTTTTTTTAGTTGTAGTTTATCTTATTGTAAGATATAGATAATTATTTAAATTGAAAGTTATAAAATTTGGGATGACACTTGATGAACGAGCAATAAAACTTGCAGAATTAGTTCTAGATTATTCAGTAAGAATTAATTCCAACGATACTTTACTTGTTCAGTCAGATCCTGCTTTTTCAGAATTTGCATATCAAATCGGCTCTGAAGCTCAGAAAAGAGGTGCCTTTGTGCTGTATGATTTTGAATCTTATAATCCAAAAACTCAAAGAGGACTTGTAGAAAGATTGAATGAAAAAGAATTAAATGCAGATTTAACAAGAAGATGTGAATTATCTGCGGCTTGTAGCGCAAGAATACTTATAGATGCTGAAAGTGATCCAGACTATCTTAAAGGAGTAGATCCTAAAAAAATAGCCGAGTTTGAAAAAAGAGTTATTTCTCCATATAAAAAAGTGCTTTACAGAGAAAAAGATGGAAAAGAAGTTGTTAAATGGAATATAACAGGTTATCCTAGTAAAGCCGATGCTGAAACTGCTGGAATGTCCCTCAAACAATATTCTGATTTTGTTTTTGGGGCTTGTTTAATAGATTGGGCAGAAGCAGAGAAAAAGATGAGGACAATAAAAAAATTATTTGATCATGCTGAAAATGTTCAGATACAAAGTGGAAATGGAAACTGTTTGAATTTTAGTTTAAAGAGCAGGGGTGGAGAGATTTCAACTGGCACTCATAATATGCCAAGTGGCGAAGTATTTTATGCTCCCGAAGAAAACTCTATTTTTGGCAGTATTTCTTTTTCAATTCCTGCAATAAGAATGGGAAATAGAGTAGAAGGAATAGAACTTAAATTTACGAATGGTGTAATTTCAGATTATTCTGCAAAGCAAAATAAACAGTTTTTAGAATCTATGATTCTGAATATTGATGGAGCCAATAAAGTTGGCGAATTCGGTATAGGGTGTAATTATGGGATAACACGAGCTACTGGAAATTTATTATTTGATGAGAAGATTGGTGGAACTGTTCATTTAGCATTAGGTAAGGCACTAAGTAATAATTTAGAAAATGGTGGTGGTTTAAATGATGGAGATATTCATTGGGATTTAGTATGTGATTTAAGAAAGTCTGCGAGTAATCCTGGCGGAAAAATTTATATTAATGACCGATTAGTTCAAAGAGATGGAATCTGGTGCTTTGAATAATTATACTCCTTTACAGATTTATTTAAAAAGCTGAAAATTCTGAGATTATATTATGGAAGAAAAACAAACAAAACCTAAAACTGCTCATCCTTACATAAGTGCGGGTTTAGGTATTGCTGGAGCAGTTATGGGTCTTTGGGGAGTATTAGATTTCAGGGATGCTTATGTTATTAGAAAAGATATTAGAGATCATCAGAGGTTTACACAAAAACCAGATGTGGCATTAAGATATGAAGCGATGGAGAGAGATGAGTTAATACTTTTTGCAGAAATGAATAGACTAAGGCAGAGTATACCTCACCTTGAAGCGAGTTTTTCTACTAATCTTCAACCTCTTGTTTATGCAGCTTACTCAAATGATTATGCTAAAATTGAAAGGATAAATCAAGCAGGAAGAAAACTTAGTGAAGAAATGCAAGAACTTAATTCTAGTAGAGAATTGAGAAACTATCGCGAAGAATTGAGAAAGAAGGAAAAAGATTTCAGTAATAATATGTACAATGGATTATTTTGGAGTATGCTTTCTTTAATTTCTTTAGGGCTAAGAAAATATTTGTTTTGAATTTTAAACCTATAGCAATATTTTTGAAATATTCTAAATCAAAAAAGTTAATTTGCGAAGCTTACGCCTATAGAATCTAAATAAGTTTTACTTGTTTACTAAGAGCTAATCGAGTCCTTCCTCTTCATCAAGGAATATGTCTTCGCACTCGACACACTCTTCGTCTGATTTTAGCAACCTCATTTTGTCTTAAATTTAGATTTATCTTGAGGTTTATAAATATTTTCGTCAGTATTTTTAGCTGAAAAAAGTTTATAAAGGGTCTTTTTAATAGAAAAGATTTATTAATTAACCTATCAAGTAGATATTATGATCGGCTGTCAAATTAAAGAATATTTCTTTTTATTTCTTGAATCCGGAGAGGTAGAGATTCTTAGAACTAAAAGTAAAGTTAGTGGTAAAGTTGTAAATTTTATTCCAGAAGCACTTGGAGATTTGGAGTTGTTAGTAGATAATGATAAATGTAAAAAACAAGAAAAAAGAATGGTGGTTGAACAAACAAAAAATTGTAAGGGAGTAACCCAGGCAAGAATCTATATGACTTCTCCAGATTATTATCCCCTAGCAACACAGGGCTCTCTTGATATTTCTGAAAGTGATTTCTCCTTGCTTATTACTACAACTGCTCAAATGGGTCTTCATGAAAGAGGTGTTTATGAGACTCTTTCGGGATATCGGATGAGACTTAAATAATACTATGGAAAAAGAAAATAATATCATTGAATTGAAAAGTGTAAAAAAATACTACCAAATGGGTGAAGAAATAGTTAAAGCTCTCGACGGGATAAATGTAAAAATTGCGCAAGGAGATTTTGTTGCGATTATGGGTCCTTCAGGTTCTGGAAAATCTACTGCTATGAACCTTGTTGGAAGTTTAGACTTAGCAACACAAGGAGATATTTATTTGGATAATCTTAATATTGAAGAGTTAGAAGAAAGTGATTTAGCACAGATAAGAGGCAAAAAAATTGGTTTTATTTTCCAAGGCTTTAATTTAATTCCTAATCTAACTGCTAAGGAAAATGTTATGCTTCCAATGCTATTTCAAGATGTTGATGAAGAAGAAAGAGAAGCTAAAGCAGGACATTTGTTAAAATTAGTTGAACTTGGAGACAGAATGGATCACCTTCCAAGCGAATTATCGGGCGGACAACAACAGAGAGTTGCTATTGCGAGATCCTTAGCTAATGATCCTGAAGTTATTCTTGCAGATGAACCAACTGGAAATTTAGATACTCGAACAGGAGAGTTAGTTATGAGTTTTCTTGAACAACTCAATAAAAAAGGTAAAACTATAATCATGGTTACTCATTCTCCCGAACTTGCTCATGAACATGCTAAAACAATTTATTGGGTTAGAGATGGCAGAATAGAAAAAGTTACAAAACGATTCGGTAAGGTTTGGAAAGAAATCAAAATTTAGTATATTATTCTCAAGAATAAGAATGCTTAAAAATCTTGATTATTCGATAGTTATATGAGAAAATCTATTTTAGCACTAGGTTTGATAGGAATTCTTGGTTGTACACCTATTGAAACAAAATTTCAATATTCTGAAGTAAAGCATGATTTAGCTATTGTTTCTAAACAAAAAATACCTGCAAGATCTGATGTTTGGATTGTACCTGTTGATGAGGGGTGCATACCTATAATTGATGATACTTCTGAAAAAAACATTGTAAAATTTTTAGGGAGTAAAACTCAATTTGAAACTAATAGTTTAGAATTATATAATCGTTTTCGAGAGGGAGATAGTGTTGAGGTTAGTTATCAAGAAGTTACAAAAACAAGAACTGAAGTTTTAACTAGAAATGGAAATGTAGTTTTAAATAAAAAGCTTCCTGCAGGCTATAAATTTATAGATGCTAAACCTCTTAAAATAAAATAATGGAAAATAAAATTTTAAAATTATTTGGATTAATTTTCGGAATAGTTATTCTGTTTAGTCTGATTCAAGGAGTTTCCGCCCTAGTTATAGAAAGTGTTAATCAAGATACACTCTATCCTGGAAGCGAGGCAAGAATAGAAATTAATCTAAACAATCCCGACTCTCTTGTGGAGGATATTTCCTTTGGTTTAGATTATTCAAAAACAACTTTATTTACTCCTGTTGGAGCAAGTGAAAGAACGTTAGAGGAATTGGACGAAGATGAAGATGAAAGATTTAGTTTTAGTATAAAAGCGTCTAATTCAGTTTCACCCGGAGATTATAGCATTCCTTACGCGCTTAGCTATTATGAGAATAGTTCTAATGCTAGCAAAGTAACTAAAACCGGAACAATAGGCATAACAGTAAATTCTGAAACAAAATTAGATTTTATTGGTTCAACAGATAATCCAGTAATTGGAGCTAAAGGAAAAATTAATTTAAAAATAATTAATAAGGGTTTCGGAGAAGTAAAATTTTTGTCAGTAAGTGTACAGCCAAGCGGATATACCCTTCTTTCAGAAGATAGTGTTTATGTTGGTTCTATATCAAGTGATGATTTTGATATTGCAAGTTTTAATGTAATCTTTACAAAGAAAAATCCTGTTCTAAACGCATTCATTAGTTACAAGGATTTTGAAAATAATGATAAAACTCAGGAAGTTAGTATAGATTTAAGGGCATACAGTTCTGAAGAAGCCATAAGACTTGGTTTTTCAAAACCAAGCAAGCTACCATTAATTATAGGAATTATGATAGTTGTTGCGATAATTTTACTTATTAGAAGAATTATTAAAAAGAGAAAGAAAAAAATTAATGGGGGGTTAAAATGACTACTGAAAATGGAATAGTCTGGGCAGGAATTTTATTCGGAGCTCTTGTAGGTTTTTGTATTGGGACCACAACTCAAAATGATTATCAAAAATCTAAGTTAAAAGATGAAGGAATCCCAGTAACACTTTCAAGAGAAAGTGCTTCAAATCTTGTTGCTAAATTAAATTCCCAGCTTGGATCTACTACTCCAAATATAACCTTCGCATTAGTATATAAATCTGTATCAACTAATAATAATCGGGTGTATTATCAACCCCAAGTAAGATAATTTTACACGCTTAACTAAACCTTATAAATCTAGACTTCTTGCTAAAAATAAGATGTTAGCAAAGTATTTTTTCTTAGCGTTTAGAAACTTAAAGAGAAGAGGTTTGAGAAGCTGGCTTACTATGCTAGGAATATTTATTGGAATAGCTGCGGTAGTATCTCTTATAACTCTCGGTCAAGGACTTCAACAGGCCATACTTGGGCAGTTTGGAGCGTTAAGCACAGATAAACTTACTATCACAAATGCTGAAACAGGTTTTGGACCTCCCGGAAGTACTGCAGTAGTTAAACTTACTGAGCATGATGTAGATATTATTAAGCAAGTTTCTGGAGTTGATATGGTTATCCCCAGATTGTTAAGGTCAGTTTCATTTGAGTACAATAAGGTCTTAGGATTCACTTATCTTGCGAGTATGCCTGAAGATGAAAAAGCAATAAAAATTATTTATGGTACATTTAGTGCAGAAACTCAATCTGGGAGATTACTTTCACCTTCGGATAAAGGAAAGGTTTTACTTGGTTCTGAATTCGCAAAAACAACGGCTTATGGAAAGAACATAACAACAGGAAGTAAAGTAAAAATTCAAGATAAAGAATTTGAGGTTATAGGAATCTTAAAACCTCTAAGCACGTTTCAACTAAATCTTGCAATACTCATGAATGAGGAGGATATGAAAAATCTTCTAAATATTGATAATGAATATGATTTAATTGTTGCTCAAGTAGATAAGAACAGCAACATAACTCAAGTTGCTCAGATAATAGAACAAAAAATAAGAAAAGATAGAGATGAAAAAATTGGTGAAGAAGATTTCAGTGTTCAAACACCAATAAATATGCTTGCTAGTGTTAATACTATTTTAAACATAATTAATGCAGTAGTTATAGGGATAGCTTTGGTTTCTTTGTTGGTCGGAGCAATTGGAATAGCTAATACTATGTATACTGGAGTTTTAGAAAGAACAAAAGAAATTGGAGTTATGAAAGCTATTGGTGCTAAAAATAGAGATGTGATGTTAATCTTTTTATTTGAATCCGGACTCCTGGGATTGGTTGGAGGAATTATAGGAGTTATTATTGGAGTTTTGATGGCGTTTGGAGTTTCTGCAGGAGTGAATGTTGGTTTAGGTATAGACCTTTTTGCAGTTCAATTTTCTCTTCCATTAATTGTAGGTTCTGTCCTTTTTTCATTTTTAGTTGGAATTATTTCTGGAGTGCTTCCTGCCTTACAAGCTAGTAAATTAAAACCTGTTGAGGCGTTAAGAAAATGAGATTGCTGATAATAAACTCTCATGGAAAACTATTAAGTCAAAAGTTTCTTAGAAGATATTCCTCGGTAGAAATAGGTTATGATTTCTCAGACAATATAAGAGAAGCTCTTGAAGGCAAAAAGTCTTTAGATAATTATGAGGGAGTGTTAATGCACCCCCCACTAGGACATCATGGAGAAAAATTTCATAAAATGTGGTTAGAAGAAGTTAGAAAAATTTCTCCAGATATAAGAATTGCTTTTGCTACTAATGATTTAGGAGATACTCCTCAAAGAATAGATCCTGGAATAGATATTCCACTAATAGATTTTCAGGACATACGTTCAATTAAAAATTATTTTGAAAAGAGAAAATGATTCAAGATTACTTTAAACTTGCACTAAAAAATCTGAAGAAAAGAAAACTGAGGTCTATGCTTACCCTTGTAGGAATTGTGGTAAGCATTGCTATAATTTTTATTCTTGTAAGCCTTTCATTAGGATTGCAAGCCGCCATTCAAGAACAATTTGAATCTCTTGGGGGAGATAAGTTTTTTATACAACCGCTTGGAAATTTTGGTCCTGGAACATCAAGTCCAAGAGTTTTAACCACTGAAGATTTAAATGCTATAGAAAAAGTTTCTGGAGTAAAAGAAGCAAGTTATATGGTTGCTGGAAATGCTAAAGTAGAATTCGATAATCAGATAAAATATCTTCCAGTATATGGAATACCTAAAGATGGAATGGATTTATATCTTGAGTCTGGTTCATTAAAAATTGATGAGGGTAAAATAACAAGTGAAGATAAAAAATTGCTTTTGGGTTATAGTTTCAAAAATTCTAAAGTTTATGATAAATCAGTAGGTGCACGAGATAAATTATTAATAAATGACGTAGAGTTTAGAGTTGAAGGAATCTTTCAATCAGTAGGAAATCCTCAAGATGATAAAAATGTTATAATGAATAGTGATGATTTTAAGGCTCTGTTTAATTCTGGAAATAGAGTAGATTATATTATAATTCAAATACAACCTAATGAAGATATTAAAAAAGTTGCAGCAGATGTTCAAAGAAGATTAGATAAGTTTAGAGATGTTAATGATAAAACTAGAGACTACATGATTCTTACTCCTGAAGAACTAATGAAAAGTTTTACGAATATTCTTAATATAATCACTTTTTTTCTTGTTGGAGTTGCAGGAATCTCACTCATAGTTGGTGCGGTGGGGATTGCTAATACTATGTATACCTCTGTTTTAGAAAGAACAAGAGAGATAGGAATAATGAAAGCCATTGGTGCGAGAAATTCAGATATTCTTTTAATATTTTTAATTGAATCTGGTTTAATAGGAATGATTGGAGGAATTCTTGGAGTTTTATCTGGTTTAGGTATATCAAAACTTGTAGAGTTCATAGCAGTTACACAAATAAACACTACACTTTTGAGAGCAGCCACCCCTGCTTATCTAATCTTTGGATGTATTGGTTTTGCTTTTATTATTGGTGCTTTATCTGGAGTTTTCCCAGCAAGACATGCTTCTAATATAAAGACTGTTGATGCACTCAGATATGAGTAATAAAAAGAACCCATGGTTCTTCTTATGACATCTCCTTTGATAAATTGATAATATAAATGTTTAAAAAGATAAATAGAGAATGGAATTTATGGGACTTCATATTTCATATAAGAATCGAATATTGGGGAGGCTTCGTAATGAGGATACTAATACCCATAAGGATGTGTTTATAGCAGAAGGACATGATTCCTTAGAAGGACTAGATTCTTTGAAGGTCCTTCTTGGAATAGAACCGCATGAAGAGATATATATACAAGAGAAGGGAATAATGTCTTATCAACAGTTTAGAGATACGATACTAAAGAATGTTTCAGGAATCTATTTAACTACTGAAGCTTGGCTTCTAAAAAATCATTCAGCAAGAACTCTTGCAGAATTTGGATTAGATAAAAGATCAAAATAAAATAGTTCTAAAAATAAAGATTTAAAAACCAACTATATCTAAAAATATTAAGGGTGTTCAGTTACCAGAAAACTGTGATTTCTGAGAAAATAATATGAGCAAGATAAAATATAAATCCGCACGAGAATTCTTTCAATACTATAGGAAAGAAGCCCTAAAAATATTTGAAGAGAAGCTAGAAATTCGACTGAGCCTTGGACAGAAAATGCTTCTTAGAAGAAGAATGACTGAAGCACTTGAAGAATTAGAAAAGAATGAGGTTGTTCCGGGTTCTTTTGGTGATTTTAAATTATCTGAAGAAGGAATAGCAAGAAGCTTATGTTTGATTTTCATATTCCTTTTATTCATGAAGTTTCGCAAATTGTTGTAAGAGGATACCCTATGAATTACTATATTCGGCAAAGAATAAAACAGACTTTTGGGGATGAATTATTATCTGCTTATACCCCCAGATAATAAGCTTTAAATACCTCGTTTTTTTAGGAGTTTTATGGCATTCAAAGTTAATGTATCACATAAAGGAAGAACCTTCAAAGTAGAAACTGATAACGAAGGTCTTATCAGAATGAAAATAGGTGAAAAGATTAATGGTAATATGGTTTCTAGTGAATTAGATGGCTATCAATTGGAAATAACAGGAACATCAGACCAAGCTGGATTTCCTGGAATAAAAGGACAAATCGGAGGACAGTTAAGAAAAATGCTTTTAACAAAAGATGATTTAGGAATGAATCAAACAAAACCTCGCGGATTAAGATTGAAAAAAACAGTTAGAGGAGAAGAAATATCAGAAAAGACTAGTCAGATTAATCTTAAGGTTCTAAAAGAAGGCGCAAAAAAGTTTGATGAAGTTTGCCCTCCAAAACCAGCGAAAGAAAAGCCTGGAAAAGAAGTGAAAGCTGAAGCTCCGGCTAGTGCTTAATCAGTATATTTTTAAGTTTAGATATTCTTATTAATCTATGGAAAATAAACTTTATTTTATTACTGGAAACAAAAATAAATTTTCAGAAGTAAAATCAATACTTTCTGAAACTCATGAAGTTGAACAGTTAGATTTGGATTTAGAAGAGATTCAAGAATTTGATGCTCATAAAATTATTCAAGCAAAACTTAGAGAAGCTCAGAAAAAACATTCTGGAGAGTTTATAATTGAAGACACTTCGCTTTATTTAGACTGCCTTGGTGGGTTACCTGGGCCACTAATAAAATGGTTCATGCAAACTATTGGAATTGAAGGAATCTATAATATTACTGAAAAATATGGGAATAATAAAGCTCAAGCCAAAACAATTATAGGATATTCTGATTCAAATGGAAAAATAATGTTTTTTGAAGGAGTTTTAGAAGGACAGATAGTAAAACCTTCGGGACTAAGTAATTTTGGTTGGGACCCTATTTTCAAGCCAAAAAATTTTGATAAAACCTTTCAAGAAATGTCTAGAGAAGAAAAAAATAAGATGAGTATGAGGAGAATGGCTGTTGAAAAGTTGAAAGAATATTTGGGTAAAAACAATTAAAAACCCCGCAATCTTAAGAGATTCATGGTTAAAGTAAAAGATGTGATGAATGAAGTTGTAGCTATAGAAAAAGATATGACTCTCAAAGCTGCTGCAAAACTTATGTCGGATAAAAATATTGGAAGTCTTGTTGTTGTTAATGGTGATAAAATAATGGGCATTATAACTGAAAGAGATATTGTAACAAATGCTTCAAATTTAGGCAAGAGTGTTAAAGCTACAATGGCTAAAAATGTTGTAACTATAAATCCAAGTGAGGAATTAGATAATGCAGCAATATTAATGAAAAAACACAAAATTCATAGAATTCCGGTTGTAGATGATGAAAAGCTTGCGGGAATAATTACTGCAACAGATTTAATAGCCCATGCAGATGAATTGGATGAAGAATTTTTGTTTGAGTAAGATATATTCAATAACTTTAAATACTGGATTTATTTGATAATAAAAAAGAGGGTAGAATGAAAGAAAAAATATTTGTTAGTTTAATAATATTAGTTCTTGTTTTAACTACAGTTTCTGCTTTGGATGCAGATAGAACTCAAAAGCTTAGATTTGGTCATGTGTTATATATGAGTAATATAACCACTACGCCTGAGAATGTAGCTCCCGGAAGTCAAGCAGTTATAAGTTTTAATATAGAAAATACTGCCTTAGATAATCTTAGTGATATAAGAGTGAGTTTGGATTTACCTGCGGAAATCGCAACATATTATGATATAACCACAAAAAAAATTGCTAGAATGTCTTCAGGAGAAAATATCAATCTCCAGTTTAATATCATTGTTCTTCCAAATACTGAAGAAGGAGTTTATAAGGTTCCAGTTAACTTGGATTATTTAAATTCTATCGGTGATGAAAGAAATGAAGATGAAAATATAAGTATAATAGTTAAGAGTACTCCCAAGCTTTATGCAGAAATCAAAAGCACAGAAGTTTATGATGGTAACAGTTTAGGAAATGTTGCAGTTAGAATAGTGAATAATAATGTTGGTAATATAAAATTCTTAACAGTTAGATTAGAAAATTCAAAAGACTATGAGATAATAAGTAGTAATAGTGAATATGTTGGAGATTTGAATTCTGATGATTACTCAGATGTAACTTTTAAGATAAGAGCTAAATCTGATGATGAAAATATAACTCTGCCATTAGTTTTAACTTACAAGGATTCTTTAAATCAGGATTATAATGAAAAGATTAATGTTACCCTAAAGATGTTGAGTGCATCGGAGTTAGGAATAAAAAAGAGCAAAGCCGGATGGGTTCTACTTATAATTATAATTGGAGTTGGAGGATATATTTACTATAGAAAATATAAAGCAAAAAACTTAGTTAAAGACAAGCGAGCTTCTTTTAGTTTTTCTAAAGATTTAATTTTTAAGAAGAAATAGTAAGATATTTATAGGTTAATTATTAAGGATATTTTATGTTTGAAAATCTACCCTATAAACCTGGAATGAATTCTAAAGAGTTAAGAGCTTATGCATTTCAAGAGCTTTCAAATATGACTACGGGTTCTGTTGTAAGGGGTGATTATTTTATTAGACTTCAAAGGGTAAGAGCAGCCATAAAAGAGAGTAATGCTGGACTTTTAGCTCGAATTGGTTGTTGGGCCAGCGTTGGTTTTAATTGGTTTGTTGCAGAACAAGAATCATTTTTGTTAGAAATTGGTAAGGGTATATGTGAATAGTCATCTAGTTAAAAAATTATTAACAATCTTTAAACACTTCTTTTGACTACCCCACCTTAATATCTTAAATGCTTGGTTAAACTCAAGCCATCTATAGGTGGAATGTTCTTTTTTGTCAATCTTTATTTGCTTTTTTCCCAGGTTATCATTAACTTGAGCTGCAAATAATTTGTAAGTCTGTCCAATATATCCTGGCCTATCATTTAAGGTTTTTGAATATCTGTATTTTCCACGCTGGCGAAACTTCATTAGCTTAATGGGTTTTAAGCCAGATTCTTCATAGCACTCTCTTTTTGCAGTTTGAAGATAACTTTCTCCTGAGTCTACTCCGCCTTTTGTAAATTCCCAACCCTTCCAATGTTTCTTTCTCTTTAAAACTAGATAAAATATTTTTCCTTCTTGTTTTTTGTAGATAGCTACGAAGACTGCTGGCCTATAGGTAGCTTTTTTTATCATAGGGTTTTAACAAACTTGTTTATGTGTTGGATAATTTCTTTAACTGCCCGAGCTATATCTTTTGGATTATTTGCATGAGCATCTCTTACTTTCCAAACTATAAGTTTTCCTTTAAACTCTTCCTTTTTGAATAATTCTGAAGGGATGTTATCCGCAACTACAACTAGAATATCCGCCCAATGTAATAGTTTAATAGTAATTGGATGGGGTTTGCCTTTCATAAAAACTCCTAGACTCTTTGCCACCCTTGCCTGACTAGAATTAGTATGAACTCCTGGAAATAAACCTGCTCCACGAACACTAATGCTTTTATGAGGATTTATCTTATTAAAATAAGCCTCAGCAATCTTGCTTCTAAAACAATTATGCCTACAGATGAATAGTATATTTGTCATTTCAACCCCCTCTTTTATACCTAAAAAGAGGATAGATTTATATATATTCTGGTTCTTATATAAAACAGCTTTAAAAGGAGGCAATAGGACTTATGAAATACAATATTTTAATTGGCGGGGCTGCAGGTCAGGGTTCTAATATAATCACAGATATAGTCTCAGAAGGTTTGCTCAATAAGGGCTATTATGTCTTTTACTCTAGAGATTATCAGTCTCTTATACGCGGGGGTCATAATTTTAATCTATTGAGTTTTAGTGATGAACCCGTATATAGCAATAGTTCAGGTATAGATATCCTTGTTTGTTTAGATAGTAAGACAGAAGATATTCATAAAAAAGCGCTTAAGAAAAATGCCATAGTGCTTAGTGGCTCAAATCCTAATATGTTTTTTGCAGGACAGATTTACAAAATCTTAGGTATTGAACTTGAAATACTTGAAAAACAAATGAAAAAATTAAAGAATTTTGTTGAAAATATGAAAGAGGCTCTTAAAGGTTATAATTCTGAAAAGAGAAATTTAGGATTACCTAAACTTAATCAGAATGCACATGGTGGTTTGAGATTTATGACTGGAAGTCAAGCAATAGCTTATGGTGCACTCAAATCAGGTTTAGACTTATATTATGCTTACCCTATGACTCCAGCCACCCCTCTTATGATGGAACTTGGGCAGATGCAATTAGAAAAGGATAGTAGACATAAAGTTATAGAACTTGAGAGTGAAATTGCAGTGATTAATGCTGCTCTGGGTTCAAATCTTCTTGGAAGTAAAGCAATGATTGGAACTTCTGGTGGAGGTTTTGATTTAATGACCGAGAGCTTGAGTTTAGCTGGAATGGCTGAAATTCCTTTAGTAATTTATTTATCTCAAAGACCTGGACCTAGCACAGGAGTTGCAACTTATACTAGCCAAGGAGATTTAAATTTAGCTTTGCATGCAGGGCATGGAGAGTTTTCAAGAATAGTAATAGCACCCGGAGATTCTAAAGAAAGCATAGAAAAAACTAATGAATGTTTTTATCTAAGTCAAAAATATAGGGTTCCGTGTATTTTATTAGGTGACAAACATCTTGCAGAAAGTAAACAGTCATTTGAAAGTGAGTTAGACTTAAGAGAAGTTGAAAGCTCTATAGTTAAACCTGAAAGATTCAATAGTTACGAAGCTGATGAAGATAAAGATGAAATTGCTAGTGAAGAAGCGGGTGTAATAAAGAAAAATCATGATAAAAGATTAAAAAAGCAAAAGATTATAGAAAAGGATATTGAAAATTTTGAAGCTTATAAAACATTTGGTAATACAAATTCTAAAAATTTAATTCTTTCTTGGGGTTCTACTAAGGGGTCTATAATAGATGCCCTAAAAATCTTAGAAGAGCAAGATAAAAGTGCAAAGTTTATTCAAATATTAATAGTTGAACCTTTTTCAAGAAAAATCATTAGTGAGTTGAATAAAGCAAAAAAAATTATTGTTGTTGAGAATAATTCTACTTCTCAACTTTCCAGACTTTTAGCTGAAAAAGCACAAATTGTTGTTGATGATAAAAATAAAATATTGAGATATGATGGCAGACCATTTTTAAGTGATGAGTTAGCAGAGGAAATTAGGAGGAGATTGAAATGAAAAAACAAGAAAAGAATAACAAGAAATCTGGAAAAGAAAAATTGGCAAATGTAAGAACAACAGCCATACCTACTTGGTGTCCGGGTTGCTTTAACTTTATGATACTTGCTGGTTTTGAAAGATTTTTGCAGGAACAGATAAAGCTTGGGAAGAAAAAAGAAGATTTTGCAATAGTTTCTGGAATTGGATGTCATGCTAAAATATTTGATTATATTAATCTGCCAGGTATAAACTCTCTGCATGGAAGAGGAATTCCTACTGCAATTGGAATGAAATTAGCTAAACCTGAATTAAATGTTTTTGAGTTTGCTGGAGATGGAGATGCTTATGCTGAAGGAATGGAACATTTAATTCATGCTGCAAGATATAACTCTAATTTTAAACTCGTAGTTCATAATAATCAAGTTTTTGCTTTGACTGTTGGAGAGCCAAGCCCTGTAACTGAAGAAGGATTTAAAGATAAAACAAACCCAATGGGCGTAAAACTAAAGCCCTTAAATCCTATAAAGTTAATGTTAGCTTCTGGAGCAAGTTTTGTTGCTCGAGTTTTTGCAGATGTAAATCAAATACAACAAGTATTAAACGAAGCTCAAAAGCATAAGGGTTTTGCCTTTATTGAAGTTTTACAACCCTGCGTAATCTTTCATCCGGATACGAATTATAAGGCTCATGCTTATAACTTACAAGAAGCCAAACATGATAAAACTAATATAAAAGCAGCAATGGAAAGAGCAGAAGAGTTTGATTATGATGTTTTGAAATCTTCAACAAAAATTCCTTTAGGAATTTTTTATCAGAAAGAAAGAGCTACTTTTGAGGATATTCTTAAGAGATAAGATGGGCAAATATAATATTAAAGTAAGACATGCTAGACTAAAGGATATTAATTCAGTATATTCTTTGGGTTCTAAATTTGATGAAAATCTAAAAGCCTCAAAGAGAAAAAATATGCACTTTCATGAGAAAAATGAATTTAAAGAATTCATAAAAAGTCCAAAGTATAACATCCTACTTGTCGCAATTATTAATGATAATATTGTAGGTTTTCTATATGCAAAGATATTAAGTTATGATTGGTGCTTACTTGATGATTTGGCTGTTGAAAAAGATTTTCAAAATGAGGGTATTGGTTCTGAACTCCTCAAAGAATTTTATAAGATTATGAAAAAAAGAAAAATAGATTATGTCCAGATACTTGAGGAAATTCATCATAAGAAAACGAGAAAATTCTGGCATGATAGGGGTTTTAGAGAGGAAAAAGTATTTGTCTGGGCAGATAAGATGCTAAAATGAAAATTCGTAAAGCTACAATAAAAGATTTAGATGAAATAACTCTCTTGAGTCTAGAATATGATGAATATGAGCATAAGTTAGATAAAGAAGTTAAAGTTGATTCGTTTGCTGAAGTAAAAAAGGTTACAAAAGAGCATCTAGTTAATCCTAAATTTACATTTTTTGTTGCTGAAAAAGAAAATAAACTTGTAGGTTGGATTGCAATAGATGTAAGACGAGTTGGAAACAAAAAGCAAGGAATTTTCCATACTATTATGGTTACTCAAGCAGAAAGAGGTAAGAATCTTGGAACTTTACTATTAAATAAAGCAATGAGTTATTTTAAAGAAAAGAATTGTTCTTCTGTTAGAAGTTTTGTTCATCTCAAAAATAAAAAGGCATTAAATTGGTATAAGAAGCTAGGGTTTGAAGCCGAAGGCGGATATACGATTATTAAAAAGTTAAGATGAAATCTCTAAACTCTCTCAAGCAAGCACTCGCAAAAAAACAAAAAATAGTAGTTATGCTTGCCCCCAGCTTTGTTGCTGATTTTGATTATCCTGAAATTATCTATCAACTCAAAGCTTTGGATTTTGATAAAATTACTGAACTTACATTTGGAGCTAAGATGATTAATCGAGAGTATCACAGAATACTTGAAGAAAGTGAGAAGAGCGGTAAAAAAGAGTTATTCATAGCAACAGTTTGTCCGGGGGTTGTTAGTTTTATTAAAACTAAGTATCTTCAATATGCTAAGAATCTTATGAGTGTTGATAGTCCTATGATTGCAACAGCAAAAATATGCAAAAAAATCTATCCGAAGCATAAAGTTTGTTTTATCTCTCCTTGTGAATTTAAAAAACAAGAATCCCAAGATTCAGAATATGTGGATTTTTGCATAGATTATAATGAGCTTAGAAAATTAATTAAAGAAAATAAGAAACCTATAAAAAAATCAAAGACAGGATTTGATAAATTTTATAATGATTATACAAAAATATACCCTCTTGCTGGGGGGCTAAGCAAAACAGCGCATCTTAAAGGAGTTCTAAAGCCAGGAGAAGAAATAAAAATAGATGGAATATTTGAAGTAGAAAAATTCTTGAAAAACCCTAAAAAAGAAGTTAGTTTTATGGATATTACTTTCTGCAAGGGTGGTTGTTTAGGCGGTCCTTGCATCTTAAATAATAATCTTAAGGACAAGAAAGAAAAACTTATGCACTATCTTGAAGTTGCTAAAGAAGAAAAAATACCTAAAGGCAGAGAAGGTTTGGTTGAGAAAGCTAAAGGGATAAGTTTTCTTAAGAGATATTAGACTAGTTAAGGTATAATTTCTGGCCCAAAATATTTTTCATAATTAAAATTGCTTGCGTTTATTGTTTTCTTGTTGATTAATTCTTTTATTTCAGACAATCTTGCTTTTAATTCATCAATGTAAAACTTTATTGTCTTGCAAATAAGCTGATTTCCTTCACTGGGCCAGAGTAGAGCATGATTCCAGTATAAACATCGGCCACCGCATAAATCCCGATAGGAACAATCTTGACATTCATTAACAACATCGAACTTTTTCAGACTAGAAGGATTTGAATCAAGATTTCCAGCTTCAAAATCTTGTATACAGTTCATAATAGGACAAGCAACTATTTTACCATTTGTAGTAATAGCATAGCCTGAATGTCCTGCTCCACATCTAATAAGAGTTTTCTCATTCTTCAACAAAGAATCGGTTATTGCAACAAAAGGATAGAGCATTAAAACTCTTTTATTAGTTTTCATATCATTAATCCAATAATCTATAAGCTTTTTTACGGATTTATTATAAATCTTAACAAAATTAGAAAAGCTTTTTTTATTATAGTCAAACTTGTAAAATCCAGCATCAATCTGCCAGTGTATACTCGTAAACTTAAAATCTTCGTTGTTTAGAAGATAAATAACTTGCTCGTAAAGGTCTGAAAATTCAGGAGAAATAACCATTCTTGCAACTATTTCTCCTTTATAGCCGAGTTTTCTTGCATTCTGAAGGTTTGCTATAACCCTATCATAAGTTCCTTTTCCTTTATTATAATCTGTTCTCTCTTTAGTTCCATCAATTGAAACTAAAATCTTATCCATCTTATTTAGATAACTTATTGGAAGCTTATCAAGAAGTTTAGCATTTGTCTGCATTCTAAATTTAACATTAGTATCCTTTAATTCATCAATTATTTTTTTTATCTTATCAATTTCAAGAAGAGGTTCGCCCCCGTAAAAGATAAGAACAGGTTCTTTATCCTTAGCAAGAAAAGCCTTGAGTTTCTTTATATCAATTTCAAGACTTGTAGGTTCAGAGAAATCAAATTTAAACTTCTTATTAAGAGAATTATCTAATTCTGCTTCTTTCATACTCTTCTCATAACAATATTTGCATTCAGAGTTACATAATTCAGTCATTAATAGGTGATAGTGCATAATTTTAGATAGAAAATTAGTTTAAAAAACTATTTCTCTAGCTTGCTTACTCTTTTCTTTAACTTAACTATCTCTTCATGGTCCTCGATATCAAAAATCCATTCAAGCACTAAAAGCATTATAAAAACGCAAATAAAAGTTATAAACGAACCCTCTAGTGTTAATCTCTTTATCTGAGCAAAATCTAAATCAAGAAACATTCCGTGAATAATCAATAGCGGAGCAGACACTAAAGATAGAATCAAAGTAGCTAAAAACTTTCTTTTAAACACCTTATTTTTCATATCAAATAGACTATTTTATAATTTATAAACTCTTTTAATAGAAATCAATACCTAAATCTTCATAACTAACTCTCCTAACTTCTCTGCCGTCATCGTCTAAATTTTTCTTTTTTTCTATCGGTTTTGTAGCAAGATGCTCATATCTCATGGATTCTTTTATTCTTCCAAGCTTATTATTTAGTGCTGCAAGTTTTTGCATGATTTCTTTTCTTTCTTCATCTCTTACAACACTAAGTTCCATAATTCTTTCATAAATTTCTGCTGCCTTTCTATTATTCTGTTTTTTTTCATATTCTTGAGCTTGTTTAAAGAATTCATTTCTTAAATGCTGTTTAATCATTTCTTTTTCTTGATTATTTCCTGCTATTGTGGCTTTTTTGAATGGACCTGAAATATTCATATAATCTCCTGCTTTAATCATAAGAGAAATTTCTTTAAGATAGAGGGCTATTTTTTCCTTGCTTACAACAGCGCATTCTGCTGCTGCATCAGTATGTTTTATGGCAAGTGTAGTCATCAATTTGTTTTCATATAGTTCGGCTAACTTAATGTGACAGAATCTTGCAACATTATTATCCAATAGCTGTTTTAAACAATTTTCAAGATATTCAATTTTAACAAGATCTCCACCAACTGTTTTTAATTTTGCTTCAACCTCTGGAACTGTTTTTTCAACCGCTTTTGTGCTCACCATAATTCTGTGATAGAACTCTAGTTTTTAAAGTTAATTATGATGCAGAGTAAAGGTTTATTGAGAATAAAAATAATAATTAAAGTCCTTTCATTAAGTTCAAGAGATTAAGATCTGCAGAATCCTCTATAATTTGAATAGCATAATGAAGGAATTTAGAGGTTGCTCCATCCATCTTATCAATTGTTAGTGCTATTCTTCTAGCTTTTTCCTTTAAATTATGAATCTGCTGAGCTAAATCTGGATTAAATGCATAATAAAAATCAAAAACCAAATCCAAACCTTTTCTGGATAAATCCACTATCTCTTTAATTTTTGCGGTTTTTTTAACTTTATGTTCAATATTCGTTCTCCATAATCTTAATATTTCATCGCCTATTTTTTCTAGGGCAAAAGAATATGTAAATAATACTCTACCTTTAATCTGATCTGAATAAGACATCTTATTTATTGCTCTTTGAAGGTACAAGCAGAATCTATTTATTTCTGCATCTCTCTTATCCAGACTTTCTTGGGTTTCTTTTTCCTTACCGAATATATCTGTTATGGCTGAATCATAGAACATTAAAACCATTTGGAATACTCGCTTGAAGATTTCATCTATATCTGAATAATTACCGCCACCCAAATCTTTTACTATATAGGTATCTCCGTTATGGGAAATTAATGCATAACCAATATCCTGATTTATAGCTTCAACAATTACAGATGAAATTTCTTGTCTACAATTAACCTCAATTTCATCGACGCCTTGGGCATAAAGCGCATTAAATTTATTCCATAACCCCCGCTTTTCAGTATTTTGAACTGTTTCGATATTTAGCTTAGCCTTTTTAATTGAAACATGTCCTGTGTTAGTTATAATTAGGGATTTGTCTTGAATAGACAATTCTACTTCAGAGTTCTTTTTATCCAAATTATTCTGACGCACCCACTCTATGGGAAGTGTTATTGTATGTGCTTGATTTGCCTGTTTTATGATTTTTCTTCTTACCATTTTAGTTTACCTTTGCTTTTGAGTTGTTTATATTATTTATATAAAATATATCGAAAGTATATAAATATATCGGTTGCTTATAGATAGTATGACAACAAAAAAATACATAGATTTCCATACCCATACCTATTATTCAGATGGTATTGGAACTCCAGAAATGAGTGTAAGAATGGCTAGAATAAAAGGATTAGACTTTGTGGCAATAACCGACCATGATAAAACAGACGGGTATGAAGAAGCCCTAATAGCAGGTAAAGAATGGGGGATTAAGGTTATTCCAGGAGTTGAAGTAAGCACAGATGTTTATCATATTCTTGGATTAGGAGTTAATCCAGAAAATCCAGAACTCATTAAATTTCTAGAGAAATCTAATAGTGAGCAAAGAAATGTTTGTATTGCCAGAATAAACTATCTTCAAAGTAAGGGAGTTCCTATAACTCTTGAAAAAGTGGTAAGAACTTGTCCTGTTTCAAGGCTTGGAAAATTTAATATTCTTTACACAATGCTTAGAGATTCTGATTGCAGAGACTTTTTTGTTAGGCAAGAAGGAAGAAAGCTTACAAAAAAACTTTATGAAAAATACTTAAGAAACCAAGATGGAAAAGAAGAAGTTGTAGATAAGAATACTAGCATAACTGCTCCAGAAGCAATAAAACAAATTCATAATGCTGGAGGGATAGCAATAATTGCACATCCTTTTAAGGAAGTAAAAGAGCTTAGTGAACTTGATAGATTAATTGAAGCAGGTTTAGATGGTTTAGAAATTCAACCCGGCTTTAATGGCGAAAACGATATGGCTAGAAAATATGCTGCCGAGCATAATCTGCCATTAACCTATGGTTCAGACTATCACGGTGGATTATTTGGAAGACAAATGCTAGAAATGGATGGAGATAATATTTTAGATGAAAGAATAGCTAGAGCACTTAGAATTGGAGGTAATTAATATGCCAGATATATTGGGTTTTTGGGATAGGCGAGCAGATGATCCGGGATATAGTCATACCACTTGTATGGGTGTTGCAATTTATCACTATCGTGGAAAATCTGTAACCTATGATGAAAGAGAAGAGTTAAGAGAGAAAAATAGAGAACAAAGAAGAAAAAGATTAAAAGCACAAAATAGAATATTAAGTTCAAGAGATTAGAATATGATAAATAAATTTTATTAATTTAATAATACTAATTAAAAAATGGCAAAAGATGTTTCAAGGGATAGAGTGGTTATTGCATTAGCAAAATTAAGCGGAGCTACTCGTGCTGGAAGAAGATATTCTGCACCTTATGATAGAAGTAGAATACTATATCCCCCAACTCTTCAACAGTGGTGTGAAGATGTTATTGTTGATACACAGAGAACTGATAGAATACTAAAAAGAAGATATGCTAGTTGATTATTATATACTCAATATTGATAAAGCTTAAAAGAAGAATTCTCATTAAAAAGATATGGACTCATTAAATCAAAGAATTCGTTCAGGCAGATTAAATAGAAGAGATTTTAGCAGGCTTTTAATTTTAGGTGGATGTTCTCTTGTAGCTGGTTGTGGTGGAGATGAAAAATCAGATAGTTTAATTGATGGTGAAGGCAAGCCGAGTTTAGAAATAACTGGTATTTCAAGTTATCAACAAAGCTTGGATGGAGAGAGTAAAATAAGTGGCAGAGTTTCTCATGTCAAACCAAGTGAAAGTAAGATTGCAGTTTATCTAAGTGTTTATGGGCCAAGTGCTAATGATGCCACACATGCCTGGTGGCCTAAACCCAAGTTTGGGAATATGTTTACTGAAATTAATGGAGATGGTACTTGGAGTACGGATTTTGTTTCGGGCGGAGCAGATTATAGAGCTAGATTCTTTAAAGTTTTTTTAGTTCCTGCAAGCATACCAGATCCCTATGATGTTTATGGTTATTATTGGGCTGGAGCAGATTTACCAAAAGAGCTAACTAGTCAAGCCCTAGACGTTAAGGATTATGATAGGGGAAAGAACTATTAGCTATTAGAGAGTTTTATTATCTCAATAACTTCAGGGATATTTTTTTTTAATGAATAAAGTTTTGGGGGACGGTAAGAAACGTCTTTTTTAATGGATTCTTTATTTAAAATATTTAACGAACGGATTTTTTTGTTAAAATTCCGTTTATCAAACTTTTTATGGAATACAATCTCGTAAATTGATTGGATATCGGACATTGTGAACTTCTCAGAGAGCATAGAGAAGGCTACAGAGGTATATTCGAATTTCCATCTTAGTCTCTTTAATGCATATTCTAGAATCTTTGGATGATCAAATGCAAGTTTGGGTATTTCATCAATTGAGAACCATTTAACTTCTGAAACATCAGTATCTGCATGAAGTTTTATTTTATCAGAATTAGTTAGAGCCATATAAGTTACAGTAATAACCCTATCGCGAGGGTCTCTATCTGGCTGGCCAAAAGTGTACAGCTGTTCTAGATAAATATCCTGAGCCCCTGTTTCTTCATGTAGTTCTCTTTTAGCTGCTTCTTCTAAAGATTCTTCCATTTTAACAAAACCACCAGGAAGAGCCCACATATTCTTAAATGGCTCTAAACCACGCC
This sequence comes from uncultured archaeon, assembly GCA_903866625.1. Classification (GTDB taxonomy): domain Archaea; phylum Nanobdellota; class Nanobdellia; order Pacearchaeales; family GW2011-AR1; genus CAIPOI01. Next base: position 109,824 of record CAIPOI010000002.1, on the reverse strand, counting down.
TAACTAAAAGAACTTTTAATTTTTTATCTATAATTGAAAATATAACTATATCCACAGTAACTGCGGGTTTTGGATACTCTTTTTTTTCAGGCATAATAGTGTATATTTTACAGGATATATAAAGTTTTTGAGTTATTCAACATATAACCCAAATTTTAAAATATATTCTGCGACTACTTTAGGTATTAGATCTTCGATACTTCTGCCCTGTTTTATTCTTTCTCTTATATCTGTTGAAGAGATATCACCAACAGCATATTCAACTAAGCGTGCTATATTTAATCCAGGATTTCTTAGTACATAACCGGGACGACTGAAAACAATAAATTTTGCTTCTTCTTTTAATTGTTCATAACCCTTCCATTTATCAAGTTGTTTTAAAAGGTCTGCACCCATAATTAAATAAAAATCATTATCATATAGTTGTTTTAGCTCTCTTAAAGTCCCATAGGTATAACTTGTGTGTTTTTTCTTTAGTTCAATATCGCAAAGTTTTACATGAGCTAAGTCTTTTATTGCTAAATTAATCATATCAACTCTAAAGTTTTCTGGAATTATAGATTTATTAAGCGGATGTATTTTACAAGGCATAATCCAAACCTCATCAACAAACTTATGTTTTATTACATATCTTGCTAAATCCAAATGACAGTTATGAATTGGATTAAAGCTTCCGCCAATGATGCCTACTTTCATTTTAGATTTGGAACTATGACTCTTAAAGGGAACTCACTTAATTTAATTTCAAGAACCGAATCTCTTGGAAAATCGTATTTGGTAGCATCAACCTTAAATGTTCCTTTATATTTCTTATAGGTTATCCTAAAATATCTACCCCTGCCCTTTTCCATACCTCTTACGGGCGATATCGCACTAAACTCCAACCAATTTGCTGTTCTTGGAAATGGGCTAAACTCACGTTTCCATCCAGTTGAACCCGTGCCTGTTGCTATAACTAAACCAGAACCAATCTGTCTACCAAGATTACAATAATGATTATAATTAACTTCAAGATCATATCTTGCCATTTGTGAAAAATCTAATCCATCTTCACCAACGCAGGTTTCATTTAAAGGTCTAGCAATAAATTTACCATCAAGAAAAACATCTTGTTTGGTCCAATTTTCAATTCTATAGTTTCCACTAAGAAAATTAGCAATTGCTAATGGAATATCTTTTTGACATAAAACCCCTTCGCTACGGTCATCACTAACTAAATTTAGTTGGGGAGTATTTTTATTGAAGAATCCACCAGCTACGGCAGTTCCATCACCCCCTAATGAAAATAATGCATCATATTCTGAAATTATTGACTCTGAAATTTCCTCACGCGTAGCCAAGTCAAATTTAATTCCTTCGGCAGTTAAAATTTGTTTAACTAACTCTACATTTCTACTATGATTGTCGTGACCGTTTTTTAATTCTGGATCTTTATTTTGATGTTTGTAATAATACTCTAAAGCAGACATCTTTCTAAGTACAAGTATTCTTGGTTTGGTCATTTTAATCCTACCTTTTGCATGTAATTTAAAACTTTCTTTTGATAGTTTATTGGAAGTTTACCTAAATTGTCTTCAAGATATAATGCGATTATTTTTGGGTGTCTTCTTGGAAAGGCCCAAGCTTTAGAATCTAATAGATCTGCTAATTCTTCTAATGTAAAGACTTTTGCATTTTTTGCATCTTCTTCTTCGTGTGGTTTTAAAATTCCTCTTCCTTGAGCAGTATAAACTACACTAGCAATATGTGCTCTTGGATCTTCGCTAACTTCAGAAAATTCGCATAAAGGCCTATGTGGGGTGTCTATAGTTACTTGTAATCCTGTTTCCTCTCCTGATTCCTTTTCACAATTTTTGACAAGTGTCATTTTCTCAGCCATACCTCCAGGAATTGCTAAACCTTGAGGTTCGAATTTTCTTTCAATAAGAACTATTCCATTTTTTGTTCCATCATTATATCTTATGAGAATGTCTGTAGCCATATACGGGCCATTATATTCATTCTTAAGATATTCTGCAAAAGTTTTATACCAGGTCATTAGCTTTTAATTACCTCCAATAATCTTTGTTTAAAACTAGTATCAATATCTTCTGAAATAAAACAATCATTTTCTTCTTTAAATTTAACATAGCCTTCATTAGCTGCTGCTGAAACTGTTACTGCATCGTACATTATCGGTTCTTTAACTCTAGAATGCTTCATCCATCTAAGAGCAGACTCATAAAGAAAATCCCCTAAAGCATTTCCCCTCAAACCTTCTAAATCTTCTTTTGTTAGAGTTATTCTTTTGCAAATATCCTTAGTAATTAAATGTCTTTTCCAACTTTGCATACCTACAACTAAAGCCGCTTCATTATCTGCTTTAAAATTATGAGAATATAGATGATCACCCATTATATAAATTTCATTAACCCTAGATATGCTAGAACCTGTCTCTATTTGATATTGGATATTAGTCATAGGGCCCATACAGACTAGGGTAGTATCAAAATCATATTTTGGAAAATCTAACTTTCCAAGGGGTTCTTTTAATTCTTCAGAGGTTAAAGCCTTTTCTTCGATTCCGGTCCAATATCTTGAATCTCCAGGTAATCCGGTTATAATTGGAATATTGACTCCAAGAATCTTTTCAAGCTTTCTTACGATTTTAGATCTTATTTCAGTATTTCCGTGAACTGTGGATATTGCTTTTACTTCTATATCTGGATTTTTAAGAGCATAAGCTAGAGCAAACAAATCATCAACATCTGTCCCAATATCTGTATCTATTATAAATTGTTTTTTCATTTTTTAGGTTCGTACTTTTGCATTTTAGTCAATATGAGATTCTTTAATTCTTCTTGTTTTCTTGTAGGTTCATAGGGTAACATACTTTCCCTTAAATCATATCCAAAAGAGGTTTTGCTTGTCATTATAATTGGTGGAGCTTGTATTCTTTTGAATACGCTTCTTTGAAATAATTCTGAAAACCATTCTAAATCTTTTATGAACTCCTTTGGGTCCAATAGGTTCCAGCGCTTCATTAATTCTAACCCAATGGCTTCATGAATAATATCTTTAAGATAAAAATCTATTTTTTTATGCAAAATTCCCTCGGTATACCATTGCATTATTTCTGCAGGAGATTTCTTATTGTAGTCTGTAAACGCGTCCAATAGAGCACAGTGATAAATAAATTTCATTGGATCTACTTGATTATTCTTTAGCTCTGCTGAGGGTTCTATTTGGTCTTTATCAAAAATCCATAAATTAGTTGGTAAAAGAACTTTGGGTATAACTTCTCTGTTAAAAACTTCATTATTTATGAACCTAGCCATTTCGATTATTTCTATTTTAGTTAGATCTGCTATTGGTGCTATTGCTCCACCAACATCCCCATAAAGAGTTGCATAACCTATGGCAGTTTCAAGCTTATTGCCGTTATTAGTAAAGATTGCCTGATATCTTGCAGCAAGATTAGAAAGTATTGAAGTACCTCTTATTTTGGCCTGGATATTTTCTAAACTTAGTTCTGTAAGCTTTCGCCCAGAGCCATCAGCATCAATAGACCTTATTAGATCTGCGTTTACTTCAACTAAGCCTTCAATAGGTATAACAAAGTATTTTATTCCTAGTTGCTCGGCTAAAAACTTAGCAGAATTTTTTGTTTTATCGCTATTATATCTAGTGGGCATGTTTACGCCGATTACATTTTCCTTACCAAAAGCCTTTACTATCAAACAAGCAACTAATGAACTATCTATCCCCCCACTTAAGCCAATTACAACCCCTGGATAACTCTGAGTATTACTGATATCTTTTAACCCACGTAAACCTTCAATGATGGCTTCATATTTTTGAGCAATTTTTGTCTTTTCATTTCTCACTAGAGGTTTACCATTTAAAACTTTTCCATCAACAACAATTAATTCCTCAATATAGTGAGCCTTACTAAATATTATGGGTAAACCTTCATCATTATAAACTGTTGAACCGCCATCAAAAGTTACTATATTTTTTCCATTATTTTGAGTCCCAACACAATTTACATAAAGAAATGGCTTGAAATTATTTTTTAATTCTTCTTTTATGAATAATACCCTTTTATCTCTTGAAGCGTTTTTACCAAAGGTCCATGGAGATGCTGAACAATTTACAATTAATTCGGCACCATTACCAACCAGCATTTTTGTTGGATTTAAAGCCTGAAGATTTTTTCTATAATCTTCACACCATAAATCTTCACATAATTCAAATCCAATATTTTTTATGCCTTCTTTTGTCTGAATTTTAAATGGTTGTAACAAATTCTGTAATTCTAAATTAAAATCCCTTGCTATATCCTGAGTTGAATAAAAATATCTCTGATCATCAAATATTCTATAATTTGGTAAAAGAGTTTTTGGTTGAATGCCTTTAGGCAAAATATTTGTTTCATTAACTCTCTCCACAGGTTTTCCATTTTGAAATACATAAATTGAATTATATTTTCTTATTCTGCCATCGTTATTTGGATGAATAGAGTCGCTGTTAGTCCTAAGTTTTATTTCCAGATCTACAAATATATTTCCGAATGCGATGGCAATACCCTCGCTTGCTCTCATTAAAATATCATTAAATGACATAAGATTTAAACAAAATTCTTCATCTGTCCACTTATCTCCAAGTAAGTATCCACCAACGCACATTTCTGGAAAAACAATCAAATCAATTTCTTGCTTTTTAGCATCTTCAATCTTTTGAAGCATATTATCAACATTAATCTTGGGCTTGCCAGGTATAACTTTCATTTGTACAAGGGCTATCTTAAGTTTTTCCATTTTTATTATTCTTTTTTAAACACCAAAGATTTATATTTTATCCTCTAAAACATCTTTAGTTGTAACAAATTTTGCTCCAGCTTTTGCCATTTCTTCAAGAGCCTTCTTTCCAAATTCAGGATCCGGATTTCCATTAAAATCTATGTTTACAGCTTTTATAGCATCTTCAACAACGTAGCATTGAACTCCTTGTTTTTGCATTCCTAAAACTGCTGCTCTTACACAATAGTCTGTGGCGACTCCGTAGACAACTGCTTGTTTTACATCTGCTAGTTCTAAAAATACCTTTAGATTTGGATTTGTGAAGACATCGTAGCTTTGCTTTTCGAAATAAAGTCCATTTTGAGTTTTATACTTGGGAACATGAGTTATCTCTTCTAAAGCTTCTTGAATTTCTTCTTCTGAAATTCTTGTTTTACCAATATGATGATGAATATATAATGAAGCAGGCCATTTTCCTCCTTTTTCAGGATATTTTCCATTTAATGTAGTTGCATCTATTTTTTCTTGTCCCCTAGTTCCAATCATACAGTGATTTGGGAAAGGTCCACCCCATAGCTTTAATTCTCCTTCTCTGGCTTTGTATTCTTCTGTTCCAAAATGTATATCTACACTTCCTACTACAGGAATTCTATTTTGTTCTGCATAATTTGTAAGAATAGCAAGATTGGGTTTTATTTCTTCAGCACCAGGAACATAAAGAGCTCCGCCTTTATTCATAAAATCATTCTGAGTATCTACATCATAAAAGATTCTCATGCTTCAACCCCCAACCGAAGTTCTAATCTTGTATTCGGTTTATACCCTCTTCCGGCTTTTGCAATTGGTATTAAACTTCGAAGACTCTCGCCAACTGCAACTATATCCATCTTGCTTGCTCTGCTCTTGAATACTTGACCAACTCCAAGATTTGCAAATAAGTTTGTTTCTAAAAGTTCTTCTGCTCTTACAAAAGCCTCAACTTTTTTTGCTTCTGCAAATCCGCTTGATAAAGTAACTCTAACATCCTTGAAACCATTTTCATCTAAAGCTTTTCTCATGGCATAAGCTCCTGTAACTGTAACTCCATTTCCAAACCAATATTTTTCATCTTCAGTTGGAACTTTTATGTTCTTACCAGTTAATTCTTCAAGTTTCTGTAAATCTGCTTGGCCTAAAGCTCCTTGACCAACATTTTCCCCACAAGTATCTATTCTTACTCCTGCTAATCTACCTTTTAGTGCTCTTGCTGTTGCCAGAGCATCTTCAATCTCATGATTTCTATAATCGCATAAAATTATTCTTGGAACATTTTTATCAATAACTCGGTCAAAAGCTTTCATTGCTTCTGGAACTGCTCTTTCATAACCATAAGTGTATGCCATTATATTTTCAAGAACATGAGGAGTAGTTCCCATTCCTTTTTTTCCTGCTGTTGCTGCTCCTGCATCTGTTGAAGCATCTGTTGCTCCGCCCTTAAAGGCGGCTCTGGCAATTGCTGCATCTTCATCAAATCTCCAGTGTCTTGCCCCAAAATACATTACTGGTCTTCCTTTAGCAGCTTGCACAACTGCGGCCATGTTTTTTGTTACTAAATCTAAATCAATCCAGTGTTTATCATTCTTTTTTGTGGTTTCTGCTGCTAAAACTCCAAGATACATTGTTTCTAAATCAACTATGTCTTGGATTCTTGCTTCTATAAACATTAGAGTTTCTCTAGGTTCATAATTTGCTCCTTCTCTTAGAGTCCAGACTCTTCCATCTTTTCTAAAAATATCTCCATATTTATCTAGAATCGCTAAAGCTTCATTAATTCCATAAACTTTCCCAGGACCCTTTCTTATCATTATTTGAGCTCGTACAAAGGGATTTATTTTTTCAGCTTCAAGTATTTGTTTTGTCCTATCAAAATACTTATCTGCGTAAGGCTTAGGATTCTCAGGAAGATTAAATTTAGTTGGCGTTTTCCTTAGATCTTGTTGCAATGTTATTACCATTTTATTTTGTTTTTTGTTTAGTTAGTGTCTATTTTACTATAACATATTGTATAAATTACACTATTTAAAGATTATGGTGTTAGAGTATACATATTGTAGTTAATACACTAAGCTAAGATAACTCGAGGATAAATAAAAAAGACAAGAAACACAAAGTAAGAATAAAAATACGCTTTTTTGTCAAAAATAGTTAAAATGGCCCGTAAGGTCCTCAAAAATTATAGATAATTTTTGGTAACTTCAATTCTTCATTATCGAATTGAAGTGATATGAACCCGACATGCATTAAAAATCATTAAGAGCATTAACAACCCTTTTCATACTTCAAAAGGTTTTGAATGGCCCGTAAGGGATTTGAACCCTTGACACCCTGCTTAAAAGGCAGGTGCTCTACCGGGCTGAGCTAACGGGCCATAGTTAAAACTAATAATTTTAATTTATAAACCTGATGTTTTAGAGGTTTTAAGAGTTTTTTTAAAAAAGCTTAGAATTACTTCTTTTTCTGCTTAGATTTATTAGAAGCATACTTATTGAATATTAAATAAACTAAAGGTATTATTCCGAGATCATTTATTATAATAAGGCATAAAAATAAAATTGTAAAGATTAGTTTCTTCTTATTTTTTCCAGCAACATACAAGGCAATAGGATAAAGAACAATTTTAAGTATAACCTGAAGAATAATTAAAGGAAGCAACCAAGAATTTTGGGCTATAGCTCCTGCTAATTGAGGATTAAACGATGCTAATTGTGTTGCGAATTCTTCTGTGAATGAAACCATAATTAATTTTAGCTTCTTTTCTTTTTAAACTTAATGAATCAAAATTCTGCTCGAAAAATTGTTGTAATTTACAAAAAGTGAAAAATTCTAAGAAAGATTTATAAACTGCAAAAATGGTTAGAATTTAGAAAATACAACTCATAGTATTTTTGATTAATATCAAGATACAATAGGTTGTATCTCCTTAAAATAATAAAAAGAAGGTTAAAATTAGATAACAAATGCATTGTCCTTTTTGTGGAGCTGAAACAAAGGTAACTAATAAGAGAGACAGCCAAGGAGAGACACGAAGAAGAAGAGAATGCTTGAAATGCAAAAAAAGGTTTACTACTTATGAAAAAATAGAAGCAGATATAAGAGTAATAAAAAAGGATGACACAAGAGAAGCCTTTGATATTGAAAAAATAAAAAAAGGAATACTGAGAGCCTGTGAGAAAAGGCCAGTAAGCCTTGAAAAAATTGAGCAAGTTGTTCAAAATATTGAAGATAAAATAAAAAGTTCAAATAAAAAAGAGATAAAAACACAAACAATTGGAGAAATAATAATGAAAGAATTAAAGAAACTTGATAAAATTGCATACATTAGATTTGCTAGTGTCTATCGTGAATTCAAAGATGTTTCAGATTTTAAAAAGGAGATAAAAGAATTATAAAATGAAAAGCCATTTAAGCAATTTTACAGCAATAAAAAAAAGAGATGGGCAATTAGTTCCATTTGATATAGGCAAGATTGTTCAAGCAGTTTCTTATGCTTGTAGAAATAATGGCATTGAAGATTCTGCTACTTGGAAAAAAATAGCTGACAAAACTTTAGATTTAGTAAGATCAAAACATCTCAGAGGGGCGCCAACTGTTGAATTAATTACTGAAATGGTTCCTGAAGCTGCAACTTTACTGGGATTTGAAAATGTGGCACATTCTTATAAAACCTATGCAGATCAAAGAAGAGACTTAAGAGTTTCTGGCAGAGAAAATCAAAGAGATACTACTGATAATCTCCTGATGGTTACTTCTCTTAGTGAAGAAGCCACGCATCCATTTAATAGAGCTAGAATCGCAGAAGACTTAGCGATTAATGCAGGTTTGACTATCCCAGACGCTAAAGCTGTAGCAAAAAGAGTAGAAACAAGATTAGTTCATTTGAAAACAAATTCTGCTACAACAGGACTTATAAGAGAGCTTGCAAGAAACGAAATGATGCAATTGGGTTTAAATCAAAATGCAGCAAGATATAGTGATCTGATTATACCTAAAGCAAATATTTTAGATTTATTATTTAATAAAGCAGTAGAGAATAGCAATATTGCTGCAAATAATCCGGGGGCCTTAGAATTTAATGCTTTTGAGTATTTGAGTAAGCAGTTTGCACTTACAGAAGTATTTTCTCCAGATTTAGCTCAAGCACATAATATGGGCGCTATACACTTGCATGATTTGGGTTTAGTTAACAGAGTTTATTGTTCTGGGCATTCTTTGGAGTATATAAAAAAATTAGGCATGCGATTAGATAATCTTCAAACTGCTTCAAAACCTGCAGGACATACTGCGACTTTAACAGGACATCTTAATACTTTTTTAGCAAGTATGCAAAGCAATTATTCTGGAGCACTAGGAATAGGATACATGAACATTTTTTATGCCCCTTTAATAGAATCAGATTTAGAAAAAAAAGGGATAGATAGAATAAATGCAATGGATAGTGCGCTTCAAAGAAACAGAGCAATAGCAGAAAGTTGCAGACGAGATGGAATTGAAGTTTCTGCTTTGGAGTTAGCAATTTCTCAGGAAGAAAAAACTCTTGCAGGATTAAGAGAAAATCCAATTAGAGCATTAAGTGAAGCAGATATTGATGCATTTATGTATCAAGCAGCACAAGAAGTTATTTTTAATGGCTCCCAAAATGCTTTTTCACGAGGAGGACAAACTCTTTTCTTAGACTTTAATATACATGCAGGAGTCCCAGAATTTTTAAAAAATACTCTTGCGGTTGGTCCAAAGGGCAAGTATATGCTCGAAAGAAATGGTAAAAGAGTTTTATTAGAAGAAAGAAAAATAGAAGAAAAAACTTCAACAGGCTATAAACTTTCAGAATATTTTGATCCTTCAACTGGAAAAGTTGTAGCAAGAGAAAAATTAGAAGTTTGGAAAGATCCAACTACTCAAAAAGAAATACCTTCAATAAAAAGAGAAGAATTTTTAGAAGAAGGAGAAAAAATGATTACTTATGGAGATTACCATAGTAAAGGTATTGTAAGCAGATTTGCAAAAAATCTTTTAAAAGCATATAAGACTGGAGATGCAGATGGTTCTTTATTTGCCTTCCCAAAATGTGATTTTCATGTTGATGAAGCAACATTTACAGACCCCATGCAAAAAGAAGTTTTAGATGAAGCTTGTGAACTGGCAAGTCATAATGGCAGTACTTATTTTATATTTGATAGAGATGCTGTAACTCTTGCGGCCTGTTGTAGACTAAGAACTACCTTAGATGATCCTTATGTATTAAGCCATCCTGAATCAGTTAGATTCTGTGGTTTTCAAAATGTGACTATTAATTTACCTCAGGCAGCCTATCGTGCCTCAAGAAAAAACAAAAAATCTCTCGAAGGATTTTTTGAAGAGATTGATGCTACAATGGATTTAGCATTAAAAGCTCATCTTCAAAAAAAAGATTTCTTAGGTAAAACAACTGGAAAAGGACAGATACTTTATTCTGTATCTAAACCAAGCCCAATAGACGAGAAACCCTATATTGATTTAGCAAAGGCAACATATATTATTGGAATTATTGGATTAAATGATGCAGTTCAATTCTTAACAGGAAAAGAATTGCATGAACTAAATGCAGAAGAATTTGAAAAATATGCCCTTAGAACAATAACTCATATGAATGCAAGAGTAAAAAAATATTCTCAAGAGCACGGATTAAAGTTCAGTTTAGAAGAAAGCCCTGCAGAATCTGCCACTAGAAGATTTGCTAAGAGTGATTTAGAATTTTATCCAGAATCTAAAGCAGTTATAAAAGGAGATATAGAAGGAAATAGGCCTTACTATACTAACAGCATACACTTAAGACCGGATGCTCCAGTAGATTTAATTACAAGAATAAAAGCTCAGAGTTTATTTCATCCTGCGATTGAATCTGGAGCAATAATACATGCGTTTGTTGGAGATGAGAAGCCTTCTAAATCTGCGGTTTTCTCTTTAGTAGAGGATATTTACAGAAATACACAATCTGCGCAAGTAACTATTAGTCCTGAGTTCACGGTTTGTAGAGCTTGTAAAACTACACACAGAGGTGTGCATGAAAGTTGTCCCAATTGCAAAAATAGTGATGGAGATACTTTAACTTCTATGACTCGAATAGTTGGATATTTTAGCCAATTTAGAAATTGGAATGCTTCTAAACTTGAAGAAGGGGCAGATAGAAGAAAAGGAAACTATAGAGTTGAAGCGTCTAGAACCGGAAGTGAATTTGAAGTTCCAAGATTGACAGGAGAACCTGGGAAAGTTACAGGAGTTATAATTGGTAAAAATGGATGTGTAATGTGTGATAAAAGTGGAATTGTTTTAAATGGAGAAGCTAGAAGAGTTGGAAAAGAATATGGTCAAGAAATGACAATACAAACTTATAAAGCAGATGAAGAAGAAGGTATGGCAAAATTGCTTTTGGGAAGTGTTAATCCTTCAAGAATACCTACAGTTATTCTTTTTGGGGCAGATGGAAGAGAAATCGGAAGAGTTGAAACTAATTATTCAGGAGGTAGAGTGACAAAAGACGGCGCAATCACCACACCGAGAGTTAAAAAGGTTCTTGACTCATATCTTAATCCTCAGAAATAACTATGAGATTTGTAGCTCTACCAAGATTAACTACAATAGACTATGATATGGCAAGTCATATACTTTTTACAACAGGTTGCAATCTCGCATGCCCAGCTTGTCATGCAGGCCGAGTTAAAGAACCGAGTTCTAGTGTAACAGAAGAACAAGTTTTAAAATATCTCGAGGGTTATCCCAATCCAGAATTTGTTAAGGGTTTAGTAATTTGCGGCGGAGAGCCAACAGCACATATTGGATTAGAAAATTTTCTAAGAAAAGTTAGAACCAATCCTAAAACAAAAAAGCTCTCTATAAAACTAGATACTAATGGGACTAATCCAGATTTATTAGTTAATCTTGCAAGAGATGGACTAGTAGATTATGTTGCTCTAGATGTAAAGGGTCCACCTCAACTTTATGCTCAACTCGTTGGTAAGGAAGATTTTGATTTAAGAGATGGAATTGAAAAAGCAATAGGAATTGTTCCTAGATTTCCGGGTTATGAGTTTAGGACAACCCTATTTCCCCTTGAGAGAAAAGAAGGTAAGATTAGTTTTATGACTCCGAAAGAAATCCAAGAGATGGCCTTGTGGGTAGGTAAAATAACTTCTAGTAGAAGTCATAAACACTATTTACAAACATTTAAAGCGCAGTCTAAAGAGCAAATGATAGATCCTAAATTTTCAAAGGAAAGTCTTGCTAGAGAATTATGGCAAACTCCAAACTCTTTGATGCAAGAAGCAAAAGCAAAACTAGGTGAAATTGGATATTGTTCAGAGATTAGATAAACTAAGAACAAAAAATTTATAAATATAAAAAATTGATTTATTAAATTAAGAACATGGCTAAAAAAGGCGCGGTTTTTGAAATAACTGAATCTGAGTTTTCTAAAATAATAAATGATAAGAAAACTCCATTGGTAATCGTAGATTTTTTTGCAGAATGGTGCATGCCTTGTGTTATGATGGGACCTGTTTTTGAGAGACTTGCCGAAAAAAATAATGGTGCAAAGTTCTGCAAGTTAAATGTAGATGATGCTCCTGAAGCCGCCCAACAATATGAGATTTCAAGCATACCTTGCATTGTTTTTTTCAAAGATGGAAAGGAAGTTGACAGATTGATTGGCGGAAGAAGTGAGGATGCTTTGCAAGAGAAGATAAGTGATTATTTAAGGTTGTGATTTTGCTCTCTATCGTTCATTAAATTTGTGCTGGCGCATTATTTGTCTAGGTATTATCGGTAATAACAATTAGGCTTTGATTTAATCGCTGAATTTTCTTTAGTTGTAAGAATTTGTTTTATAGAAATAATAAGATAAAATCTATTTCTTCCAAAAAAGATTGCACTTGCAATGGCCATCAGCTTTTATTTCTTGTAAATGATAGATGCAAGGGCAAACTATTTTTTTATCTTCTTCCTTATTACCTGTAACTGTTCTGCATGGGCAGTAAATATCTCCTTTGAACTCTTTATTTCTTAGCAAACCCATAGTAATTCCCCTTACAACTTTTTCATTAGGGTTTAATTTTAGTCCTGCTTTATCTGCATAATCTTGGGATTGCTTTATTAGCTCTTTTATCTCTTTTTCTGTTGCCATAACTATTAGTAAATCCTTAAGTTTATAAACCTAAACTTTCTCTTGGAAATAGAATAAAATGGTTAAGATAAAAGTTGATAGAGATAAGTGTATAGGTTGTGGAAGCTGTGCAAGTATATGCCCAAAGGGCTTTGAAATGTTTGAAGGCAAAGCTAAAGAAAAAGTTCAAGAAGTAAAAAAGCTTACATGTGAAAAAGATGCTCAAGAAGCATGTCCTGTTGAAGCTATAACAATTAAATAAACATCTAAAAACAAAAATAATAACAATATGGCAAAAAGACACCAACGCGCAAGAAGCATGCGTGCAAGACGCATAAGGCACAAACGATTGAAGATAATTGGATTGAGAAAGTAAATTCAAGATAATCCGATCGGGAAAGAGTTCTGGTGATAGGATAAAATATAAAATGGCAAATCAAAATGAGATAGAAAAGTGCTATGATGCATTTGATCCTTTCTTTGCACTCTCTCTTGGAGCTTCTTCTGATATAACTTGTGCTTTTTTTAACGGAGATTTTTCTAAAACTTTAGAACAAGCACAAAGAGATAAACATGAGTGGGTGTTAGATGGCCTTGGTTTTAAGGAAGGAGATAGAATTATTGATGTTGGTTGTGGAAAGGGTCCAATGTTGCAAGCGATCAAAGAAAATGGCGGATATGGTATTGGTTTAACACTATCACCCTGGCAAGCCCAACATTGTAAACAAAGAGGTTTGGATGCAAGAGTTCAAGATTATAAAACTGCAAATCCTGAAACATTTGGAAAAATTGATGGTATTGTTTCTATTGGTGCTTTAGAACATTTTTGTTCAATAAATGAATTCAAAGCAGGAAAACAAGATCAAGTTTACAGAGATTTTTTTAAATTCTGCGCAAATGTTCTTCCAAAAGGTAAGAAGCTTTATCTTCACATGATGGTCTGGGGTAAAAGAGTTCCAAATCCTGATGATTTAACTATGAGCGCGCCAGAAGATTCTGAAGAACTTATATTAGCCAGAGCCTCAAAATTTTATCCAGGTTCATGGTTGCCTACTGGAAAAAATCAATTAGTAGAATGTGCTAAACCTTACTTTAATTTTTTAAGTTCTAATAACGGTCGTTTAGATTATATAGAAACTCTTAATAGATGGGGCACTGCCGCAAAATCTCTTTATAAAACAAGAAAAATATTACCAACAGCTAAAATTGCTATTAAATTACTACCTATTTATTTAACAAGTCCTGATTTTAGAGCGCAAGTTGAATTCTTAAGAAAGAGCGATCAAAAGGCCTGTTTTCAAAGAGAGATAATGAGTCATGAGAGAATGTTTTTTGAAAAAGCTTAATTCTTCAGCAAGATTAAATTTATAACTCCTATTTTATTCTGAACAATATGAAAACCGTCAAATCTAACTATGAATTGTTAAGTCCTGCAGGAAGCTTTCCAAGCCTTATTGCTGCTGTTGAAGCAGGAGCAGATGCAGTATATTTTGGAATTGAAGATTTTAATATGAGAGTTAATGCTAAGAACTTTTCTCTTGGAGACTTACCCAAAATAAAGGAAATATGTGAACAATATAAAAATCATAAGGTAAAAAGATATCTTACACTTAATACTATAATTTATGATGAAGAGTTGAAAAAAGTAGAAAAAATTATTAAAGAAGCAAAAAAATATATTGATGCTGTTATCTGTTGGGACCTTTCTATTATCGAACTATGCAAGAAATATAAAATTCCCTTTCATATTTCTACTCAAGCAAGCATAAGTAATAAAAAAGCTGCAGAATTTTACAAAAAACTCGGAGCTGAACGAGTTGTTTTAGCAAGAGAGTTAAACCTTGCACAGATAAAAGAGATTTCAAAGGTTATAGATACAGAAATATTTATTCATGGAGCAATGTGCGTAAGTATAAGTGGAAGATGCTTTACTTCTCAGTTTTTATTTGGTAAGAGCGCTAATCGTGGCGAGTGTTTGCAACCTTGTAGAAGAGCTTATAGTGTAAAAGATGATTCTGGAAATGAATTAAAACTCGAGAATAATACTGTTATGTCTGCTAAAGACCTTTGTACTCTTCCTTTTATTGAAGAGTTAAAAAAAGCAGGGGTTAAAGCTTTTAAAATTGAAGGAAGAGTTAGAGAGCCAGAATATGTTTATATTACAACAAAAATCTACAAAGAAGCACTTAGCAAAAAATTAACCAAAGAAGAAATAGAAAATGGATTAGAAGAACTAAAAAAAGTCTATACTAAGGGATTTTCTTCTGGTTTTTATCTAAAAAAACCAACTAGTGATGATTTCTCAAAAGTTCAGCATTCTTCGGCAACTCAAAAAAAAGAATTTATTGGTAAAGTTGAAAAATATCTTAGTCAAAAACAGGTAGCTATAATAAAACTTGTATCTGGAAAAATAAAGGTTGGGGATGAGTTATATATTATTGGAGATAAAACAGGGATAAAAATGCATAAGATTGAGAGAATTGAAATAAATCGCCAGAGTGTTAGTGAAGCAGTAAAAGGTCAAGAAATTGGGATAATGATTTCAGATATAAGAAAGAGAGATAAAGTTTATTTGGTTGTGAGAAAATGAATAAAGAGAAAGATAAAGTTGGGCTGTTATTGATAGACAAAAACAATAATCTTTTGCTTCAATTAAGAGATAATATTTCTGAAATTAAATATCCTGACTGTGTGGGTACTTTTGGTGGGGCTATTAAAGATAACGAAACTGCTGAGCAAGCAATAGTAAGAGAAGTTAAAGAAGAGTTGGGTTATAATTTAAAAGAGTTTGAGTTTATTGGCAACTTCCCATTTGAAGGATACAATATATTCATGTTTTTAAAAATAGATTGTGAATTGAATGCGGACGAACTAAGGATTCTTGAAGGAAAAAGTATTATCAAAATAGATTTGAACAATCCTAATTTAGAAAAGCACAAGTTTGCATTTAATGCTAAAGAAATAATAAAAGATTATTTATCTAAGGCTTAGAGTCTCTATTTTTTATAAATAAATTCATTAAATCAGGAGTTACAGTTATTGAGTCTCTAAAATTGTTTCGCGAACCAGTATAACCAATGTAAAGTACAGGATCACGATCATAAAAATGCTCTAAGACTATTCTTTCATCTTTTAAGATTGCTTTGTTATAACCCAAACCCCTTGCTAATTTAACTCCTTCTTCAAAATTTAGAACGCCATCTTCTCCCGAAGCAAGAACCATACATCTATCCACAAGAGCAATATTTGCCTTGCTTCTCTCTTCTCGTTCTCCATTGCGGTTATTTGCACAATTAATGCTTACGGTTAACAAAGCAGCCAAAGTAGTAACGATTGCACCTATCCTGATTTTAGCTTGAATATCCATATTTTTTATATTTTAATCTCGTATATAAACATTATTAATATCTAAAATATATTACTTATTAACAATATAAATCTTTTAAAACTTGGAAAAACTTAGTTTCCTATGCTAACAATCCAAACAGTTAAAAATATTAAGACAGGTTCTAGAATAACTTTAATCAATGGTATTTATGCCATAATTTTAGGCATACTTTATAGTTCGCTCTTTAATTTTATTATCAAGACTAATTTTCATTCAATAGATTCTATCTGGCAAATATTCTCTAAGTATAATCCTTTGATAAGTGCCCTATTCTTAAAACTCTTGATAATAAAGGGATTATTTATTATTTCTATAGGTATTATGATTATTTACCTATCTTCTTATATAACGAGAAAAAAAGATAAAGCTGCTTGGTTTGTTCTGTTCTTAATAGGATTATTATTCTGGGGAAGTCTTCTTACATTTGAAATATTGGATAGAAATCTTTACACTATCGTGGCTGCTGGAATTGGTTGGTTAACATTTATAATAGGTATGCTTATTCCAGTAAAGTATTATTTAGAAAGAGATTATGAAGATTACTAGTATCTCTCAAACAGAACTAATCTTCCTTCTGAATCAAATAAGAAAAATTCATCACCATCATCATTCCAAACTCCGGGTTTGGATTGAAAAAATCTTTCTTGTTTTGCAGGAATAATTGAGAGATTCATAATATTTCTACCTGAATCTTTAACAAACCAAACTGAGAGATTGCAATCAAAGCTGCAAGTATTAGTTAAAATAAAACTATCTCGTTTTAAGTCAAGATTAGAAAGAGTTATACAATTAGAACAGCTATCTTCAGAATTCTGCCAAATCCCTGATTCAAAATCTCTGGCTTGATTTTCTGCATTTAAAAATTCTTGTTCATAAATTAAACCTTTAGTCATATAAGCATTTGCAAAACCATTTTCAATAATTTCTAAGTTTAAGAGACGATCTTCATAAAAGATGTATCTTAGTTTTCTTCCATATTTGTCTGTATCTTCTTTATCTCTCTGGGTATAGATTGTTTTACCAACAAATTGCTGAAGAAAATTCTTTCCAAGTTCAGAATAAGGCATATTTTTTTCAGGAGTATTTATCCCTAAAAGTCTAACAACTTTATTATCTTCTAATTCAATAGTATCTCCATCTACAACTCTTACTAGAGTATTTTTTTCTTTTTCATACTGAATATTTATAGATTTTCCAGTGTGTTTTAAAGAAGGATATATAACAGATATTAAAGCCAGAACTAAGATAACTAATACAAAAGCTATTAATCGTTTATTGATTTTCATGAGGTGATAAAAATCTTTTATTCTTTTTTTCTTTCCATGGAGATATTTACTCCAAGTTTCTTAAGCTCTTCAATATGAGCTGCAATCAAAGATTCTGCAACTTTAGCTATTCTAACTAATTCATTTCTCTCATTTACAAGAGTTTGAATAGCACCCTTATGAAAGCCTATTTGCTCTTCTTTTGACATTTCGTTTTCTGCCATGATTTAAAGCAAGAGAAGAAGGTTATAAAGGTTTGTATACTCTATAAAAATATAGGTTCTAAATCATAAATGCTTATAAATTAAATTCCTTAAGAATTGATATGGGAAAAAATCAGGTGTTAGATTCTACAAGATTTTTAGTTGAAAATTCTAAATACGTTAGGATTAATGATACTAGAATAAAAGCTACGGCTCAACAATTTGCTCAACAAGATTTTATAGTTCCAGCATGGGATGCTGAGGTCTTTCTTAAAGGAAAACTAAGCGATGTTTCTGCTTTTTTTCTCTTAGCTAATACTATAAACTTCGCATTTACTAACTTCACTACTGGTGAAAAATATAAGGCGGGATTTAATGGTCAAGAATACAGGGGTGCTTATGCCATGTATGCCGCTATGATGCAAGCTATTCAAGATAAAATTCCAATACTTGATGGAACTTATCTTAAAAACACAACTCAAAAAGAGGTGGAGAATATTTTCTGCAGAACTAGTGAAATACCGATGTTGGCAGAAAGAGTTAAACAATGGAATGATACTGGAAGAGTATTATGCGACAGATATTCCGGTAGTTTCATTAAAGTTATTGAAGAAAGTCGTTGGAGATTATTTGATAATGGTTCGGGTTTAGTTGAAAGACTTGCAAATGAGTTTCCTTCTTTTGAGGATTCAACTACTTTTGAAGGTAGAAAAATATGTTTTAATAAAAGGGCTCAACTTGGACCTGCTGAACTTCATGCGAGATATCTATCAGAAGGTTTAGTTTTATTTTCAGATATAGAAGATTTGAGTGGTTTTGCAGATTATGAATTACCGAAGGGACTTAGAAGTCTTGGTATTCTAGAATACTCTCCAGAATTAGCTGAAAAAATAGATAATGGAATTGAAATTCCCAAGGAAACAAGAGAAGAAATAGAAATAAGGGCGGCTATGCTTCATGCTTTTGATAGATTATTAAGAACTATAAATGAACTTAGAACTCCAGAAAAGCAACCGATTAATGTTCTTCATTTAGATTATAAGCTTTGGTCAGAAACTCGAAAAACTCCTGGAAGACATCATCTTACTAGAACAACCGCTTATTAAAAGAGTAAATATACAATTCTAAATTAGTTCTGACATGGGGTGACATGAGTTTAGATTACTTTTTATCCAATAGAACGTTTATATTAGGCTCTGCAAGATATAAATTCTTGCGAGAACTCATAATATTTGTCTTAACAGTGCTATCAGAAGCTAGTATTGAACTAACAATTGAACCTTGAATCCCATATGTCTGAAGAAAGAATAAATCAGATACGCCGGGGCCTTCTTGAGAAGTATCAAAAATTAATCCATCCCTAGAATTGATTCGAAATCTTTTCTTATCAAAATCTTTTTGATACTCTATAAACCCTGAAACATCAGACTCTTTGGGAGAATTCATATATAAAGTCCTACTAGCTGCATCAATCTTAAAATCAGAACCTTTTGACTCTAATGTAATCCTTTCATTTTCATGGGTAGATGGGAAGATTGGACTATTTGAAGGTATGATAAATGTTGCTTCACTATATTTGCTCCCTTGAATATACTCTAGGTTTCCAAGATTTTTAGAATCATAAATTAACTTAGATGTATCCTCTTGCGAGGATCCAGAATAAGAAGACTTATCAAGAATTTGAATATTATCCCCTGCATAATAAAACTCAGAGTCATAAAGTCCAACCTTAACAGGAGTATTTATTAAGTAATTTCCATTTTCATCTAAAATTACTACTTCTGGCTTTACTTGATATTTCTCTTCAGAAAAAGAGATACTTCTAGAATCTCCCTTCTTTATGGAGAAAGATTCTCCAGAAATCTTATTTCCATTAATCGTAATAGTATTATCTTCTCCCCGCGAATCTGCCTTGATTAATAATGATTGTTCAGGGTTAGCACTATCTGGAGAATACTTAAAATAATTACTAACGCCCTCTGTTTTTGGACCTTTTACAGTAATTGTGCCATTTTTATAGGTTACATTATTACCTGCTAAAACTTCTACACTTTTATCTCCAAAATCAAAGCGAGTTGAACCTTGTAAGTCTTTGTTAGTAATTAAATTTGCTTCAAGAATATTGCCTTCTTTATCTACCTTTAAGAAAGAACCAGAATCTACATGGAAGTACACATTTTCTCTGGAAGCTAATGAACCACCCGCGATATTATTGTTTATGCTAACCGTGGTTATTCCAGTTTTATCATCTATAGTTGATTTAAAGTCTTCAGAAGCTATTTGAATAAAGCTAGTAATAAGAAAAAATAAAGCTAGTAATAAGGTTAATTTTTTCATTTTATGCCCCCAAATTTAAATACATATTCTCCAGATTGATTAGAATTAGGCTCTATAAAAAATATGTGTAGTCTTTCTTTAGTTATCAATCCGATCGTGATATTATTCTTTAATCCTATATCATATATACAGCTCATGCAGGTTGAGTTTCTGTCAGCTAGTTCTTCTTCAATGATGCTCTTCGCAGAATCATACACTACACTTAGGGGCGAGTTTATTTTTATGCCTTCTATCTTATTGATTGTATAAGTATTCTCTCCTTTAGTTACTAGAATGGTTGCATTCCCATCAACATAAACAACATCGGGAGATATTTTTACATCTGGATTAAACACCTTTACATTAACCTTGTAATCTTTTAATTCTGAAAGAGAGTTATTACAACTCATAAAATTGTCTTTAAGATATAAATTTAATTGATTTTCAATATCCTGTTTAGAAGGCATGGTGTTTTTACCTTCATTAAAATAAATGACTGTGTCATTTAAAATATAAGGTGAAGATTTATAGTAACCCCCATTTAGACTAATTTCATTGATTCCCTTAATTGCTTCGTTAGAAATACAAGTTTTAAGAGAATTATAAACTGGCACTATCTGAGCTGGAATGTTATCCGTATTTTTCTTATTAATTATAAAAAATGCTACGATTATAACAACCAGAATTATTGCCACAACAATAAATAAGCTTAACTGACCTTTTTTAGACATATGAATTATTCACATCTTAACTATATAAATCTTGGGATAGAACTTAAAAAACTCTTTTACAAAAGCTTTTTAAATACCTTATTTTTAGAGTATTTATGTCAAAGGTAAGAATAAAATTAGGAAGCTTGGATATTACCGAACTTAACAATATCTGCGCTACAATAAAAGAACTGGCTAAAAAGTCAGGCGTAAATATAAGTGGGCCTATACCTCTTCCAACAAAAAGATTTAAGATAACAACAAGAAAGAGTCCATGTGGAAATGGAACTGCTACTTTTGATAATTTTGAGATGAGAATTCATAAAAGAGTTATTGATTTGCCTGCTAATGAGGCAGTTCTGCATTCAATAATGAGACTTTCTATTCCAAGAAGTGTTAATGTTAAGATAGAGATGAAGGATTAATCCTTCATAAGTTACGTTATATATTTCTAAGTATCATTATGTTTAAATATTAATTTTTCTATTAATTTTGATGACAATAAGTAGAGAAGCCGCTAAAGCAATACTAGACTTAGATGTAATTCGCATAGTAAACTTAAAAAGAAAAGGATTAAAAATTGGAAGCAAAATAGAAGTATTAGTATCTCCGACACACATACGTTCTACAGGTGTTATTCCTTCTTGTCCTTTTTTAAGAGCTGGAACTGAAGAAACTCAAGAATTACCTTCTATGAAATATTCGGGCTATGTTAATTCAATAAAAGATTTATATTTTGATATGACCTCAAATTGGGATACTAGAAGAGAAGGCGAACCGAGATATCCTCTTGGCATGGTTAGAGTTTATGGTAGTGCTATTAGTAGATTTAAAATAGAAAATACTTAGAAAAAATTAGGATTAACTAAGAATTCTTGAACTATTTCTCCTATATCCTGCCAGTTATAGGCTCGGATAATATTTCTGCTTGGTTGAACATTTTGATTCCAAGGCTTGTCTAGCATAACTACTGGAATACCTTTAGAAACCGGGAGTATATGTTTGGGGTCATCTTCAACTAAAAGATAGATATTATTTCTATCACAAAGTTCAGATTTTGTTATATGACTGCCTTTTTTTCCAAAATAGTTCCCAAAATCAATCTTGCTGAATATTCTAGGAAAATTTCTATGTACAAATGCTCGGGTAACTGGTTGCAAAAAATCTTGTCTTGCAGTTATAACATGAAGCTTTTCGAGTTTAGATAATCTTTCTAATACGGGTCTTGCTTCTTTAAATGGCTGAATTGAATGAAAAAAATCTGTTTCACAAAATTCAAAAAAATCCTTGATTGCTTGTTCTTGAGTGGCTTGGTAGTGATTCCAAAAATTATAGGTAATAAAATCTTTTTCAGAAATATTACAGCTATATTTTTGATTTAGGTATAAACAATGGTACCTGAGCAATGGTGCTATAACTTCATCTAAATCAAATCCTATTGGCATAAGATAAAACCCAAACCCTAATTTAATAATAAAATTACTTTTTAATTTATATTTTTGGTTACATAATTATTTATAAACCCTGAAAAGGGTAAAGATTTATGGGTGATAAAAAAGGGTATTTTGTTACATTTGAAGGTCCGGAGGGGGGTGGAAAAACAACTCAAGCCAAAAAATTAATAGCTAAGCTTGATTCCTTTGGATATAAAACTTTGTATACTCGCGAACCAGGTGGAACACCAACGGGTGAAGCAATTAGAAATATTTTACAACATGGGGCTTCACAAGAAGCTTTGGCATTTCAAACAGAGCTTCTTTTGTTTGCTTCTTCAAGAGCCCAACTAGTGAATAATGTGATTAAACCACAATTAGAAAATGGTGTTTGGGTGATTTCTGATAGATTTTGTGATTCAACAATTGCTTATCAGGGTTATGGCAGAGGTATGAATATTGAAGTATTAGAAGTAATAAATAGATTTGCAATTGGGGGGAGATATCCCGACGTTACATTTTTATTAGATATTGATCCTACGAAAGGCATGAATAGAGTTACTGCCAGGGGGGGCCAGAAAGATACCTTTGAAAAACTAGAACTAGAATTTCATAAAAGAGTACGTGAAGGTTATTTAGAAATGGCTAAAAAAGAAAGTAGATTTGCTATAATAGATGCTTCGAGAGAAGTAGATATTGTTCATATGCAGATATTAAATGAACTTGAAAAAAGATTAAAATGAATATCCAACTAAAAGCAATAACAAACTGCATGAAAACCCGAGAAGAGTGGATGGCTTTCTCAAGAGCATGTGGAAGAGTTTGCTATACTGAAAAAGATTTTGAGATGGTTCTTCAAGAAGAAGATAAAAGTGATCTAGTTAAAAGAACTTTAGATAGCGGACATCATAGTGTTTTTGAGCATATTAATTTAACCTTTTACATGTCTGGAATTCCAAAAATTCTGGCAATGATGCTGAATAATGAAAGACAATATGCTAGTTCTGAAAAATCTGCGAGATATACTGTAATGAGAGATATGCATCCAGACCAACAAGAGTTTTATGATAAATGGATGGAAAAACTTACTCCACGCATAGCTGAAGTTTATCCAACAATGGCTGACGCTTCTCAAAGAAGTATAAATATCAAAAAGTTAGCGCAAGAAAATGCAAGGTATATGACTAGTGTTTTTACACCCACAAAAATGGTGCATACTGTAAATCTAAGACAACTTAATTTTCTCATGAAAGAACTTAGAAAATATGAAGCTGAAAAAGCACAACTTGGAAATCCTTTTGAAAAAAAAGTTGCTTCTGTAATTCCAGAATTATTAGGACAGTTAGGAGAATTTGAAATTGAAGGCTTAGATAATCAAACAGATAGGCATCTTAGCATATTTCAAATAGAAGAGTGGCCAGATCATTTTGCCGACACATATTCTACAAGTTATAATTTAAGTTTTGCTGGATTAGCACAAGCACAAAGACATAGAACAATTGCTTATAATATGGCAGTTCCACGAGATGCAGCATTTAAGGCCTTTTTCGTTCCGCCAATAGTTAGAGCTAATGGATTAAATGAAGCATGGATTACTGATTTAGGAAAAGTCGCAAAAAGCGATTATCCTCAAGCACAGCTAGTAAGAGTAAGAGAAAGAGGACTGCTTGAAGATTTTAGAAGTAAATGTATTTTAAGATTATGCGGACATGCACAACAAGAGATAATGGTTAACACACTTCAAACAGCTAGAAAATATGCACAAGAAGTTCCTAGAGTAAATGCTTGGATAAATCCAAAATGTATGCAGGGTATGCATTGCTCTGGCTCGTGTGTTTGGAAAGGTAGAAGAGCACTTGAAAGAATTGTTTAATAGTTAACCTTAAAACTATCTTTTTCTTTATTAGATTATGGACCCCAAAGAACTTGTAAAACTCATAAAAAACTCTAAGAAGTATAAAGAAATATCTGGGGAGATTATAAAAACAAGAGTAGAGGAATTTTTAAAAAAATATCCTTATGCTGATGAAAAGTTAGCTTTAAAGGAAATAAAAGCAAGTTTGCATAAAACTCACGGAAGTTTTAGATTTTCCACAAAACTAAAAAATAAATATATTCAAACTGGAGATTTTTTAGAATTGCTTAAGAGTAATCGTTCAACAAAAGAAAGACTTGAAATTTATCCAGAATTATATGAAGAAATATTTGAGATTACAGGAAAGCCAAGCTCAGTAGTAGATTTGGGTTGTGGATTAAATCCTCTTTCATTTTCTCATATGAATCTTGATAAAAAAATAAAATATTTTGCTTATGATATCAATGAAAGTGATAAAGAAATAATTAATCATTTTTTTAAATCTGAAAAAATAGATGGAAAAGCAGAAATTTTAGATCTAAGCAAGATAGAAAACGTAAAAGAACTTCCTAACGCAGAGATTTGCTTTATGTTTAAGCTTCTTGATGTTCTTGAAAAAAAAGGTCATAAGTATAGTGAAGAAATTATTCTTGAATTAATAAAAAAATATAAGTTTATTGTTGTCAGCTTTTCAAAGCTTACTGTTTCAGGCAAACCCATGAATTTTCCTTATAGGGGTTGGATAGAAAAAATGCTTGAGAGAAAAAAACTTAATTCTAAGCTGTTAAACTTTCCAAATGAGTTTTTTTATATTATTTCAGATTAATCTTTTTGATTCAGAGTCTAAGTAATCTGCAGCCATTCTCATTAGTTTTGAGACTTGATTTAAATTTCCTGAAAATTTCTCGAAAGGAAAACCCTCTCTTCCCTTTAACATAAGGGCTATGGCTTCTAAATCTTTAGGAGAAATACACTTTTGATTAGAAGTTACAGGACCATAGATAATCTTTTTAGCACCAACCTGAAGCATTAATTTAAAACAATCTGAACAAGGGTGGCCAGTTATATAAAAAGTTGAATCAATTAATGCAATCCCCTTTCGAGCAGCATTAGCTATAGCATTTTCTTCTGCGTGAATCATATAAGGATATTTTTCAGGTCTTGTAATTGGAATTAAATGATCTAGACAGCCTCTTGGAGGAGAATTATACCCAAGAGTCAAAGGTTCGTGGTGGGGACCAACAACTATACAACCTTGCTTTGTTGAAGGGTCAATAGAACGCATTGCTATCTGAAAAGCCATACCCATATAGTACTCATTCCAGCTAGGTTTCTCCCAATCTTTGAATAATACTTCATCACCCATAATCTTAACTCTGAAAAAGAGAATATAAAGATTTGTTTGATTTGAAAGATATATTAAATAAATAGCAACAAGGTTTATAAGAAGATTTTTATTGAATATTTTAAGCCCGCGTCGCATAACGGTATTGCACGAGCCTGGAAAGCTCGACCCTTTACTGGGTGCCCAGGTTCGACTCCTGGCGCGGGCGTTAGTATTATAAACCCTTTAAAACTAAAGAATCTGGGAAAAGAGTTCTGGTGATATTAGGTAAAAAGAAAGACAAAAATATGAGAATTGGAATATATGAAAGGTTTGCAGATCATCAGGAAGATATATTTGAACATCTAACCAGAGTGATTAATGCTATAGAACCTATAGAGACAGTTCAAATAAGAAATCTAGTTGAATTAGATTCTCTAGTTAGAGCTAAAAGTCTTGATGGGCTTATTGTTCATTGGGCAAAAGACGGAGATGTAAGAGAAGTAAAACGAGCTTATCCTCAACTAAAAGTAGCGTTATATTGCGGAATGGTTAGAACTAGTCCATTAGATGCCGTAGAAGTTGTTGGAGAAATAGCTATTGGCGAGAAAGCAGATTATGCCCTGCTCAATTTAACAACAATCTTAAAAAAGTACATAGAATTTTTAAAGGAGAAAGGAGAACCTATAACATGAGAAGAACAAAAGTAGCATGCTTGGGTAATAAAGGAGCATATACTCATAGTGCTGCAGAGTTAATGTTTGCTGGAGCAGAATTAGCAACTTATGCTCACGTAAAAAATGTTGTAATGGCTGTGGAGAATGGCGAGGTAGATTATGGAGTTATTCCTTTCGAGAATATCTATAATGGAAAAGTCATAGGTACATTAGATAGTTTAGTTAGTTTAACCCGCCAATCATCTATAGTTAGAGAATTAGCTACTCCGATTGTTCATTGTTTTGGAGCATTAAAAGACCATGGGCAAATAACTCAGGTAATGTCAAAAGACCAAGCTCTAGAACAGTGCGAGGCTTATCTTAGTGAAAATTATCCTCAAGCAGAACAAGTAGCTGTAGCAAATACTGTTTTAGCAGTTGAAAGAATAGTTAAGGAGCAATTAAAAAATGCTGGAGCTATTGCTTCTAAAAAAGGTCTTGAAGGACTTGAAATTTTAGCAGAAGATATTTGTCCAAATAATCTTACAAGATTTTTCGCACTTGGAAAACAACCAACAAAACTAACTGGCGATGATAAAACCTTTATTTCATTTCATCCTTATGTAACTGACGAAGCAGGAGTTTTGTATAATTGTTTATCTCCATTAAAACTTTTTAATATTAATATGGCAGATATTTTTTCAAGACCTGATAAAAATCCTGAAAAGAGAAGCTATCATTTTTTTGTAGAAATAAATGGACATAAAGAGGATAAATTAGTCAAGAGAGCACTTGAAGATCTAAAATTATATTTAGACCCACAGGGTAAATATCCTGATGCCGTAAGAATTTATGGAAGTTATCCTAATACTCATTGGGATGAAATTAAAAAAACCTGATAAAAATGATAATTAATATTGCGGGGGGAAATGGACCTATGGGAAGAACACATAAACCTGTTTTTGAAGCAGCAGGACACGAAGTTATAATTTCTGGAAGAAATTCTACTCCGAGTTTAGAGGTTGCAGCGAGTATGGCAGATTTAACAATTATCACTGTTCCTATTTCAGCTACACAACAGATAATAGAAAGAGTAGCTCCTGTTTCTGAAGCAGTTATGGATTTTACTGGAGTAAAAATTCCTTTTTTAGATTTAATGAAACACTATGCTCCAAAAAATGCAGAAGTTGGCAGTTTACATCCATTATATGGAGAAAGAGAAAGTATCTACAATGAGACAGTAGTATATTGCCCCACAGAAAAATCTGGAGAAAAATGTAAAGCAGTTATTGGTGCTTTTGAAAAAGCTGGAGCAAAAGTTTTAATCAAAACTGCAGAAGAGCATGATAGACTTATGCACTATACGCAAAATGAAAGGACTTTTATGCTTAGAAGATATATTAGTGGACTTATGCATGCCGGTTTAAGCTTAGAAGAAGTTTATGCTGTTTCTCCCCCACCAACAAGAATTCTCTTGGATTTGTTAGCTAGGCAAGTTGATATTAAAAATGGAAGTATGTACGAAGAAATGCTTTCTTATAATCGTTTTAGCAAACTAAAATATAGTCAAGAAGAAAGAGCACAATTGAAAACTCCTGAAGAGATTAGAACTTTTTTTGGAAGAGAGTTAGTTGCTGCTCAAAAAAGAGCTGATAGATTCATAAAAGAAAGTAAGTGTAGCATCTATTAAGCAAACATAATTCTTTAATTTTCAAAACCCTTATAAACCCAAAAGCCGATATAAAATAATGAAGAGTATAAAAGGAAGTGAGACTGAAAAAAATCTTTTGAAGGCGTTTGCTGGCGAAAGCCAAGCAAGAAATAGATACACTTATTTTGCAAGTGTAGCGAGAAAAGAAGGATTTGAACAGATTTCTGCTTTCTTTGAAGAAACTGCTAATAATGAAAAAGAACATGCAAAAATCTTCTTTAAGTTTTTAGAAGGCGGAGACGTAACTATTGAAGCAAGTTATCCTGCTGGAAAGATTGGAACCACCGCTGAAAATCTTTTAGCTTCTGCTGAAGGCGAGAAGATGGAGTGGGGAACTATTTATCCTGAATTTGAAAAGATTGCAAGAGAAGAGGGATTTATAGCAGTTGCTAATGCTTTTAAGAATGTCGCAAAAGTTGAAGTTGAACATGAAAAAAGATTTAGAAAACTTTTAGAAAACGTAAAAAAGAAAGAAGTTTTTAAGAAGAAAGAAAATGTAAGATGGGTTTGTAGAAATTGTGGGCACGTTCATGAGGGTAAGGATGCTCCTGCAATATGTCCTACTTGCTCTCATCCTCAAGCATTTTATGAGTTAAAAGCCGATAATTATTAAAATTAATAAAACCGATGATAAACTTTGAAAGTTTTGGATTGTTGTTTGTAAATAACTATATTCTTTTTTATATAACCTCAATGATTGCTACCGCCTTATGGGGAGATGCTTCTTTAGTTGCATTAGTTATACTCTCCGTACACTTTCATATTCCTCTTTGGATAATTTTTAGTGCAGCATACTTTGGAACAATGATTGGAGATGCTATATGGTATGGCCTTGGAGTAAGATTTCTAGCTACATTTAAAAATGAAAAATTTAACCATGGATATAGGCATGTTGAGAAATTAATGGAAAAAGTTTTTGGGGGAAGTAGTTTTATTTTATTATGTATTGTAAAATTTTTGTATGGAACAAGAGTTATAACTACTCTTTATTTATCTAAAAAGAAAATTGGTTTTGGTAGATTTTTGTATTATAATTGTTTTGCTACTATACTATGGGTTATATTTATGGGTGGGATAGGCTATCTTGCTGCAGTTGGGTTTAATTGGGTGTATAAGGCAGTTGAAAATTTGCAGATTGCTATAACCATTTTGATACTAGTATTTATAATTTTTAATTTTATTCAAAAGGCAATAAATCGCTGGTTAGATGTTGAAGAGGAAAGTATAGAAAAGAAAGAGAGACAGAAAAAAAGAAAAATAAAAAAATAAAGAAAAAATAATAAAAATAATTTTATTAAATTGTTTGAACTTTTAGAAGTCTTCAGAATTTTCTTCTTCAGCTTCTTCTGCATTTTCAGCAGATTCAGCTACTTCTTTCTGTTCTTTGTCCTTTTTGAAACTATTGTTTCTTGGTTCAATTCCTTTTGATTTGAAGTAACATTCTTTACAAAGAACTGTGCTTCCATCTCTAGGCTTGAAAGGGACTTCGTCTTCTTTACCACATTGTGAACACTTGATTTTAGTCATTTCACGTGGTCCGAAGCTTCTTCTGAATCCGCCAGGCCTTCTACCGCCGCCGAATCCACCAGAATTGCCTCGAAAATTACCGTATGCCATTCTTAAATTTTTTCCTCCAATGTTGTTTATTTCTATAAGAATTCGTTTTACTCAACTCAACATTGTCTCAACTACTTCTTATTATATAAAACCAAAATCGGAGTATTTAAAGTTTTGGTATAATGTGTTTTGGATAATAGGTGTCACTTTATAATTAAGACAAAACCACAAGGTTTATAAAGGATTTATACATAATTTATGTATAATATATGACTAAAAAGTAGTAACAAAATAACATGGAAAACCAAAACCCAACAAAAAAATTCATTATTACAAAGAAGATAGCAAAGCATGGCTCACAAGCAGTAATAGTTATTCCTAGAATTCTTGAATCGCAGTTAAAACCAGGAACAATTGTTCAACTAAATATAGATATCTTGGGTGCGGAGGAGAAAAATGCAAACTAAAACTTTAGAACAAAAACCCGATCAAGCAAGAATGACTGATACTCAAGAATTACTAACTCAAGCAGAGAGAATAGTAAATCAAGATCCTAAGACAGAATTTCCAGGACTAAGCAAAAATGATTTAGAAGCGATTACTCAAAGAGGATATACTCTTATCGGTAGACCGCTAAACAGAGGTCTGTGGTATAATGAAGGAAGTAATAGGGTAGTCTACAAAGCAGTACATTCTAATGGTAATCTACAAAGAGACGTTGTAGTAAAAGTACCTGAACCAAATTCCATTGTAAGCTCTGTAAATGCTAAGATTAATAGAAGTAGAAGAAATATTGATTTGCAAGAGGCAATTATCTCTGGAAAACTAAGTCATCCTTATATTGTTAGAACTGCAGATAGTTTTCAGTTACCTGATGGTAGAACTGTTAATGCTGAAGATTATATTGAAGGACAAACTGTTAGAGGGTATATTAGGGATGCAAATAGGGTAAGGGAAAGAAAAGCTCTAAAGAGATTTTTTACTCCAATATTAGAAGCATTTGCATATTTGCATGATAATGGTATTTTACATAGAGATATCAGTGCTGAAAATATGATTGTACCTCGGAGAAGGGAAGGAGTTATAGTGACTGATTTGCAAAATGCTGCAATGAAAATGGAAATAGAATCTGAAGCAGTTCCAACAAGAGGTTCTACTTCTGCTACTCATCCTGTACTGTTAAACGCTTGTGCAACAGGAATTCCGAGTAAATATACAGAAAGAGAAGAAATTTATGCAATTGGCGCAGTATTATATGAAATAGTAACTGGGAGAAAATTATTTGATTATAGTTTAGTTGAAGATAAGAATGGAAGAAAATTATCTATTGGCGGCGCAGAGTTTATAGTTAAATTAAGGGAAGGAGATAGGGACTTAGAATCTATTTCTTTAGAAGAACATGAAACAGAATTAAAAGAAAGGTTAGAGCGAGCTCCAAGATATATTAGGAGCTTCTTATACGATATGTTATCTACAAAACCAAAAAGACCAATAACCAGTGTCTATCAAGCAGAATTAAGATTTAAAGATGCTACAAGAACTACTAGAGAAGAAGTAGTAGACGCAGTAAAAAAATATGCTGCCTTGGGTGGCTCTCTTTTATGTCTTGGATTTGCTGCTTCTTGGGGAATATCTGCCGGAGCATTTAGTTCAAGTCAGAATAATGAGAGGATTCCAACCTTGAGTGATGTTCTAAGATGCCAGACAAGAACGGGATTAATGGCTGATTCTCCTGGAAAAGCGGCTACAATCAATTATGAAGTTGCTTATGGGCCAGATATGTTTGCTAAGTACTATAAGCAAGGTTTAGAAAGCAAAGAAATTTTAGAAAGTCAGGATATGAAAGATTTTGATGGATTCTTTAGAATACATCCCGGATTAGATAAAAGACTTACATTATCAATGATAAGGAGTATGGCATTATCAAAAGATAAAGTGGACTTTGATGAAGAGAGAACTAGTTCATTTACTCCTAAAAACTTTATAATAGAATCTACAAGAGAAAGAGGGGTAGCTTCAACTAATGATTTAAATCTTCAAGGATGGAGAAAATGGATTCACACTGCTAAGTATATCCAAGGCAATTACAGATTTGGAGATTCTCTAGAAGAAGTTTATGCAAGAGTTTTATGCAGTCCGAGCGAGATAAGAACAGCCATAGCAAAAGCTCAAGAAAGATATAGTTTTGAACAACTTCAAGAAAATAGATGCCTAAATGGGGGTTTGGTTTCACCTTCAGAGATAATTGGTTCATTAAGAGCACAAGATTTTAGTTATTATCCTAAACAAATCCAAGTAAACGGAACTGGACTTATTAATAAGAATGATAAAATAACAAAATGTATTCCGGGATATAATACATTTATACCTGCAGAGAAAAGAGAAATAATTGATAGAGCGGTTGCTTTTTGGTTAGCTACAGATGATAGTGGAGAAACTCATTTTGAGAGATATCAGAATATCCAAGTAAAATCTCAGATGAGTATACCTGCTAAAGGCGAAGCACACAAATAAAATCCTCTTAAAGCATTCATTAAATGATGAATAATAATTGGATTACTTTTTTCTAAATCTTTGTAAGCTTTTTTGTATTCTTCATGTTCAAATTCTATTAATTTTTCTATTGTAGAAATACTTTTTGTGTAATAAGCTTCTTTTAGCATTTCAAAAGCTTTTCTGCATTCTCTTAGTAAATCTAATTCAGTCTTATCAGTTTTAAATTTATTTTTGCTTAGATAGGTTAATAACAAATAAATCTCTCTTTGAGCATGCATAAGTTCAGAATGAAAATCTACCCTTAATTCAGACTTAGACATTCTCTCTCTAAAAATCAATCTTCTGCAAAGATTATCAAACTCTTTAGTTTTATTCTGAGTTGTTTCAAAATTTACTCGTTCACCATTAAATAATTGTTCTGCATAATCAAAAGTTTCTTCAACATTCATAAGAAGCTTTGAAAAGATATTATCAAATTGCGTTTCTGTCAAAGAAGCTATGTTTTCTATGATACAATAGTTTTCTTCTTTCTTTATTATTTCATAACCCAATAATTGATCATCAACTAACTGTTTGATCATTGGATAAATTCTCTTATCCTTAAAGTTTACCTTTACTTTATGATAATCTGCTCTATAAGCATTAGTAATCATAACTTGGACTGCTGTTTGAAGAGGAACAGTTATAGTTATCTCTGTTTCTTTTTTTATTTCTTTAGATTCGCGAGAAATAATAAGATCTTTTTCTGATTCAATTACATCAACTTCGTCTCCTTTGTTAAGACTATTTTCTTTAATCCATTTAGTTGGCAAACTAATCATCATAGTTGCTGCACCCTGTTTTACAAGTTTTCGTTTCATATTACCTTGAAGTATAGTGCTTCTAATTGCTTAGTTGTATTCTTCAAATATTGCTCTTTAACTAAAATATGATCTGTAGAAAATGCAGAAATTACAAAGATAGGAATTTTAGCTTCTGCTAATTTATTAGAAATATTCGAAATAAAACCGGTTAGTGAAAAATCTAGGTTTGCATCAAAAGTGATTAATCTAAAATCTTTCTCTTTTTTTATAGGTTTTATATTATTTATTTTAGATTCTTCAACAATTAGAGTTATTTCTCGTCCATCATCGATGCAAGCCCAAGCCTCAGCTTTTTCTTTTGCTTTTACTATCGCAAATCTTCTTTGGTCTACTATTGCATTTATCATACACTCCCCATGTATCACCCATATATAAACCTTTTGATTGAGTATATACATTTATACTACTATATATACTTTAATAATAAAGTTTAAACCTTTCAAATATGTGTTATTTATGTATAGATTATAGACTTAGACTGAGCAAAAAACTCACAAGTCGATAACAAAAAGTAAAAAAGGAAGAGGTGCAGCAGCGCCTCAAGACTGCGAATTCTTGAGATAATAGGAGAAACAAAATGCAAACAAAAACAATAAAGAATAAATTTAGAAGCTTAACAGCCGGAGCACTTGCTCTAGTAATCTCAGTTATACCTGGCTTTGCTGGTGAGCATATCTACCAACCATTTAAACCTACACTTGATGAAAGAGTAGTAGTCGAAAATTCTGTAAGACCCATAACTGAAACACTATACAGATATGGAGACAGTAGGGCCGTAGTTGAAACAAGAGGAGATAAAAATATCTATGGTCTTACGCTAGATAATAGAAGTGCTAAACTTAGTTTAGTTCAAAGAGAAGGGGAGAATTCTAATACAGATTCTTATAGAATTCTTGGAGGATTGGAAAATGAACATGGCTGGTTTGATGTAGCTTATGATTCTTTTCAAAAATCAAATTTAGTTGACTCTGTTAATGCCCGTTTAGCTATAAAACCAACTAAAGAATTACAGAATCAAATCTCATTTAATGATCTTGGTACTTGGAGATCGGTTAATTTTTATCAATTAGATAAAGATACTAGAGCAGAAATTGGTTTTGGTCAGAATAAAGGAAAAGAAAGAGTAGCTGAACTTGCGTATAGTACAAGAATTAATCCGGACTATAGAATAAACGGACACGTTAAGGTTGGAGATAAAGCTCAAGTTAATTGTAGAGAAGCAAGAATTAGATTTGGAAGAAATAGTATGTTCTGTATAAACAGATCTATAGAAGCAGATTTTGCAAACAATACTGAATTAACTGAACCTGGATATTGGGCAGATCCAACTCAGCCATGGGGAGTTGGTCAATTTAGTTATTTGACTGCTGAAAGTCAATGCGGAGAAAAGTTTGGAGATGTTGGTGGAGACATTAGTGTAAGCAGAAATAATCAATCATATGCTAGATTTGCAGAAAATATTGGTTCTTATGGACCCGTTCAAAATGTTATGTTAGTTCAAGAAGTTAATAGAAATCTTTCTAACAATAATGATGGATTCAGAGTTGGTTTAAGTTCTTATCTAGGTAAAAACTTTAGAATCTGGACTCAAGCAAGTTTCAGTGAAAATACAAAACCTGATTATGCAGGATATTTTGCTTATACCTATAGTTTTGGAGGTAAAAAATGAGCTCTCTAAAATCTATTCTTGCTGGAATATTAGTTGGAGCTAGTGCTTTAATGCCTTTCCAAAAATCTCAAGCATTTGAACTTCCAAAACCTTATGTACAAAGCTCATTAGTATCTGCTTTTGTTTCGCCTGCTGGACCAGCGATAAATGAAACATGCAGACAAGATTGGATGAGTATAAATCCGGTAAAAGGACTTGAATTAGGAGTATGGCAGAATCAATTTACTTCAGAGAGAAGTATAAGTGAAAGAGATTATTGTTTAACTTACTCTGTTCCATTAACTAGTAATTTAACTGCTTCTGCAACAGCTCAATATTGGGACTACCCTAACGAGAGATTTGGAGATCATGATTCTGTTGAAGGACTGACATTAAGTTATTCTGGAAAATTTGACGCAAAAGTATTTTGGAATCATTTAAACAAAACGGAGTTAACTGAAAATGGAGATAGATTTTGTGCAAGTGTTTCTAAAACAATTCCAGTAGTAGATAGCAAGGTTAAAGTGAATTTAACTCCTTCACTATCGAGCTCTGTGAATAATAATTACTATGGTACTTATGGTCTAGCACATCTAACTCCCGGAATAAAACTCGGAGTTTCTTACAAGAATTTCAATGCCCATGCTTTCTTCAATGCTCAAAGAGGAGTTTCAAGTAAAATTGAAAATCTAAACTGGGGAGGAATTAGCTTGGGCTATAGCTTCTAAGAGACGATGAAAAAACAAACATTCACAATAACAAAAAGAATTGCCAAGCACGGCAAGCAATCGGTGATTGTTATTCCAAGCATACTTTCCGAGCATGTTAAACCTTCCATGCTTGTAAGAATACAAATAGATATTCTTGAAGAAGCAAATCCTGAAGGATTTGTGGAGGAGTTAAGATGAATGATTTAACTTTAATGAAAGCCGAGCAGGGACTTATAAATAATTCTGAAACCATTATGCCAAGCACTTTAGAAGAACCCATAAATAGATTAGAGACTGCAAAATTTGCTGCAGAAAGTGCACTTCAAGAAGAGCAATTAGATGTTTCTATAGTAAGAAGTATAGCTGCAGCTCTGGGCGTGTTCATTCTTATAGATAATTTAGTAAAATTATTTAAGAATCCGCTTCATAAACTGAGAAATATAGAAATCTCTAAGTTAGTTATAAATTTTGTTGTTGCTGGTGCCTTGATTGGATATACTTTCAAAAATCTTGTTGTTGGTATGGAAATTGGGCTTGTATTTTCATTTTTACTTATATTTGGTGTTAGAAATTTTATAAGAATAGAGATTGAACATCTTGAAGCAAAAAGAAAACAATTAATTGGAGAGAGAAAATGACAGATCCACAATTCGACGCACTTGCTAAAAAATATCAAGAAGCAGATGAAACACATTATGTAAAAAGATATTCTATTACTCCAACACTCCTTATGCTTCTTGGAAACATAAAGAACAAACATATTCTTGATATTGGTTGTGGATATGGTTATACCAGCAGAATACTGGCAGAAATGGGTGCCTGCATTTTAGGAATAGATAGCTCACAAAAAATGATAGACTTAGCAAATGCGGAAGAAACGAAAAGAAAACAAGGCATAGACTATTATTGTTTGGATGCAGAAAAATTACCTGAATTAAGACCTACATTTGATCATGCGGTTTCTATTCTTATGCTTAACTATATAAGAAGTCAGAAACAAATGAACGAAGTGTTTTCAAGAGTTTATCCGCATCTATTAAAAAATGCTGATTTCATAGGTTTTCAAAACCATCTTGTTGAGCAAGGATTTAATGGTGGAAGAGCAAATAGCGATAGAGTTTACGAAAGAATTGAATCCTTACCCGAATCTCCAAATATTCCGAGATTTAGATTTACAAGAACTGTTGGAGAACAACAGTTTAGTGCAGAAATAAATGATTGGCCTAAAAGCAGTTATCAAGAAGCCGCTGCAAGAGCCGGATTTAAAAAAATTGAATGGTATAGCTGTCGAAATGTGGTCTCTACAGAGGGATTATTAACACTACCTCTAGATTACTGGAGAAATTATAGAGAACACGATATCTTCCAGGGGTTTAAAGTAACAAAATGACAAAACATTATTTACCCCCTTATGTAAGAGAGCATCTCAAACATCTTGATAATGATTTAAGAGGCTATGGCGGACAATATAGAATTCACGCACTAGAGAATTATCAGATTGGACTAGAACAAGCCCTACATGAATCTTATCCTAAGAAATTTGCCGCACCTAAAGAAGTAGCTCATGAAGGTTATTTTCTCCTTCTTATGGATGGAATACATTTTGGAAGACAAATTGGCCCTCAAGAAGTCGAATATGTAAGACAAACATTACTTACTGAGATAGAAAAGAGAAAGAAAAGTACAACTCTCGTGCAAAAAATTACTGGAATTCTTAATGGGCTTGGACAGTTTAGATCAGAAGCTTGGCTGCGGGATTTTGGTCCAAAGTTTGGAGGATAAAATGAATCATCTAGTAAAAAAACCAAGTAGAATACACGGAACAGGA
Organism: uncultured archaeon; assembly: GCA_903866625.1. GTDB lineage: Archaea > Nanobdellota > Nanobdellia > Pacearchaeales > GW2011-AR1 > CAIPOI01. Next base: position 72,907 of record CAIPOI010000002.1, on the reverse strand, counting down.
ATATTTACAGAAAGACAAATCTCGGATAGAGAAACTTTTTATGAAATTCCACTTAGCAAAGTCTTTAATAAACCACTACCGAGATGTGCTAGAATTGCTACAAATTTATGGGTCTCTGATGAAGAAGTATTAAATTATGTTAATCATTCTTGCAATCCTAATTCAGAGCTATCAACACTTATTGATGCTTCTTCAACACCTTGTCTTTTTTCACTTAGACCCATCCTGGCTGGAGAAGAGATAACTGTTGATTATAACCGAACAGAAGGCCCTGATGCTATCCGAATAAAATGCGAGTGCCAGAGTGAAAATTGCAGAGGTTATTTGTTGAGAAGAGAATAAATTAATATGAAGGTTTCAGATAAACAAAACTCTAATAAAAAAAGCATAGATAAAATCTTAGAAAAAATAAGCGAGTTTGGTAATAATCTTGGTAATTCTCTCGAAGTAGCTGAAGAAAGTTCTGAAGATTCTGATAAATCACCTTAAAAACCCTAAATTCCTCTTATTCTTATGGAACGCTATTGGGACTTAATAGAACAAATTGTTAGAGAATCAGATATTATACTGGAAGTTATAGATGCAAGATTTCCTCAGCTGTCAAGAAATAAACAAGTAGAAGAATTACTTGTTAAGCTTGGAAGGCCGGTTATAATTGTTATGAATAAAGCAGATTTGATATCTAGAAAAGATTTAGAGGTTAATGTTGCAGAGCTCACTAAAGAATTTGATGATAAAGAAAGAAAAACAGAAATTGTTTATATTTCAAACAGGCAAACAAGAACAGTTAAAACTTTACTTGCTAAAATTAGACAAGTTTTTGCAAAGTATGGAAAAAGACCGGATTTCTATAATCAACCAATTATAAAAAAGCCATACAGAGAAGCAAAAGGAGATATTGTAGTTGGAATTGTAGGTTACCCTAATGTTGGAAAATCAAGCATAATTAATGCTCTGTCTTTCAAGAAAAAAGTAGCTGTTTCAAAAAAAGCTGGAACAACCCACGGAATTCATTGGATAAAAGCAAATAATGAAATAAAACTTATAGATACTCCCGGAGTAATACCTCTAGAATATGAAGAAGAATCAAAACTTGCGATGATTGCAGCAAAAAGTTTAGAAAAAATACATGACCCTCAAGTTGTTGCTATAAAAATTATTGAAAGTTTTATGGTTAAAAATAATGTTTCAAAAATATTTGAATTTTATAATTTAAAAGAGCAAAAAAGCGAATATGATAAAAATGCCTTAGAAATACTAACTGAACTTTCCCTTGGAATGAAACATTTAAGGAAAGGTGGAGTAGCTGATGAAAATAGAACGAGTTATGTTATTATAAAAGATTGGCAAGATGGAAATTTAAGGTTGTGATAAAATATTTTTCTGTATAATTAAGTTTAAAAGTAGGAATTTTTTAGAAACAATATGAAGAATGAAACAGAAATATTACCGGTATTCATACCTGAACAAATCGTGATGTGCAGATATACTGAAGAAGAAAGAGCAAAAATCGGGGGCGTAGCTTATCATCCTGTTTGTTTTTTTGGAAAAACTGAGTCTTTAGCAGGATTAGACGCTATTCTTCTTGGCTTTGAAGTTGAATCTTTTGCAGGAATAGGATATATGGTTGATGATGAAGAATATGCCAGGGCTCATCATGCTACACTAAAATTTAACAGGACTCAACAAAATTATAATTTAAATGATAAAGATAAAAGAGTAATAGTAGTTGAACCCATTTTTGATTTACATGAGATAGAAACTCGAGTGTTGAAAACTAATGAAAGGGGAATAATTCCAATTTTAAGAGAGCTAACTAAAAGGTTATCTTAATAATCTGAAACAACAAAGCTTAAATAGAAACAAAAACTCCGAATATTACAAACAAGCGATTCAAAAATCTAAAAGTGCCCTTCAGGTTCAACTTAGAAGATTTTTGAAATACAGAAATTAGAAATTTCTGTCTGTTCGTTTGTTGCTACAAACAAACATGGTAGAAAAAGATATAGGAAAAATTGCGAAAAATTCTAGTACAGATATTGTTGTTAGAATGGATAGTTTTGGCGGGAAACCAGGAATAACTATTAGAGAATTTGTTAATGAATCTCCTTCGGGATATAAAGGATTTACAAAATCTGGAACAAGAATACCTGCTGAAAAGTTCTTAGAGTTTAGAGAATTAGTTAATTCAATTTCATTAGACGAACTTAATGCGGCTGCAGCTGAAGCAGCTAGTGCTCCAAAAACAAGCAAGAAAGAAGCTAATAGTAGCGTTGATGATTACTAATAATTAAGATAAATAAAAGAGTTCTGATAAATTATGATGGTAAAACTAATAATATTTGATGTTTATGGAACACTCATAAAAGCAGATTATGCAGATGGAGTTATAAGGCTGGGACTAAGAGAATTATTAGAATTTTACAAGGATAAGTTAAAAGTAACTTGTAGTGATGGACCTGAAGAAATAGTTGGAGCAGATTTAGAAAGTGTTGGACTCTATAGAGATTTTGATATGCACTACTTTGCAGATAGTCTAATAAGATCTTCAAGAACTTTAAAAAATTTAGGTAAAATTTGTTATGAAGCTAATCTTCCTACTTCAGAAGCAGTTTTTATTGGAGATAATTTTGTTGGAAGAGATGAAGATTCTGCTCAGCAGTTCGGAGTTAGATTCATAAAAGTTCCACAATTTAGACAGAAATTACCGCCTTATTCTGAAAGATTAACACATGAAGAGTGGGTTATATATGAAGATTCTCAAAATCCATTTTCATTTGAATCTTTAATAGGAAAACTTTAATTACAAATAAGGATTCTCTTTATCTTCAATTTTCTTCAGAACTTTTTTTAGTTCAGGGTTATCCTCTTCTCGATTTGCTAAAATTGTTCGAGCTTTTTTAATTGCTCTGCAAATATCCAGATGAAGGGGGCATTTTAACTCACAGGCCTTGCATAGAGTACATTGATAAACTAACTCACTAAATATCTTATTTGAAAGAAGGATGCAATGTCCTCTTGGAGAAGTCTGCTCTTCCCTTAGTGCCTTAAAAACAGGGCATAATTCCTTGCATAATCCACATTTTATGCACTTCTCAGTTATCTCTATAATATCCTCTCTAGTATTTTTTTCTTCTATTTGAACCATTTTTTCTTTATTCTTCTTTTTTTCCTCCAGCAAAAAATCCGGCAGCCAATTTTTTTACTTTTTCTTTTTCTTCTTCACTTAACTCTATTCTTTGTTTTTGTGTCTTTAGATTAAAAGTTTCTATTAGTTTTTCATCCGTATCCAAAGTTGTTTGAATTTCTTCTTCCTCTTTATCTTTAGCATTGCCTTGTTTTTCTAGATCTTCATTTACATCTTCCTCAAAATCTTTTGATTTTTCCTTAGAAAAATCTAAGGGGTTTAGGAGAATATACTTATTAAATTTAAATTCTGAATCCCTCCTTTTCTTTATTCTTTTTATAATTTCTTTTTCACCAAACTCTAAAAATTCCTTATTAGTAATTCCAAAACCAGAGTTATAGGCAATCTTTCCATTTATTTTTTTAGCAAACCTTAACGTATCATTCCTTTTGTCTATTTGGGTTGGATGAAAACATAAATAAAATACTCCGGAAGCAAAGTGCGAAAAATATTGTATACTGTTTTGTTCCAAGTATATAATAAAATCTTCTATGCTATCCTGAAATATTTTTACTGATTCAATATAAAATAATCCTTCTCCAAGAACTCTTTCAAATGCTTTATTTTTTAATTTAAAGAATTTAACGTATTCCTGCTCTTTAAATAAACCTTCATTATTTTCATATTCTATGAATAAGTGATACTTTTTTTCTAATCCTAATAAATAAGAAATGTCTTTATTTAATAACTCTATGGAGCTTATATCTTGATTCAGCCTTAGTCTAGAGTTAGCTTTGAAAATATCTTCCAGATTATTAGATTTTAGTATAGAAATAGTTTTTTTCTTTTTATTTGTTAATCTTAAACTTGCCCTGACTATCACTCCTGTTATGCCCTCTAACCCTATAAAATCACTCATTTCAGATTTAGAAATTTTTAATAGTTCTCCTTTTGCATTAACTATCTCTAAAGAATCTATCCAGTTCATCATGCGATTGTATTTTATCTCTCTACTACCACAACTATTTTTAGCAATCATTCCGCCAATAGTTTCAACACCATAAAAAATTGTCTCTATTGGAAATTCTAAACCCGAGGTTTCTAAGATAGTATTAAGATCTGAAACCAAAATTCCTGCTTCAACAACCACTATTTTTTTATTAGGATTTATGTCTATTACCTTATTTAATTTAGACATATCAATAACCACTGAATTATGAGCAGTACATCCCCCTGTAAGGCTTGTACCACTTCCCCTTATAGTTATAAGCTCATTAGACCGAACAACTTTTTGTATTTCCTCGATTGTTTCAGGGATAACAAAAGCCAAACACTTTGAAGGCACATTTTTCCAATTTTTTTCATAAATAATTTTATTTTTTGTTAGTTTCATGCTACTTCCCCCTTACTTTCTTCTTCAATTATTTCTTTTTTTACTCCGACAGCATCACATAAAATTTCAGAAAATTCAAGGATTTCTATATTTTCTTCCTTCTCAAGATTACGCTTAAGATGTCGATATGCTTGACTATCTGCAGTAACTATCTTTTTAACTCCCTGCTGCCTGAGATTTTTTATGAAATTTCTTGCGATCTTATTTGAAAGAGCGTTATCAATCAAGGGGAGATTGCCACAACTACCACAACAACTTACTTCTTCATTATTACTGCTCAATTCAATTAGCTTAAAACCAAACAACTTCAGAATTTCCCGTGGGACACTTAACAATCTAGAATATCTAGCAAGATAGCAAGAATCATAATAAACTATTGGTTCTCCGAAATAATCTACCTTTCTACTTTTCCCTTGTTTAATAGCTTCTAATATAGGTTCAAGAATAAACTCTACTTTTATATCCCAGTTAGGAATAATCTCTTTATAGTTCTGTGAAAACATCCTAAAACAATTGGGACAAGATGTTATTATTCTCTTGATTCCCTTTTCATTAAATATTTCAAAATTATTTTTTGCAATTTTTCTGGCTTGCTTTTCGTAGCCAGCTTCTTCAACTATTGCAGAACAGCAAAAAGAGCTACTAATTGTCTTAAAACCTATTCCTAATTTTTTTAGTACTCTTTCATAATTTTTTATTAAATTTGGAAGATAAGCTTCGCTAAAACAACCTGGAAAATAGATATTTTCTCGCTCAAATAAATTAAACAATGCCATTTCCCATTTTTACACTTCTTATACTAAAATAACAATAAAAAAGCTTTTTAATGATTTATATTCTGAAAGTTAACTAAGCCAAAAGATAGTACTGCAGAAAACTTGACAAAAAATCATTTCATAAAAAGGTTTATATATTACTGCTTCTTTATAGCAGTACTTAAAACAAGTGGAGGCTAAAATGATACATATAAATAATGAAAATTTTGAGAAAGAAGTTGCAAAATCTAAAACACCAGTGCTGATTGACTTTTATGCAGATTGGTGTGGTCCCTGTCAAATGATGGGTCCTGTTTTCGAACAACTATCAAAAGAATTTGAAGGCAAACTTAAATTTGTCAAGGTAAATGTAGACGAAAATCAGGATCTTGCAATGAAGTTTGAAATCTCTGGAATACCTGCTTTAGTACTTGCAGAAAAAGGAAAAGAAGTAGATAGAATAACCGGCTTCATGCCAAGAGACGCCCTAAAAATAAAGATAAATGAAATGATTTAATAGGAGTCTAGAAAAATGCAAGATTATGATTTGATTATTGTTGGTGGAGGTATGGCAGGTCTAACTTCAGCCATATATGCGGCAAGGTATAATATAAAGGCCCTAGTTATCTCTAGAGAACTGGGTGGGACAACAGCTACCGCTCATAAGGTATGTAATTTCCCATCTTATTTTGAAATCTCGGGTTTTGAATTAATGAAAAAAGTACGTGAACAAGTTGAAAAATTAGGTGTTCCAATAGCTCTTGAAGAAGTTCTAGAAATAAAGAAAGATAAAGCAGGTTTCATAATTAAAACTTCAAATAATAGTTATTCATCTAAAAAAGTAATTTATGCCCCTGGAAACCTAAGAAGAAAACTAGATATAAAAGGGGAAAAAGAATTTTATGGCAAGGGTGTTAGTTATTGTGCGGTTTGTGATGGACCTTTTTTTAGATATAAAGTTGTAGCAGTTGTTGGTGGAGGAAATAGCGCCCTAAGTGCAGCCATACTTCTGGCAGAAAAGTCAAAAAAAGTTTATATAATATATAGAAAATCTGAATTTTCAAAAGCAGAACCTGCTTGGGTAGAAGCAGTAAAAAAAAGCAAAAACATAGAGATTATGTTTGATACAGAGGTTATGGAGATAAAGGGTTTAAAAAAAGTTAACTCTGTTGTTCTAAATAATAAAAAAGAATTAAAGGTTGATGGAATATTCATAGAAATAGGGTCGAATCCAAATCCTCGCGCTGTTGATTCTCTTCAACTAAATACTAATAATAATTATATAGTTGCAGATAAAAATCAAGAGTCAAATGTTAAGGGTTTCTTTGTTGCTGGAGATGTTGTTGATTTTGAATTTAAACAGGCAGTTGTATCTGCAGGTCATGGAGCTATAGCCACCAGAGCGGTTTACGATAGTCTAAAGATGGAGGAATAATATGGACTTTGCATGTAAGAACTTTAAAATTGAAGAGATAATAAGATGTAGCCTTAATTTGACTAAGGGCGAATATAAAATCCTAGATTTCCTAATAAAAACAGATAAACCTAAGCTTTCTAGTCAAGAAATTTCTGAGAGTCTTGGATTAGATTTATCAACAGTACAGAGATGCCTAAAAAAGCTTTATGAAAAAGAAATAATAAATAGGTCTCAGATAAATTTGAGTAGTGGGGGTTATCAATTTAATTATGGTATTAATGATAAAACTAAAATAAAAGAAATGGTAATCTCAATAATACAAAAATGGACTGATAAGTTTGAAGAAGAAATCAGGAACTGGAAATGAGATTATTTATATTTGGTTCTACAGGAGATTTAGTAAAAAGAAAAATTCTACCTGCTCTGCATCATATTCCAAAACTAGAAGTTTATGCTATTGGCCGGAAAAATATAAGCCGAGAAGAATATCATAAGGGCTATTGTCCTGAATGTGAAATTCAATTTACAAATAGACTACACTATATCAACGTCGATTTTGATAATTTATATGAAGAGATAAAAAACTATATAAAAGAAAAAGAAGAAAATTATTTTTATCTATCTTTACCTCCGGATATGATTCTAAAAGTGTTAAAAGAATTAGTTAAAGTAGAAAATAATACAAATATAAGAATACTTATAGAAAAACCCTTCGGATCAAGTCTTAAAGAAGCAAAAAAATTAAAAAAGTTTATTTATAGAGAGAAACTTGAGGAAAATATATTTCTTGCAGACCACTATTTATTTAAGGATAATATTCCGCAAATCAAAAATTTTAGTAGAATAAAAATAGTTTCTCTTGAGAAAGTTGGGCTGGAGAATAGAGGATATTATGATTCTATTGGTGCTCTAAAAGATATGATTCAAAGTCATCTATTAAATCTACTACTAAAGATTACTCGGATTAATATCAAAGAGATTATAATTAAAAGTGCAGAGTTCAAGCAGTATAAAGAATATGAGCAAGAGCTCGGGATGAAAAGTTCAACAGAAACATTTGTAAAATTAGAGTTAGACTATAAGGGCAAAAAAATAGAATTAATAACTGGCAAAGCATTTGATAAAAAACTTGGTTTCATAGAAATTGATGGAGAAAGATATAATCTTGGTGAGGAAAATTCTTATATAAAATTGTTTCAGAGCTTTTTTAATAACAAGAAAAAAGAATTTCCAACAATTGAACAAGCACTAGAAACTTGGAAACTTAGCGAAAAGATAATCGCAAAGAAAAAAGAAGTTGATTACTATCCAAAAAATTCTCTGGCTGAGAACTTCTTATAAAACTTTTATATCTTTTTTTTCAGAATAATCCCAGTTTGAATGTCCAAACTGAATAATTAAATCTATTTCAAGATTTTTTGTTTCTAAAGGAATGTCACATGCGCCGAAACAAGAATCAAACCATAAATAAAATTCTGGACTTGATTTTCCAAGTATTTTTTCTAGTTTTTTCTGAATTTCTGTTGCGTATGGCTTAAATCCGTCTGGAAATTGAAGTAAAACTTTTTTTGGTTTTTGTTTTTTTATAGTAGCTGCCGCTTTCTCTAAGTCCAAATTATATTCTTTTTCTAAGTCCTGAAGTTTTTTTTCTTTTATCATGTTGTTTATTTGGAATTTGCTGAATTTTTTACTAATCCGGTTGAGCCAAAACCTCCAGAACCTCTAACTGAATCAGATAGTTCTGAAACTTCTTCTGTCTCGGCAGTAATAACAGGAAGAACAATTACTTGGGCAATTTTATCGCCTTTTTTTACAACATACTCTTGGTCAGAGGTATTCAATAAAACTACTTTGTATTCTCCACGATAAGTATATTCTATCGCACCTGCTAAAACTGTTAATCCGTTTTTTGAAGCTAATCCAGATTTATCCCATAACAAAGTACAATAACCTTCAGGGTACTCCATGGAAATTCCAGTTGAAATCGTTTTTCTTTCTTTAGGTGGAATGATAACGTCTTCTACAGAATAAATATCCATTCCAGCATCACCCGGATGAGCATAGCTAGGAAGTATTGCATCTGGATGAAGCTTTTTTATTTTAATTTTAATAGTATTTGCAGGCATATAAAAATAATAAAAAATGTCTATTTAAGCCTGTTGATTTAGAAATGAGTATTAATGGTGGGAATCGATTAAATAACCTGCCAGAGAAACTCGATAAGTATAAACTTTTTTTGAATCTTTTAAATCTCTGCAACTTAGATTAGCTATTTCTTTAGGTGGCCAATCCCAACTAAGAGTTATGCCTACTTGTTTCATTAACTCACTTACATTTACTCCTTTAGACTCTGGAGATTCATCAACATACATATCAGGATAGTACTGTCTAAAGGTAGAGATATCCTGTCTATGAAGTTTTCTTGCAGAAGGCTGCCACTGTCTTGGATTTACAAGCATTCTTGGATGCTTAACCCAATCTGGATGTCTTTCTGCAATTCTTGATGCAAAACCTGCTAAGTCAAATCGAGTATAGATTAAAAATAAATCTCTATTAAAATCTAAAATATCTTTTTCTAAAAAATTATGTGGCGGGCAACCCTGTTTTTTACCAAAGTTGGGACAACCATAAGCATGACCATAAAAGGGTAGTTTACACATACCTCTAAATTTTGGATCAAGTGTAATCTTATTTGGATCTAATTGATAAAACATACTAAACTTCTAGATTTATTATTTTTAAATAAGATTGTGATAAAGTATCTAAAGGAGTAAACTAAAAGCTTTTAACCCCTAATATTCTGATTCTCTTATGACAACCAAAACAGATGAAATTAATGAAAAATCTAATATAAGGCAACCAATTGTAACTGTAGCTGGACATGTAGATCATGGAAAAACTTCTCTGTTAGATAATATAAGAAAGACTTCTGTTCAAGAAGGAGAAGCAGGAGGAATAACTCAAAAAATATCTTTCACTTTATTTCCTAGAGACAAACTCCTTAAGAGATGCCCCTTAATAGAACAAAAAGGCATAAAACTTGATATTCCTGGTTTTCTTTTTATTGATACTCCTGGACATGCAGCTTTTTCAAATTTAAGAAAAAGAGGCGGAGCTTTAGCAGATTTAGCAATATTAGTTATAGATATCAATGAAGGAATTAAACCTCAAACTGCAGAAGTAATAAGTATTCTCAAATTGAATAAAACTCCATTTATTGTTGCATTAAATAAAGTAGATAATATTGCAGGATGGAGAAAGCAATCAGAAAATCTTTTCGAGAATATAAAAGCACAATCTATGCTCACTCAAAATGAGTTTACGGAAAAATTATTAACTTTAGAAGGCTCACTACATGCTCACGGATTTAATGCTCTACCCTACTATGAAATAACTGATTTTACTAAAAATCTTGCTTTAGTACCCTGCTCTGCAAGAAGCGGAGAAGGAATACCTGAATTAATATTAACTCTTTGTGGGTTAAGCCAAAAGTTCTTAAAAGAAAGATTAAAACTTGGAAAAGATGCTAAGGGGGTAGTTCTTGAAATTAAAAAAGATAAAAATCAAGTTTATTTAGAATCCATCCTATATGATGGTCAGATAAACGCCAACGATGAGATAGCTATTGCTAGTTTTGATGAGCCTGTATTTGGAAAAATAAGAATACTTGAAGAGATTCAACCCTTATCTAATAAATTTAAAACAGTAAAAGAAGCAAATGCTTCAACAGGATTAAGATTGCAGTTAACTGAGATAAAAGATGTGCTTCCAGGAATGCCATTTCAGGTCTTTAAAAATAATAAAGAAGAGATTATAAAAGAGTTCAAAAAGCAAGTAACTGAAAGCATAAAAACTGATTCTGGCGGGATAGTTATAAAAGCAGATTCTCTTGGAAGTTTAGAAGCGTTGTTAGTTTTGTTAAGAGAAAAAGGAATAAGTATTAGCAAAGCAGGAATAGGTAATATTGATAAAAGGGATGTTATACATGCAAACACGAATTTTGAGACTAATCCTCTTGATGCAATTATTATCGGTTTTAATGTTTCCAGAGAAGAAGAAATTAAAGAATTGAATATTAAAAATTTAAAAATCATAGATGGTGAAGTAGTCTACAAGCTTATAGAACAAGTTGAAGAATATAGAGAGAATAGAAGAAAAGAGATAGAAAAAGAAAAGATGATGAAACTTTCTACTATTTGCAAGATAAAAATACTTTCTCACTATGTTTTTAGAAATTCTAATCCTGCAGTTTTTGGAGTAAAGGTTGAAGCAGGAATTTTGAAGCCAGGAGTAACCCTCATGGACGATAGTGGAGTAGAAATCGCAGATGTAAGAAATATTCAGATGGAAAAAGAAAGTGTTGCTGAAGCAACTTCAGGTATGGAAGTTGCTATGAGTCTGCCGGGAGTTAATTTTGAGAGACAACTCAAGGAAAAAGAATATTTGTACTCCGATATTTCTTCAGGACAGTTTAGAGAATTTAAAAAGAACAAAGATTTGTTAAGCAAAGAAGAAACCGATGTTTTGCAAAAAATTGCCCAGATTAAGAGAGCAAAAGAGCCAACTTGGGGAGTATAAATAAATTTTTAAATAGAAAATTAATAAATTAGTTGAGGTGTTCGTAAGAGAACACGAGAGTTCTTAAAAATATAAAATGGAAGAAGAAATAAGAACCCCTGTTTATACATTTAGTTTAGCGTTTCAAGATAGAGCTAGAACAAGATTAATTGATGAAAAGTTCTATAAAGATATAAAAGAAGTTGAAGGTAATTTAGTTAAACAATGGCTTAGAACTCTACCTGAATTTTTCTCTGAAAACGAAAGCGTGCTTGTAGAAAAGAACGGAAGAGCTAAATCTGTAGGAGATAAAACTTTCAAGTATATTTCTTTTAAAGGAGTTCTTTACCAAATCTCGAGTGGGGGTGGCTGTTTATCGAAGGATAAGACAGGTATAATATGGCTAAGGAGATATTGTCCTACTGACAGGGATAAAATAATAAAAGAAGCCAGATATCAGTTAGAATTTTTAGTTGGTGGAGAGCTTTCTCTAACTGAAAGAGTGAGAATAAAGAAAATTGCTGAAGAAGTTGTGGCAAAAACTATAAATTTAAGTTGCGGTGGAAATTTTAATATCCCTGAGAATTTATGGATATATAATAGTTATGCTCATACCCTATTGGAATGCTGGGGCTTTAATGTTCCCCTAGTGGGGCCTCAGAAGGAGATTTTTCCAAGATTTAGAGCGAGTGAAAGAGATGGAGATTAAAATAACTAAAAGTATTAAAATTTAAATAAACCTAACTAACCAAAAACACTATGACAACAATTAATAATTTAAAACAAGAAGAATTATTAGAGCTAAAGAGATCAATTGGCAGTTTAGAATCTACAATAACAAGCATATACGCTCATAGGGCACCAAGAGATTTAAATGGTAGTGAAGGAATTCTTGTAAGAACACTTGGTAAAAATTATCAGGGTCCAAATAAGTATGAACCTCAATATTTTGATGAACGAAGAGGAAAAAATGTTGATACAGAATATGCAGAAGTTGTTGAAGCATTAGAAGTATATGATAAAAATCCAACCAGGGATAATGAAATTGAATTATTATTAGAGGTTGGAGATATAATCTTTCAAAGGGAAATTATAGAACTAAAGCATAAAAGTCATAAAGACTATACAGAAGTTATGCGGCAATTTAAATTAGCTCTGGACCAAATAAACCACGAACTAAATAAAAGAAAACTTTCTTTTGAGAGAGCTAATCAACTTGTTAGAATTAAATACGGGGTTAGAGCTTGGTTGGGCGCTAATGGACATAATCCAAAAGATAAGGATTTAGAAAAACAACTCTGTATAGAGGCATATGCCTCCTAAATATCTCCAAAGTTTATTTCTTAAACTCAGATAACAATATATTTATAAACCCCTGAAAACTCAAAATTTTAAGCTTGATGGTTCAAACGAACCAATCTAGTATCGTAAGATACGGCTTAATAAGTTTACAAAACAAACATGAAAGCTATATATGAAATTCCAGCACAAGAATACAATGCTAAACTAGCTACTAAGCTAAAAACTATTTCAGAAATAAAAATGCCTGAATGGGCTTTCTATGTTAAAACCGGATTATCAAAAGCAAGACCTCCGGAGAATAATGACTGGTGGCATGCAAGAATTGCTTCTATACTAAGACAGATTGCAATACATCATGTTGTTGGTGTTGGAAGACTAAGAACAAAATATGGTTCAAGAAAAAATAGGGGTTCTAAACCTGAAATGTTTGCAAAGGCATCTGGAAAAATCATAAGAACAATGTTACAACAAGCTGAAAAAGCAGGATTTCTTGAAAAAGTTAAAGATGCTAAAGATGGCAAGAGATTAGGAAGAAAATTAACAGTTAAAGGAAGAGAATTTTTGGAGGGAATAAAATAGTAAAATGGTAAAGAAATCAAGAAGATTAGCTCAAAGAAAGAGAAAATATGCTGTAAAAGCAAGGCAAACAAAATGGGCACCATTTTGGACTGTTGTAAAAAAATATGGAAAGGGCAAGAGAGTACATCCAAGCTACATGACAAGAGTTAAGAGAAGCTGGAGAAGAACAAAACTTCATATTAAACCTACAACAATGAGAAAGAGACAGTTTGGAGATTAATAATTAACATGGCAAAAACATATAATTTAAGTGAACAGGTGTATGATGCACTTAGTCTTATATTTAGAAATACTACTCTAGAGCCAGTTCCAGTTGTCTCTGGAAATGTACAAGGATATAATCACCCTAAAAGGGGAGCAATGGTTTTAATGAGTCCTGATGATAGAACTGCAACAATTTTAAACACAAGAACAAGTTTAGGAAAACAACTAATAAGGATTGTTAATGGATTAATATTAAAAGTAGAAGGAAAAAAAGCATAAAATGGCAGAACAAGAAAGAAAAATCATAATTGAAAGAGAATATATTATTCCACTTAGAGATTCTTGGTTGAGAGCTCAAAAATACAAACGTGGAAAGAGAGCTGTAAAAGCTATAAAAGAATTCTTAGTTCAGCACATGAAAATTTATGATAGAGATTTGAGCAAAGTTAGAGTAGATGTTCTTCTTAATAATGAGATCAGATTTAGAGGTATGAGGAAACCTCCAGCAAAAATAAAAGTTAAAGCAACAAAATATGATGATGGAATCGTTGTTGCAAGATTAGTTGAATTACCAAAACATATTGAATTTGAAATAGCAAGAAAAGCTAAGAAAGAAGCTGAAAAACTTGTAAGACAAAAAGAAACTCCAAAAGTTGAAAAAGTTGAAGAAAAGAAAGAAGAAACAAAAGATACTAAAGAAAAAGAAGCTTCAAGCAAGGTTGCTGAACAAGCAATAGAAAAACAAGCAGCTAAACAAGAAAAACATACTTCAAAAACTAGTCAAGAAACTCCAAAGATACAGAGAAAAGCTTTGAAGAAGTAAAATTTAATAAATAAGGTGTTGGTCTGAGTTCACCTTAGAATTCTAGAATAATATGGATAAAAGATTAACTATTCGTGGGCATCATTTAAAGAATCTAAGAGATGCTGCTCTTGATGGAACTGATAATTATTGGTATAGTTTATATCAAGATATATTAGAAGGAGACCAAAGTAAGCAAATAGAAATAGTTGCAGGCAGGTCTGATGTTGTTTGTCATACCTGTAAATCTTCTGAAAAATATAGATGGCATTATGAACGATGTTCGATTCGAACAGAAGGAGAAACAGAACATACAAAAGAATTTGATGAAACTCTTGCTAAAGCATCAGGATTTAGAATTGGCGAAGTTTATGTTGTTAATGAGCTTATTTCAAAACTAAAAAATAGTAGAAGATTCGTAAGAATACCTTATGAATGTGCAGTTATAGTTAAGTTTTTGGTGAGATCTGTTTTTAGTCCTAGATAATAAATCTAGCTAAAGAATTGGATTTTAATTTATGGACATAAATATAAAAACTAAATTTGAATTAAATTATCATGCTCAACCTAGAAAAAATAAAACAAGAAAAACCCATAGAAGAACTTGTGAGTTTCTCTATAGTTCTAATAGATAAACCATCAGATTGGACGAGTTTTGATGTTGTTAATAAAGTTAGAGGAATTTTCTCAAGTTTTGGAATAAAAAAAGCAGGTCATTTTGGTACACTTGATCCGAATGTTACGGGCTTACTTCCAATATGTTTGGGTGATGCTTGTAAAGTTCAAGAATATTTTATGCATAAAAATAAAACTTATATTGGAAAGATGAAGATTCACAAGCAAATAAAAAGAGAAGAACTTGAACAGGAAATGAAAAAGTTTCTTGGAAAGATTAATCAATTACCGCCAGTTAAGTCTAGTGTTAAAAGAGTTGTTCGAGAAAGAGAGATTATTGAATTCAAACTTACTAATTTTGATGAAAAAAAGCAAGAAGCTGAATTTTTAAGTAAAGTTGAAGCTGGAACCTATATTAGAAAATTAATTCATGACTTGGGAGAAAGTTTGGGAATTGGAGCTCAGATGACTGAGCTTAGAAGAATAGAAGCAGGAATATTTAATGAAAATAATAAAGAGTATACTACTATTGAAAACCTTTCTAAACTTGTAGCAGAAAAAAATGAGAAAGAACTAAAAAAATATTTAATACCTGCAGAGGTTATATTAAGTTTTATGAATGGTTTTGAAGTTAGTGAAGAAGTTGTTACAAAACTTAAAAATGGTTCGCCTTTGTTTAGAACCATGCTGATAAATGAAAAAGATGCAAAAACTATTGAAAATCTTGAGCAGCCCTTTGGGGTGATATCAAAAAACAAGATTATAGAAATAGCAAAATCCACAAAACAGTTCAAAAATCCAGATATTCTTGCTAAACCTGAAGTGCTTATAGTTAAGCAAAACTAAAGCTTTTAAACCCAAAAAGCATAAGAAAAATACAATGAAGACTGTTAGGATAAAGATAAACGGCCTTGTTCAAGGAGTTAATTTTAGAAATTATATCAAGGCAGAAGCTGAAAAACTCTCTCTAAAAGGACATGTAAGAAACCTTGATTCTGGAGAAGTTGAAGTTATTGTTGAAGGCAAAGATGAAAATGTTGATGCTATGCAGGCAATATGCAAGAAAGGAGCTCCGCACAGTACAGTTAAGGGCGTAGATACTCAAGAGATGAATCATATTGGTTTTGATGATTTTAAAATATTGGATATTTAGTTCTTAATCTCAAAGTTTTTAAACATCTTATTCTTAAAACAAACATCCCGAATATTATTAATTAATTTCTACTTTTTGAGAATTCTTATTAATCCTCTTGTAAATTATAAAGCTAACCAAAACAATAAGAGAAAATATGCCCTCAACTGGAAGAACAATCAATACTGAACCATAACCCATTGTACATCTCCAAGCACCAGTATAGCACATATAGCCCTCTTGTATTACCAAAAAAGCACCGATGGCTATCAAAATAATATAAATCACAAAAAGACACTTAAACCATCTGGGCCAATCTTTCCAGCTCATAATAAAGAATAAGTGTGTGCGATTTATAAAACTAGGCCTAATAAACATTTTTAAACACCTTCTTCCTCATTAGATTATGGGTCGCGAAGATCAAATTGTTCAAGAGAGGCTTAGAAAAATCAATGAACTTAGGAAAAGTGGAGTAAATCCATATCCTTATAAATTTGACAAGAAAAATAATTCTAAAGAGTTGCAAGAAAAATATGCTAAACTTGCAAATGATGAACGAACAAAAGACAAAGTTAGTGTTGCTGGAAGAGTTATGACTATAAGGGACATGGGTAATCTTGTGTTTAGCCATATTCAAGATGGTTCTGGAAAAATACAAATAGTCCTTCAGAAAGGAGAAACAAATGAAAAAAAACTTGAAGCTTTTCAAAAATATATTGATGCTGGAGATTTTGTAGGTGTTGAAGGCTCAGTTTTCAAAACAAGAAGAGGAGAAGTAAGCATATTAGTAAAAGATGTTGAAATATTAACCAAATCTATTTTACCATTACCTGAAAAATGGCATGGAATTACTGATAAAGAAGAAAGATATAGAAAAAGATATCTTGACCTAGTTATGAATCCTGAGGTTAAGAAAGTTTTTGAAACTCGTGAAAAGATTATTGATGCTATTAGGGAATTTCTTAAATCAAGAGGATTTAATGAAGTTGATACTCCCTATATGCAGACAGTGTATGGCGGGGCTGAAGCTAGACCATTTGAGACTCATCTGAATGCATTAGATATAAAGTTGTATATGGCGATTTCTCCAGAACTTTATTTAAAGAGACTTATTGTTGGTGGGTTTGAAAAAGTATTTACTATAGCAAGAAACTTTAGAAATGAAGGAATAGATAGATGGCATAATCCTGAGTTCTCTATGATGGAAATATACTGGGCTTATGCAGATTATAATGATATGATGGAACTAATGGAAGATTTGTATGTTTATGTGTGTAAAAAAGTATTTGGAACAACAAAGATTAGTTGTCAAGGTAAAGAATTAGATTTCAAAAAACCTTGGAAAAGAATGACTATGGCAGAGGCTATTAAAAAATTTGCAGGCATAGATGTTCTAAAGATGGCTGAAAAAGAATTGTTAACCTTCTGTGAAAAAAATAAAGTCGAATACAAGCACAAGGGTTGGGGCTGGTTGATTGCAGCTATCTTTGAACACTTCTGTGAAAAAGAATTAATTCAGCCTACTTTTGTTACAGATCATCCTAGAGAATTAACTCCTTTATGCAAAGTTCATAGAAAAGATGAAAGATTAATAGAAAGATTTGAACCTTTTTGTCTTGGAGCAGAGATGGCTAATGCTTATTCTGAATTAAATGATCCTGTTGAACAAAAGAAGTTACTTGAGAATCAGCAAAGTATGTTAACTCAAGGAGATGATGAAGCCAATCCTTATGATGAAGACTTTGTTAATGCTATTGAAGTTGGAATGCCGCCAACAGGCGGATTGGGAATAGGAATTGATAGAATGATAATTATGCTTACTGGACAAGAAAGTATAAGAGATGTTATTTTATTTCCTTTTATGAAACCTGAAACTCAGGAAATAAAGAAAGAAGTTAAGGAAGAAAAGGTTGAGAAGAAAGAAACTAAAGTAGAAAAGCAAGATAAAAAAGATAAGAAGAAAAAATAATTCTATGAAACTAAAGGAATACCTGAAACTTCTTTATATTCCCCTAAGTTTGATTATTGCCTATCTGTTAATGGTTTTAATCTGGAGATTACTTGGTTTGCCTGAAGATGCAGAATTTGTCAATCTCGTAACGGCTTTTTTTAACAGATATGGATTATTGGTTGTTTTCATAGGCGCACTTATAGAAGGCTTTTTTCTACTCGGACAGTATTTTCCTGGAAGTACAATTATATTTTTAGGAGTTATATCTGCGGGTAATAATGGTCTAAGAGTTACACAAGTAGTTTCTGTTGTTGCAATTGCATTTTTTATTTCTTATACTCTTAATTATTTACTTGGATATTATGGTTGGCATAAACTCTTTGTTAAATTTGGTTTAAAAAAATCTTTGAAAAATGCTCAGAAGAAACTAAAGACAAATGAACTCAGAGCAATATTATTAAGCTATTGGGAACCAAACTTATCTTCTATAATGGCAACTGCTGCCGGAACATTAAAGATGAATATCAAAAAGTTCTTGATTTATTCTGCAATAGGGATATTAATATGGGAAACCTTTTGGGGATTACTTGTGTTCTTTATAGGAGCTCAAGCAATAGCACTAATGGGTCCAAAATACATATTAGTAATCTTTTTAATATGGGTAATCCTAATAATACTATCAGAATTAATTAGAAAAAGGAGACAGAAAAAATAAATATGACCAAAGAGTGTATAATCATCAAAAGCAAGATTAGAGAAATTGTAGAAGCAACTGGAACTAAAGAAGTTCAAAATATATCTGAAGATGTTGCTGAAGCGCTTGATAAAAAAGTTAGAGAAATGATTAAAGAAGGTGTTAAGCGAGCAGAGAATAATCATAGAAAGACGCTCTATGGAAGAGATATTTAAATCTAATAAGAAAGTAAGTACTATTATTTGTTATTGTTGTGGTGAATACTATGATCTAAGAAATTTTTCCGAAGAAAATCCATTGGATGTTTGTGGTGAGTGTGGTGCTGAGTTTTTTCTACCATACTCAAGAAATTGTTTAAGGGGATATTTGTGCTTAGAACAATACTATGGACTTTTAGAACTTCTACCAGAACATCTTCTTCCAAAACTGCCCTTAGAGTTACAACCACAACTTTCACCTTTTAGAAGAGATTAGTCAATTATTTATATTTGAGCGACTTCCAAATATGATGACTAATAAAAAGCCTTGGACAAAAGAAGAAGTTTTAAAAAAACTTGAAGAAATAGAGCAAAAAGAAGTAGTGCTTCTTGGAAATATTAAAAGAGAGATGCCTAATCTTGAAAGAATTCTTGAACAAATAACCAGAACTAATCTTTGGGGTGAAGAAGATTTAGTTTACAGATTTTATCATGAATCAAAAAAAGGTTATTATATTCAAGGATTGACTCAGACAATTTATAGTGCCTTAGAAAGAATATCGCCTCATCAAGAAGGAGAAAAAATTCCAGATCCTTACTATCGGCAGATTATTAGTGAAGGCATGACTGGTAGAGAGCATAAAAACGAGGATAATCAAAATTGGGCTCAAATTTGCAGGCCCATGCTTGAAGCTTTTTGGCATTCAAAGTATTTTTTAGAAATGGCTATTAAGTATGGTAAAGCGTATCCTGAAGTTCCAAAACAAAGAATAAAATCGGGTTGGGCTGCTCTTCTAGAGTTATATGGATTAAAGCACCCTAGAGAAACCTGTTGTTTAGTCTTAATGATGCTGGAGCAAAAAGAAATGGAAAATAAGGACAAGTTTTAGGTAGGACTAATCGTTTCTGGAAGAACTACTTTTTTTGGTTTATCTTTTATTTGTAGAGTTTTTGGAATTTTTTTGAGTTCTTTTCTTTGAAGATAGTTAGTTAAAGAAAGGCTCAATAAGAAGCCTACTCCAAGAATACCTAAACCTGCCCCTGCTGTAAAAGAAATAGATGCATATTCTGCTTCTAAGCTTTTTTTTCTAGCCTGATAAGACTTAACTTCTGGAAGTCTTGCTAAGTTGTTAATTCTTTCTTCAGTATAATCTATTTCTCTTTCTAATTGGGGTCTAAAATCTTCATATCTAAAAGGAAAATCCAAACCAATACAATTTTCAGCAGTTTTTTCAAGTGTTTCTGAGGCTCGGTAAAGCTCATTAAGATGTGCTCTTGTTTGAGCTAGTTCTATAACTTTAGCAGGTTTTTGGAGATTGTTTAATTCTTGAGATTTATGACAAGCTAATCCTCCAAAAGTTAATCCAATAAGAACTGCTCCAATAGAGGTAGCTCTTCCGATATATTTTTTTATTTTAGAATATTTTTTTTCAATATTAGAAACTTTTTGTGTTTCAGATAGTTCTTGGGATAGTGATTCTAATGCCATTATGAATTCATCAGGTTTTTACTTATAAGCTTTATGTTGATTGAGTAGATATTTTTTCTTAGGGAGTAAATTGAGAGCTGGAGAATTGAGTGCTGAGAGGACGAGCGAGATTTAGATTTTAGCAATTTCGTGGGCGGGGGAAGGGGCATTTACAGAAAACTTATAAACTTCTCCAGCATTTCAAAATTATGAAAACCATTTTAGTTGATGCAGTTAATACCTTTGTAATTAAAAGCGAAGGCATCTTTCAAGAAATGTATAAAATGCTTGAGAAATATCCTAACCGAAAGATTATTCTAACAAACGCTGATGACGAACAAATGAAGAATTTTGGATTAGATAAAATGCCTTATGAAGTATTTACCTTAAAACATAATCCAGAAAAAACAAACCCAAAATTCTTTGAAATTATGCTCAAGCATTTTAATTTGAGTGTGAAAGATGTAATTTACTTTGAGCACAATCCAGATGCTGTAAAGAGTGCTCAATCTATTGGAATAATCGCCTTTAATTACGACAAAGAAAAGAAAGACTTAATTACACTAAAGAAATTTATCGACGAGAATTTACAAGAGTAAATGCCCCTTCGGGTGGGGGAGGGATAACTAAAATCTAAATCGAGCGAAGAGTATTTTTCCGCAGAAAAATATTGAAACTAAGCCGCTTAGCCGACCCTATCGAGATGAGCATCCTCGATTTTTGGAGAAAATCAGAGCTGATGCGAATACTCCTGATAGGGCGAGTGAGCAAAGAATATTGCGAACGATGAGTTATTATGACGCAGGTGGGCTCGAATAATAGTCGGGGTTTTAGGGGTCAGCTCGAAATTTTTGCTTCTTTTTTCTAAAAAGAAGGCGGTTTGGTTAGTTATGTTCATTAGGCGAAGTTAGTTTCTGTTTGTGAAAAGGATTAGAAGCTAAATCTTGCGAGATTTGCTCCAACGCATTTCAAAAGTCTTTTTTAATGTAGGCAGAAAATCCTTAACTAAATTTTTTGGTAAGAACACTATAAAAGATTCTTTGTCCGCTAAATCTTTGATTCCATAACCTATGATGACCAAAGCATTATCTGAGATTATATACCTGTCATGTAACTCATAAAATTTCTCATACTCTCGAAGTTCTATATTTTTGAATTCCTTTTTAAATCTCTTTAAGTTATTATCAAATTTTGTAGGATTATCTTGTTCTTCCCCTCCTAATTTGCAAGTTAAAAATCTAATTTTTCTTTTATTACCAAATTTCTCTAAGGCAAAAAAAGTGCCATTTCCGTAATAGGGATCCACCACGCACAAGTCTCCCTCTAAGAGAGATACAATCTTTGGAAAGTTCTTGTTTGGATCTGTCCAGGAACCCTTGCCACTAAAGAACATTGCCCCTTTGTCTAACTTGAGTGAACATTCTAGTTGTTTTTTATCTAACCAACCAGGAAACCAAAATTTTTTCTTGTTTCTCCCATTTCCAGTGATTTTAACCTTGACTACATCCTCGCGCAATAATGGCTCCATTAAAGCAGTCAAATTATTTGGCTTAATTTTTTTACCCGCGCCTTCGTTCAGCAAATGGGTTAAATCTGCTGAAGATAAAACTTCATTGAATTCTCCATCAACTAATAATTTACATACTCGATAAACAAAGCTTCCTTTTTTATCTAAAAACACCTTTGCTTTCCCCAAAATATCTTTCTTTGAATCCATATCTAAACCCTCAAGTATAACCATTTCTTAGATAAAGAACCATCTGCATTTTTCTTCGTTTTAGACAGCATCCCCTTTCTTACAATTTTTCTTAATGGAAGCGTTAAGTCTGAGGCTCCTAGATGATAATCCTTTGTTGCAAGTTTTTCTATAATCTCCGATATACTTCTCGGTTGATTAAAGAATTTTTCATGGATAAGCAATACGATTTTTTCTATGGTACTTCCTGGCTTGTACCATTCGTGAGTAGAGGGTTTTGATTTGCCAATCTTTTTTCCTTCAAGCACAGATATTCTCCTTTCATGATCTTTTAACAGCTTAATTAGGCTATTCAGTTCATTTTCTTTTAACATTTTTTTCCTCTTCTACATAAGGATGCTTTTGAATATACTCATAGCTCCCGCGTTTGCCCTTTCGAGTAAGATAGCTTGCTCTTTTTAGAGCCATTCCAAGTTCAGCATCACTGAAATGATGGTGTCTCTTTGAAAAATTTTCTACGATATCAGAGACCTTTCTAAACTTCTCAAAAAACTTTTCTGACCATAAAATTATGAGCCCTTCTGTAGCAGTTTTTGCGATTTTCATCTTATCTTGCAGCATACCTCCAGCCCTTCCCTTCAGGAATTCTTCCAAATTCTCTCTTTCTTACCAGTTCTTGCAATGACCAAGTCAAACTTGGTGCTGCATAATGATGCCCATTCGCTGCCAAAGCCGCCCGTATTTCTTCAGAAGTCTTAGGAGACTTAAAGAAACCCTCTGATTTTAACTCCAATATCAGTTTGGTAATAGATCTTTTTGATTTCTTGCCTTCATTAACTGGTTTTTTAGCTGAAGGTTTGCCTTCGAGCTTACGAATTGCTTGCCACACCCTGTTAAATTCGCTTTTTATCTCCTTGTTCATTTTCCATCTCCTGAATTATAAACCCACATTTCCTTGTCATCTTTTATTTGTTTAGTTCTCCTTAATTCTCCTTTTCTCACAAGTCGGAGTAATGTAGGAGACAGAGAGGTTACAGGATAATGATAACCTTTTTCTTCCAAAACTTTCTGTACTTCTCCGAGATTTCTAGATTCGTTAAAAAAGCCCTGCCTTATCAAATCTGCAAAAACATCCATTTTTGTTTTAGCCCTATTTCTTTCTTTTTCGTGATTTTTACTCTCTCCATGAACGAGCTCATTTCTTTTTTGCCTTAGTTCAATAAATCTCTTTCTTTCCAATTCTCTTCTCTTTTCAAATTCCTCTCTAAATCGGACTCTTGACTCTTCTCTTCTGTGAATTTCTGAAACAATTTCCTGAACAGTCCTCCTATCGCTTTCTATAACTATCTCTACTCCCGAACCAGTTTTTATTGTTGCCTTAACTTTTTCTGCCATTTTGTATATGTATACATGGAATACTTATAGTATTTAAGCCTTTCGGTCAGGGGCGGGTGGTCGGGGGATAGACAAATCTATTTTTTATTGTGCATAAGAGTGTTTTATATGTAGTTTTGATTAATAGCCCTTATAAACTGAAGTTTTTGGATTTTTGACCTTTAGCCTTTCTGAAAGTTTTAATTTTTGAGTTAAAGCTTAGATATTAGAGGTTAACTATAAAAACTCTGAAAAGAGTTTTATAATTATGAGCAACAAAGCAAAGGGGTCAAAGGCTGAAAGAGAGTTGTATGATTTATTTATACAAAATCATTTTAGAGCAGTTCGTGTTGCAGGCTCAGGAGTTATGGAAAATACTGCTTGTGACCTTATAGCAGGGAAAGCAAGTGAAGATGGAAAACAAAAATATGCTATTGAAGCTAAGTCTTCTAAGGCTCCTGTAAAATACATAACTAAAAAGCAAATTGAAGAATTTGTAATATTTTCTGAGATATTTGGATTAGTCCCTGTTGTTGCTCTTAGATTTAATCGTGAGGGGTGGTTATTTGTTAAACCAGAACAACTAAGAGATTCAGGAAAGAATTGGGCAATAACTTTAGAAGAAGCAAAAACTATTGGGAAAAGATTTGGTCAGTTTTTTGGCTTTACTAACCAAGCTGAAAATAATATTGAAGAGCAAAATCTATAAATCTTAGAATCTAATTATTTAGATGAAAAGGAGCTCGTCTGCCTTTTTGTTAGCATTTATTTTTCTTGGAAGTTTAAATGTTTGCTTAGCCTCAGTTATTATAAGTGAAATTGAGCTTAATCCAAATGATACTTGTAATGATTGTAGTGAGTGGGTGGAGTTCTATAGTTCTGCCCAGACAGATTTAACTAATTGGTATATTTCTGACGCCTCAGGTAAGAATCAAACTCTTAATTTGAATATTGAAGGTTACTACATTCTACAGAACCTAACAATAAGTCTAAACAATGCTAATGAACAATTATTTATCTATGATTCGATGAATAATCTTATTTTTAATACCAGTATTATAAGCGACAGCTTAAATAATAATCAGACTTGGCAATATTGCAGTGGGGAATGGATATTTACAAATTCTACCAGGGGAATAGTTAATAACTGTCAGATTCAAAATTCTAATAATACCTCTAACCAAACAAACAACAATTCAACAAGCAATACAAACACTTCTGAAAACGATTCTCTCTATCTTAAACTCGATTGGGATGATGAAGATATTGTTTCAAATAAAGAATTTATAGTTGTGGTTAAAGCTTTTAATCTTGCTAATGAAGACTATGATGTTAAAATCTTTATCGAAGATGAAGATGGAACAATTGTTTCTGAGACATATAATGAACCTGAAGGAGCTTGGCAATCTGGAAACTATTATATTGAAGATTGTCTTCAAGGAGAAGGAGAGGATCAACAAAGCATTAAATTAAGGCTAAAGCAGGATAATCTTTCCGGAGATTTTAAGATAGGTGCTAAGATAAGAATTTATGGGGCAAGTTCAATTGTAGCAGATATAACTAAAGATATTGAAGTTATCTTGAATAACTTAACATTAACTGAAGAAAATCTTTCGTTTCAGAACCATACCTCCAATTCTAATGTAGAGGTTATAAGATTGAATTCTAAATCAACTAGCAAAAATAATAAAACTCTAACCGCGAATAGTATAGTTTATAAATCAAAAAACGAGTATATAAGAGAATATGCACCTTATGCTTTTGGCATGTTATGCATAATTTTAACAATAGTGTTAATATTAAATTTAGATCAGAATAAAAATGTTTGATAAAAAAATAAAAGCTTTAATAATTTTAGAAGTACTTGGAAGGCCTAAAGAACATTTAGTTGAAACTCTAAAAAAAATGGTTGAAACTATTGGCAAGGAAAATGGAATAAAAGTCCTTAACAGCAATATCCATGAAGCAAAACTTTATGAAAGAAAAGATGAGAAAGGCAATGTAATAAAAAGCGAAAGTGAATTATTTACTTCTTTTGCAGAAATTGAATTTGAGTGTGATAATATCGTAAATTTATTCGGCATATGTTTTACCTATATGCCTTCAAGTGTGGAAATTATAGAACCTGAAAGAGTAAGCCTAAAAAATATTGAGTTTAATAGCATTGCTAATGAGATCATAAGAAGATTACATCACTATGATTCTATAGCTAAATCGGCTATAATGAACAATAAGATAATTGCAGACAAATTGAGAAGCATGCAAAACTCTCAAGGCAATTCAAATCCTGCACTCAATGAATTAAAAGTTGTAGAACAAGCCCAAGAGAAAAGCCAAAAATCTGAAAAAAATAAAGGAAAGGGCAAAAAAGGAAAGAAGAACAAATAATTATTCTTTAACTAGTCCCTTTCTTACTTCTAAATTTTCATCTAAATCCATTCTTTTTTTGTAATCTTCTACTCTTTTAGTTAGGGTAGATTTTTCATCAGGACTCTTTTTTGCTTTCTTTAAAAAATACCAAACTCCAACTCCAAGAACTATTAATAGTAGCAAACCCCATAACCAACCATAAGAAGTTTTTTTACCCATACACCCAGATAAACAACAAGCTTTATTATTGGCGTCATAGGTAATCTTATCGCACTCTTCTCCAGATTCATAATTACAAATCTTTCCTCCCAAATCTGAACAAGTTTTTGATGGATTGACTTCGACAGGAGTAGAATTAAAAGCAGAAGCATTATCGCTGACTTCGAGATTTATAGGAATCCTTAAGGAATTATCTCCGTGACTTATTTTTATGTAACCATTAAAACTTCTATTAGAAGAGATTGTAAGATTTATTCTTTGAGTGCCATTAAAACCAATTATCTCTTCAGGTTCAATTTTTAGTTCTTTATCTGAAGTAGTTAGTTCTATATTATAGAACTCTTGACGAGTATTTCTAATATCTATTGGAAAAATATTTTCTTTATTTTTTGGCAAAAGTATATTCAATCCCCTAGGATCAACTTCTATAATATCGCTTAGATTATATCTATCAATTATGGAAGAGTCATTAGTTGAAGAAGAATCATTCATTACAACTATAACCGGAAGAGTATATGAATTAATCTTAATGCTATCTCTTGAAACTCCGGTTAATCCGGAAATAGATAGATAAATATTTTTTGAAAATCCATAACCAAGACTAAAGTTCTGTTCAAAATCTTTTAGTGGAAATTCTACCTTAATATTTTGCTCTTCATTATAAGATTTAACTATAATTTTAAAATCAGTCGTAGTTTTAATATAACCTGGGCTAAAAGAGAGATAGGAACTATTTGTTTCAGTTATAGTAAAGTTTTTCTCAATTGTTGCAGTTGTAGCATTATTATTTTCGTAGTGTTTAGTGTTTTCAATTCTCAGGGAATATTTTCCAGGTTCTTGAGGTAGAAGAGCATAGTAGTAGTATTTTGTCTCATCCTTTACTATTCCAGAATCTCCAGTAGGAGATTTATGCACTGCTCCTTCTTTGTAAATGCCAATATTAGAATCTAACAAAGAATCTACAAATCCGCCAGAAATTTCTGCTTGTAAAGTTTCTCCAGAATAGTATTCAGATTTAACAAGGTTAATAGTTACCGCAGAAATAGTTGCAAGACTAAAGATAAAAATAAAACTAAATAAAAACAACCAATTTTTCATAAAAATTATAGAAATAGCAGATTAATAAATCTTGCCTTAGTTAAGTCTAAACTATATACCCTAAAACAATCATCTTTTTAAAGAAAATCCCAATAAAAGATTAATGGTTGAGTCTACAGAACCTAATGCTGTACAGTTAAAATATGATTCTTTAAGGCGAAGCTCTATAGAAGGATTAAGTCCGGCACAACTACAAGACATAGGAAGATTAGAAGCAGAACTTCAGCCCTATCTAGGTAATTCAGTTCCCCTTATAGAAGCCACGCCCTTTGCAAGCTGGGAGAATATGATTCAATTTTTTCATGGCCATAGACTTGAGTTCACTAAATTTGATAGAAAATCTAATGGAGCAAGCGATCCAGAATTTCAAGAACATAATTATTCTTTATTTTACAGAAATGGGATTATCCCTTTAGCTCAAGAAATAAGAACAAAGGCAGATGTGATGACAGGAGAGCAACCAATTAGAAGACTAACCTTGGGAATAAGAACCCATAATGCTGGAGAGATAGCAAATGCAGTTAATATTTATGATGCACTAGAAAGCTCCTTACTTCCTTGTTTTAATAATTATCTTAAATTGCCCAAAAATTTAGAGAGTGAGTTAGAACCTGAAGAGCTTGCATTAGAAGCGGATAAGAAATGGATACTAGATCAGGTTACAGGAATCTTTTTGCCTGAAAAAGTATTTATGGATGCTCTTGATTTAACCTATGGCCCAAATGCATTTGATGAAAGAAGACAATTTTTAAATAATTTTGATGAGGAAAAAAATGCCAGAAAAATTTATTTTGCAGTTCTTAAAACTGCCAGAAAACTTGGGGCAACAGATGTGCATATAGAACCAGTTGATTCTGAAAGATGTAGAATAAGATACAGAGTAGATGGAATGTTAAAGGAAGCAGAATATAGAGTTCCTATGAGTGTGTTTAATAGTTTAATTAATGCTGTAAAGACTTCTGCTAAATTAAGAATTGAAGAAAAAAGACTCCCTCAAGATGGGGTTATAACTTTTGAGCACAGAGCAGATGACGAAAGCGTTATAAAAGATGATATGGCCAACGAAATTAAAAAATATTTAAAAGAATATAGTATCAGAGTTTCTACAATACCGGTTCTCTTTGGAGAAAAGGCAGTTCTTAGAATGTTAAAGTTAGATAGGGATTTTAATCTAGCTAAACTGGGTTATCCTGAAAAGGTTTACACTCAATTAAAGAGGCAAACTGAATTGCCTAATGGATTAATTTTAGTTACAGGTCCTACGGGTTCTGGAAAAACAACCACGCTATATTCTGCACTCCAAGAATTAAATAAACCGGATATTAATATTGGTTCTGTTGAAGACCCTATAGAAATACCTCTCAAAGGTATAAATCAAACCCAGATAAGACCCGAAATAGGATTAACCTTTCCAGAAATGCTTAGGAGATATTTAAGACAAGACCCTGATGTTATTCTTGTTGGAGAAATCAGAGATGGAGAAACTGCTAAAATAGCAATGGAAGCGTCTAAGACCGGACACTTGGTTTTTTCAACTCTGCATACTAATGATGCTACTGGAACACTCTCAAGACTTTTTGAGATGGGAGTTGAAAATTCAGACTTGCAAAATTTCTTAAGATGCATCGTTGCTCAAAGACTTGTTAGAAAGCTCTGCGATAACTGCAAAGTTCCTTATAATGGCATTGAAGATATGAGAGAGCTGTTAGGCGTTGATGAAGAACATCTTGGCGGAGGCATAAGGCTTTATAGAGCTAAAGACCCTACAAAAAAGTGCGAACACTGTATGGATATGGGTTATCGTGGAAGAAAACCAGTTACAGAAATTTGGATTCCTGGAGCTGAAGAAAAAAAACTGATGTCTACTGGAGTAAGAGATTCAAGGGTATATCTTGATAAAGCTATTGCGAGAGGAATGGAACCCTTGGCACTTGCGGGCATGGAAATGCTATTAGATGGAACAAGTTCTATTGATGCTGTAACTTTTGAAATACCTTTTGAAGATTTTAGAACTCATTCTAACATGTTTTTAGATTATCTAGTTAAAAGAAAGGGTGGAAAAGTAAGTTAGAATAATATATTAAAAAGAAATTATTTGCTCATATCCTTAAGTTTCCTTAAAGTTTCGTCCAATTCTCTATCTTTTGGAAAAGGTCTTCTCTGCATTGGAGAGATTGGTCTTGAAGAGGGATTTGGCAAGATTCTTCTTGGCATAGACATTAATCCCTGATTTGAAGGTGGCATTGGAGGTCTTGATTCTTGAGATAGTGGAGATTTTGAAAATCCAGACTCTCTTTTAAATAGCCAAACTTTTAGTTGATTTCTAAAGATTATGGCTAGTGCTAAAAGAATAATTAGTAAGATTAATACCCAAACCCACCAAAGACTTTTCTTTGCTTGACTTGAAGAACAGCAGTATTCTCCAGAGTTAGAACATTCAAAGTTTTGAATATTTGCAGAGTCGCATGAAGAGCTACAAAAATAGCCAGAACCCTGCTGCTCACACTCATTCAGGGTATCAGAAGATTTATCTTGACAATCCCCAGATAAGCAACAATAACTTGTATCTGAAGCTAGAGAAAATCCTCCAGAACTACATTCTTGAGTAGAGGAACATTTTTTTCCACCCATATCCAGACAGGCTTTTTGAGTAGTAGAAATGCTGCAACAGACAAATCCTGAGAAGCAATCAAAGTTTGTTAAAACTTTTCCGCCCTGAGATTCACAATCTCTGGAAGTTGAACAGCTATAACCATATTGAGTAGAAAAATCTGCGCATTGACTTCTTACAGTATCAGTTGTTGAAACAGGAGTTTTTGGAGAAGATGCGTAAAGTATGTAAGCTACATCGGCAATATTTTTATTGTAACAGCCATCTGAACCCTGAACATCAGGTTGAATTAAATATTCTTTTGCTGTATCTGCTTGTTCTGCTCTTTCATTTAAAGCGAGTAAAGCAGTAGCAGTATCATAGTATCTTCTTGATTGTTCAGAAGTAACCTGCCAGTAACCTTGTGTCTTTTGAAGATTAGTTAGTTCTTGGAAATAATCATTATATCCAGTAATCATATATAAGAAAGAAGAAGGAAGTAATCTTTCATTTGCACTGGCAGAAGTCATAAGATAGGGTAGAACTTTTTCTCTTATTGAAGAGTCTTTTTTGTTTAAAGCTAGAGAAGCCCATAAGCTACCTTCGTAATTACAACTTCCAGATTTTTTAAAGCAGATAGAATTAACGCTGATATTTCTTGTTCCGCCAGGTGAAGAAGTTTGAGTTGTTGCTGGAATCCAGTTAACATCTTCAAGTTTTCTCTTAAAATGAGTAGCTATTAAAAAAGAATTGTCGCATTGAACTTGAATATCCTTTCCATAACATTTTGGATTGATTTGCAACCACCAATCATTATTAGCTATTGTAAAGCAACTTCCAGGAGTTCCAGATAGAGTTTTATCTTCATTTACATAGATAGTTTTTGAACTTCCATCAGCAGTGATAGTACATTTTGTTTTTGTGGTAGCATCAGTATCAATTTGAAGAAACCAAGTTAAATCTGTTGGGCTCATAGTTTGATTAGTAAGCCAATTTTGTATGTCCTTAGTATCTTTGCCTATAGAGTCAAGTGCCAGAAGAGCAATTGCAGTATCTCTTATTGTGCAAGCGCCTTTTGGCCAACATTTACTGGAATCTTGCCTTACCATTAATTCATTTTTTATTTTTGTCTGAGTAGAAGAATCATAAGACATAGCAAGTAAAGAGAAAGAAAGTTCATCTTGAGTTAGTTTTGTAACATCTTTCCCTGCTAGAATATCTTTAAGACAACTATAGGATTTTTCAAATCCTGTTAAGGAAGTTGAAGAAGAATTTGAAGTGGAATTTGAAGAATTATCTGCTGCTAAAAGCATAGAAAGTGCAAGAATAGAAAGCACTAAAACAGCAAATATACAACTAACACCCTTTTTCATAAGACAAATAGGTTTGAGGTATTTAAAACCCTTTTGGTTTTCACAGCTTCATACACTCTTCTTGAAATTCGCAGCTCCTGCATTTGTTAAAATTTGAAAGCATTGCGGGAGGAGGAGAATTTTCAATATTCCTTATCTTTTCGATTAAATCCAAAACCTCTTTTTTTAGTTCTTCTGTAATTTTTATCTCTTGCTTATTTGTTCCTGATTCAATAAATCCTCTTGCTACTTTTGTTCTATAGTGTTCCTCGAGCATAATTGAATAAGCGGTTAATTGAATCTCATCAGAATGAAATATTCTTTCTTCCCTTGTTTTCAGTTCATAGGGAATTATTTCATTAGTTGATTTTACAATTTCTATCCTATCTACCCTGCCCTTTAATCCATGCTCTTGAGATTCAAGTCTTAATTCAGAAATAAATAAAGAATCCAAGGAATCCCATAACTTATCTTTAAAAAAACCAAATTTCAGTTTATCTTTTATCGAACTTACTCTTAATTTGAGATCATGAGAAAAGTCAGACATAACTTTTTTATTAATTTCTTCAAGAGTTATATTAAATCCTTCTAATATTCTTCTATTATCCTGAAAGATTTTCTCTACTAAATCTCGGATGAATTTTTCATATATTAAAACTAAGTCTAATTTATCATAATCTTTGTCTATATTTTTTATTATTTTTTCTTCATTATTAGAGAGAAGTTCTATTGTCTGATGCTTTATCTTTCCTAAAAGCATGGCTCGATTCAGCTTAGATGGCAGTTTTAAAATTTTTTGAATAAAAAGTTTTCTTGGGCAATATTCCCAAGCAGTTAGTTCAGTTACACTTACTGGTTTTCGCGAGGGTTTATTAATTGGATTTTGCATTTTTAATTTAAACTTAGGTTGTTAATAAATCTTACCAGCGTAAGGATTAAAAACTTGAGAAATATATAAAGTTATGAAAAAAATGCTGTTTTTGAGTATAGTATTTTTAATCTTAGCAAACCTACTTTTATTCATGTTTTTTCTAACTCTAAGGATAACTGGAAATGTTTCAGCAACAGCAACTTTAGAAATAACCGATACTCTTAGTGTGACGTTATTTATTTTTACTATTCTTATTTGCTCTTTTTATATAGTTATAAGAAGATACAGAATTTAAACGACTAATTTTTCTTCTTAAAATTATTTCCAAAACTTTTTCTTACAGCATAACTCAATGGATTTTTTGCTTTTAGTTCTTCTTCACTTGGGAGGATTCCAATTTCTTTGTAATAAGGTTTATCAAAATTTGGTGGAAGTTTTAATTGTTTAGACTTTGCATACCACCCTAACTGACCCCTAATATAACTTGGATGAAGAGGTTCTGTATTCTTCTTATTCCATTCTTCGATTTTTTCATTAATAGCCTCATCATTCATTCTCAAAGATTTAAAAAAACTTAATAAAATAAATAATGCTCTCTTTCTTCCATCAGTTTTCATTCCTGCTAAAATCTTTTTTATTGTTGGGGGATAGTGTTCTTCTTTTACCCTTGAATAATCTATATCTGAAAACTTCTTGTCTTTATTTATTTCTGCTAATGGTTTTTTTTCTGTTCCATCCCTATTAAATTCTTTTTCTATGCTATTGTAAGTGGGGGTTTTTACTGCTTTTTCTTCTGGAAGTTTGTATTCGATAGCTTCAATTAGCAATCTTTTTGCTTCATCTATCTCGGAGTTTGGAATAAAGCTCCTTGGAATTACTCTCATGGGATCTGCATCTTTGATCATATCGAAATCTTTTAGCTGTTCAGGACTTATTACTACACTTACTAGTGCAGTTTTTTCATGTAGTGAATAAGGCATTCTGAAGAGGTGTCTTGGAGAAACTAAAATGACATCTAATCCAAGAATCTGAAAGATGTCCTCTTTTTCCATTTTAAAGTTCTGGGGATGTGTTTTTGAATTTTTATTGCAAATTGTACACAGATAAAATTTGCTTCTTGAAGATTCTTGCATTTCTTTCTCACATTTTGGGCAACGGATAATTCTTTTTCTTTTAAAATTATCAACAAGATTCTCAATTTCAGTTCTGCATCCCGGACAGACATAAAGCACTTTTTCCTTTTCTTGACTAAGATTTTTACAAGTTTCACAAATCATACCTTTATCAAATTTGGACATAGATTTAGCATCTTCTTCTTGCATTTCTATTTCTAAAAAATCTCTTGATTTTTCTTTTAGATAGGCACATATTCTTCTCGGCCATTCTGGAAACATTTCAGAAGTTTTTTTTCCAGAAATTTCTTCAGGAAAAGCCTTTGAAGGAACAATAATATGAAAACCCTTTCCTCCTGAAAATTTCAGTCCAACATTTTTTACTCCTGCAGATTTTAATGCTTGAATAATAGAATATGCTGCTTTTTTACTATATTCTAAATATTTACAATCAATATCTATAAGCAAGTCCCAGCCAATTCTTAATTTCTTAAAATCTGAATCAGACATGCCAGTAACTATTTCTAAAGGATCTCGCCATAACTCTTCAGAACAATGAAAACTTGTTGCGCCTTTTTTAGCATATTCAATTATGTCAGATTCGTACTGAAATGCGTCTGGTCGGGAACCAAAACCTTCAAAATATCTTGGAACACACTCCCTATTCTTTGAAAATTCTACTAAATTTTTTCTTATATCCTGACGAGAATAGTATAAGAGAGCAATTCTTCTAATTCTTTGTTCTTTTAAGCTTACTTCTTTTTTCTCTTCTGGCTCGTTTTTTTTGTTTTCAACCATAATAATTTACCCTTCTGCTAGTTTAAATAACTAATCTACGTTTTGTAGTAAAAATAAGTGGTATAAATATTCCCTAAGATTTTTTGTTTAGTATAAAACACAACAACAATATTTAAAAGCCCAAGCAAGAGTATAATTATATGATATTGAGGTTAGATAATCCGAAACTATTTTCTGATGTTGTAGGAATTATATCTGAGTTAGTTTCAGAGGTAAAAATAAAAGTAAATAGTGCAGGCATGAGCATTGTTGCTATTGATCCTGCAAATGTTGCTATGACAGTTTTTGTTTTACCTGCTCCTGCTTTTTCTCAACTTGAAGTTAATGAAGAAACTATAGGGGTGAATTTAGATAGTCTTAAAGCTATTCTTAGAAGATGTTCGGTTGGAAGCTCTTTAATTATGAAGACTGAAGATAATATACTAAAGTTAGAGATAATTGATAGAATCAAGAGAGAGTTTACACTTGCATTGATTGATTTGGAAAACAAAGATAAACCTATTCCAAACTTAGAGTTTACAACCAAGGTGGAGTTAAGTTCTTCAGACTTATCTGAAGCTATTGAAGATTGTTCTATAGTAGCAGATTCTTGCTCTTTTGAGGCGGACCCAGGAAAGTTTAGTGTTTCGGGTCGTGGACCTTTGAATTCTGCAAATCTTGCTTATTCAAGTGATGCAGTTTATATTGAATCTCCTTACAAATCTAAGAGTAAATATTCGATTGAATATTTGCAAAAGATGATAAAGGGTTCCAAGCTTACTGAAAAAGTGGTTATTAATTTTGGCAATGATTATCCATTAAAGTTAGATTTCAGAACACCTTTGATGGAGTTGAGTTTTATTCTTGCTCCAAGAGTGGAGACTGAATAACTGGCTAGTACAAATTAGAATTATCTTAAACCTTCTTCTGCTTTAGAATACAAACCTTGCAAGGTTTGAATTTTCTTTGAAGGTAATAAGCTTTTGTATTATGACTAATTTTATATTTCTTTTTTATTAGTTTTCCCAATCTACAATTATGAGTGTGAAAAACTTTGTTAACGCTTGAACCTACAAATTTATAGTGAGGAATATTAAGTTTCTTGGATTTTTGTTTAATTGTTCTTACCTTATTGATTATTTTAGTTATTGTTCGAGTTTTGGGTTCTGCTGGCTCATGAATAACTACTCTTTCAACCAAGGGTTTTTCTATAAACTTTTCCACAAATTTAACTTTTGTTTCTATGCTCTTGGATTCTACGAGTGTTCTTCTTATAGCTAAAATAAACATAAGTAAAGCGTAAAAACTCATAAGTAAAAATGACATTTCTGCAGTTTCCCTTAAACTAAAATTAAGAGTGTAAACCGCAAGCAAACCCAAAGCAATCATAATAAGTGCAGATACAACTGCAATCAAAAGATTAAGCCTATTTAAGCCATAGTGCTTAGTTATAAGAGTTCTATTTTGAGAGGTGTTTTCCATAAAAATACTAATTTCTGCTCGTTTATAAAGCTTTTCAGTGTTACTCCTTTTTAATTAATACTGTCACCTAAAGCTTATTTTTCTTGTTTGAAAAGGTTTAAATATTAGTAATACTGGATAATACTAAAGAATACTTAGTAATACTTGAAATGAAGGAAAGAATTTCGGCAACTGTAGATAAAGAAACCATAAAACTAATAGCCTTGCTTTTAGAAAATGGAAAATTTAGAAATAAATCTCATGTTATAGAAAAAGCTATAGAATTATTAAATAAAGAAGAGGAGAAAAATGATTGAGAAGAAAAAAATAAATAAAAAGGCCCAACTTTCAATGTTTATCGGTGTAGCGGTTATATTAGTTGTAGTAATAGGATTAATATTTTTGATAGTTAATCATTCAAGAAATCAAAAGACAAATATATCTGACCCTAAGATCTACATAACCAATTGTATTCAAGAATCTTTACAGAAAGCCGAGACAAATATAACCCAAAGTAATCTTTATGATGGTGGAAGAAATTACGCACTTTATCTTGGAAAAAAAGTTCCTTATCTATGTTTAACCTCTACATATTATTCTCCTTGTGTTAATCAAGAGCCCATGCTTATCGAAAAAGTAAGAGCAAAAATTAATAATCTTGTTTTAGCAGATGTAAAAAATTGTTTTAGCATACTCAATAGTAATCTAAAAAAATCAGGTTATGAAATTAGTGAAGGAAACCTCAGTACAAAAATAAACTTCTATGATAAAAGCATAGAGCTTCAAATCAATAAAAAAATTAGTGCAAAAAAAGAAAATGAGACAAAAGTTTATGAAGAGTTTAGTTCAAGCATACAAAGCCCTATCTTTAATCTTTTAAAAACAACACAAAAAATAGTAAATTATCAATCAACCTATTGTGAGTTTAATGATATAAATTGGATGATGGTTTATCCTGAAACAAAGATAGATTATTTTATAACAAGTGATAATACTAAAATTTATACTCTCAGTGATAGAGCTTCTGAAAAAAATATCAGTTTTGCAGTTAAATCATGCAGTCTGCCCGGAGGAGTATAAAATGAATAATAAGAAATATCTAACAAAAAAGAGTATAAGTTTTCTGCAAATAGCCATTATGCTGGTTTCAACTTTTGCTTTCTTATATTTCATTAGTTTTGATTTTGCTATTGCTATCCCGGAAATTAAAGCACAAACTCAAAGCCCTGTCTCAACAAGTTGCTGTAAGGAAACCCTCAACGGTGGAATCTGTCAGACGATTAATAGTGTTGATGCAGACTTATGTAAAGAGGCTCCAATTGCTACTTCTTGCGATTATGTTGAATCTTGTCAACCTGGATGTTGTTATAATCCAAAAGAAGGAATCTGTTCTCTAAATTCTCCTAAGGATAAATGCATTGCAGATGGAGGTAATTGGAGTAATAGTCCCAAATGTGAAATTCCTCAATGTGATTTGGGTTGCTGTGTAATTGGAGATAGCGCGATGGTAACTACTAATAGAGAATGCTCCATAAAAACAAAACTAATTAATTTGCAACCAGACTTTAGAAAATTAGATTCTAGTGGAAGTTGTAATACGTATACTAATCTAAATAAGCAAGGAGCTTGTGTAAATGTTGAAAATGGATTCTCTGGAGTTTATGATTGTAAGTTCACCACAAAAGGATTATGCAAAACTGGAAATTTTTATGAAGGATATTTATGCACTGCTAAAGAACTAAAAACAAACTGCAGACCATCAAAACAAACAACCTGCCTTGAAGGTAAGGATCAAATATTTTATTTAGATACATGTGGAAATCCTGCTAATATTTATGATGCTTCAAGATATGATGATGAAAACTATTGGCAAATAGTTATAGACAAAAAAGACTCTTGTTCAAAGGCAGGAAAAGATTGTGGAAACTGTGATTATTTAGGAGGTTCTGTTTGTTCAGATTATAGAATAGGAAAAGACGATAAGCCAACTTCTGGAAATAAAGTGTGTAGAGATTTGACTTGTAAAACTGAGAATGGAATAAAACAAAACGGAGAGTCTTGGTGTGTAAGCGATTATAGTACTAATGTCTTTGGTTCTGCTCCAGTGGGTTCGAGATTTTTTGTGGAGAAATGTATTGAAGGAGAATTATCTATTTCTCCTTGTGCAGATTTTAACAATGAGATTTGTATACAAAAAAATACTACTGGACCTTCTGAAGCAAAATGTACTATGAATGATTGGCGTTCATGTCTATCTGCTAATGAAAAAGAAAGTTATAGTGAAGTAAAAGCTGAATGTGATGAATTAGATCAGTGCATTATGTATAATGAGATTTCTGAAAATTCAGAAATAAATAATCTTCCTGGATTTAAAGACACGACAAATGATATGCAAGGAAGTGCTGGAAATATAGGGCTTGATGCAAACAAAGTTATATCTTATTGTGTACCAAAATACACTCCAGGAATGGTGTTCTGGAGTCTTCCAGAAAATGGCAAAAAAAATCTTACTGCGAGTTTGTTTTCTTCTTTATTAAATACCAATAATGATTCAAAAATAAAAGTTGCTTCTGCAGGAGATAATTATGGTGGAAGTTTAGAAGAAACAAAAGCAATATGTAGTCTTGGAAGTTTTACTTGTGTAAGCCATAAAACTAGAACCTGCAGACCAAATGATCCTAATGATTTAGATATTCAAAGTATAATAAAATCTCAGTTATGCTTGCAAACAGGAGGCTTAACTTCTTTAGTAGCTCCTAATGATGTGGATTGTACGCCATGGCAAGATGAAGAAAATTGGGAATGCAGTTTAGATTCTGCAAATCCTAACACAAATGAAACTGTAAAAATGACTATTGATGCACTAAATGAAAGATGTGCGATGATTGGTCCTTGTGGGGTAAAAGCAAATATTGCTGGAGAAATGGGCTCGAATCCAATAAATAATTCTGTTAAAAGAATCAAAACAAGTGCTAGTGGCAGAAATGAAAATGCTTCTTCAGAGGGTTATGCTCCAAGTTTAGAATATCTAAATAGTGCAAAAACAAAATCACAAATGATTAGAGCAGGAAATCTAAAGAGTTTGATTCAAACTATGACTCTGCCATTAATAACTGGAAAAGCTATTACAAATACAGATAGTCCTCAAACAACTTCTCAACAAGCCTCTGCTCAAACTCAGATTGAGGGGATACAAAATCAAGCAAATACCGAACAAATAAGTACTATTGGAAGCCTTACCTCAACTGGAACAAGTTTAGGAACTTCTGGAATTAGTTCTTTGCTTACTACAACTGTAACAATAGATTCTTTAATGAGTATTGGCGGTTCACAAACACTGACTAGCGGAGCAGTAATTGTAAATGGACAATTAATAAAAGCTACAGCACAAGCACCAATCTATCTTACTACGCAGGGAGGGGAAATAGCAGTTAACTCAATAACTTTAGGAAACCAAGTTGTAATTTCTCAATCAGTTCAAACTACAAGTAATCTTGGAGCCTCAATTCTTCCAAGCATAAATGCGGCAGGAGCACAAATCGTGGGAGCAGTATTAGGTATGGCCGCAGCATATACTATTGGAAAATTAATTTTAAAAAATCAGAATTGGAGTCCTGGAAAATCACAGCAATTTATTGCTGGGCTTATGTCTTACGGAGCTGCGGCTGGAACAGCTATTGCTAGTGTAATAGTTCTTATGAGCAGTTCAAGTTGTGCTACAGGCATAGGATGTCCAATTGGTATAGCTGTTGGAATTATAATTGCGGTCACAACTTCTATATATACTAATTGTGTAGATAATTCTTATGAGGAAAATGAGTATGTAACTTTGAAATACACTTGTGATGCTTGGCAACCGCCACTAAAAGGAGATTGTTCTTTGTGTAATAATGATATAAGAACCTGTTCAGAATATAGATGTAGAAGTCTTGGGCAGAACTGCCAGTATTATATTGAAAATGGAGAACCAGGATATTGTGCAACAATAAATGATATTTGGAGTGCACAGATAAAACCTTGGGAAGAAATATTAAATCCTGAAGATAAATACACCGAAGTAAAAGATAAGAGTTTTAAGATTGAAAGTAAAACAGGACAGTTAGTTGATGGATGGACTTCAATAACTTTTGGAATTACTACAGATAAATATGCACAGTGTAAGATAGATAATAAACATACAGCAAGTTTTGATGATATGGCAGTTAGCATGGTTCCTGAAGTTCCAGCATATTCTAGTCAAGAAGCACAAAATTCAATTCAAGGAAATTACCATAAGGTGGTTCTATCTCCTAATATATTTAATAGTGGATTTGGACAGTCCACGCTTGGATTTTCGCCGGGAGAGAATAATTATTATATTAGGTGTAAGAATTTTGCAGGACAGGTAAATGAAGGAGAATTTGTTGTAAAGGTTATAGCAAATTCTGGAAAAGATATAACCCCCCCAGTAATACAGAATATGATACCTGCTTCAGATTCTTATGTAAAGAAAGATGCAAATTCAAGCTCAGTGGTTATTTGGTTGAATGAACCCAGCAGATGTAAGTATTCTCAAAATATAAATTTGCTTTATGAACAGATGAATGATAGTTTTACTTGTTTAACCGATTCAAATTCCGCAATTCTTGGAAATTGGCCATGTTATGCTACAATTAAGAATCTTAATGCCGGAGAAAATAAATTCTTTATTAAATGTCAAGATTTGGCAGATAAAAATTCCAAGGATAATAGTACCAAAGCAAATACTATGGAGAATTCAAAAGAATATAATCTAAATGTTTGCAATAGTGGTTTGACGATTAGTACTTTAACTGCAGATAAAACAACCGTCATAAGCAAGAGCCCTGCGACTGTTGAAGTAAAAGTATCTACTACGGGATGTATAGAAAATGGAAAAGCTATTTGTTCTTATAAATTCAATAATTTTGGAGAAGCTGGAAAATATATTGATTTCTTGAATACAAACTCCAATATACACTCTCAAATATTTTCAGATATGTTCTCTGGAGAAAATAGTATTTCTATAAAATGCACTGATGAAGTAGGGAATAGTGATGAAAAAAATATAACTATAAATGTTTTAACAGATAATCAAGCTCCGATTGTTTTAAGAAGTTATGAAGTAAGTGATAGATTAGTGATCATAACTGATGAAAACTCTAGTTGTTCTTATATTCAGAATTCTACGATAGGATGCACTTATAATTTAGAAGATAAAAATATTAATTTAACTCAGATGGATGGTGCTGGAATCACGCATACTTTAGAATGGCAGAAAAATCAGAACTATTATATCAAATGTGTAGATAAATATGGAAATGAAGCTGGAGAGTGCTTTAAAGTAAAAACCTACTAACAAAGCAAAGGTTATAAAATCAGAAAACTACAATAAAATGAATAAAAAAGAGATGAAAACCGAGAATAAAAGAGCGCAAGTAACATTATTTATAATTTTAGCCATAGTAATGATAATTTTAATAATTGGAATTTTTTATATAATCCGCTCAAATACTTCTCTTGGAGCTTTGAAAAAAGATCCGCAAAATAGTTTTAGGACCGATATTCAAAGCTGTGCTGAACAAGCTGTTGCAGAAATAGAACCCGAGTTAGAGATTCATGGAGGTTTTCTAAATCCTAAGAATAATTATACAATGAATAAGACTGCTGTTGCTTATTTGTGTTATACTTCTCAAGATGAGGAATTGTGTACTAACGAACACCCATTACTTACAGCAGAAATGCAAAAACAAATAGAAGAATATGTAAAACCAGAATTAGAAAGTTGTTTTGATACTAAAAAACAGATTCTTAGTAGATATGATTATAATCAAGAAGCTCTAACTCTTGGCGTTGAAATAAAACCTTCAACAATTAATATAAAAATAAATAGGAAAGTTAGCTTTAATATAGCAGAACAGCAAGTTGTGCTTGAAAACTTTGATACAAAAATTAATTCTGCGCTATATGATTTTCTTAGAATTACAAATCAAATAATAAATGAAGAGTTAGATTGTGATTGTGGACGAGAAAGTTGTAATGCTCAAACCGCACAACTAATGAAAGAAAATCAGAAATTTTTTATAACTAAACCCGTATTTACTGCAAAAGGTGCTGAAGTCTATAGAATTGAAGAAGCACTAACTGGCAAACAGTTTAATTTTGCACTAAGAAATTGTGTTAGAACTCCTTAAAATGGAAAAAAATAAACTAAATATTTTAATTGTAGGACTTGTATTAGCGTCTATATTTTCTATTGTGTTGGTTAGTGCAGAACCAGGATGTTGTCTGGACATATCTACTGGATTTTGTTCTATGAATGCGGAGGAAAGTGCTTGCACTACTGGAAATTTCTTTGATAACCCTAGCTGTTCTAACAATGAATGTAATCTTGGTTGTTGCATTATTTCTGGAAATGGGCAGATGACTACTTCAAGAACTTGTGAATTAAATTCGAGAACTGCAAATGTTGTTAAAGATTTTAGAAATGATTTAAATAGAAGTGAGTGTGCAGGAATTTCGGCATCTAAGGTTAAAGGGGCATGCATAACTGGAGAGTATAATGACTTATGTACTTATACTACTCAAGAAGATTGTGGCTCAGACAATTTTAAAGCAGGAATATTTTGTTGCGATGTGAGTTTAAATACTTCTTGTAAAAAAACGACAAAAACTATCTGTCAAGATGATGGAGCTTATTATTTAGATAGCTGCAATCAAATATGCGAGAAAAAAGAAAACTGTGATTATAATTCAGGATTTATATGCGAGAAAAAAGGAATTGAACAAGCACATTGCAGAAGTTTGAATTGCGATAGTATTGGAAAGAAAAACGGAGAGTCTTGGTGCATTAGCCCTGAAGAAGCCTTGGCTGGTTCAAGATATTTTAAGCAAATTTGCGTTGATGGAGAAGTTGAAACTGAACCTTGTGCAGATTTTAGGTTAGAAACTTGTGCAAATGTTTCTGCTGGTGATGAAGTTACTTGCAAAATAAATCCTTGGCAAGATTGTTTAGCTGCGGGAAATGATTCTGAAGAGTGTAATCCTGAATATTGTAAGATGTGGCCAACTGCTGCACCTGAAAGTGAAAATCCTGAAGGAGAAACTGAAACCAATGTAAATATTCAGATTTGGGGCAATGGGGGAAATATAGTAATTCTTACTAACGGAGTCTCTTCAGGAGGGCATGATTCTGGCTATTATCAAGCGAGTGGTTTTATTCCTATAACTCTAACAGGAACAAATGAAGGAAGTTTAGAAAAATACTTTCAAGATTTAAGATTAGCAACGTGTTTACCCTTAGTTCAGGGTGGGATAAACTTTTATTCATCAAAAAACTCTGGAAAATCTTCTACAGAAAGTGCAAAAAGTGTTTGTTCTGCAGGAGATTATTCTGCGACATTATACTTTGATCATGATAAGGGAGATTGTGGTAAATGGAGATTAAAATCTTGGGATAATCCGGATGAGTATATTAATGGAGAAGATGTTTGGGGTAATGCGGGAATTATAACAATGTATGAAGGATTATTACCTTTAGACAGCTGTGAAGGAAATGGGCTTCAATTACTTGCGCCTTCTATAAATTCTATATTTGCAGAAGCAGGAGATGGAGATGCTGCAGCTATCGCTAAAAAACTTAACTCTCTTGCTTCTTCAGGAGAATTACCAAATCCTGCGGTCATAAGAATACTTCAAGAAAGATGTAGACTTATATCTGATTGCGGACAGAAATCAAGCATCTTTGGAAATGGTGGTGGAAGTGGAGTTGGAACGTTTACATGTAGAAGTGGTGGAGGAGAAGGAGATCATGTTACTTGTAATTTTCAATTTAAATGTAAACCATTTAAAGCCGGAGAAGGAGATTGTTCTCAATGTGGCTCAGATGGCCTGCCTTGTTCAGAATATAGATGCAAAGCTGCTGGAGGAAATTGTGACTTTTATGAAAAAGGAGGAGTAGATGGAAGTGGTTCTTGTGTTTCATCTACAGATACAGCTCCTCCAAAAATAACTCTGAAAAGTATTACGCCAAATCCTCCAATAAGACCCTATACTCCTGCAGAGTTTATTATTACTACTGATAAAAATTCTGAATGTAAATTCAGTTTAGATAGCGCTGGTTCAAAATTCGATGGAATGAAATATGATTTTGGGGACGGATTTGATACAGAACATAAGATTATTTTGAATATCCCAGGACAAACAGACAATAATGTGTTAGATTTAGAAGAAGGTACACTTGCATTTAACCTTATGAAAGAGGGCAATCATACAATTTATGTAAGATGCTTAGATGCGGCAGGACATGGACAATCTATGGCCCCATTTGCAATAAATTTTGAGGTTATGCAAAATCCAGATAAACTTGCTCCGGTTGTAATGAATGCGAGCCCTGTT
The DNA here is from genome assembly GCA_903866625.1 of uncultured archaeon. Classification (GTDB taxonomy): domain Archaea; phylum Nanobdellota; class Nanobdellia; order Pacearchaeales; family GW2011-AR1; genus CAIPOI01. Next base: position 29,400 of record CAIPOI010000002.1, on the reverse strand, counting down.
TCGGGCTCTGCAATAAAATATAATACTACTCAAAAAAATATAATATTTTATCTTAATGAACCTGCAGAGTGTAAGTGGGAGCTTAATGATACAGAATATTCTGAGATGAGTCATAATTTAACTTGCCAAACACTCCCAAGTGTAAACGCAGCATTAGAAAATAATGGTTACTATACCTGTTCAGGAACTCTTGGAAATGTAACTCTAAATTTAAGTAGTCAGACTAAATTCTACTTAAGGTGTAAAGATCAAGCGTGGTTGGAAGGAAAAGAATCTGATTTATATTCGAGAAATACCAATCAAGAAAGTTATGTTTATAGTTTAAGGCCTTCTAGTATTTTTAATATAAGCCAATATTCTCCTTCTGGAGACGTAATAAAAAAAGCAGCAAATAAAACTGTTGAAATAAAAGTAACAACTTCTGGCGGCGGTTCAAATGGAAAATCCAAGTGCTATTGGAAATTAAGCAATTTTTCAGATTTTGGAGATACAACCTTTACAGAATTTTATACAACTAATTCAAATCTTCATAAACAAATTATATCAGATAAACCTACCGATACTTATTATGTGGGCATTAAATGTATAGACGCGAGTGAGAATCAAGCAGAACTAAACTTTAGTTATAACTTGCTCGTAGATGAATCTGTACCATTAATAACAAAAATCTACCAATATTCCTCAAGTTTAAGAGTGAAAACAAATGAAGCTGCAAAATGTTATGTTTCAAGTAATATAAGCAATGGCTGTTCATTTTTAACAGCTAATTCTACGAGAATGGAAGGAAGTGAATTAGACCATAAGATTAATTGGGAAGGAAAAACTTATTTTATAAGATGTGAAGATTATTTTGGGAATGCTAATACAGATCAATGTAATATGATAGCAAGAACCTATGAAGCATAGTCGAACACAACAAGGTTTAATAATACAAAAAAACAATAATAAATTAGAATAAAAGAGTGAATATGAATCAAAAAAAGAGCAAACAAGAAAAGAGTAAAAAAGGCCAGCTTACAATATTCATAATCTTAGCAATCTTAATAGTAGTGGTTGTTGCGATAGTATTTTTTGATAATATTAAACAATTTGTGATACCTGTAAATTCACCTTCTTTAATGTCTAAAGACTGCATTCAATCTGCTGTTAAAGATGCAGTTAACCAAACATTAAGTCATGGTGGAAATATAAATCCAGAACTTTATTTTAGATATAATAATATAACTTTAAACTATCTTTGTTATACTCAGGAATGGTATAAAACCTGTATCATGCAAGTACCATTATTAAAACAAGAGATGGAAAATCAAGTTAACAGTTTAATTCAAACAAAAGTTCAAAAATGTATCTCAGATACCGAACAAAAATTGATAGCTCGGAATTATGCTGTAAAAACTTCTGGAACAAAAAAAGTAACAGTAACTTTTGTTCCGAAAAATATTCAAGTTAATGTGGATGTTGCTATGACTCTTTCAAAAAGTGATTCTACTGAAAATTATCCCGGCTCTGTTTTTTCTTCGCAGATAAATTCAAATGCCTATGATTTAATTATGATTGCTTCTTCAATACAAAACTATGAAGCAAGATACGGAGATTCTGCTCCTGAAACCTATATGGGATTATACCCAAATATAAAAATACAAAAATTAAAACAAAGTGATGGTAGCAAGGTTTACATAATCTCAGATAGAGAAAGCAAAGAGACTCTTAGTTTTGCTACTCGGAGCCTTGCTTGGCCACCAGGTTATGCCTTAAGTTAAAAACTAAAGATAAAAATGAATAAAAAATTAAAAATGAATAAAATGGCATTAAGCCTAGTGATAGCTTTAACAATAGTATTTTCTCTCAATCTTATTTATTCAGCAGAAACAGCAACAGTAAATTCTTGTTGTGAAAAAACCTTGAGTGGGGCTTGGTGTCAGAATGCTCCTGTTGAACAGTGCGATACAAACTATAAAGTTGCTCCAACCTCCTGTGATAGTGCAAGTTATTGCAAGCCCGGATGTTGCTTTGATACTAAAGAAGGATTATGTATGGAAAGTACTCCGAGAAGAGTATGTGAAGCTGGAAATGGAAGCTGGGCAGATAGTAAAGAATGCCAGATTGCTCAATGTGATTTAGGTTGTTGTATTTTAGGAAATCAAGGAGCTTTTGTAACTTTAACAAGATGCAAGGCTATGTCTGGATTTTATGGATTAAATACTACTTTCAAAAAAACAATAACAAATGAGTTGAGTTGTATTGCAGCAGCACAAAGCACAGATATGGGCGCTTGTGTTTATAGTAATGGAGTTGGAGGAAAAACTTGCAAGTTTGAATCAAGAGCAGAATGCAAAACTGCTAGTTTAACTCCTGAAGCAGTAAATCTTAGTGATAATAGTACATTGGTAAATGGAAGTGCACCAGATGGATTTTACAAAGATACTTTATGTACTTCTTCTGAGCTTGGAACTGATTGTGGAAAATCTAAGAAAACTACAATCCTCGAAGGAAAAGATGAAGTTTATTATGTAGATACATGCGGAAATCCTGCTAATATTTATGATGCCTCAAGATATGACGATAAAACCTATTGGAATAAAGTTGTTAAAAAAGCAGATAGTTGTGGAGCTGGACAGAGTAATGCTGGTTCAAGAACTTGCGGAAATTGTGATTATTATTTAGGAAGCATAGGCAAAAAATCAACTAATGTTTTAGGAAGAGCAACTTATGGAGATTATATCTGTATTGATTTGGGTTGCAAGAAAGAAGGTAAAAAACATGGAGAGTCTTGGTGCGTAACTGATTCGCCAACAGGTAATGGAGAAGATCCTGTTGGTTCGAGATATTATAAAGAAGTTTGCTTATATGGAGAGGTTATAACTGAACCATGTGCAGATTATAGAAATGAGATTTGTATAGAGGGTTCTTTTAATGGATTCACTGAAGCAGCTTGCAGAGTTAATAGATGGCAAGATTGCACTTCTCAGGAAGAGGAAGCAGATTGTACTAATACAGATGTAAGAGATTGCACTTGGGTTAGTGGATATTATTTTTCAAGTTCTTCTAATCAAGTTGAAAAATCAAATGATGATCCTAATAAAGGAGATTTAACTCCTTCAGGATTATGTACTCCTAACTATCCTCCAGGTTTTAATTTCTGGGGAAACAGTAATCAAGCAACAACTACAAATGCTAATGCAACATCAGGAGCAAGTTTTTCAAATCCTAGTGGATATGGGACGGGTTTTGTAAATCCAACTAGTTCAGGTACAAATGCAGGAACATCTATATGTTCAAAGGGAAATGCTGTGATAACTGTTAAATGGGAAAAAATTGATAAACCGCTTCAGTTCTGGCAAAAATCAGGAGATTGGGAATGTGTTGAAAACTGCCAATATGCTGACGGAGAAGGCATAAGCAATGAATCTGCAAAGACTTGGGCAAGCGAAATGAATAGTATTTGTTATAAACTTGGAGATTGTGGAGGATATGTTAATTGGGTTGGAAAATATACTGAAGAAGGATTCGCAGCTTATTTTAACAAATTAAGAATTGCAGGCTCTGGAGGAGCAGAAAGATTAGAGACTAAAAAAACCACGAGTTCAAATTTCAGCAACCCAGTTTCATCAGGTTCAAGCTCTGGAAATAATGCTGCACAAACTTTTAGTGCAGCTTCAAATTTAGTTAATAGTGTTCCAACAGGGGGGAGTGGAAGTTCAGGTTCAGCAACCTAATAAGATTAAAGTGATGTAACTTTAAAAGAGTAACATATAGATAAATTTAAATAGAACAAAAACATAAAAATAAGATGATAAAAAACCTTGGAAGAAAGATTGGATTGGGATTAGTTGGAGTTCTTTTGGGAGCAGGTTTAGTTTCTGGAGTTAAAGCAAAAGATACTTATGATGGAACAAGATTAGCAACAGAAGCTGCTAAAGTACAAGCATTAAAAACTGGAAATAAAAATGCTTATCTTGGTGCGATGGGTTATCAAGCCATGCTGGATGTTATGGAAAAAGCAGACGATAGACGAGATGCTGAAGCAAAAGAAGAAGATGCTTTGAAAAGAGAGGCAGAATTAAAGAGACTTTTAATTGAGCAAAATAGACAGTTGCAAGAGTTGAGAAATCAGTTAGGACAAAATAATTCTGGGGATATATATGGTCAAAAGAGCGGCGGAGAAATAAAGCATGATAAATATGGGCTCGCCGTATTTGTGTGTCAAACTTGGGATGATGTAAATGGAGATAAAAAATTCCAAGATAGAGAATTTGTTGGAATTAATGGACCATTTGAAAAAGAGGGAAATATAAGTATATACTGGTTAAATGATAGTAAAAAAGATTATTATATTGAAACTCAATTATATGGTCCAGAGGGGAAACAAGTTTGGGCAGACCCCAACTGTAGAAAAAAGTTTTGTAATACTGATGTACTTTCTATGGGAACGGCTAAAATTTTTCCAGAAGACATAAGAAACTTTTTTAAACGAGTATTCATGACAAATGGTTCAGGAAGGTATGTTGTAGTTAGCAAAATATATCAAAGTGATAACCCTACAGAAGAACCACTTGGAATAAGAATAACAAAGTTTGAAGTTAGATAAAAATATAAGAAAAAAATAAAAAAGGTGCAAAAATGAGGAAAAAACAAGAAAGAAAAGTTTTGAAAACAATTGCTCTTAGCCAGATAGCTCTGCTTTTCCTGGAAGTTTTTGCGATAAGTTTTATTTTTAGTTTAAGTTTTGGTGGTGTGAGTGGGGCTGAAGAAGTAAGTATTACTAGATTTAGTGATGCGGCAGGTATGCAATATATTATGGAGACATATTCAAATGGAGTTCAGAAAGTTTATGAATGGAACACTATAGAAAACATGAAAGGAAACTATCTTTATGATGTTAAAAAAGGAGCTATTTCTAATCAATATGCACAGATTGCAAATCCTTCTAACCTCCCTAATGCGGGCGGACATACAAATATTGCATCAGCCAATGTTAATAGTTACGGATTCGACGAATCTTACCAAGTAACTTATGATTCAAAAGGAAATATTAATGGATATTTTCAGGATGGTAAATCTGTATCTAAAGATGTTTTTGAAAATGGATTAAAAGATGTTAATCCTGAAGGTTATCAAAGTTATATTCAATCTATAACTTCATCTCAAAACGCCCTGCCAGAAACACTTTCAAAAGAAATTGGTTGGGGCCCAATGACTTCTAATGGATTGTTTTTAGGTAACTTCTTGGAGGGGGTTGGTTGGGCAGCGATGGTGGGTGGAGGACTTGCAGTAATAAGTGCTATGCTTCCTGAAAAAGGAAAAGAACTTTTTCAACCACTTGCATACTCGCTTGCAGCAGGAATTATTGCTGGAAAAACTGCTTATGGAGCATCCTTAAAAATTGGAAGCTTGCTTGGGACTGATAAAGATTTTGATGGTTGGATAAGAAGTGGGACATCTGGCTGTGAATGGTGCACACTGAAACTTGGAGCAAAAAGTATAGGACTTCTTGCAGGAGGATTAACTTTCTATCTTATCCTTGCAAATAACTATCAAAAAACAGATACTAAAGAAGAAACAATTGAATTCAAATGTTATTCTTGGCAAGCACCTCGCGGAGGTGCAGATTGTACTAAATGTAATGACAATACTCAACAACCCTGTTCAGAATATAGATGTAAAAGTCTTGGACAAACTTGCAAGCTAATAAATCAAGGAACTGGTCAAGAAAAATGTATTGATGGTTCGAGAGATGATGTTACAAGCCCAGGAATAAAACCTTGGGATGATGCTTTAAGTGGCGGAGTAAAATATACAAATGTAAAACCAAGACCTCCTGGCGGTTCAACAGCAACTTCTGGAATGACTATCGAAGGAACTCAAAGCACTTGCATACCTGCATTTACACCATTTATGTTTGGAATAATTACAACAGATGAGGGAGATGTTAACCAAATCGCTCAATGTAAAGTTGATTTTAACCATACCAAGAGCTTTAATGAGATGCAATATTGGCTTGGAGATTCGAATATTTATACTGAAAATCATTCTCAAGCTATTAGTTTGCCTGGAACAAGCTTAACAAATAGTTCACTACCTTCAGTGGAAAATGATGGTCAGTACACACTTTATATAAGATGCAGAGATGGAAACGGAAATGAGAATAGAGATGAGTTCGCAGTAAAATTCTGTATAGACAAATCTGCAGATTTAACTGCTCCTGTAATAAAAGCAACTTCTATACCTGACAACTCTCCTGTTTCTTATAAAGTAGATAATGTAAGTGTAAATGTTTATACTAATGAACCTGCAAAGTGTAGATGGGACAGAACAGACAAAGACATTAAAAATATGAATAATACCATGTCTTGTAGCAATAGTGTTTATCAGATGAATGCTGAAATGCTTTATACTTGTAAGACTACTCTTACTGGAGTAAAAGATAGAGAAGAAAATAAATTTTATATAAGATGCGAAGATTTCAATAATAATTCAATGAGTAATGGATATGAATACACTCTTATTGGAACACAGCCACTAAATGTTATAAGCACAGGACCAACAGGTACTATTGGCGGAAATACCAATGCGGTAACCACTCAACTAAACGTAAAAACTGATAATGGATTTAGAAATGGAGAAGCAACCTGTTTGTATTCTACTCAAAATGAATCTGAATCAGGATTTATTAATATGTTTGAAACTGGAAGTAATATTCATATTCAGAGTTTAGATTTAACAAATGGAGATTATGACTATTTCTTCAAGTGTGTTGATGCTGGAGGAAATGTTGCTTATGGCTCGACAAACTTTACTGTATTCGTCGATAAAATTGCTCCAAATGTAGTTAGAGCTTATAATCTACAAGGAAAGCTCATAGCAGTTACAGATGAAAATGCTAGTTGCAGTTATTCTACAAGCTCATGTAATTTTGATTTGAGCAAAAATGAAGGTACTGCAATGTTGGGAGATAATGAAATCAACCATTATGCTGAATGGAAAACCAATCAGAATTATTACATAAAATGTAAAGACCAGTATAATAATCAACCAGATTCAAGTGTATGTTCTGCAGTTTTGAAACCTTATGAAACTGGCGAGCCAACATATTAAAAGAGGTAAAATGATTAATAGAAAAATTACTAATAGCAAGAATAAAAAAGCAGAAGTATTTGGAATGTCTTTTTCTATGATTTTTTCAATTATTCTTATTGCAGTTTTTGTAGCTGCTGCGTTTATAGGAATAAGGTCTTGGCTTAATACTCAAAAGAATATTCAAGTAGGCTTGTTTATGGATGATTTACAAAAAGAGGTAGATAATGCGTGGGGTGCTTCTGAAAGTTTTAGTACAATCTACAAAGGGTTTTTACCTTCAGGTATTCAAAGTGTTTGTTTTATTAATTGGAGCGCAAAATCCGGAAATTTAAGTTCCAGTGAGAAAAAAATTTATGATGAATTAAGAAGAACGCATTTAGATTACAAGAAAAATTTTTATGTTTATTCTCCAAATACTGATTTTTATTTAACTTCGAGAGAAATAAAACATATAGATTTAACTAAAAAAAATATTGTTTGTATCAATGCAGTAAAAAATCAAGCATCTATAAAAATCACTAAACGTTTTGAAAATCCTCTTGTTGAGGTAAGTGCTTAAGCTTATGTTTAAACCCCTTAAATTAAATAAATCAAAGAAAGCATTTGATTTGCCGTTTAGCTGGGTTTTTTCTATTATTGCTGGAGCATTTATTTTATTTATAGCAATATACGCTGCTACAAGTATTGTAAAAGGAGGACAGCAAGTTGGACAAGCTGAATCTGCGCAAAAACTTTTAAACTATCTTAATCCTGCAGTCAATGGTATAACTTCTTCTTCAAAACTCACATCAATAGTTTTTAAAAGAGAAACAAGGATTGCAATGTCTTGCTCAGAATCCTCTTCTAAAAGCCCTTTTTTTGGCAGACAAACAATTAATTTTTCAGAACAAACAGGATTTTTAAGCAAATGGTCTCAGCAAAGTGAATCTGTGTCCAGATATAATAAATATATTTTTTCAAATAGCTTAGAGGAAGGAAAAACTTTTTACTTATTTGTAAAACCTTTTTATATGGGTTTTAAAGTTGATGATTTGGTTTTTTTAAATGCACAAAAATATTGTTTTATAGAAGCTCCGACAAATATTAATCAAGAAATTAAGGATTTAGAGCTTGATAATGTGAATTTAAGCGAAAGCGTTGGAAAATGTTCTAATAGTAGTATAAAAGTTTGTTTTGGAACTGAGTTTAGCGGGTGTAATATAACTGTTTATGGAACATGCAACTCTGCTTATTGCAAAAGTGAATATGATTCGGGATATATTATTAATCAAGATGAAACACTAAATTACATTGGGAGTTTAATTTATGCGGGCATATTTTCTTCTCCTGAAATTTATGAGTGTAATGTCAAGAGACTTGCTAAGAAAGCTTCAGAGTTAAGTCAGATTTATATTGAAAAAATAGGAATAATCAAGCAAAGTGGTTGTGATAGTATAATCGAACCTAATCTGCAGATTATAAAAGATACTCTTGATAAAACAAATTCATCTCTGGCTCTTAGCGAACTCATGGATATTATTGCAGATATGGATGATAAAACAAGAGATACTAATATGGACTGCAGAGTTTATACTCCTAATTCAGAGGAGGTTGAAAATGCCTGATAAAAACAACTTTGAGGAAAAGAAAAAACTTTATGATTATCTAAAAGAGTGGGGAATAGATACAAAAAAAGATAAAGAAATTTTAAAGGAGGAGGAAGAATATAAAGCCAAGGAAAATATGAAAAAAATACTAAAGAATCATGAAGAAGCGAAGAAAAAACAAGGAATAGAAAAACAAAAGGTATTAAAAGGAGAAAATACAAATATAATCAATAAAAAGAGGAAATTAGATAGAAAACAACTTGTTTTGAACTATCTAAAAGATATTTATAACTAATATGACAAAAACAATAGGCATACTATCTATAAAGGGCGGTGTTGGAAAGACTTCTACTGTTGCTGCTCTTGGAGCAACACTTGCAAATGATTTTAATAAAAGAGTTCTAATTGTTGATGGGAATTTTTCTGCACCAAATCTTGCATTACATATTGGATTTATCAATCCAGAGATAACCATCCATCATGTTCTTGATGGAAAAGCTCAAACAAAACAAGCTATATATGAAACCGGTTATGGATTTGATATTATTCCTGGAGCTTTAAACTATCCGAGAGTAGATTCAATGAAACTTAGAGATAAGCTTTGTGAAGTAAAAAGAAAATATGATGTAATAATCATAGATTCTTCTCCGAATCTAAATGATGAACTTCTTGCCTCAATGAATGCAAGTGATGATTTAATTGTTGTTACAACTCCAGATTTAGTCACTCTTGGAACAACCTTAAAAGCAATAAAGATTGCAAAACAAAGAAAAACTCCAATAAATGGATTAATATTAAATAAGGTATATAATAAAAAATTTGAGCTTTCATTAGAAGACATAGAAAAAACTGCAGAAATTCCTGTGCTTGCAGTCTTACCTCATGATATTAATGTTTTAGAAGCACTTTCGAGAAGTTTGCCTTCTACAATGCATAAAAAAGCAAAATCTACTGAAGAGTATAGAAAACTTGCTGCAACGCTTGTTGGAGAAGAGTATAAGAAAAATAATTGGTTGGGTTCTAAGTTAAAGATGTTTATGAAAAAAGTCCCAAAACAAGAAGTTAATCGCGTCGTGTTTAAAGTAAATAGACCAAAATAGAAAATGAGTGAGAACTCAAAGAATTCTTGTAATATCCTAAAGAAATCTAAGAAAGGACAGTATAAGATAAAAGAAATGATTTTTATGCTTTTATTTATAACAATTTTCTTTGTTATTGTTCTGCTTTTTTATCTTGCTATATCTGGGCAGAATTTGAAGAATGAATTTTATCAGAATACAAAGCAAGGAGCAATCTTACTTGTTGCAAAATTAGCAGACTCTCCTGAACTTTCTTGCGGAGGCAAGGATAGTGTTTGTATTGATTCTGACAAACTAGTTGTTTTCAAAGAACATAGTGTTTACAAAAATTTCTGGAATATTGATGGTTTAGTTATAAAACAGATTTATCCTAATGATTTGAATGCTTCAAAAGAATGCAACAGTGGAACTTATCCTAATTGCAATACTTATACGATAAAAGCTCCAGTTAACACTTCAGTACCTGATGAAAGTTATGTTAGTCTTTGCAGAGTAGATTTGAAAGAAGGTTATAATTATAAAAAATGCACAATTGGAAAAATAATTGTTTATACTGCTAAATTAAAATGAGAAAAGAAGAGAATAAAAAAAGCCAGCAAGAAATTGTGGGATTTATTATAATTGTTCTAATGGTAGTCATAGCGGGGGTAATATTCTTAAGTATCTCCTTGAGGCCTCAAAAAGCAGTTTTTACAGATAGTGCAGATTTATCAAACTTTTTAATTGCTGGAGCAAGATTTACTACAGATTGTTATATATCTAGTGTTCCTGGTTATCAAAATCTTGAGGACTTAACACGTTCTTGTGCTAGTAATCCTTTAAGAAAATGTGATGATGGGAGAAATGTTTGTGAAGTTCTCAATAGTAGTTATAATGGTATCTTAAACAAAATATGGCTTACGAGTGAGGTTGGAGCAATTAAATACTATAGTTTAAACATATTTTATCAGTTAAATCTTACAGATCCAAGTACAAAAAAGCTGCCAGGAGTATTAACAATAACTTCTGGGAAAACTGCTGGATGTTTAACAAGAATAGCTGGGCAAAATCCATTGAGTATTGATTCAGGATTTTTGGTTACGCAGATAGAGATATGTAAAGGGGCATAAGAATAAAATTAAATCAGCGAAGGATTTATATATCCCTGTTAGTTATATAATTCATGGAAAAAAGGGGAGTAATAATTTTATCTTTATTAGTTTCTTTCATATGTTTAAGTTTTATTAGCGCTACAGTTACTGTTGTTAGTCCTGCTTCATACTCTAATTATACCACTAGTATGATTGCTAATTGTACTACCGACGTAATAGGAGCATTAAACGCTACATTCTTATATAATGCTAATGGTGGAATAGCAACTTCTCTTTTAGGAAATGTGATTACAAATACATCTACAGGACAAACTATCTTTTCTAATGCTTCAGTAGATTTAAGCGCTTTAACTCAAACAAGTACATATAATATTTCTTGTGTTGTTTGTAATTCCACTGAATGTCAAGCAACAGATACTAATAATATAATGATAGATTATTCTGCACCCTACTCAATTGTTCAAAACTATCCTACAAGCAATCTTAATAGTAGTAGTGCTAGTATTAATTTTAATTTTACGGCTATTGATGCTATTGCACTAAGAAATTGCTCACTTTATATCGACGGTGTTTTAAACCAAACTGTTGCAGTAACAAATGCGAGTGCTAAGAATATTAGTTTAACTCTTAATCAAGGAGCACATAATTGGAGCACTACTTGTAAAGATTGGGCAGGAAATAGTAATAGTAGTTCTACCTTGAATTTTACAGTAGATACTTCTGCATTGAATTGGACTGTTGATTTAAACAGCCAGACAGAAACCTCCTTGGGAGTAGGAATAACCATCGATGATGGTGCTGGAACTGGAGTTAATGGAACTTGTGCTATAAGCAGAACTGGAGCTAGTATCAGTGGAAGTGGCTCTATTCAAAATATAAGCGAGAGTTCATTATCTTGCGGTACAGAATACATTTATAATATAACTTGTTGGGATTTTGCAGGAAATCCTACTTCATCATTAACTTATCAAACCACAGATAGCTGTTCTTCTTCAAGAAGTTCAAACAATAGGGTAGTACCAGTAGTTTCTAATCTAACAACAAATAATACGGTAGTTGTGGCTCCACCAGTACAAACAGCCCCTCAAGTTCAAAAACCAGCAGTCAATAGTAATCCTCCTGCAGAGAATAAGGTTGTAGATGAACAGCCATCAATTTGGCAGAGAGTTCTTAATTGGTTTAAAAATTTGTTTAGATAGATATAGAGTATTAGGACCGATAGGCATAGGTCTTCTAATCCCAAACCGGATGATTAAATAACTCGTTTGACAGTAACTACCCTATCCTTCTTTAGAGCTTCATAACTCTTTTTAATATAGATTCCTTTTTAGATTTGCCTTTTGAAAGATTAAGACTATAACTAAATTATAGTTCTATCTTTATCTCCAGGGTATCAAGAACTAATAGAGGTTTAAGCTTTTCTCGCCTGCCTTTGTGAATGGGAATCATCTCTATAAAGCCATATTCTTCTAAAACTGCTACATCTTGACGCACAGATTTAAAGTCTCTACCCAAAAGCTTAGTAAGTTCATATAAAGAGTTGGGTTGCTTGGTTTTTATTATGTGTAAAATCCTTGCTTTTTCATTGCTTAGCAGGCTTCTTAACAAGGAAATTTCGGTAGAATTCTTTAATTTATCAGATTTAAAACGATTAAAAATAGCACTAAAAGTTCCTTGCTTTTGTTCAACTATAATTGTTCGAGTTTTCTTGTTTTTTTCAGCCATCTTTTTTATTCTATTTTAAATTCTATAATTTTCTGCTTTTTTCTACAGATATTAGCGTCGAGCATAGTATATAAATCTTCCCATATATTTGAATTATATATATTGCATATATCTATATTATTAGACATAGTATACTCAAAATACCCCCTATTTTTTAGCTAAGCTTATTTAAACCTTAATTTAAACCCTACAAATAGCTATTCAAAAGGTGTTTCTTTTTGGAGTAACACCGAAAGCTTTATAAAGCAAAACCTGAGTTTTTCGGTTAAAATAGGGTAAAAGCAAAAGCTTTTTAAAGGAAAAATGGCTATAGGTTTTGTCCTAAATGACTAGTGAAGCAGTATTAACATATAGCGAAAACATAGACAAGTGTCATGTGTCGGCAAACGATTATCAAGTCCAACACATAGGCATATTTCAATTGATTGAAAGGAGGTTAAAAAATAAATGAAATTTAATTTTAAAAAGATAGCTTCAGTATTAGCAACAACAGTTATGCTAGGAAGCACTGTTGCATTCGCTGCTGCTGCATGGCCTGCACCATTCGTAAAAGATGGAGCTGCTGATGCTGCTGTAGTTTACGGAGCTGCTTCAACTGATTTTGTAGCTGCTACAGAATTAGGAGCTGCTCTTGAATCACAGGTTACAACTAGTAGTGCTGTAAAAGCTGGAGACATAAAATTAACTGAAGACGAAGTTACATTAGGAGGCGTTATCAATGCTTCAGGTAGCAAGATAATTTCTACAATTGAAGATAATAAATTGAGCGCTTTAGCTGATGATAAATTATCATGGGACGATGGAACTGGAGTTGATGAATACAACTACCACGAAGAAATCGACCTAGTTGGTAACATGAGTGTTATTACAACTGTAAATGATGAAAAATTATCAGGAACAGCTTTAACTAATGAACAAGCACTTGAATACAAATTCGTATTCGATGATGCTATGAACTATTCTGCTGTTGGTGAAAATGATTCAGATACTCTATACTTGACTATAATGGGTCAAGAATATGAAATCGAAGACATGGCAGCAACAAGCATAACAGTTACAACTTCAAAAGAAATTTCAATGTCTGTTGGTCAAGAATATATGCAAGGAACTAAAAAAGTTACTCTTGTAGATGTTTTTGATGGAAGCATTGAAGTTAGTGTTGATGGAAAAACAGAAGTAATCAATGAAGGTAACACTAAAAGAATAAATGGTGTTAGAGTTCATGCTGAAACTGTTGGATACCATTCAAACTCTCCAGAAACAAGCAAAGCTGTAGTGAAAATTGGTGAAGACATCTCTAAAACATACTCAAGTGGAGACGAATACATCGGACAAGATGAAGACGATCCATTATGGGTTTGGGATATTGCAAATCTAGATAGTGCTGGGGGTTACATTGGGGTAAAATACAATGCAAAAATCAACAGTGCAAATGATGATGTTGCAGGAGATAGCATAAAATACGTTGGTCAAGGTTACACTTTCCCAAATAACTATGCTGCTGTTACACTAGATTCATTAACTGCTGCTAAATACCAAGACTTAAAAGTTTACTTTGAAGACTCAGTTGACTTGTTCAACTATGCAGATTCTTCAACTGCTATGGCAGAAAGTAAACCTGTTCTGGTAATTGAGGGTGCTAATACAGATACATTAACAACAGGTGGAAATGAGACAGATAAAGTTTATTTGTACCTTAATACCACTGCTGCTGCTTTCCAAACTTTCTATCGTGACTTTGATGGAGATAGAACTCCTTCAGGCAAGATGAGATTAGCAAATGCTTCAGTTGCTACAATAACTGCAAGTAATGCTACTTCAGAAGTACCTTTTGCAACAATCCAAATCGGTGATACTGATTTGACTGCAAGAGTTTCTGTAACAAACGGAATTGGAACTGTTGCCATCACAAATGATGACGCAAGCAACGCTGCTGTTGTTAATTTAACACTTGGAGGAAATAAAATCACAAATACAACATATGCTTCAGGTACACTAGAAGGTCTTGGCACTTCTTTGGAAGATGCTCAAGCATCTGATATTATCTTTGCAAACACAAATGTGGGTACAAAGGAATACGACTATATGGACTCATATGGTATCAAGTTAGCTGATGGCTCAACTGCAAAAGCAGAAGCTGATGCTGATGTTGTAGAACTAAGCGTTCCAGAAGAACAAGTTTACGCTCAAGTAACTGTTTCTATGGGAGCTGTTGTTGATGCTTCTTCAAGTAGTATCAAAGTAGTAAAAGATACAGAAGTCGACTCTGTTAAGGATAAAAACTTAGTAGTTGTTGGAGGTTCATGTATCAATACTGTAGCTGCTCAAATCTTAGGAAGCTCAACACCATTATGTGGTGCTGCATTCTCAGATAAGACAGGAGCTGGCGTTGACAAGTACTTAGTACAAGTTGCTGCTAGCCCAGTTAATAGCCAAAAAATAGCTATGCTAGTTGCTGGTTATGAAGCTGCAGATACTGCTAAAGCAGTTGCTAAGGTAAAGGAAGGCAAAGAATCAACAGAAGTTGGTAAAGTTGTTTACCCTTTATCTAGCGCTTAAACACTAAACATTTTTTTCTTTTCTTTTTTTCTTTTTTTCGCTTCTTGACAGGAGTCTCGAAGTTTTACTTTTTTAATTGAAAGCTTTAAAAGTCCTGAATTCTTAAGATTCTTATGAGAAAGATAATGTCCCAAGAGGAAATTGCTAGGAAAAGAGAGAAAAATAATAGAATAATAGTTATTATACTGGGATTAATAATGCTGCTGAGTTCTGCAGGTTATTTTGCTACAGATTATTCGAGCAATAAATCTTCTAAGATTATTTATAATAGCATAGAGTTTAAGCAAGATTCTAATGGTTATTGGAATTTTGAAACCAAAGAGGGTAATTTTAAAACTTTTTACAATCCGGAACAGACTCAAACAATTAAACTTGAAATAACAAGTTCAATCCTAAATCTAACTGAAAAAAACTTGTATATTGATGTGGGAAATAGGGAGAGCTATTCAAGTGAAATAGTAAATGAAATAAGCAATAATCTAAAAGGATTAGTTTCTAAGATCTCTCCTGCTTGCGTAGATGCAAGTTGTCAAGAGAATTATGCGATTAAAAATTGTTCAGAGGATAATATTATAAGATTTAATTTAGTTTCAGAAAATAGTTCTTCACAAGTTTTAGCCAAGGAAAATTGCGTAGTACTCAACTATAGAAACAATGAGTCTGCAATGGTTGCAGATGCTTTCTTATTTAGAATGCTCGGTTTGCAATAATATCCCCGGCTTCACTAAATTTATAAACCCTCGAGGAATAAGAAAAATATGAAAAAAGAAGCTAAAAAGATTAAGAAAACAGAAGGTAAGCCTGTTGAAAACCCTATTAAAAAAGAAAGTCAAGAAAGCTTTAATTTTAATCTTGAATGGAATAAGAGCACAATAACTATGGCTTCTATACTTGGAATTATTGTTTTATTGGTTGTTTTTGGAGTGATATACTCAAAAAATCTTAGCCACTCAGAATTTGTATACAATGGGATAGATTTTGAGAAGAGTTATTTTGGAAAGATATTATTGTACACTGCTAAGACTGTTTTAAACGATTCTAATGGAAAACCCCGAATAGGAGTTAGTATTGATTTTAGAAATGATCCAAGAAAATTAGAGAATATTCCCGTAAATATAACAAAACTTTATATTATAAAAGACAGGCCAGTTTATGTTTTAAGCGATAATTCTTCAGTAGGATGTGAAGATGCAGGTTTAGCTTATATAAACCTCGGGAGATTTTTGGCTAATCTTGGGCTTAATGTTAAGGGTGCTCAAGATAATCCTGACTTAGCTAAAACAAATAGCACAATCCCCTATGTAAATTGTAGGAAGGACTTTCTTAATACCGTTATAGTTGTTACAGGAGCAAATGAGAGTTCTATTGAACAGACAACTGCTAATTGTTACTATGTCAAATTTAAAAGTTGTGATATACTTAAATCCACTGAAAAATTTGAGTTATATGTTCTTGAAAATGTTATAAAAAGTAATTAGTATTTGTTATTTATATTTTTTAACCTTCTCATTCTTCTAACTAAAATATAAATCAATAGAATTATAAAAATAACTAATGCTAAAACATAACTTACTACCCTAAAGTTTTTAAGAATAAAATCCATATTGCTTCCAAAAATAAATCCAACTGCTATCAAAACTGCACTCCATACTAAAGCACCCAAACCAGTATAAAAACAAAATTTAAAGAGATTCATTCTTGCGAATCCTGCAGGTAAAGAAATAAGATGTCTTATTCCAACTATTAATCTACCTAGAAAAGTAGTGATTTCTCCGTCGGTTTCAAAGAATTTATCTGTTTTTGCCATAGTTTCTTTAGAAATAAAAAATAATTTCTTGTATTTAAGTAAAAATTTGTCAATAGTTTTTCTTCCAAGAAAATATGCCAGAGTATAATTAAATAAAGCCCCAATAATACTTCCTATAACACTTACTAAAAGCAAGAGAGTAATTGAAAAGTTTCCCTTACTTGCAGCCAAACCTGCTGGAATAAGAATTATTTCACTTGGTAAAGGCAAAATAGAACTTTCAATAATCATAGCTATAAAAATTCCCATATAGCCCAAGCTTGAAGCTAAATTTATTGCCCAAGTAGTTAAAGATTGAATTAAAACGCCTATCATTTTTTATAAAGTCTCAGAATAGTTTTAAAATCACTATAAACAGGAATAGTTTTAATTTTAAATAGCTTAGTTATTCCAAACCAGAGAATTAAAATAAAAAGCAGATTAAAGAAGTACCAAAAAGAGAGATGAATTAAATCTGCGTAAGGAATTTGTTTTATATAGAGTGAAGAAATAATTGTAATTCTCATAATATTGAATAAAAGAAGGGCTACACCTGAAGTTAAAAGGCTGTAAAAACGCTTTTTAGGGCTTATAGGCGTAAGCAAATTTAGAGAGAATAGTAAGAAGTATGCTGAAATACCTATGCAAGCAGGGATTAGTTCTATGCTAATATTCCCCATAAGGATAAAATTATGGTTAGTTATAGAATTAAAAAATAAATTTAATATAAGATTAGAAGGAATAATAGTAAGCTTTAGTAAAAAATTATAGATTAAATCTCCACTAAAGAAAGCAACTGCCAAAATAACAAGTATTAGATACCTTAAAAATAGAAAAGTCAAAATGGATTTCTTCATTAAACTAAAAGAAGAAAAGAATATTTAAACCTAATTAAGCAGATCTTCTTACTAATAAAGCTATGATTATAACCAATAGAACCAGAGTTATAATTCCGATAACATAGATATACCAATAAGTTTTTAAGTGTTCTGCTAATTTTCCACCAGTTAATCCTTCTTCAAGAGTTAGTAAAACTTTTTGATCTGTTGTTTGGCCAGCATATCTCGCACTTATTGTGAATTGCTTGTCTCCAAGTTCAGCATCTTCATTTATGTCTAAGTAGATGTTTACCTTCTTTGATTCTCCTGAGCCTAAAGTAAAAGATTGAGGATCAATATCTGCAAGTTTGCTCCAAGCACTATTTCCAGAAATTGCAATATTATATGTTGCAGAATCTGAACCAGTATTTCTTATTGTTGCTTCAACTATTACTTGTCTTCCTAAAGCAGCATTTGGTGTATCTGCAGAAAGTTCAGCAGCTATAGAAGCTCCAGCCATAACGCAATTTTCAAGAGGAACACTGAAAGTATAAGTATCAGATTCTTGACCATAATCATCAGAACTTTCACTATAATCGTATTCTGCTGTTGCTTCAAACTTAAGTGTTCTTGCTGAAAGATTAGATGGAACATTGAAATCAAAGCTAACTCTTTTTGAATCTCCGTTGTCTAAGTTGAATTTATCAGAGTATAAACTTAATCCAAGTTCTTTATTATAAAGATGGACTCTGAAGTATTCATCATCACCATAGTCTAAGTTATATAAATTCATAGATACGCTATCAGATAGTCCGCACGAAAGACTTAATGGAGTTTTAAAATCTCCAATAACAACTTCTGAATCTCCATAGTCAATAGAAGCTTTTTCATAAGCTTGTGTGCCTTCAATTTTTGAAACACATTGAGATTCATTTGAATCTAAGTAAGCTTTTACATAAACTCTGTAGTTTCCTTCAGGTAAATCTGCAGAGATATTATAGTTGAATGTGAAAGTTTCTGTGTCACCATCTCCGATTCTTATTGATTGTTTCATATAATCTTTGCTTCCATCAATATTAACTAATTCTTCATCAGATTCAGAATAAAAAGAAATTTCAACAGTTACTTTTTCTTTTTCATCTCCAAGATTTTTAACTTCAACTTCAATTGTTGAATCATCTAATGGAGCCCAGTCAAAATCTCTATCATCATCTATAGAAACAATTTTAAGAGCGCTTGAGTTTTCTGCTCCTTCACAGAAATTTTTTGCGAATGAAACAGATATGTTTTGATTATCAGAACTATTACTATTTGCTATTGCAGCGATATTTCCAGAATAAGTCTTTCCGAATGTTAATTTACTATAATCCACAGTACTTGAGATAGATAAACTAACATCATTAGAAGTTGTATTTAATAAATTTGAACCAGAACCAGATGCTGAAACAGTAAAAGAAGTTCCATCATCATACTTTATTGAAGTTCCAGAAAAAGTTATATTGGTATTATTAATTGTAGGAGTAATTGAGATTGTGTTTGTTCCAGAAGTTGTTGGTTGTGTAAACGCAATAGAGGTTGGAGAAACTGTGAACGAAACTGCAGCAACACTAAGAACTGAAAGTAAAAGTGCTGTTAAAAACATTAGTGATAAGATTTGTGTTTTCATGAGGTGTTTTTCTTTTTCTGTTGTAACTTTGAAATTATGACACTTTATAAATATTTCTATATTTGAAGATATATTAGTTTTCTTGCAAGAAATCAGTTATATCGTCAATATTAGTTATTTTTGGGCTGTCATTGGTTATTCCGGGACAGGCAGAGTTAATCCAGAAGTTTATACTAAAATTTTCAAGTTCATTTAGATTGATGTTGTTTGAAACAAAGAAGAAAACTCTTTTTTCTGGATATTTTTTGGTAATTTTTTCTTTAAAGAGTTTAGCTTTCTTTAAATTTTCTTGGCCAGGTTTTGTAGAAATTATAATCCCTATGTTTTTCGCTAAAACGAATCTCTTAAGATTTATTTCTTTGTTTTTCTTTAGTTCAGATAAGTCTTTTTCTTCAATCTTAGCTATTGTGCCGCCATTATATACATAGACAACAGGATTTTGCAAAGCTAGATTGAGTGCATGGAATCTTCCACTACCTATCAATAGTATAGAATAATCGGTTTTAAGTTTAGTACAGCCAAGAACCTGTTGAAAGCCCATAATTTTTACTTTCTTGGCTTCAAGTTCTTTCTTTATTTGCTCGGCTAGTTG
The DNA here is from genome assembly GCA_903866625.1 of uncultured archaeon. Classification (GTDB taxonomy): domain Archaea; phylum Nanobdellota; class Nanobdellia; order Pacearchaeales; family GW2011-AR1; genus CAIPOI01. The sequence goes on along the minus strand of CAIPOI010000002.1, from coordinate 9,421 downwards.
CTTATACTGTATACTATAAGCAAGAAAAACCTGCTTTTCATTAAAACTCTTAGGGTCTATATTAATAGGAGATTCTTTCTCGTTCAGTTTCTTTTGGGCTTCAAGGTATAAAACTTTCATATAAAATCAAGAAAATGAGTGTTTAAAGAGGTTGTGATTGAATGAAATCTAATTAAATCGGATTTTAGAATTAGTCACTATCCTTAACCATGTCTTTATCGCCAATCGGAGCTTTTGCGATTTCAGCAAACTGAGGTGTTACAATAACTATTCCATCTCCGAATCCAGCAATACTGCCTTCTAAAGCATCTGCGGTTTTCTTAAGCTTTGAAATAGCTCTTTTAACTTCAATGATATCTTTTGATTTTAGAGGTTTTATATCCACAATCGCAATTGTGTAACCTTCTCTTAAATAATTTAGAACTTCATTTACATCTTCAAACTTCCTTAGGATGAAAGGTTTGATTAAAATTTTAGCTTTTTTAGCTTCTTTTCCCAAGTCAATCTCAACATATTCAGATTCATTACCTGGTTTTTTGAACATCTTTTTTATTCCATCAAATGCCATAACTATCAAGAATAAAAGTAGTTTATAAATATTTCTATTATAAAATATATAAAATTTTTTGGATTAAAAATCCATAAATAATTGTTTTTGCGTCGTTGTTACGAAAAAATTACAACTGGTTACTAAAATAAAGAATTATTTGCCTTGAATTTTTGAAAGAACTTTTTCTCTTAATTTTTCAGATTGCTCTGAAATTTCCTTTTCTTGACTATTCAAACTTTTTAATCTCAAGTCAAGAAGTTCTTTCTTATGCTTAAGCTCTTTCATTAAAGAGTCTTTATCAGATTTAATAAGAATATTTCCTACAATTTTGAATACTTCTTGAGAAGTTTTTGAAAGTTCTTCTAAAGCGGTTTCTACTTCTACAAACTCCATCTGAAATGCTTGTTTTTGCATCATAATCGACTGCAAATTTTGTTCAAACATTTGTAATTCTTGTATTTGATTTTGAGTTTCTTTGTTCATTTCCATTTTTAGAATTATAGTTAAACTGCCTTTACTTTACTTATTATTTTTCGGGGTTTATAGAATATTTTTGAATTGCAATAAGGACAAATAAATCTTTTTTCAAGATTTTTATCTGTAATTGTTTTTCCACAATTGAAACATTTGTAAGTAACCATATTATTTTTTGTCTTCTATTTTTTTAGTTTTTTTAGCAGTTTCTTTCACTGAAGTAGTGGGCTTTTCTTTTTTTAAAGGTTTGGATTTAACTGCATTTTCAGTTGACATCTTTTGAACTTCGTTTGAAAGATAATAAGTATGTCCTGCGAATTTTTTTCCGCATTTTTTACATAGCCAGATTCCTTTTGATAGTCTTTTTGCTTGACCATTGCAGAAGATACATTTTTGCTTTCTTTTTTGAACAGCTTCGATACTTGCAATTCTACGTCTAACACTGATTCCATATCTTGGACCGAATCTTCCTGCAGATTTTACTAAGTTTGTTTTTGTCATGTTTTTTTGATTAAGAGTGGGGATATCCGGATTTGAACCGGAATCTCAAGCTCCCAAAGCTCGGATACTAACCAGGTTATACTATATCCCCTAATGATATAGCTGGGATTTTTTGATTTATAAAGATTAGCAATTGATAGAATCAACTACTTTTTCTTTTCTTCTTTTGCTTTGGCGGCAGTAGCTCCAGCTTTAGCGGCTTCAGCGGTTGCAGTTTTTGCAGCTTCTCCTGCTTTTGCAGCTTCACCACTTGAAGTTGCTTGTTGAGCCCCTGTTGCAGCAGTTGCAGCAGCCTTAGCAGCTTCTTCAGCAGCCTTAGCAGCTTCTTCAGCTTTCTTAACAGCTTCTTGATCTTTAAGCACTTGATTGTAATAATCTTTTAATTTTGCTTTCTTTTCAGCACTTGTTTCTATTTTTTGAGATTTTATTTCAGAATCAAAAACCCCTGAATCAACATCTTTTTCCAAATCTTTTCCATTTTTATTTTCAACAAGAATACCTAAACTTACACAACTTCCAATAACACTTTTAACAGCAGATTTAAATTCCTTAGCTAACATTCCTGAGTGTTTTGTCTTTGCTATTTTAATAACAGTTTCTATAGAGATATTTCCAACTTTGTTTTTCTTGTGGTCTCCTGAACCTGATTCTATTCCTAATTCTTTTTTCAATAATTCAGATGTTGGTGGAGAAGAAACTTCTACTCTAAACTTTTTTGTTTTTGGGTCTATGTCCAAACTTACTGGAACTTTTGTTCCTTTAAATTCTTGAGTAGCTTTATTTACTTCTGAAATTACTTGACCTATATTTATTCCAATTGGGCCTAATTTTTGTCCAACTGTTGGACCCGGTTTCATTTCTCCGCCGTCAACCATTAATTTTATTATCATATTTGTGTTTCTCCTGTTTCTTCTTCTGAAGACTGGCTATTTAAATTTTCTGTATTTGAATCTTCTTCTTTTCTGATAACTCTTACATTATCAATTTTAACAGTTACCGGTATAGGAACAACCGCATTAAGAAGAGAAACTACTACTTCTTCTTTTTGCTTATCAACTCTTGTAACCTTTGCTTTTTCTTTTTTGAAAGGTTCGCCGATAATTTCTACAATATCTCCCTTATTGATATCAATCTCTTGGATATTTGGAGTAAGCATATTTTTTATTTCTTCATAAGCGAGAGTTTTTCCAATTATCCCTTTAACATAAGGTAAATTAAAAGCAGCATCTTCCGCAGTTTCTCTATCAATAGCTTCTAAGAAAATATAACCTCTTAATCCATGAGGTCTTGTAAGAGAATAGACATTAAGAGATTTTTTATGAACTTTATCAGAGATCATTTCCATTGCTCTATCTTCTTTGTTTGTTGTAACTTTTATTACGAATATCATTGAAAGACCCCTGGCGCGGTCTCTTCACATCCGGCACGTATATTATTTATCATTTTGTTTTTGTTTATCTAACTACTCACAAACCGTATGAAGTAATGTGAGAATAAGATAGTTTTAATAAAAAAATAGGTATTATAAACCTTTCGATTTATCCCTGTTATAAAAAAATTATAAAAAAGAAAAAAACAATTAGTTTTTAGCTATACTAAAAACATTTTTTATTGCAACTATTATCGTTGCTGGAATAAATATCCCCAGCAAAGCAAAAAGTATTGCAGACAATAAAGAGATTGCGATAAGATTTAAACCAAAGAAACTAATAATAACTAAACAAGTTCCCGATATAAGAAAGGGGGTTGTTTCTTTATTAGTTACATTGAATAAACCTACGATTAAACCTATAATCACAAGTGTCAACATTAGAGTTGAATCGTTTAATGTAGCAATATTAAAAGCAGATAAAATTCCTGCAATTATTGCTAAAAGAACTCCTACCAAAAATGCCCAGCTTGCAATTATATTTCCTATTTTCTTAGCCATTTTCACCTCCTTTCATTAAACAAATTTACTTTGGATAGACAAAAGTCATTATCACAGTTATTAAAAATCCTAATAAACCAATAGCTCCCAAACCTATAGCAGAAACCTTAGATATGGCTTTCCATTCTTCTAAACTTGGCTTCCTAAGTAAGTGCCAAACTCTTACACATTGCTGAAAAAATCCAGAAATTTTTTCTTTAACTGTCATAATTCTTATAGTCGATTTGGGTTTTTAAAGCTTTATTTCATAATGTTTAAAAACACCTTTCTTCTTTAGAAAAGATGGGTAAGGCTCATAAGATACTTATTGGTTTTTTTGTAGTTTTAGCAGTTATAATTCTAAGTTTCTATATTATTTATTTTCAGAAATTAAATCATAATGATAACTTAGCTTGCAATCCTTCAATGTATAGTGCAAAAATTATAAATGAAAGTTTTAGTAAACTGGGAGTGGTTTTCTATTATGGTTCTACCTGCCCCCATTGTAAAGTTGTAGAAGATTTCATGGATAAAAATAATATTGATGCTAAGATTAATCTCACTAGAAAAGAAGTATTTTCAAACAAAAGCAATCTCCCAGAATTTTTATCCGTAGATGAATACTGTAATATTCCCGAACAATACAAAGGTTCTGTACCGGTCTTGTATACTAATAATTCTTGCTATTTGGGCTCGGATGATATTATATGCACACTAAAAATTTTAGCAGGAGTTAAATAATGGTCTGCCCAGTTTGTACTATTGCTGTTGCAGCAGGAATAGGTATACTTGAAAAATGGGGGGTAGATAATATTATAATTGGTATATGGCTCGGAGCATTAATTGTTTCAAGCATTGCATGGATGATAGATTATCTTAATAGAAAGAACATTCGTTTTTTATTTAGGAAGATTTTAATTACAATCTCTTTTTATCTTGTTTTCATCTGGCCACTATATCATTGGAAAATTATGGGTAACATAAATAATCAAATATTTGGTGTAGATAAAATATTGTTTGGAACGATAGTAGGAAGTTTTATTTTTATAGGGGCAGTGTTATTTAGCAATTATCTAAAGAAAATAAATGATAATAAGGCAATAATAAAATTCCAAAAAGTTATTATACCCCTTATATTATTGATAGTAGTAAGTTGGGTAACTTATTTAATAATAAAAATAAATTTGATTTAATAAAATGGCAAATTCTGAAGACTATAAAAGGTTACTGGAAAAAGTTGATAGAGTAACAAAAGAAAAAAAATTAGACTTATCTAGCGACGAGGATTTAAGCATTGCTATAATGAATCTTATAAGCATAGAAGAACATTTATTCTTCACAGCTGAAAAAACTGGCAAGAAAGACAAATATTATGAATTACTAAGAGAAGTTAGAGATATGCGAAAAGATTTACTAAAAAAAATAATAAGGGATTATGAAGGAGAAGTTTGGTGTATAAGTAAACATTTACTCGCTACTTCTATGAGATTAATGGAAGTTGGAACAAAGCTTCTTGGAAAAGGGCAAGATAAAGAAGCTCAAGAAATGTTTGATAAAGCGCATAAGATGTATTCTTTATTTTGGGCGATTAATCTCAATATGATAAAAGTTGACGAAGTAAAACAGAGAAATTTAGTTTATGATGCAGACATAAAGAGAGAAAAAGCAGAAGATAAACTTTTAGATAGTGCTGGAAAAGAAAATAAAACTTTTCTTTCAAAAGTTACAGATGTTCTAAAGAAAGCTATTGATTGCTGTAAAGAATAGTTATAATCTCTTTTTTGAAATTCTATGCAGCCAGAATCTATAACTATTTATTCCAATTAAGAAAATTATGAAAGCAATAAGTTGAGATAAGACCACTGAAAAAATAACTTTATCCCCTCTATTTAGAAAATAGTGGGAAAGAGAATAAACCGTAGGATTATAAATTGTCCAACCAAGAAGAGCAGCGATGGGTGTAAAATAAAGGATATCATTTGCGAGTTTTGTTGGCTTGAATTTAGATTTTTTCTTATGATGGTAAATTCTTGTGCTAACCCAGAAAATAGCTCCACCAATAACCGAACCTATAACTGCAGAGATAGAGATGGCTGCTGGTGAGCTTACAAATTTTGAAACAATATAAGCTAAGAGCGGTGCACTGAACCAAGCTCCAATTTCTCCGAACAAAATTTCTTTATTAAAATTCCAAGTAGATTTGTCCATTAGATTAAGAGTATTTTTATTATAAACTATAAGAAAAGGTAGTTTAAAAATATTGATTCTTAATCCTTAAAAGGATGACTTCCGCCAATACAAAAACTGCAAAGATTTTTCCGAGGAATTCCTAATCTTTCAAAAACCTTAAACAAACCTTCTGGTGAAAGAAAAAAAGTTTGCATTCCTAGTTCTTGTGAAATTTCTTTATCGGTTCTATTTCTTTTACTGTCGTTAGTACGAACTACAAACTCATCGCTTGGAGGCATATCTACCCCGAATAAACAACCCCTCTTAATCTTATCCGAGCCGATAATACCTATCCGAGGAGTATAGTTTAAAAGATAAATTTTTTTAGCTCCAGCTTTCATCAAGAGTTCTCTGGCTCGTTTACAATTATTTCCCCTAATAGTGCTATCATCTATAAGAACGATAGTTTTTCCATTTAAAGAATTTTTATCAGGAATAAGATGAAGGTTACTTCTTATTGAATTGCTTCTATCTGCTTTATTAGTTCCTTGAAAAGATCTTTCTCCCCTTAATTTATAAAATAAAGGAATAAACTTAGATTCTACTTTTAATGCTCTTGCATAAGCCCTTGCTGCAACTTCAGGACATCTCGGAAGGAAAGTTATGATGTCTGCTTCCTTTAATGGGAACTCTTTTGCCATTTCCTTACCAAGTTCTTCACGAACCCTACGAACACCAACTCCGTTAAGCACTGAATTTAGTTCTGCAATATAATTCCATTCAAAAAAACAATGTTTTGGGGTAGGCAGAGCAACATCTCTTCTTCTATAACCACCGTCATAAGAAAGATAGTATATTGATCCTGGCCTTAGTTCTTCTATGAATCCTGCTCCGTTCTCTTTTAAGGCAATGTCTTCTGAAGCAATACAGTATTTTCCATCTTTTAATCCCAAAACCCCTGGTTTTAATGCAAATTTATCTCGCATAACTATTATCTCCTTTCTTCTTTTATCTGCTATTGCTAAAGTATAAGATCCTGGAATTTTCTTTATTAGGTCATGGCTTTCATGATTCCAGTATTCGGCCAGTATTTTCTTTGTATCACACTCCCCATCATCAAAACCAAATACTTCTTTTACATCGACTTGGCCATTATGAACTATAACGGCATCACAGTCTTTGATAATGATATGGTCTCCATTATTAATTATTTTTCCTCCGATGACATGAGGATGAGCATCTTCAACCACCTTATCTTCTCTACCATGAGTGGCATATCTTACGTGTGCTAAAAACATATGATAGTTCTGAGAAGGAAGTAATTTGTATAAATCTACTAAATCCACCTTAGAAACATTTCCAGCCCATTTTACAACATCTATTGTTGAACCAATAGCAGCTATACCGCAAGCTTCTCTGCCCCTATGTTGCAAAGATTTGATAAAAGAATAAGCATCATGCAAAGTATGAGTTACTGCTAAACCGCAATTATGTCTCAATTGTTTCATAATTATAAAAAAGCAGTTGTTTTAAAAAGATTTGTATTGCAGAGTTAATTTAGAAGAATATCAGAACGCCCCAACCGTTAAGTCTGGAGAAATGTGGTGTGGGGGGGGTGAACTAAAAATAACTTGATTTGTAAATTAAAGTTGGTTTAAACCATTGAATTTCTTTTATCGCTCCTTTAAAATCTCTTTTCATATTTTCCAATAAAGAAACAAACTTTTCAAATGAATCTATCTCCACATCAAATTCAAAATCGGCCCCGTTAATGAACTTATCGAAATATACAACATTTGGATTGGCTCTTATCCAGTCATATAGCTTCTCTCTTATCCCTAAATCGTTTAAACTAACCATAAGCTTGTAATAATCAAAACCAAGTTTCTGAAAGTTCAGATTAATTTTATATCCGAGGACTATCTTTTTATCTTCTAATCTTTTTATTCTGTCTCTAACCGATTTAGGAGTCATCTTTGTCTTTTCAGCTAAATCTAAAAGAGAAATTCTGGCATTATGGGCTAGAAGTTTCAAGATTTTATTATCTATCTCATCTATCTCTATATATTTTTTCTTGCCTATCAGAGCAATACTTCTTGTTGAAGAGTCTCTATCTAAAAGGTACTCTCTTGTAAAATGATGATACTCGAGCAAAATAGCTATCCTATAAACCTTAACATGCTTTTTTATTTTTTGATATATTCTGTCCCAAATATCATAAAATTCCTCTGGAGTCTTAGTTGAAATTAATAAAGCTAGATTAATAGTCCCTTCTACCCTGCCAACAAACCAAATATCTTTATGCTTCAAGACTGAATCTATTATCTCTTTTTCTTTTTCTGGTGTTGTATCTTGAAATTTTAAATAAACATCATAGGTTGCATATCCGAGTTGGTTTATATTTATCAAGCTATTATACCCTAAGATGATGTTCTCTTCTTCTAGAGACTTTATTCTATTAATAACAGAATTTTTACTAAGCCTTATTTTTTTAGCAATTTCCGAAAAGGAAATTCTTGCATTCTTATCTAGTTCATATAATATTTTTTTATCTTTGACATCTAATTCCATATGATACATATAGAACCTTTTATTTATAAATATTACTCTTTTGTATCTTTTTTTAATAAGATAGGTTATATAACTATATTATGTTGTTATTAAAAGGTAATAAAATGAAAAGAATAAATCTTCAAATAGGAGTATCTTATATAGCTGATACGGAAACTCCTTATACGTTATTCATATCTAGAATAGAAAATGGAGTAAATAAAGAGACAGAAGAACAGCTTAGACGCCCAGAGAAGGTATTAGATAGAATATGCGAGTTAATTTTTACAGAAGGAGGATTGGAAACTAAATTTTCTTTATCCGATAGTGATATTAGAGAGTGGGATATATTAAATCATAAAATGATTAATTATTATATTAATGAAATACTTGAAAATTATGAAAACTGCAGATATCACGCAAGAAGATTAAGACTAGGTAAAACCCCGAACAGAAAACTTAAAACTCCATTATTAAAAAAAGAAAAAGGAGGAATTATGGATAATAATCCTCAGTCTTGTTCTGTCTAAACAAGATGAAGTGAATCATATCTGGGAAAGGTCTATATGGGATGCCCATTCTCCTAGGGTTATATAAAGAAAAATAACCCGTCCACCCATGAAAATAGACAAAAGGTAAGACGCCCCAACCGTATAACTGGCGATGTCTGTAACGCTTTGCTTATATCGTCCTTTAATATCAAGCAATTTTCTTAATTTCTCGATGCTGTTTTAGTTTATAAATATTGTCGAGATTGAGTGGATAGATTAATTTTAAGGTTTCTTAATTTTATAAAACCAAAGCAAAAGTGGTGGCGGAAGTTTGCTTTTTTTCATTTTTTTAAATGCTTTTTCAAATTCTTTATGGGTTCTGTAAAAAATAAGTTCATAACCAAATAAAGAGGACTTTTCTTTTAACATTGGAAATTCTGAAATTAATTCTTTTTTGAACCTAATAGTGTTCCAAGCCCCATAAGATTCTCTGTAAGAGACCCTGCCCTTTATCTTTAACTCCTGTTTTCTTGGGTATAATATTTGTTCTTCCATTTGCGATGTTATCATCTCTCTTTCACATCGCTCTTTTTTCTCTTATTCAACAACTACAATAAACCCTAGTTAATCCGCTACTTAAACAAGCCCTTCCGAAATTTTGTAAAACCATGCAAAACCTTATAAATAATGCAGTGTTTTACAAAAAATGGTAGATGAGTCAGATAAGCTTATCCTCTTTGAGCTATTACAAGATTGCAGACAACCCTTGTCTAAGAT
>CAIPOI010000001.1 GCA_903866625.1 uncultured archaeon | reverse complement strand
ACCTCTTAAAGTCTATATAGAGATTTCGATAGTTTGAAACATATTTTTCATTAAACCAAGAATACGCACTGCTTCAACTTTGACACAGTTATTACTTAGTCCCCTGCACCCCATAAAAACCCAATTTTTCCTCATTAACGAACTTTAGAAAAATACGCACTGCTTCACTTTTGAAGCATCTCTTAGCAATCCCGTGCAATACCGTTATGCGATTGTGGCATAAAATAAATATGAAATATTGTCTTATAAGTTTATCTATCGCATAACAATACCGTTACCTGAAGCTTTATCTCCTAAAGCGAAGGGACAGAAAATATTATTTTCTGTATGCGATTGTGGCTTATAATAATTAAGAATTCTTGGCTCTTATAAACTTTATTATACACCCTAATGCTTACCTGAGCTTTAGCTCTTAAGGTGAAGTGACAGAAAAATTAAGGATAATCTACCCAAGTTCCTAGAGTATTAGGAAAGAGCCATCTGCCCCAACCAATGCTCGGAGTATCTCTTTTCCAAGAAGTTGCATCTGTTCCTGAAGTGAATAAAATATTACTTACATCTCCTAAAATTTCTCCAGCAATAGGTGTCACATCAATAGTTGTTCCACAACCAACACCACTCCCCCCAGTACCCCAATATGGGCCACCATAAGAAGTAGTAGGATAACTTCTCCCTTCTTCAATTCTACCCATACCATTAGCTAAGACCCTAGGGATTATTCCAACAGTATCTCTTACTGCAGCAATAGGGGTTGCAACTGTTTTTATAATAGGATTTGTTTCTCTAACGGTGGCACAACCTGAAAGAAGTCCAGCAAGACCCAAATTTAATGCTAATCCCACTGATTTAAATGATTTATTCATATCCTTAATATTTTTCTATCGTTTATAAATATTATTGTGATAAAAACTATTTTTTAGTTTTTGGAATCTCGATTGTTTCTTTTTTCATCCATAAAGTTTTTGTATTGATAAAAAAATGGTCTGACCAATCTTTTTCATGACTTTTATAAGGATTTGAACCATATAGGTCGGGAGTTCCAGAACGAGAAATAATATAATCTGGAGCTGCAAAGCAAAAACCACACAATCTAACAATTCCTTCAAATAACGGAGCAGCATCACCCACATTTTCATTGCCCCAAGAAGAATACCCCCAAGGTTGATAAGGATAATAAGCACTCGGTCTCCCCCAAGGATAACCTCTATTTTTAGGAAGTTCGCTTGGTCCTTTAAATTTATCTGCAAAATTATCTACACTTGTTGCAATAGTTGTGAGGGGAACATCTACTAAGTCTCTGGCAACTGCAATAGGGGTTGCAACAACTTTAATCATAGAAGGAGTTTTATTAATCGTAGCACAACCAGAAGTTAAACCCATAGTTAAAGCCAAAAGCCCATACTTTGCTAAATTCTTCATAATAATCTATAATTTGTATCTTTAAAAATATTTATTGTTTGGACGATATAATTTTAATTAACCTAAATAGCAACCTTTAAAAGTTTACTTAAACCTTAATTTATATCATAGCGGGGTAGAGGAGCCCGGAGTCCTCATCGGGCCCATAACCCGAAGACCGGTGGTTCAAATCCACCCCCCGCTATTGGAGATGGATTTCTTAGATTATTAAAAAAATAAATAAAAAAGAAAAAAATAAAAGTTTAATCAGAATCTGTTTCTGAAACACTATCGTTATCGTCTTCAGATTCTTGTTCTTGTTGATTGGTTTCTCTCTGCTGTTTTCTTTCCTCTCTTTGTTGTTCTCTCTGTTCTTTTACTTGCTGTTTTGCATCTTCCATATTTTTCTTAAACTCTTCCTTATCTTTGCTTTCCCTTAAAGCATCAACAATAGATTGAGCTTGTTCTTCAGTTATATTTGCAACAGCCATAAGCTTTGTTTTAAGCTTGTCTTCTTTTTCTGTTTGAACTTCCTGAAGATGAGCAGTATTATTCTGAGCTTTTTCAAGTCTCATCTGAATAACTTGCTTTTCTTGTTCAGTTAAGTTCTCATTTTCTAAAAGAGCACCAAGCTTAGCAATCCTTTCCTCATGAACTTGAACAGCTTGTTGAAGGGCATAAAGATTTCCTATTTTTTCCTTAGTGGAATTTTCATCACCACGAGATTCCATTTTTTGGACTCTTTCTTGTATTTTTTGGATGATTCTATCATGTGCCTCTAAAGCTTTTTGCATAGCCTCACTATTATTATTCTTAGCAGCATGTCTTGCTTGATTTAATCTCATCTCAGCAAGTTTTAATTCCATTTGAGCCTTTTTATCTTCATTAAAAGTCATAGCTATTTTTATTTGCTGCCAGCCAATTTTCCATGAACTTGTTTCATTAAAGTCATCACTAATATTTCCTGGAGCAGGAGCTATAACTATTCCGTCAGGCAGATTTGAAGTATCATTATATAATGCAATAGCAGAAGAACTATCATTTGAGTCTTCAGCTAAAACAAAAGATAAAGTACTTAGCATTAAAGCTATTCCCAGCAAAGCAACAAGCATTACTTGTTTTGTATTTTTTGTTTGCATATTTGTTTTTTCTTTTTTACCTCCTTTCACGAGCGCTTGCATTTTGACAAACGCCTTAAACCTCTAAAATGCGGGCGCGAGCCCAACATTGAGCATGATTGGATAAAAAACCTAGTAAAAATTAGTATTTAATATATCCTTGAAACAAGATGAAACAACTTAGTATTTACTTCAGCACAACCTTATTTGTATTTCCCATAGGAATCTTTGTTATAAGTTCTCGGGACTCAAGATTCCTTATTACTCTAGACATCTTAGCTTTGCTAAAACCTGTTGCTAACTGAAGTTGTTTCTGCCATAACTCATTTCTGTCTGCTTTCTTTAGCTCAGAAATAACTTTTTTTTCAGATTCAAGTAAATGCTGTTCAAACTTTCCAGATGATTTTGATCTATTATTTCTCAAATACAAAACCCAACTACCCACAACAAAAATAACAACTAAAAAAATTATTAAAATTATTTTCCAGATGGAACTAGAATTATTATTCTTTATCTCAACAAACATTGGAAAACTATTCTCCGAAGTTAATTGATTAACATTCCAAATCAAACTTATTGTCTGTCCATCGGTTTCAAGCAAGTAAGAGTTTGGATAAGCATTTTGATTATTTATTACAAAACCATTGTCTAAATTAAGCCTTACACTAAGATTATCAAGACTTTTGTTAAATTGAAGTTTCTTTAGAAAAACAAAGCCAGAACTTGTTTTTTCAAGAGTTTGTGTATCAATATAACTTGAATAAACTCCAGAGAGGTTTTGTTTTACTACAAGTTTATTTCCAACTTGATTAAATTCAATATAGCTTGACGCAGAGATAAAACTAATACAAAGAATAAATCCTATTAGTAATACAAAAATCACACTATTTTTCATTATTAGTATAGTTAACTAATCATTTTAAACCTTATTACTTAACCTTATAAATATAAACTCTATCCATAATTATGGTAACTTATCTCATAGGCATAGACGACGCAGGAAGAGGCCCAGTTATGGGCCCCATGCTTTTAGCAGGAGTCTTAATTGAGCAAGATAAAGAAAAAGAACTAAAAAACCTTGGAGCAAAAGATTCTAAATTGCTTTCACCAAAACAAAGAACAGAACTTGAACAAATTTTAAAAAAAGCCACACTAAGTCATAAAACCTTCTTAGTAAATCCCATAGAAATAGATACAGGTATGGGTGAAGGCTTAAATCTTAACCAAGTTGAAGCTTTGGGCGCGGCAACTATTATTAATCAGCTAACTGAAGAAATAAAAGAAGTTGATAAAAAGAACTTAAAGATTATACTTGATTGTCCTTCGATAAACACCGAGGGCTGGAAAAAACAACTTCTTGGTTTTGTTAAAGACAAAAATTTAGCAAAAAATATAATCTGCGAGCATAAAGCAGATTTTAATCATCCTGTTGTTTCTGCTGCGAGCATTATTGCAAAAGTAACTCGTGATTCAGAAATAGAAAAAATAAAAGAACAGTTTAATGTTGATTTTGGCTCGGGTTATCCAAGTGACCCTACCACTAAAAAGTTTTTAGAAGAAAACGTTGATAATCCAAAATTTAAGGGTATATTTAGAGAAAGCTGGGCAACTTTTCAGGAAGCCAAGAAAAAGAAGCTTGGCATAAAAGATGAAACCAAGCAAAAGAAACTTTTCTAGATTAAAATGACAAAAGTAAAACTTTACTTTAATAAAGAAAAAGATTTGTTTAATATTTGGGAAACTTGTAACAAACCTCCGCGATTTGGTTATGACTTCACTAAAAATATGGACTCTAGATTGGTTTCTTTCTTAAAAGGTAAAAAGTTTAAAGATTGTAAGGGCGAGTTAGCTAAAAGAATGGCCTTAGTATATAATTCTAAAACTTTAGCACAAATAATCAAAGCAGCACAGCTCTCTTGGAATTCAATTGAAAAAGAATACTTTAGAAGACTTGAGAATATTACTGGTAAAAAACTTAATATTAAACTAATAAGAGCCTATGCAACAACCGCTTCAAGATGCCCCTATGATCTAGAAGGAAAATCATTTATGTTTAATATATTTGGAAATACCTTTCAAATTATTCTAACCTCTGCACATGAAATAATGCATTTTCATTTTCACAAAAATTACTGGGCGAAAGTTGAAAAACAAGTAGGCAAAGAAAAGACGGCAGATCTAAAGGAAGCTCTAACTGTTTTATTAAACTTAGAATTCAAAGATTTGCTTATTAACTCTGACAGAGGTTATCCCAACCACGAAAAGTTAAGAGAATTTATAAAACAAGAATGGAAAAAGAATAAAGATTTTGATAAACTTATTGATTCTTGTATCGATTATCTAAAAAAGAAAGATTAGAGTTTATTATTTTAATATCTATTCCGCTTCTCTCCACAACTCTTCAAATATCTTCTTAAGATTATCTGCAAAATCTTCATTTTCAATAAGTACAATTCCGCCAAATTGCAATGGGTCTTTATAGACTAATTTTATTAGAACCTTCTTACCATCCACAATATCACATCTACAAAAATCTGTATCTAATCTCTTAACAGTAAAACTTTCTGGCTTCTTTTTATTTAATTTCTCCAATATAGTTGGAAGAATTATTTTCTCGGGGTATATGGCTTTAAATTTCACACCACGTTTGACAGCTTTTTCAATTTCTTGCTCCCAAATAGTTTTACTTGTTCTATTAGAATTTGGCTTATGATGAATATTGATTATCTGCAATACTTCTTCCTTCGCTTCAGAAAATACTCTTAATTGAATTCTTTTGTTATCTTCAACATTAGTTCCTATATCAAAAAAACGAGAAATTTTTTTAGATTCAATTTCCATATTAGAAACAGATTCTCTTAAACAACTAAATAAAATCTTATCTTTTTCTTGTTTTATGTTAATAAGCTTATCAACAAATAAAGAGGGATTCTCAAGATATAATAACTTTGGCCGAGAGTTAGTTTCTTTAACTATATTTATTTCCTTTAATCTTTTTATAATGGAGTATATTTTACCAAATGGTATCTTGGTCTTTTTACTCAAATCTCGAGCATTAAGTCTTTCGCTTAAAAGAATATTAATAACACGTGCTTCATAGTCACTCATTCCAAATTCCTTTAGTTGTTCTATCATTTTAACTCCAATATGGAGTTAAATCTGTGGAATACTATTTAAAGATTTATGGTTAAAAGAATATATGACCCATGATAAACAAAATCAATCTGAAGGAGCTACTACCTTTAGAAAGATTAGGAGAAGAGACATCTTAAAAGTAGGTAATAGCAATTATATCAAAGAATCTGCACAACCGAGTAAAGAAAGATTCATCCCAATATACTTTGCAGAAATTTCTAGAGCAGAACTACAACATGATACCCCGGTTATGGGGGCATATACTGTTGGTGAATGGGATACTCACCAGGAAGGACCCTATCGTAGTGAAAGCAGGGCAGAAGGAGTGATAGCAAATGCGAGAAGGAAAACCGATATGGTTTCATTTGAGTTTTCTGGCAGAGTTATATCTCAGATGGTTTTAGAAAGTAAAATTGCAAGTATAATATTTCTAGATTAAAACTGATAATTCAAAATATCCCCATTTGGAGCCTTAACATCTCGTAAAACTACATGAATTCCCTTGGTTTTAGCATAAACAATATGAAACCTTTCTTCAGCCCACTTATATCCTTCAGGAAGAGCTGCTTCTGGAGGCACCATTCTTATACCTCTATATTTTTCTCTAGTTACATCAGTTACAAAAGCTAACAAATCTGGAACAAAGTTTTTATCAGATATACTTGCAACCGCTCTAAAACCTTGCTGTTTTAACTTAGCAACTAAAGGTGATTCAAGTTTATCAGATTTTCCCATAAATTAATCATAAAATCAATACTTTTAAATAAATCTGTGCTTCACTATCTATTACAAGATTAACAAAAATCTCATGTCAACAAAAACCTTGCCAACAATTGAAGGCGTATTCGCCAGCTTAAGAGAATTTGGATTAAACTTTAATGAACAAGAAATCCTTGATTCTTGCTTTGAATATGCCTGTAGAATTGCAGATTTTGAAGCTGTAAACACCTACAACCCTAAAAATAAGGGATTTCTTAAATATGTTATACAACAAAATCTTAGTCATCTCTTAGATTTAGCAAGAGCTCAATTTGAAAAGCTTGGAACCTTAGAGAGCTTAGGATATCTTGTTCCGAGCGAACAGGAAATTTCAAGAGCACTCGAAGAATATTCTAAAAATCCTGAGAACGATTTTTACAAAGATTTTATAACCTTGAGGTCTAAGGAAAAAGATAAAAGAAACCATGTTATTCCATCAACACCTTAGGGCTGCGTTTAAACAACTAAAACAAGCAGAGCCACGGTTTTATTACCAAAATTTAAGGGATATAGTCAAGATAGTTTCTGAAATAAATCATTGGTTTGATGATTTTGCTGGAAAAAAAGGCGCAGATAAACAAAGCAGAGTTTATGATTACACAATTGATCCAACAGATCCTAACGAGGGTTCATTAAGACATAGAGAACAAAGGCATCATTATGAAGGTTTAGTTGAATGCTGCTCAATTCTCAGTTTAAAATATGATTCAAAGTTTAGGGATATAATTAAGGAATCTGCAAAGCAACACATAATTGAAGATATGGGTTATATTCCTGATAAAGAAGAGTATCAAGAAAGAAACTTCTGGATAAATTGGAGAAGAAAAATTTGGACTCAAGAACTCAAACTAGCGAGACCCCAATAACACCCAATCCTGCCTTTCGGCCAATAATCTTTAAATATCCTCTTTCCAATTACTATTTATGCCATTCATAAAAGAGTTAGTGATACATGGATTCAAGAGTTTTGCAAGAGAAACACACATTCCTTTTAAGAATACTCTAAACTGTATTGTAGGTCCTAATGGTTCGGGTAAATCTAATGTTACTGATGCTATCTGCTTTGTTCTTGGAAGACTTGGTAGTAAAAGTATGCGTGCAAAGCATCTTTCAAACCTTATTTTTGCAGGAACTCAACAATACAAACCGGCAACAGAGGCTTCTGTAGAACTTGTTTTTGATAATTCTGATAAAGGTTTTTCTTTAAATGAATCCGAAATTAGCATTAAAAGAATACTTAGAAGAAATGGTCAAGGAGTTTACAAAATTAATGGTGAAATAAAAACTAGACAAGAAATTTTAGAGTTAATGGCTCAAGCAGGAATTGATCCAAATGGGTTTAACATAGTTCTTCAGGGAGAGATAGACTCTTTTGTTAAAATGTCTCCAGACCAAAGAAGAGAAGTTATAGAAGAGGTTGCGGGGATAGCAGTTTATGAGATGAGAAAGCAACATTCTTTAAGAGAAGTTGAAAAAACCGAAGAAAGATTAAAAGAAGCTACCGCGATACTAAGAGAAAGAACTGCTTATCTTAGAAATTTAGAAGATGAAAGAAAACAAGCTTTACACTTCCAAAAATTACAAAATGATGTTTTAGTTTACAAGGCTTCTATAAGTCATAAGATTGCAACAGAAAAGCAGGATAAAATAGATGAGATAAACAAAGCCATAGATAAAGAAACAGATACTATCAACAAGATAAACGAAATAATTGAGAAGACTCAAACAGAAATAGCTATTCTTACTGAAAAAATAAATCACATTACTTCTAATGTTCAAAAGAATTCTGGAGTAGAGCAAGATAGACTTAATAGAGAAATTTCAGACTTAAGAGCAGAACTCGCGGGTTTGGAAATAAAAAAGCAAAATTATGAAACTCAAGTTCAAGATATGACTAAGAGAAAAGAAGAAATTGGTAAAATGATAGAATCTGCAGAAAAAGAAATAGCAGAAATGAGCAAATCAAAAGGTAAGAGTGTAAAAAAAGATTTAGAAGTTAAGAAAAAACAACTTGAAGAAATCGACGAGCAAAGAAGAAAACTTTACATACTAAAGTCTCAACAGGCATCTATAAATTCAAGAATAGAAGATAAACAGAGACAGATAAATAAATTAAAAACAGAATATGAAGTGACCTTCACCAGCATTCAACAAAGAGAATCTGAAATTTCTATAAAAGATTCTTTGGAAACTCACAAGGAAAAAATAGTCTTGCTAAAGGGCGTGGTAGAAAAGAATAGGGGCGAGTTAGATAATAATTCTAAGAAGAATATTGAAAATGAAAAACAAATAGCAATTTTGGAAAAAGAGATGGAAAATCAAAAGAAAATTCAGAGTCAAGTTTCTCAATTAGATATCTGTCCTTTATGCAAAACAAAAATAACTCCTGAGCACGTAAGTCATGTTATTGGCGACGCAAAAAATATTATGGATTCCAGTCAAAGCAAGATAAAAGAACTCTTCTTGAGTATAAAACAAACCAATGATATTAATGAAAAACTTTCTGAACAATTAAGAAAAGCAGAAAATGAAATAAGAATAAGAAGCCAAGACACTCTTAGATTAGAAAGTATAAATGAAAAAAAAGAGATTCTAAGAAAGTTTTCTGAGGAAATTAAAGTGGCAGAAAGAGAAATGGAAGAGTTGATAAAAAGAAAAGAAAGTATTGACAAAGAAATGAGTTCTGCAAAAACTAGTGAAGCTAATTATGACAATTTAAGGCTGGAAGTTCAAGAATTAATGAGGCACGAAGAATCCAACTTGGGGATGGAAGTTACTCTTAAGCAAAGAGATTTGGAAAGAGATAAAATGTTATTAAAACAAGTTTCAAGGGAACTTGAAGAAAACTCTGCATTACTTGGAGAGGTAAATAAAGAGATTGAACAAAAGCAATCTAGTTTAGATGAAAAAAATGATCAAGATGCAAGCATCAAGATCAGATTTAAAAAAACTCTTGAAGAAAAAAACCAGATTCAAGAGAAGATACATTTTTATGACCGAGATATAATGCAAAAACAGAATAATAAGCATCTCTCAGAAGAAAGGACAAATAATCTCAAAATTGAACGAGCTCAATTCCTGGCTCAAAAAGAAGCCATACAAGCAGATTCTAAAGGTTTTGGCGAGCAAAAAATAATGAGGTTGCCAGTAGAAGAATTAAGAAAAAGATTAGAAGAAACTCAAATAATTATAGCTAAGATTGGAACTGTTAATCTAAAGGCCTTAGAAGTTTATGATAATGTTAAAGGCGAGTATGATAAAATACAAGAAAAAGTAAATAAAATTAATGAAGAAAAAGTAGAGATATTAAAGGTTATAGAAGATATTGATAAAAAGAAGAAGAAAGTGTTCATGCAAACTTTAGAGCAAATAAATGTTTTATTCTCTAGAAATTTCTCTCAATTAAGCACGAAAGGCATAGCTACTCTTGAACCCGTAAATAAAGATGATGTTTTTGATGGGGGAATAGAGATGCTTATTAAAGTTGGAAAAGGTAAATATTTTGATACTCACTCTCTTTCCGGAGGTGAACAGTCTCTTATATCTCTAAGTTTAATCTTCGCTATACAAGAATACAAACCTTATCCTTTCTATATCTTGGATGAAATTGATGCTGCTTTAGATAGAAGAAACTCTGAAAGATTAGCTAATCTTCTGAGAAGATACATGAATAATGGTCAATATATTGTTATTACGCATAATGACTCACTTATAACCGAATCTCCTATAATCTATGGAGTCAGCATGCAGGATAAGATATCAAAGGTTGTTAGTTTAGAAGTTTAACTAAACTGGAGGCCTTCTCAACTCAAATCTAAACCCTGGAACCCTTTGAGCCAAAGCTTGAAAATGCTCTCTGTTGGGTTCTAGCCTATAAGATGAACTATCATCAAAAGCAAATAATAATTTTTTTATGACTCCTGAATATCCTGCTCCGACCATTTCATATTCTGAAGAATTTATTTCAGGTAAATTACTTTTTAATGAGCCATCATCAGGATATCTTTTAAAATCAATGTGAAACTCGTTTAGTGTTTGTTCTAGGATATTTCCGTGGGATTCAAGAATTGAACCTTCAGATAATCTAAAAATAGGAGTTCTTTGCCCATCCGCATTTATCCAAATCTGAATAAACTTCCCAAAACTACCATTAATCAATTTTGGAACATAAATTATTGGTTCTGGAACTATCATCTTAAGATTTATCTACAAACTCCCACCTAGTTATCTGTTTTATAGCTCTCCAATAACCTGCTTGTCCAAGTATTAGCCTAAGTCTATCATAGTCTCTATCTTGAAGCCCCACCTGTGAATAATTTAAAAAATGTGAGTTTAAATGAAGTCCTTCAAGTGCATCAAAATCTATATATTTAGTATCACAGGTTAATTTTTCTATATTAGGGAGATTTGTTGTTGATTGTCTTAAGAATACATTTTTGGCTTCTTCTCTTAAGAAAACATACCAACCATTCCAAGGCGAATTTCGTGTTTCATAATCTTGGGTTATTTTAACTGCTTCGGTTCCATCTCCTTTTAATTGTAAAAATTTATCTTCTGAAGCAGGTTTGTGCGGTGTTGCTCTTGTTGTCATGTTGTTTGATTCTCTTTTCTAAAGGCACCATAACCCGCCAAAGCAGTAATTCCACCCAATTCCGCAGTAGTTCTTGAAGGACTATAGACAAAACTAAGACCTGTTGTAAGCATTCCTGCTAAAAATACTCCACCAAATATTTTTCTCATTAAGCTAAACTCTTGAGGTTTTTGTTCTTCTGGTTTTGAAGTGGGTAAGGGTTGTTCTGGTGAATCAGTTTCTGCTTCCAAGCCCCTTTGTAAATTTTCTTTTAAATAGGCAGCCATCTCTTCAGGAAAGATTTTTTGCATTATTTCATAGTCTCTTAACCCGCGGGCGCTTAATCCTACACGCTTATTATTAATTTCTGCTGCTCTTATTTCTGTTAATACTTGTCCGTATCTTAGAGCCATAAATTCGCCACGATAATTTAATCTGTCTATTTCAGTAGCTTCTTTCAATAAAACATCACCCCAATGTCTTTCTATCTCCATATAAGTCCCTAAAGCTCTTCTATCCATTTCTCCAAGATGAAAGATTAAGTCTTCTTGAGTATCTTTTCTTGTTTTATCTCTTTTGCCAGTTTGATTTCTAAAATGAGGTAGAGGCCCATATCCTAACCAATTTGTAACATCCATTTGCATCATCCATTTTAAAGGTGCTTCTGACCCTGTTCTTCTATACGTATAGATAACTCCAAAACCAGTAGTAGGATCTTGGAATATTACAGATTTGGATACGGTTCTGCTAAAAGGAAGTCCTACCGGAATATAAGTGTCTGATTTCTTTTCAGTTTGTTCTCGTTGTGTGGTTTCTGTCATATTTTTAATTTTTTTCTCGTTTTATTAATCTTACCTTTATTGATTCTGGATTTACACTTAAAACTTCTAATTCTGAACCAAAGAAATGAATATTAGTAGCATTTGTAGGATAGTAATGATTTACAGCATAATTTGAACGCTCAGATAATGAAAATGTTTCTTTACTGGGCATACCACAATAAAGAAACCCCTTACCTAATTCTGCGACTTTTGCTTCAACAATAGGGTTTACCTTTGGTTCTTCTTGCCTTTGAACTGAACATCCAGCCAGTAATGCTGCTAATCCTGTCATTACAATTGCTGTTTTTATTTGATTTATCATATATTTAATCATCTCCTCTAATTTTTCATAAAAAATAATTTCTTCATTGAAAAGCTAATAAAAAATAAAATAAAAAAATAAAAAATTATTAATAGTAGCTAGTTTCTCCGAAATCTTCTGTTTTTTCAGATGGTTTCTTTGTTAGCAATATAATAAGAACTACAAGCAAAACAACAAAAACAATAACTAATACAACAGTCAAGATTATGATAGAAGTTGGAATCTTACTATCTTTCTTGTTTGCATCAATTACTTTTCCATTGTCATCTTTTTCTGTTAATCCAGCTATAGTAATAGATTTCTTAACAGAATTGTCAGAGTCATAATTAGAAGCCTTAACTTCTACATCGTAAGTTCCTGATTTTGCATCAGCGGGAATTACAACATATATAACTCTTTCTCTTGCATCCTCACTATCGCAATCATCTGTACAATTGTCTTGAGCAGCAAGATCGCCAAAATAAGCGCGTCTTTGTACGCCCAATTCAGGGATGGTTACTGTAACGAAAGAGTTATCTAAAGCATAAGTTCCGATGTTTCTTAAAACAACATCAACTGGAACAACTTCTCCTGCAGCTACCTTTGAAGGCATATCTACAGCAAGAAGATCATGCTCATAAGATTCTCTTTGCATTTCTATCTTGTAAGAAGCTTCTTGTTCATTATTAGAATCTGAAGCTCTAACATAGAATGTTAAACCATCTGTGATATCCTTCATATCATCAACATTAGGTAATGTTAATGCTAGCCTTTTGATATAAGTGCTTCCATTAACAACATTAAATCTGTCAGTTGAAGCGCTTATCTCATTTTTATAGCCATCTATCCATACCTTAAGTTTCATGTCTTGTACATCTGCACTAGCAGTGAACTTAACAACAACAGGCACAGTTTCTGAAGGCATACCTGCTATAACATTAGAACCAGTTAAGGTTATATCATTAACAGATACTTCATTAAAAGTAACTGGTAATGTTCCTGCCATAGCAAGTCCAATTGCAAAGATTGCAACAAACATTGCTACCAACGAAATCAAAAATTTATTGGTATTCATCTTTTTGAGGTGTAAATTTACTTAGTGTAAAAAGCTGAAATTCCTTTATAAAGATATGTATTCTGTACTGACTATAAAGATACAACAAAAACGTAAAGTTTATATAATAAACCAGAGTATACTGAATAGAACTCTTAGCACAAAATGGAAGAAAACGAAATAAAAACTACAACTATTAAGGTTACTGAAAAAACAAGGGATAGACTGGAGCATCTAAAGGAGCATAAAGAAGAAAGTGCAGATACTCTGATTAACAAAGCGATTAATATTTTAAACATTTGTATGCGAAGCCCAAGTTTGGCAGGAAGAATTTTAAGAGACATAGAAAAAACAAAAAAAAGAAAAGAACTGTTAGAAAATCCTGAAAAAGTTTTAGTTAAAAAACCAGCACCAATCAAATCTAATCAAATTTCAAGAAACATTAATAATATTCAAAGAACTAAATCTGGAATAAATTAAAAAAAGATGGAACCCTCTGAGGAGCATTCTGAAACTTACTTTGAAAAAGCCTTTGCTCTCTTAGATTTTATGGATTCTGCTGAAAGAGAAGCCAGATTACTTGGTCAAGAAGGTACTCTAAGAGAACTAGCCATAGATAGCTACACTTTAAGATATGACATCTTAGACTTTCTAGATAAAACTTCTCAGGCTTATTGGCTAATGATAAGGAAAGAAAAGGATTTAGAAAAAAGAATTGACTTGATAAGAAGACAGAGAATACTTTCTCAAACTGCAGAAACCCAAAGAAAAAAACTTAATGAAATAATAGCATCAACAGAAAATCTTGACCCCTCTCTTTGGAATCCGACAAAATAATTATCTATATTTTTTCTTGAAGTAACTATAAGATAGAATAAAAGCAAAAACTAAAAAAATTATTCCAAAAGCATCTTTAGCATTCAACGGATTTTCAGAAATTGCATCGCCAGTAATTCTTGGTGTTAAAAAAACAGAGCCTGATAAAAATAGCATTAAAGATGTTCCTGCTCGAGCAGCCAAAGAACTAGCCGCAGAATTAATACCTGCTAAAATATCTACGAGCTTAGATTTATCTCTTAAATCATCTGCAAAAGCTTTTGATTTTAGCGCTGCTTTTTCATAAACAGGAATAATATGATCGTTAGGTGAATCCTTTAACCGCCGGATCTCTTTATTATATGACGCCCAAGCCTTTCTTGAAGCTCTCCAAGACTTTAAAGGAAGATGGGCTTTTATAAAATAAGAAGCAGCTAAATCATAAGCTTCTCCCGCATCTTTGTATTTTTTCTCACCAAATGCCTTTGCTGCTTCTTGTTCGGCAAGATGAGCGGATTCTTCATAAAATTTTTTCATTTTTATTTAAACTATTTGTGACAAAACCAAAATTTAATCTTTTCTTGAGGATTATAGCCTGCGTATCCCAAACCTGAAAAATAAATGATTTGTCCTTCCTTTAATTTTTTTGAATCTAAATCCGAATTTCCTTTAATAATTTGAGCATCAGGCATCAAAATTTCAATCTTGCCTTTTTTATTTTGCTCAAAACTTACTTTTATCGCAAGTTCTTTTATAAGCTCTCTATTAAAATTATCTAAAACTTGGAATAAATCTTCTTTAGCCATAACTTTGTCAACCTCACTTAGTCCTCTTTGTTTTACCATTTTAGCGAAAGCTTCGGGTTGATAACCTCTCCTCTTAAAATTTCTTGCTAATGGAAGTCTTATGTCATCCCAACCACTAAACTCTCCTTTTTTTATTCTTTCACCTATCTTTGTTTTTGAAATTTCTAGGTCTGTAAATTTATATCTGCCTAAAAAATAAGTATGGGGTAGTTTTATTTTCAATGCCTCAAAAATCATTTCTTGTCTTTTTGCATTATCTGCGTGTTCTTTTCCTCTTATAATATGTGTACATTTTTGTTCGATATCATCATAAGTTACACATAGGTTCATTAAAGGCCAAACTCTATATTTTTTTCCTTGTCTTGGATGAGAAGTTAAATTTATTCTTGCTAATGGAAAATCTATAAGCGCAGGATTATTGTTATTTACATCTTTACTCTTGAATCTTAAAACTGCTTCTCCTGGTTTAAATCCTTTTTTATCTAACATCTTCTGCCATTTGTCTTGATTATCCTTTACAGAATTTTTTCTGCAATCACAAATCTTTCTTGGTTGAGGTATACTCTCTTCACCTTCTTCCTCCTCTTTTTGACATGTACAAACAAATGCAAGATTTTTCTTGATAAGATCCTCGATGAAATCATAATATTTTTGCATCCTATCTGATTGAGCATACCCTGAGGTTATATTTCCAAATATCCACTCTGCTTCCTTCGGAAAAGAATCATAACATTCTGGAGAGGTTTTTTCAGGGTTAGTATCCTCTATTCTTAAATAAAACTTGCCCCCATATTTTTTTACATATAAACAACTAGGCATTCCGGTAAAAATATGACCTATATGAAATCTTGAGGCACTTGCAGAAGGAGAAATTCTCATAATAACTCCTGTTTTAGGAACATCTTCTAATTCCGGCATCTCATTTATATCTCTAACCACTCTATGACTCAGGAATTTTTCAAGTTTATCCAGTTCTTTTTTTTGTTCTTCTAAACTTAATTTATTTACTTTAGAAACAATTTCATTTATCTTTGGCATAATCTCTTTAACATTTTCTTTTTTCAAGCCCTCATTAAAAAGCGGAGATAATACACTTGAAGCTTGGCATTTTCCTTCATGCTCAACAGCATTTTTAAGAGCATATGCTTTTATTTTATCAGGATTTATTGTTACCATAATTTTTTAAAATAACCCCTAACAGAACTATACAGAATTTCTAATTTTCCACCCAGAGCTCGGGTAAGATTATACTCCACTTCTTCATGACTTATTATTTTTGGGCTCTTAAATATTGAACCTAAAAAATCTAAGTTAGAACAACTACTATCACAATGAAAAGTATTTTCAATAGACATGCTAATACCCTCCAACACCATTTCTTCTTTCAAGTCTATCAAGCTTTTTCTCGAGCAAGTCTATCCTATCTAAAAGTCTGGAAAATCTATCAGAAATATCATTTATTCTTGTTTCAAACGAACTTGAAGAAGACTGACTTGAACTAAAACCAGAATCAAAAGAATTGCTGGAGCTGCTACTTGGAGTATTACCTGAGTTTATAGGATTTCCAAAAAAATCAAAACCTCCACTAAAAGACTGATTACTACCTGAAGACTGAACTGGAGCAGAAGAATCTTGATTAATCATCGGTGAGCTTGGAATAATGTTACCTGTATTTGGGTCAAAAGAAGTTTTAGCACTATTTCTTGTGCTAAGTTCAACATCATCATGATTTCTAAGGTCTAACAACCTCTTTTTATTTTTGAATAAGCCAAAAGCCATAATAGGGTATAGCTTAGAAGTTTTTAAAGATATTTGTAAACATAATATGTAACTATAAAATGATAACATAAGAAAGATTTAAATATAAACTAATCCTGCTAAAGTATGGAAATCACCAGAGAATTATTTGTCATTCCAAAAAATGACCAGTTTATCTTATACGCCCCTTTAGAAGGCTCAGCTATGCAAGTTGGAGGCGGTGTTATAAAATATCTTCAGCAAGTTCAATCAGGAGAAGATCCTGAAAAACTTAATAGAGACCTATTCACTCAGTTAAGAAATCAAAGAGTTCTAGTAGATAAACAAAGAGAATTACCCCCTATTACTAATGAACCTTTTGCTCCAACTTCAGTTACACTTTTACCAACCTATGCTTGTAATCTGAGATGTGTTTATTGTTATTCATTAGGTGGTGAGAGGGTTGGAAAAGTCATGGATAAAGAAATTGCAAGAAGCGCTATTGATTTAATCATTGAAAATGCATTAGAAAAAAAAGTGAATTCCGTAAATCTAGGTTTTCATGGGGGCGGCGAACCCCTATTAGAAGGGAATATGCCCTTTTTAGATTTCGCAGTTAATTATTTTAGATATCAAGCAAGTCTAGCTGGTCTTAGAGGTAGTGTTGGAGCAGTTACTAATGGAGTTCATAATCAAAAGATGCTGGATTGGATAGTTCAAAATATCGATCACTTAAGCTTATCTATAGATGGACCTCAAGACATTCAAGATAGTCAAAGACCAAAATATCAAGGAGGTAAGTTAGTTGGTTCTTATTCTGATGTAATGAACACTCTAAAATTTTTAGAACAAACCAGAGATAGACAGGGTAAATCTTATAATTATGGTATGAGGGCAACAATTACCGATGCAAGTGTTTCACGAATGTCAGAAATAGTAGAATTTTTTAATTCAATATCAAAAAATAAAAGTTTTCATTTAGAACCTTTATTTGAATGTGGAAGATGCAGAACAAGCCAAGCAAGAGCCCCAAAACCAGAAGATTACCTAAGATTTATGCGTGAGGCAGAAATAAAAGCAAAAGAGCTAGGTGTTTCGATTTATTATTCAGGAGCAACTTTAGATAAAATAGGAGAAGAATTCTGTGGGGCTTGTGGAAGAAACTTTTTTATAACTCCTGATGGAGATGTAACCACATGTTTAGAAGTTTGCAGAAAGGAAGATAAACATGCAGGTCTATTTTACATTGGAGGATTTGATAGCGAAAATAAAAAATTTGATTTCAATACATCGACTATAACAAATCTCAAACAAAGAAAGGTAAGTTCTATGCCCCATTGTGAAAATTGTTTTGCAAAATATAACTGTTCGGGCGATTGTTTAGCTAAGGTAGTCGAACAATCTGGAAGCTTAAGAGACCCCTCAAATAACTTTAGATGTGGTATTAATCAAGGATTATTATTAGATAGACTTTCAAGAGAACTTGATGCTAATATTAATAAACCCTTAGCTCAACAAATAAATGAGCCTCCAACTCAAACAAAATCTTGTTAACATGAAATATTCAACAAAACCAAGTTATAGACTTCCTAAAACTTCGACAGAAGGAAGAAATGCTATAACTAGCACACTACAACTAAGAACTTTTTCAGAAAGAACTGATGAAAGAACTTTTTGTTTTTTTCATAAAGATAGTTGTAGTCCCGAATGCTCTTGTGATTCTGAAAAAAGCTGCACATGCAATACTCAAAAGAAAGAATCTTGCAGTCATTGTTTCTGTGATAATGATTGTAGATGTGAGAGCGCTTGTTCCTGCGACGATAATAGCTGCAACGATTGCGGCCCTTTTGAATCTGGCTGTTATTGTGATAGCGCAGGGAGGATTTGTAAATCGGACTAATAAAACATGGAAAAACCAAACTATAGATTAGAGAGTGTAAAAGCATCAGATTCTTTAGACATAGCAGGTTCTTTAAGAATAGGCCACTCTAAAGACACTTTAGACGAAAGAACTTTTTGTTTTACAAAAGATTGTAGCTGTAATCCTCAGTGTAACTGCGAAAATGATGATTGTGAACAACACAAAAAATGTTATTCAGTATAGAAAAACTCTTAAATAAAAATAAACTAAAAATAATATGAACAAATCAAATAGACCCAACTACAGATTAACCGATACGAGAAGCGCAGATATTCAAACAGGGATATTAAGTTTATTTCAAGTAAAACCTACTTCAAGAAAGCTTGAAGAAAGAAGTCATTGCTCTTGTGATGGGGTTTGTACTTGCAATGCTGCTTGTGAATGCCATGGTTACCGGCCCATGTGCTATTCAAACTAAAAACAATATGAATACTCAAACAAAACCAGATTATAGACTAGAAAGTTTACTTCTGTTAGTGGGCTCTAAAGAAATTAAAAGTAAAATTCAACTAGGAAACACTTGGGAAGGAGTAGCCGAAAGGACATTTAATCCACCTAATAAGCGTTTTTCAAATTGCAATTGCGATTTAGATTGCAGAAGCCACTGCGGCTGCGAGTATGATCCTTGTTCTTGTTTTCAAACTTAAAATGGAAAAACCAAACTATAGATTAGAAAGTGTAAAACCATCAGATTCTTTAGACATAGCAGGTTCTTTAAGAATAGGCCACTCTAAAGACACTTTAGATGAAAGAACCTTTTGTTCTAGTCATTGTAAGTGTGACACAGAATGTAATTGCGATCCCCATTGTTCTTGTGAGTATAATCCTCCTTCAAGTAGTTGTGAAACTCATGAATGCGATTCTGTAAGTTGTAAATTTGCTTAATCACTTTTAAATCTTAACCTTTAAAAACTTCTAATTCCTCTATAAAAAGATATAAAAGAAAAAGAGGAACATGGCTGAAAAAGAAATATCTCCAGAAGAAAAAGCAAAATTTGAAAAGGATGAAGCAAGCGCTCGTGATAAAAATATCTATTTAATAAGTAAAATTATTGGGGCTATCAATCCTGATTTATATTCAGATAATAAAAGTGATGTAAAAAAACTTTTAAAATCAAATCAGTTTTGGGCAGCAGTAGATAAAGTAAAACCAAAACCTCTAAAAAAATATAATTTAATCTATAATTCTCCTTATGAAACCTTAGAACCAGTTTATTTTTGGATTCTTGATTTTTTGGGTCCGGATAGAACCGAAAAACTTGTAGATAATTTTCAATCTTCACCAGGTTCAGGGCACTTTTCAGAGTTAATGGGTAAAGCAACAAGAATGCAAGAAGAAGGTATGAAAGTTATGCAAACTATAGGAGTTTTAATAAAAAGTATAATAAATATAATTTATGATTTAAGACAATTTGAGATAAGATTAGGCGATTATGATGCTGCTCGTGATAAAGATAAGTCCAAATCCGAAGCAGGTTTACTTGCCTTAAAGCAAACTTGGTTAGATAACGTAGATATCAAGAGAGGAAATACAAGCATAAAAGCTATGGCTTTTTCTCAAGCGAGTTTTGCTACTCTTATAGATGCTTTTATGGTTGCTTCAAATTTAGAACAGATAACAAAAAAACCTGAAGACGGCGGTCTAGATTTAAATGAAAGAGTAAAAAGAATTCTCGAGCAAAGATTTTTAGAATTCCAAAAATGGAAAGATTTAAGTGAAGATGAGCTAAGAAAAAGATTTAATATAGAAAGAGCTTATTTAAGGAGTCAAGTTGATTCACTGAAACTTTATGCAAGATGGGCAAAACCCTATCTAAAATCTGCTGAAGAACTTAGAATGATGAATTCTTCTAGTGCAGCATTAGTAAAAGCATTTAATACCATTATTCTTGAACTAACACTTATGAAAACTGATGGTGTTAAAGTTGACCAAGAAATTATTGATAAAAATCTCCCAGAAGAATTCAAAAGATGGCTTGAAAAAGGAAAAATCAGAGAATATTATGCTTGCACATTTGTCGATTTAAAATTTAGAGGAATACCTCAAAGAGCAGACCAGCACTATACTTTTGGTGGCAGAGTTGATGCTTCTTTTATGGGTTATGCGCTAACCAAACAAGAAATAGCAATGTTAAAAGAAAAATTAGATCAAGCAGATTTAAATCAATCTCTTAATTTGGTTCAAGGAGCTACCCAAGATTCTTTAAAAGAGATACAGAATGATATAGATCACTATCTGAAAGGTGTTCCTGATAAACCCAAAAAAGAAGAAAAAGAAGAAGGAGATATAAATCCATTCGCTGCATTATTCGGAATAAAGAAAAAAACCAAAGAAGAGAGAAAAGCAGAAGATGAATCCCAAAAAGAAGCAAAAATAAAAGAAGGTTTAAAACCAGACAACTACGCAGAAAGCATGGTTAGAGAAATTGCAAAGAAAAATGCTGCTAAATCTGCTTATGCAGTGTATGATGTTTATAAGAAGTCCCATGGTATGCCTTCTACTAAAGAGCAGGTATAATTATTTCAAAAGCTCTAAGGTTTCTAAAAATTTATTAATGAGTCTATCTTAAGAACAATATGAAAAAAATCACAAAAAATACAACTAAAAAAACTAAGGAAGAGAAAAAGCAAAAACTCTTAGAAGAACTTAAGAGAGTCATCAAATTAGAAGAAAAACCCATAAAAAAACTTGAAAAAGAGCAAAAACAGGATAAAAAAACAGAAGAAGATTCGGATATTAAAAAAGAAACAAATATAGACCAAGAGTTCCACGAAACTTTGGAATCTAGAGAAGAAGACGAAAATAAAAACAAAAATATTAGAAACATTTCGCCTTTAATTCCTATAGATGAAAATCAAACAAACCACTTTAATAATGATATAACCTCTAATATTCTATCCGAAGAAAATACTCTTGAATCTACTGCAGCCCAATTTACTGCTGCAAATTCACAGACAAATACAATTAATTCAACAAACCCCACACTTACCAACAATCAAAATCCTTACTCGAGCTCCTCACTTTCTTACTCTGCTTCTTCTAACTATACTTCAGGGGATAATGGATATAACACTATGAATATAGCTTCTTCAACTTTTCTTAATGAGGATAGAAGGGAAAATAGAGTTTTCAATCCATTTGCAGATAACCTCGGAACAAGAGACACTTGGAGTCATAGAACCCAAGAAAACCCCATGAATCCTGAATCGTTTAATAGATTTGCAAAAATGCAAGAAGAAAGAAAAGAACAAGAAAAAGAAGAACATAATCTACCATTTCAATCTAAAAAGAAGAAAAGAGAGATTTTTTAAAGCGCAGAATACTTATTAATCGAAGATAAAAGAGGAACATGGCAAGCGAATATTTTTATGGTGGTAAATCTTATACTAATGACCCTACTTATAGCAATGTTTTTTCTGGTTATGGCAATAATCTAAGAACGCCTTTCTCCCAATTAAGCAGTGCGGTAGATGCGAGAACTGCGGCTCAAATAAAAGATGCTTCAGAAAATCTTAATACAGGTATAAGAAATTTAGAAATCGGAACAGTAGACCCAAGTGTTTTTGAGTCTATCCCAAAAGACCATTTTAAAGAATTAAACAGATTAGCAAAACTAACTGGCGCAGAAATGACTTTTCATGCTCCAATGATTGACCCAACAGGAATAACTGAAAGGGGTTGGGATAAAACACTTCAACAAGGAGCAGAAGAACAACTTTGGGATTCTATTAGAAAAAGTCAAGAATTAAATCCAAAGGGAACCGTAGTTACTTTCCACGCAACTTCAGTAGGGCTACCTTCCGCAGAAGTTATGTTTAAAGATTCTTCTCAAAAAGGAAAATCTATTCTAGTATCTGAATCAAAGCCAAAATCCATGATTTTTATAAATCAATCTGATGGAAAAATCAGCCAACTAAAAGAAGAAAAAAGATTTTTTGATAGTGAAGGTGGAAATAAAGAGGTGGAATTTAATCCAAAAAAAGAGTTAGATAAACTAAATGAAGATGCTTGGATGTCTACACTAACAAATGTTAACTTTTCTGCTAATCGTGGAAGAGCAGAAATTCATGAAGCTGCAAAATTTTTAAAAAACAATCCTTTAGCAGGAAAAACTGAAGAAGAAATTCAAGAGATAAAAAAAGTTGACCCTACAAATTTTGAAATGTTTCAAAAAGCTGAAAAAGAAGCACAAAACAGCTTAACACACGGAAAATTATTTCTTAGAGAGTCTTATAGAAATATGAGACAATTATACGACGATGTTTATGAAAAAGCCGATGCTAAAGATCAAGAAAAACTTGCTAATTATGCCCAAGAAATAAAGAAATTAACAGATGGTGAAAAGATTGATGAAATGGATGACAAAAAACTTATGCAATTTTCTGATAAAGTCGAAGAAGGTCTTGGAATTTTAGAAAAAGTAAAGCCAAAACTTTATGTACCTATAAAAGAATTTGCTATAGAAAAATCTGCAGAAACAACCGCAAATCTTGCTTGGAGAGGTTATAAAGAATTTGAACAAAAAGGTAAAGCTGCACCAATAATAGCTTTAGAAAATCATCCAGCCCAAGCTTCTTTGCTTACTACTGGAGAAGAACTTAGAAGTGTTATAGAAAAAGCCCAGAATAACTTTGTGAAAAAAGCAGTAAGTGAAGGTTTATCTGAAGCAGACGCAAAAAGAGAAGCTAAAAAATTAATCGGTGCTACTTGGGATGTGGGGCATATTAATATGCTAAGAAGATATGGATTTGAGAGTGGAGATATTGTTAAAGAAAGTGAAAAAATAGCTCCTTATGTAAAAAAAGTTCATCTCTCAGATAATTTTGGATTTGAGCACACAGAGCTTCCCATGGGTATGGGTAATGTTCCTATGAAAGAAATTATGGAAAAACTAAACAAGGGCCAAGAAGGCTTTCAAAATGTTAAGCAAATTATAGAAGCAGGAAATTGGTGGCAGTATTTTTCTCCTGGTGGAAAAAATAATCCTCCGGTAGTTCCAACATTACAGGGTATGGGTACTCCTATGTATGGCGGAGGAAATGTGGGTTGGAATCAGCTTTATGGGATTCCTGGCGGTTATTTCGGAGGATTCGGAACAATGTTACCTGAGAATAATTTTAGTATTTATGGTGCAGGATTTTCAAGCCTGCCAACTGAACTTGGTGGACAGATCACTGGCAAAGATTCAAGATTTTCAGGGACACCTATGAGTTAGTTAAGAATAACTAAGTAACCAAATAAATTAACAAGGTTTTAAAACCCTAAAAACATATAATATTATAAAAAGAGGAGAATAAAGATGTGTGCTAAAAGTTCTAAAACTAAACGAATAAGTTCTGAAGACTTCCCTACCTTAAATATTTTAAATGAGGTGGATATTGCAACAGATTTTGCAAAGAAAGTTTATCAAAAATTTGACAAGTTAATCAAATCAGTTATTCTTTTTGGTTCAACAGTTAGAAAAACAACAACAAATAATTCTGATATTGATTTAATAATCTTAGTAGATGATGCTTCTGTTCAGTTCGATACAGAACTAATTGGTTGGTATAGGGAGGAATTAGCAAAGATAATAACTGCAAATCCATACAAAAAAGAGCTTCATATTAATACTATAAAACTTACTACATGGTGGGATGAACTCTTAAGAGGAGACCCTGTTATAATCAATATGATAAGATATGGTGAAGAAATATTAGATTTTGGAGGCTTCTTTAGACCATTAAGAGTTTTACTTCAACAAGGAAGAATAAAGCCTACCCCTGAAGCAATTTACACTTGTTTGCAGAGAGCACCCCAACATTTGGTTAAAAGTAAACAAGCAGAATTAGCAAGTATTGAAGGAATCTATTGGGCTATGGTAGATTCAAGTCATGCTCTTTTGATAGCTGCTAAAATTTCTCCTCCGAGCCCAGAACATATACCAGTACTATTAAAAGAAAATTTCGCTGATAAGGGTTTACTCGATGTTAAATATATCGGATGGTACCGAGAAATATTTGCCTTATATAAGGGTATAGAACATGGAGAGATAAAAGATGTTGGTGGTCAAAATATAGATGACTGGCAAGATAAAGCTCAAAGATTTATCGGTGTTATGGCAGAACTGATTAATAAAGTTATAAGTAAATAAAATTATTTAGCACCGCGTTTTGCTGGAACTTTCTTATTTTTCTGATCTTGGTAATAAGTTTTTGCAAGAGCCATATATATAGGTCCTTTTAGTTTCTCGTCTTTTATTGCCCCGATGTTTTCAACTACATATTTTCTTACTTTTCCATAGTTTACAACTTCCTTTTCTTCTTCTTTCTTTGTTTTTGGATTAATTTCTTTTACAATATCTACAAAATTCTTTTTCTTGAATTTGTCTTGTTCTCCTTTTACATAAACTCCAAGATAAGCTTTTGCTGTCTCTTCGTCCATACTCATAAAATAATTTTGAAGAGCTTTGCTCTTGTATCTATCTGCATAAGCCTTCTTTCCTGCTTCAATATTTCCAGATTGAACTGCAGCAGCAACTTCCAAATATTCCTTGCCTTTTCCAGGAAGACCTAAAGCCAAATCTAAAAGAGTTTTATCAGAAATTCCATCAACTACTTCATTCCAAACTTTTCCAACTTCTTCAACAAGATTTTTCTGATCTTCAGCTAAATGACTTCTTAAATCCCCACGATATCTTATTGGATCTGTTCTAAAGGCTTTATCCTGAGCCATAAACCCTGCATCTAGTTTAGCTAATCCCTTATTTTTTACAAGATAGTCTAAATATTCTTGAAATAAATCGGGGTTTGTAGAATCTTGATCTACACCTTGATTTAATCCAGCTATTGCTGAGTATGATTCAAATCCCTTAACAATGTTTTCTAAGCTTGCCATGTGTTTATTTTATCTATTTTTCTTACTCTTTAGAGCCTTTCAGGGTTTATAAACCTTATGTTAGTTGTAACTAAGGCGGAGTAACAAAAAAGAAAGATTTAAAAGGTAAGCTTAATAATAATTAAAATGAACAGCGTAGATAATTTTGAAAGATCGTTAAAACATTATAAAATTGTAAGTAGAACTCTTATGGGATTTTTAGCTGCCTTAAGTTTAAGTATTTTACCTCATCAATTATTGGGTTTTAGAAATCTTCAAATAGATTATCTAAGGAACGAACCGCTAATTAAAAAAAGCGAAGATTTAGAAAAAGCCGTACAAAAATGCCAAAAAGAGTTAAAATTAGATAATGCTAGATTTGATATTGTAACCACGAATAATAATTATCCTCGCACTTTTTGTGGTATGATCTCAAATAATCATTATGTTTTAGTTTTTAGAGAAGAAGATAAAAAACCATTCGTGGTTGAACATGAAATGTTTCATGCATATGAAATGCAGAGCGGTAAGTTAAACTGCGATACTAGAAAATTAAAGGACACATTTTCACCATCTTATTTTTGTGCAGAATGGCGTGCTCAAAATTATTGCTTAAGAAATCATCAAGGTAATAAAATTACTTCTTCACAAGAAGCGGGAATGGCAAAATGATTGCACCACAATACAAATTCTATAGAATAAAATATCAATAAAATGTCACATGCTAAAAAATACTCGCTTGAAAGAGAAATAGCAGAAATAGAAGTTTTAGCGAAGGAGTTAGACTCTAGATTTAATCAGGATTTTCAGTTAGCATCTGGAACAAATCCTACAGATTATTTAATTGAGGTATATAATGAAGCAAGGGTTATTGCGGACAGTGGTAGAAAAGCAAAAAGAGCAATGAAGAGAAAAGATGATGCTTCGGTAAAAAGATATTGTGGAGATTTTGCACTTGCTACGAAAAATTTAGCGGATAACTGCAATCGTCTAGTTCAAAGTTTATATGCTGAAAGCCCTGTAAATCTCGAAGAAGATAAAAATTTAAGAAAAATTGAAGCGAATTCCAAGGCAGCCCCAAAAACTCGTGATGGAAGAACAATCTATCAAATTTCTGTGAGGGTACATGATTTAAGTGGTAACTCTTTAACATTAAACTCAAGAAATCAAAGAGGACATGGGAGAACTTTTAACTCGGATATCTCTAGGTGCAACATAACTCCTTCAGGATATTTACTAAACGCTTCAGAAATAGAATCTGGAAGAGAGATAGATGCAGGTTATTGGTTAGATAGTCAAGCTCAGGCTTATTCTAGTCTAGCAAAAACTATTTTAGAAACAATAGTAGAAGGAGATAAAGAACGCTTTAATTCTAAAAAAACATTTAGAGGTTTAAGAACTAAGTTCAAACAAATAGGTAATTTTTATGGAAGACACTCAAGACCCATAGCAATCGCTCTGGGAAGTGTTATCTTAACCGCGGGTTTGGTTGGAGGTTCTATTGGAACTCTAGCTTATCAAAGCTATCTTGCAAAAAAAGGTTTGGAAGATAAAATGAAAAAAGTTAATTTTGTGATAGACAGAAAAAATAATTTTGTAAGAACCTGGGATCTGTGGGAAGGAGTAGCTACAGCGGATTATGAAAAAGATATAAAAGAAAATCGAAGGTATGAACTGCAAAAAATTTTAATGGATTATCCTGAACTAGCATTCAGATATCATTTAGATACTATCTTCAAGGGGGATTCAAATCTATTCAATCAAGCAATATCAAATTTAGAACAAGAAACAGAAACTTTAGGCAAGCCCATAGAAAATTATCTGTCGATGAGAAAAATAGAATTAGGATATAAAGTAAATATAAACGTCCAGGGTGGTAGTTGGAATTCAATGACCGCAGAATTTATTGCTAGAAGAGAAGATCTTAGGGCCTCTTTAAGAAACTTTTCAGCTTCATGTTTTGGAAAAATCCCTGATGAGAAAGCCCTAGAGCAATTAAAAGCACTAAATAAAGAAATACAAGCACTATCTAAACTTGAAAATAGAATCACCACAGCGCTTCCAAGAATGAGATAATAACTCATATCTTTTAAGTAGAAACTCTTAGATATTTTTCAGGAAATTTTGGGTCGTCTTCTATATCTGCTAAACTAAACATAGAAGTTGAACAGCGATTATGTGAAGAACCACTTGGGTGGTCTCTTCTCAAGATATCTAAAGTTTCTTGAAAACCAATTAATCTCCGGTGCTTTTTTCTTTCAGAAGGATTATAATTATTCATAACTCAACTTAGAATCTAAACTTTATAAAGATTATTGTAAAGAATCAATTATTATTGCTGTTGAAAAGGATCAAAACCAATTTCAAACTCTGGAAACTCTTCACTAACAGGAGTACTTGTTGGCTGATTTTTTTCTTCCTGTTTTTTTTGCTCTTCTTTTTTCTTTTGAACTTGCTCAACTTTTTGCTCTATTTTTTCTTTTACTTCACTAACTTCATCTATAGGAAGTATTTTTGATTTTTTATTCGGATTTTCTTTTGCCATATTCTCTTCTTGTTTAGAGTGTTTAAAACCTTTTTCATTTAAGGTTTTTTCAAGTTCAGCTACAAATTCGCTAATCTCTGAAGCCACATCTGCATTTACACTAATAGAATCTATGCCATACCTAACTAATTGCTCAACCATCTCTTTTTTAGAGCCCGCTTGTCCGCATATGCTTGACTCTACATGATATTCTTTACAGATATCGATAACTCTCTTTAATTGTGAAAGAACAGCAGGATGAGTTTCATTATAGAGATACTGGCATTCAGAATTTCCCCTATCTACTGCTAAAGTATATTGAGTTAAATCATTTGTTCCAAAACTTATGAACTTAACATATTTACATATACTCCTGATAATCTGAACCGCTGCAGGAGTCTCAATCATTGCACCAACCACAATATTCTTTTGAGGATATTTTTCATGAACCAGCTTATAGGCTTGAACAATTTCTTCTTCATTAATTATCTGTGGGAACATTATTCCAAATTTTTTGTCTGGAAAATGCTTAGCAACATTATAAATCGCTTCAAGTTCTGCTTCAAAGATTTGTAGATTTTTTAAACTAAACCTTATGCCATGAAAACCCAACATAGGATTTATTTCAATTTCTTTAGGAGCTCCAAGTAAGTTTCTATATTCATCGCTTCTTATATCTGAAGTTCTTATCCAGACTTCTTTAAAATGTTCAGCAATTTTTTTTATGCCATGTTCGATAAGCCTTGAATATTCTTTAGTATTATTTTCCTTTTGGAACATTAAAGGATGTTTTCCGCCTTCAGCAATAATTCCTTCAAGCCTAACAAGTCCAACCGCTTCTGCTTGAGTTTTAGCAGCTCTTTCTGCAAAATCTGGTAAATCCACCATAACTTTTATTTTTGTTTTAGTCTTAACAATGGGTAATATCTCTTTTTTACTTTCTTGAACATTCGAAGCCTTTCCATCATAAACCCGACCATTTACGCCATCAACAGTAATAATCTGTCCATCTTTTAATATTTCAGTAGCTTTTTCTGTTCCAACAACGCAAGGAATGCCCATCTCTCTTGAAACTATTGCTGCATGACTTGTTGCTCCACCTTCGTCAGTAACTACTGCGACACTTTTTTGCATACTGATAACCATATCAGGATTAGTCATTTTAGTTACAAGAACATCGCCTTTCTTTACCTTAGAAAGATCTTTCATATCCAAGATTATTTTAACAGTTCCAGAACTTACTCCGGGAGAAGCAGCTAATCCTGAAAGCAGAACATTTCCAGAAAGCTTATTTTCTTTAGATTTTTCATGATGTTCTTTAGCTTTTTGTAAAGTAGTTATTGGTCTTGATTGAACAATAAATATTTTATTATTTTCTATAGCAAATTCAATATCTTGCGGTTTATTATAGTGCTTTTCTATTTTTTGTCCATAGTTTGCAAGGGTAGAAATTTCCATAGCAGTTAAAACCTGAGAATTAGATTCTTCTTTACCTAATTTGACTTCTGTACCATTTCCATTTTCTTCTTTTACTAATTTTATTTTCTTATTAGCTATCTTTTGTTCAGTAATTTCTAAATCTGGATTAACAACATAGTGGTCTGGAAGTATTTTTCCTGAAACAATTCCTTCTCCAAGTCCAAAAACAGCCTCGATAATAATTTCATCTGCAGCATTTGAAGGATTTTTTGTAAACATAACTCCTGACTTAGCAGAATTAATCATTCTTTGAACAACTACTGAAAGCAAAGCATTAGCTTTATCAAAACCTTGCTTATGGCGATAGTAAACTGCTCTTGCAGTATACAAAGAGGCAAAGCATTTTTTTACTGCTTCAATCAATGCTTTTTTACCTCTAACATTTGTAAAAGTTTCCTGCTGGCCTGCAAAACTTGCGGCAGCCAAATCTTCTGTAGTAGCAGAACTTCTTACAGCCACAAAGACATAGCTATCCTCTTTTTGAGATTTATCTTTAATTTTTTTATCTGATTTTTCAATGATATCTTTTTCATTTTTGGCTTCATTGCTTAACAGTTCATAACTCTCAAGAATTTCTTCAGTCATCTCTTCAGGAATTTCTGAATTAACAATCATCTCTCTAATTTCCTTAGAATTTTTTTCTAGTTCTTGAGTATTAAACACATTTGTCTTAGAAATTATTTGTTTTATCTTATCTTTTATTCCAGCAAACTGAAGAAAAGCATCAAAGCTTTGAGCAGTTATGCAAAAAGCAGGGGGAACAGGAAAACCCGCATTATACATTTCTGCAAGATTTGCTCCTTTTCCACCAACAATAGGGGTATCATTTTTAGAAAGTTCAGAAAGCCATTTTATATATCTCTCGCTGGCTATCTCTATCTTCTTGCCCTCTTTTTTAATCATATTCCTAATAGGAAACTCTGTTTTTTAAACTCTTTGATTAGGTTAAATAACAAAAATAGAAAATAGCAAGGTTTAAAACCTCCGAGCAGATAATTAATTTAAAGGGTGTTAGCACCCAGACTTATTCTGGATAATCAAAATGCAAAATCAACAACCAACTAAAGAAATAAAGAAAATCCACTACCATGTCTTTCATAACTCTGATGGAAGTTATATTATGGATATGGCGCGTGAATCAAAAAGCGAGTTGCAAATAGGAGACATATTTCCAATTATCAGGGGTTGGATAGAAAAAAGCAACTATGAAACCCTTACTCCCTGTAGAGTTACTTGGATGCAAGAAGTTCCAAGTCAACCCGGAGTTTTCAGCATCTATGTTGAACCTGTTCAAGAATTAAATCAAAAGCCAAGAAGTTCTTGGACCCGCCCTTCAAATGGGTTTAAACTCGATGATGAGGGTTATGATGGCTGGCTTCAA
Organism: uncultured archaeon; assembly: GCA_903866625.1. GTDB lineage: Archaea > Nanobdellota > Nanobdellia > Pacearchaeales > GW2011-AR1 > CAIPOI01. The sequence goes on along the minus strand of CAIPOI010000001.1, from coordinate 17,551 downwards.
GGAAAAACAAATGAGTAATCATGCCAAAAACAAACAAAAAACCTGATGCAAGAACACTAAGATATGCTTTAGCCCAGCAAGAAGTAAATGAAGCAAGTGGCCAGTATTTTCCAAAAACAACTGCAGAATTAGATGCTGAATTAGGTTATGGTCAACCTGGAAGACATCCATTTCAAGAATGTTGCGGCGGTTGCAGAGCAGATATAGTTAGATTTATGAGAGCAGCCATAGAAAGAGCTTCAAAAGCTTAGTTTTTTATTGAAAATAATTATTTGTTTTTATACTCGGTTGATTAGTTGAATTATCAGAGTTATAATAATCATAAACCTTTTTTCCACCATAAACTATCAGCGAGCATTTAGCAGTATAATAAACAATATTCCAAGCAACAAACAAAGCCCAGAATTTTGGATTTTTTATAAGTCTCTTAAATTTGCTTTGATTAGAAGGGTTTTTAGAATTATCTCCTGCAAGGATTTCAAGATTTTCTGATTTTTTTCTAAAAAGGTGCATTTTATTTCTTGCACACCTAAAATTTTTACTTCTTAACTTCTTCAAAAATTATTTTTGTTTTGCAAGGAAGTTTTGAACTTGCACTCTTGCAAAGATTTCTTAAAAATTCAATTTGCTTTGCGTCATTGAAAGCAATTATGTAAATTGGTTCTCCCATTTTTATATAAGCTGCTCTTCCTGTGCTTGTTCCAAAAGAATGGCTCATACCTGACTGAATACGTTCTCCCTTTGATCCGCCAGAGAAGGTTTTATTATCTCTTAGAACTTGATGTGGATAAGGCTTGCATGCCAAATAATAATCTTGCATTAATTTCTTTTGAATTTGATTATTTAAGAACTGTCTTGCAGCTTCTAAAGCTAAATCTCTTATTTGAACGTGAATAGTTGTAACAATACTCATAAAATATTTGAATTCTCCTCTTTCATGTTTTGCAGGGTCACCCATATTGAATTTAGTAACCTTTTGCAAAGGAACTACTTTGATGTAATTTAAGTGTTTAACTTTCTTAGATTTTCTAGTAAATGCTGTTCTGTGTTTCTTAGAATATGCTAATGCTTTTCTTACTACCATGTTTTATTATTTAACTTCAACCTCTGTGTTTAATGCTTGTCCTGGAAGACCTTTTCAAAAATCGCTCTTACAAGTCCATTGTTTCCATGAGAACCAGATACTTTTCCAGATATGATTTTTCCAGCTTCGCTCTTCCAACTAACCGCTTTTCCAACAAGCTTAGCAGCTTCTTCTTTAGTCTTGCATCCCAAGTCAAGTATAAAGTGTCTTGGATGAAGATGCTTTATGCTTCTTCTAAAATTAATAACTTTTCCTTTTGCCATAAATATCCTTGCAAAAAGAGGTTTAAAAAGCTTTTGAGAATGAGTTTTTTAGATTTTTAATTATTCTTTAATTAATTAGCTTCCTTAACTATCGGCATCAATAAAGTTTCAATATCTGGACAGGTCCTATAAAGCCTAGATATCCCTAATTGTGCTTCTAATTGTGCTAAAAATATGGGGTGAGAATCCATAAACTCCAAGAATTCTTGCTCCTTAAGTCTAGAATAAGAAACTCCTTCAGAAGGATTAGGTCCGAATCTATTTAGCATCATTAGACTTCCACTAAGTCCAAAAACCTCGTCAAATCTGTCTCCACTTTTCTCATATGAAGAAACATCTTCATAATTTATTCCGTGATCATTATTAACAATTCTACTTACTATAACACTAATCCAGGAAACATTATCCTTAGGATTTATCCCTCTATAAGTAAATCCTACTGGTAAATCTAAACCCTTAATCGGCAAAGCCGCATGTGCTCTAGCACTATCTAAATCTCTAGGGAGAAGTTTATTACATAATTTACATTTATAGGTTTTAATTTCTTCTAATCCAATTTTTGCTAATTCTGTTTCGTTCATTTTCTCCAATATCACCAGAACTCTTTCCCAAAAGGTAATTTTTTAATGAAGAATCAGTTTAAAAAGCTTTACTCTGGCTTCAAATAAACTCTTCCTTGAACATGAAGCCTACGCTTCATCTGACTATGTGAAAGAACCGGCTCCAAATATAAGTTCTTAGAATCATAATTAAAATTAATATATCTTCCTTGAAAAGCCTGCTTTAATCTATCTTCAATAAATTTTGTTTGTGCAAGAGGATTATCTCTAAAGAGTTTAGAATCTCCAAACTCTACATTTGTTCCAGCCTCATTAAAAACCCATCTATCTCCTCGCTTTCTTTTTATATCCATCTCTAAGCTAAAATCTAAAACTATTTTTCCAGGAGCAACTTCAATCCCTTCGGCCCTATGTGTGTTTATAGTTACCATATTTTAATTGCAGTTTGTTAATTCCGCTTAATAAGTTATAGATGTCTATTTAATTAAGTAAAAGATATATTTAAAATTAATTATTCTTGAGGATATACTAATTAGAATCCAATTTCAAACTCACCAAACTCTTTCTTTAATCCTGAAAGAGTTTCTTTAGAAAGGTTACTTGGCTTACCTTTCTGTGTGAATAATACTCCATCAAATTCTTCTTGACTACTCTCTTCAAATCTATCATTCTTAAATCTTAAGATTTTTCCTTCAGAAATCATAAAAGCAGGGTTTGTTAAGAATAATTCTGCATGCTTATCTTTGCCTTCTTTCTTATAGCTAACTCTTATTTGCATTTTCTTTATTTCATGCAAGTCACATCTTTGACCGTATTCAATTAAATTGTTTATCAGATAGCTTGCATTTTTTCTAACATCCTCGATTTCATACTTAGTAGGTTTTTTCTTGCTTGCATATTTCTTTTTTATATCAATTATTTCATTCAATATATGCAGTTGTTTTACTTCTGCTCTGCCCTTATTTACTAACTCTTTTTCAAATTGTTTTACTAATTCTTGCTCAGATTTGCTTCCAAATAATTTTTTCAGTAATCCAAAAACATTGTCATAAGTTTCTTTTAAAGTTTTTTCCTGTGCTCTTTTTTCAATTTCAATATGAAGTTCTTTTAATCTCTTCATATAATCTTCACAATCCTTAAGCAATTTATCAACTTCTGTTCCAGATACTTCTTTTATCTTACCATGCTCAAAACCCTTATAATAATGAATGCAAATATTTTCCAGTATATCTATATATTTTTGTTCCAGCATTTTTTCTTGGTCAACAAAAATTCTTTTCATTTCTTTAATAGTTTCAGGAATATTTGGTGGCGGAATACCATAGAGCATTAAAACTGCTTGAGTTGGCGCACTTATACTCCAAAAAATGTCTCCAATAACAATGTCTAATAATCTTTGTTTAACAATATCTCTTGTTTTATCACCCATAGACATAAATCTATCAATAGCTTCAGGAGAAGGTTTAATTTTACCCATCTTTAAAAGAAGTTTCCAAGGTAAGAATCCACCTCTATCATAAAGCGGTATTCCATCTCTAATAAAACCAAATATAACTGGAGAAGCATCCTTAACATCTTCCCAGAATTCGGTAAGTAAGTAAACTTGAACATGCAAAACAGTTTTAACTCCAGAAAGTTCTGCAGCTTCTGCAACATATTGATAAATAATTCCTCTAAGTTTTTCTTTTAGTTCGAGGCGAGGCATTCTTTTAACATCAGTATCATCAATAATAACATACGCATCAATATCACTGGTAGACTTACCTTCTCCTCTAACTAAAGAACCACCAATAACATAACTATAGATATATTTTTCAAATTTTCTAAGTACAAGGCTTTTATGTATAGAACTTATTCTATAAGTTCCTAAAATATTTTTATCATGTAATGGATAAGACATTCCAATAGCTTCAACAATATCATATTTAGAATCCATACAATAGTTAGCTAAATCTACAGGAGTAATAACATTAATCCATATCTTAGGTTTCATGTCCTTTGCTTCTTTAATAATTTCTGCTCTTATTTTTCCAATTTCTTTAAAATTATCTTCAGGGATAATAACAGTAAGATGCATGGGCTTGTCTTTTCTTTCTTCAGGAGTTAATCCTAATTCGTCATCAAACCGATCTGCTGCTTGAGGGGGTATAATACCCATAGCTAAAGTAAATGGAAATTTTTTAAGTACAGTTTTTTTAAAATCTTCAAGTTTCTCTCGAGTTTTATCCATCTCTTTCTTAACTTTATCATCTACTTGTCCAGGAAGTTTTGGAGCATTAGGGTCATAATTAACACTTGGATCTTTTATTTCATCAGAAAGATTTTTTGGTGATTCTTTTGGTTCCATTTTATCTCTTTACAGATTATATGTATTTTTTAGCATATATAAAGCTAACTCTAAGTATTACTATCCTTATCTTGTTCAGTATGATTGCACTTGCCACACCTATATCTTATAACTCCACCTTCATCACCAAACCACACACCAAGCTCAATCACCTGTGCTTTCTCATAACCGCATTTCTTACATTTATGTGGGAAAGTTGCTAATTCATTTTTATCTTTAACATACCCCCTGCCTTTTTCTTTTGGCTGTTTGATGTTTTCTTCACTAAAAACACTTATCTCTGATTGAAAACCACAACTACATTTACCCATAGTCTTTTCGTTTTCTCTTTCAATCTTCATAATCTTTCCACAATTTTTACAAAACATAAAACAAAAACCCAAAATTAGTTTTTAAAGCTATTCCCGTCGGAAAAGAAAGGTTTTTAAACTTATAAATCAGACTAAACTTAACGCTGCTCGGAAGAGCAACTAAGATTTCTACCGACGCTAAATAAAACACAAAAAATATATAGTTCTTTTACTTTAATTATTTATCATGGAACAACACATGGAAGATGAAGAAAACTTAGGTAGTGATGAAGATTTAGCAAGAGGTGAACAGGAAAATAAGCCAAAGAAACCAACAGATGAAGAGTTGATAGAAGCTTATATAGAAGATTTAGAAGATAAACGAGAGGATGAAGCCTAAGGAGCATATCTTGGTGTTGGTTTTATAGGTAGTTCTCCAACAGGCCAAGCGCCAGCATAAGCAGTATTTTTAGCAGATAATCTTTGAAGGTCTTCAAAAGGAACTTGTCTGAATATACAAGTTCTAGTTCTTGGTTCGCATAAACTTACTTGTTTTCTTTCTCCAAGTTTTCCAGTTTCTCCCATTTTAAAATTATGTTTCTAAAGTTTATAAAGATTTTCAAAATAAGATTAAAGTAAGAATAAAATGGGCACAGGAGGAGTTGAACCTCCGAATACTCGGTGTAAACGAGTCAGTTTACCGCTAGCTTATGCGCCCTTATAGAAAAGCTAAATTTTATGATTTTATAAAGATATCTAATTTTGATTTTTTGCTTCTCAAAAGTTAATTCACAAAAGATATAAACCCCAAAATATTATTATTTTTATGGCAGACATCACCAGAAGAGAAGCCATCAAAAGAGGAATAATAGGTACAGCAGGATTAGTACTTGCAAACAATTCTCAAGCAGAAATCTCACAAAAACCAATTGCTGCACCAAAAGCAAAATCAGTTATTCAAGTTTTTCTTTGGGGTGGAATGTCTCATAATGATACTTGGGACCCAAAACCAAATGCAGGCTATGAATACAACGGAGAGTTCTCTCAAGTTATTCAAACCAATGTTCCAGGCATTCAACTAGGACAACTATTTCCAGAATTAGCAAAACAAGCAGATAAATTCTCTTTAATAAGAAGTATGACTCATAGAAATAATGGTCATGAAACCGCAGCATACCTAATGCAAACAGGTCATACACCTGGAGAAAGAATTTCTTACCCTTCAATTGGCGCAGTATTTTCTTATTTTAAGAAAAAAGATTACAAAGGTTTAATTCCGCCATATATTGTTTTAACTCAACCACAAGGAAGATTTTCAGAAGAAGGATTTTTAGGTCCCTTGTATAAACCGTTTGCAACAGGTAGTGACCCAAATGCCCAAAGATTTGAAGTTGAGGGAATAGTAGCGAGAGGAATAACCGACGATAGACAAAGATCAAGAAAAGAATTATTAGAAAAAATGGACCTGTTGAGCAGAGTCACTTCTGAAACTCCTTCAATAAAAGAAGCTCAAGAAGCAAAACGAGCAGCCTATGAATTAATTCTTGGTTCTGGAAAAGAAGTATTTAACTTATCCAAAGAAAAAGATGAACTAAGAGATAGATATGGCAGACACACTTTTGGACAAGATTGTTTAGCCGCAAGAAGATTGGTTGAAGCAGGAGTTCCTTATGTAGTAATTAACTATCCTGGCGGGTGGGATACTCACTCGAATCATTTTACCACCATGAAAAGGCAGGCACCACAGCTAGATAGGGGCTTAGCAACTTTGCTAGAAGATTTATCTCAAAAAGGATTGTTAGATTCAACAATCGTTTGGTGCACAGGAGAATTTGGAAGGGGTCCAAAAATTGATTGGCAACCTCCGTGGAATGGTGGAAGAAATCACTATGGAAATGTTTTTTCAGTTTTAGTAGCGGGTGGTGGTTTTAAAGGTGGAAGAATTGTTGGAGAAAGTGATTCAAAAGCCGAAGAAGTTAAAACTCGTCCAGTCTATCCTGTAGATTTATTAGGGAGTATCTATCAGTTAGCAGGAATTGATACAACTGCAAAACTTCCACATCCCCTTGGATATGAAACACATGTTCTTCCTCAGGCAGGAACAGTTAAGTCTGCAGGAATTTTATCTGAGATTATGTAGGAAACCAAGGATTACTAACTTAATTTATCTAAATTCACAAGATATTTGCCAACATCTTTAAAATAATTTCTTATCTTTTACTTTTTATCCAAAAGAAACTCGCAATCAAACCAATAATAAGCAAGCTTGCACCAATAAAAGAGGTTGTTTGGGTTGTTAAATCTGCAATTACGTTACCTGTAAGATCTGAACCTAGAAAAAATAAACTTCCTAGAATTCCGCTGACTGCAATAATTGAAGAAATTCGAGAGATTAAATTTGAAGTGTGCATCCCAACCTTGTGCTTTCTTATATCTAATTTTTCCTTCTCTTCTTTTACGCGAACCAAGTCCTTCTCAATCTTTTCTTTACTGTAATCTGCTCTTACTTTCTTTGGAGTAAGTTCAAAGATTTTTAAAGCTTCTTGATAACTCATCTGTGCCTTATCGAACAGTCCTATCTCTTCATATTTCCTTCCGGCAGACATAAATATCTCAAGAGGATTGCCTGAACTGGGATAATACCCATCAGGTACAAGACGTCCACCACCAGTAATCATATTCTCAGCCCAAATCTGGCGGGGAACAGGAGGATCATTATCGTAATTTCCTTTAGCAACTCTTTGCTGAGCTTCTAAGATATCTTTATTTGATGATCGTAATAAACTTTGTTTATATCCAAATTTTCTCGATTGATTTTCTTTTTTTGCAGCCCTATCTAAATCATAAGAGGTAATAACCCCATATTTCGCCTTAAATCCTTCTTCATCTTTAAACCATTGGTCTGTTTGACCTAATTTAAATAAAATTTCTTTCCCAACTTTCCGTCTATCATAAGAACTCAATTTGTGCGGTTCGACAGATAGTAAATACTCTATAGCTTTTTCTGGATCATACAAATATATTTTATTAGCCCTTTCAATTAATTTTTTTGTTTGGGGGGATAATCTCTCCTGCTTTTTATATCTCTTAGTCATATCGATTTAATAGCACGATACTTTAAAAGTTCTTCGCAAGCAAAAGCTTTATAATTCTCTAATTAGCTATAATTATTATAACGCGCTCCTAGTTTATCGGTAGAACACATCGTTGCCAACGATGGAAGCTGGGTTCAATTCCCAGGGGGCGCATTTTGCAATGCAAAACTATCCAAACAATATAACGCCCAGAGAAATGATAACTCGTGCCTGTGTTGATATGGCTGTAAAGGAACAAGCCATAAGAGATATTTGGGGTGAAGAATTTACAGAACTTCTAATATTTAATTCACAAAAGATTGCAGAGGTAGAACTGGCTTATCTTAAAATTAAGGGTATAACCCAAGATGAAGAAACCTTAAAAAAACAAGGAAAAATCTTTATAGATTCAGAAGAGCTGAAAGAGTTGATGCTTTTTTAGACTTAACCAACTGGTTAAAAGATCAGTTAAGAGTTAGCTATCATCAACTCAGAGCTAAAAATATGGTTATGCCAGTAGTTATGACTACTGAACAAATTTATACATTTCTTGAATCAGTTTATAACCCTGTAACTGAAAGACATCCTTTAGACTTAGCCCAAACTAAAGAAGAAAAACAAGCAAGAATAACTGAAGTCTGGGGAGAGCCAAGAATAAGAGAATTAACCGATTTAATTATGGATGAATCTGCAAATCAACTAAAGAAAGGAGAATTTAATCAATATTTTTTAGATAAAATCAAATATGAATCTGCTCATGGAACTATTACCCAACTAACAAGAGAAAATATTTTATTAAAAGCTTTTAATCTAACAAGATTAATGGGAAGAAAACATGAAATACCTTATGAACAAGTTCCTATTCTTGCTCAAGATATTATGGCTCGTGCAATCCCATCAATAGTTGGAGAAGAAATAAAAAATCTTGTTCTTCCATCACATAAATACTTATAAATCAAATTTTCTTGAGAAAAATATGGCTAATGAAGAAAGATATTATTTACGGATTTCACAAGGGCAAAGAGTTTTAGCTATTCTAGATGGACAAATTGGTTCAAGTAAATTAGAATTATTTGCAGGTGAAGGAAGTGCAGACGAGTTTAATATTTCTGCTTCAGCAGAAGGAAGAATTGATTTGGGTCCATCTGATAGACCCTATGAAATATCTCCAGTAGGAGAAATTTTAGCAATTAAATATAAAGAGCTGCTTAAAGATAAGGAAATAATGGTGGGCATTGATTTCTCAACAGCAGTAAAAACTCCATAAATATGACAGAGCTCGTAGCATTACTATCCACAGGTGAAGGAACTTGGGCTCAAGTAGCCGGAATAATCAAACAAGGCGATTGGGAAAATATAATTCTTATTGGAAATGAATTTGCTAAGCGTTTTCAAATTGATAAGCCACATGAATTTATAGAAATAAGTTCAACAAGATTAATGGATATGAAAGAAGAACTTAGAGAAAAGTTATATAACAAAATAAAAGGCACAGAAGCTGCTCTTTCTATTGCAAGTGGAGATGGAAAAGAACATATGGCTTTAATTTCTGCTTTGCTTTCAATTCCTGTTGGGGTCAGATTTACTGCTTTGACAAAAGACGGAATAGTAATGCTTTGATTTACCTTTCTTTCTAAATCTATTAGCAAAATTTACTAAAGGTCTAAATAGATTTATTCTGGCTTCTACCCTTTCTGAAGTTAAGATAGTGCAATCAGCGGGGGTATAAACTCTATTTTGGCTTCCAGAAAGCTTGAATATCCTTTCCTGACTTTTCTCATCTAAATAACTTAAAGCAGAATGTAAAAATCTTATCCCTCTTGGAGAAACTATCTTTGTTTCTACATTTTGTTGTTGAGCTAAAATATTTCCAATAACTGCTAGTGTAAGACAATCAGTAGAATTCAAATTAGTTTGTTCTAATAAAGAATAGTATATAGGTCTACCATCATGAATAAATGCTTTTATTCTTCTTAATACATCTACTGGAATTTTTAGTTTCGGTTGGTTACTATAGAAAATATTAAAGGCATTGCCTAGAGGCGAAACTACATCTGTTAATTTTAAGCGACTAACTAAATCTTGGGTATAATTCATAAAAAATCTCAACTTTAAGGGATTATAAAACTATCTATCCTTAATTTAAAACTCTTCATTCATACTCTGAAGCATAGAACTATTCTTATTACTTTTTTGAGGATTTGAAGCTAAAACATCATCGATTCTAAGAATCATCATAGCAACCTCACTAGCACTGGATATTGCCTGAGTCTTAGTCTTAAGAGGCTCTATAACTCCTGCTTCTAAAGCATTTTCTATTTTATTAGTTAAAAGATTTACTCCTGCATATTTCTCACCCTTATCATGTCTTGCTTTTAATTCAGTAACAATATCAATCGGGTCTAATCCTGCATTTTCTGCAAGCGTACTTGGAATTGCTTCTAAAGCTCGAGCAAATTGCTCAATTGCTAACTGCTCTCTTCCACCAAGTTTATTGCTAAACTCTCTTAGTTTTTTTGATAACTCTACTTCTACTGCTCCAGCCCCCGCAACAATTTTACCCTGATTAAGCACACTTGAAATATCTCCTAAACCATCTCGAATTGCTCTTTCAATTTCGTCAATAACATGCTCAGTCCCACCATGAATAAGAATTGTTACCGCTTTTGGATTTTCACATCCTTCAACATAAGTAAGCTTATCTTCAGCACTAATAACTTCTCTTACAATTCTTGCTTTTCCCAAACAAGAACTTGTTAACTCACTCAAACTACTAATAATATGTGCGCCCGTTGCTCGAGAAAGTTTTTCCATATCACTCTTTGAAACTCTTCTGCAAGCATAGATATTATTTTTAGCAAGATAATACTGAGCAACTTCATCTATGCCTCGCTGACAGAAAACAACATTAGCTCCAGAAGAAATAATTTTTTGAGTCATCTCTCTAAGCAATTTTTCTTCCCTATCTACAAAACTTTGTAATTGTTCGGGGCTAGAAATAGAAATTCTTGTTTCACCTTCAGGATTTTTAACTTCTAAAGCAAAATCAACTAAAGCGATTCTTGCATTCTCCACTTTTTGAGGCATCTCAATAGAAACTCTAGACTTATCTATTACTAAACCCTCAATAAGTTCAGAATTCTCTATGGCTTGACCTTTAGATTTTTCTATTTTTATATCTTCAAAATTTATTGTTTTATTATTTTTATCATAAGTTTTTTTTACTGCTCTAACAACTAAATCTGCAAGTTTTTCTTTATCATTTTCTGCACCTTTGCCAGTCATGGCAGTCATAGCAACATATCTTAAAATATCATCGCGGTCATAATTTACTGCAATTCCTAATTCATTAAGTATTTTTTCAGCCTCTTTTGCTGCTAACTTATATCCTTTTATTATAACTGTTGGGTGTATCTTCATATCTAATAATGTTTCTGCATATTCCAAAAGTCTTCCAGCAAGAAGAACAGCAGTAGTGGTTCCATCTCCGACTTCTGATTCTTGAGTCTTAGCAATATCTACCATCATTTTTGCAGCAGGATGTTCTATTTCCATTTCTCTGAGTATAGTAACTCCATCATTAGTGATTACAATATTACCCATAGCATCTACAAGCATTTTATCCATGCCTTTAGGTCCAAGAGTTGTTTTAACACAATCTGCTACAACTTTTGCAGCAAGAATATTATTTCTTTGAGCATCTCTGCCAAGAGTTCTCTGAGTATTTTCAGGCATTACATATATTGGCTGTTTTTCGTTTGTCATATTTATCTGTAATCTTGTTTCTTTCTTTTAATTCTTGCCTGTTTTAACTGTTCTCTATAGGGTGAATCCTGATCAAATATTCTTGGACTTAATTTAAGACCCCTAAAATGCTCTACTGCTCTTTCAAAAGTTTTTCTACTTGAATAAAAATCCAGAGTTGTTATCATATTCTTGTATATAGCCCCCATAAATGGGGATACAACGCGGTTATTAGGTAGTGTAAAATCTATAAGTTCTCTATATTTTTTTCCAACCCAAATCGCGCATCTAAGGGCATCAAGCTCACTATCCCTAAGTAAAACAACAGGTTGGGTATTAACCCTTTCAGTAATCTCTAAACCTGATTGAAAAGCTCGACCAGCATCAATAAGTGCTAACTCTCTTTTTCTTGCTGCTTCAGGATTTATAGGGTTTGTAGTCTTTTTTTGTCTTGTCATATTAAATATTCTTTAGCATCATCAAGTTTATTTTTTAAAACATTATTTCGCGGATATTTTTTCTGTAAGGCTTGCATTTCTTCATAAGCTCTTTTTCTATCACCTTTTCTAGCATTTTTAACTAAACCTCTAACAACATCATAATAAGCAAAGAAAGAGCAAGTATCCTGCACTGCCTTATCTGTAAGAGCCTGAACTCCTGGCATATCTTCAAGCATTATAACCTTGCCTTGAGGCCCATACACTCTATCTCTAATTTGAGGATTAAAAGTTATTCTACCTACTTGAAGTTCTCTTTTTGTCATATTAATTTCTTACTTACTTTTTATTTCATATCTTGGTAAATAAGGAAATTTACCCGATAAATCATCCAATAAAGCAACCATTCCGGGTTGTTGATGTCTATCGCATATAGCCACCATCTCATTATAGCATTTTCTTGCGAGTTTTGTATTTCCATTTCTAGTTTCCCACTCTCTTCCAAATTCTAAGATTGCCTGATATTTTACTATAAAATCATTTGACGCTTGGGCAGATTCTTCAAGAAAAGATATTATTTGTTGGGGAGTTTTTGTATTTGAATATAGTTTACGAATAAAAGTAGCATAATTAGGAAGAGCAGTCATATGACACCCGCCCAATCCATAATCTGGGGGAAAAGTTCTAACTAATCGACTTGTAGGCACTCTTGGAATTTTTGTGGATTTTTTATTCCCCATGTTTACAAAATATCAACAATATACTGACTTTTAAAGATTATTATAACAAAGTATAACCAATAAAAATGTTTAAATAGCTATTTTTACTAAATAATACATAATAAAAGATGGCAGAAGAAGATAAAGTATTTAGCACAAAAGTTAAGCACAGTGGAGTTTGGGATTTTAAGGGAATTTACGCAGTTCTTTCTAGTTGGTTTTCCGATAATGGTTATGGTTTAAGTGAGAACAGCTATAAAGAAAATATAGGTGCCGGTGGGGCTAAAGAAATTGAAATTGAATGGGAAGCTTCAAAAAAAGTTACTGATTATTTCAAATATAAAATAAAAGCTAACTGGCAAATTGTAGGCATGACTTCTGTAGAAGTAGAAATTGATGGTGCTAAAAAAAAGATGAATAAGGGTCAGTTTGAAATAGCTTACAAAGCAACCATAACTAAAGACTACGAGGAAAAATGGACTAGCAAACCCATATGGAAGTTCTTAAGAGCACTATATGATAAATATCTCATAAAAGAAACAAAAAGTTCCTATGAAGATAAACTTGTAGATGATATACAGGGTTTAGTAGAAGAAACTAAAGCATATTTAGCTTTAACTGGAAGAAAATAATTTTCTTTGGCTAGTATAATTTATGATTTTATCAAAACATTTCTAAAATATCTTTCTCACTCAAAAATTCTTCTTTGCCAGTTTTAAGATTCTTAAACTTGAATTTTTTCTTTTTTATCTCATCTTCGCCGATGAAAACAGCATTTTCTATAGAGTAAGCATTAGCATATTCAAGAGCTTTTGTAGGCTTACCATACATAACAGAACAAATCACATTATTTTTTCTTAGCTTCTCAGCTAGTTCAATAGATTTCTTGTCTTGCTCAAAAGATATTATTACCACCTTTTTATTTTGAGATTTTAATTTTGCAAGAACTTCAAGTCTATCCAAACCAAAACTTATTCCTGTTGATTGAATGCCATTAACAAGATAACTGCCTCCGGCAGTTATAGTTTGCTTTACTTCTTTAGTTTTTATCTCAAAAACGCTCCCGTTATAATAACTTAAACCTCTTGCAAGAGTTGGTTGAAAACTTACTTCAACTCCATAATTCTTACATGCTTCTTTTAATGCTTTTATTTCTTTATAGTTTTCATATTTTTCAAAATCCTTTTCTTTTTTATTAAATATCTCTAATAATTTTTCTGCCTTATACTTTTTTAAATTATCACGAACTTCTTTTTCAGATAGTTTGTCAAGTTTATCTATTTCTCTAATTACAGCTTCTTTATCCTTAGAAATCCCTGCTTTTTCCATAATTTCATTAAGAAGTTTTCTATTGTTAATATTAATCGCAAAGTCTATTCCAAGTTCTTCAAGAACTTTTGAAGCAATACTAAGAATTTCTGCTTCATCTTTTATCGAGCTCCCTATAATATCAACATCGCACTGAGTAAACTGTCTCCATCTATTCTCAGCAACAGGCTCATCTCTAAAAACCTCGCCAACCTGATATCTTTTATAAGGAAGTTTTTTATTTTGAGCAAGTCTCTTCAGTTGAAAAGTAAATTCATAACGCAAAGCAAGTTTTCTTTCACCCCTATCTTTAAGCTTAAAAATATCACTAACCGCTTCATCATTCTGATTGTTGCCCTTAACAAAATCTTCTTGTTCTATTAGAGGAGTTTCAACTGCTTGAAAGCCATAACTCCTAAATATTTGCTCAATTATATTTCTTATTTCTATCTTTCTCTGAGCTTTCTCGCCTTCAATATCTCTAAATCCTTTTACTGCTTCAAATGCCATTTTGCTTTTCCTCTTTCTTATTTTTAGTTAGGTTTTGTTTATTTATTAAGGTTTCTTCTGCAACCAAAAAGCATTCTTCATTTAATTTTTCATTATCCACTAAGAAAAGAATAATTTCTCCGGCATTAATGAAAACATCCTTCTCACCATCAGTTCCTATTTTAGAGTTCTTTTCAGCTATCCAGAAATCTGGTTTATACTCTATTTTTTTAAATGAACCTATAGTATTCTTATAAATACCTTTTATTCTTATTATTCTTTGATTGTTTTTTTTAAATAGAGCTCCACTAATATTGCCTGAAAAAATTAGAAAATCTAAAACAGCATTTTTTGCTCTTTCAAAACTTTTTTTATCACCAAAATAACCACATTCAAAACAAAATCCAGGTTTATTTTGCAGATTCATATAATAATCTGTAGAGCCAGGTTCAAACGGATCCCAGTTATAACTAACTATTTTGCTATCAAATATGTTTGCATTACCTAGCTGTTTTTCGTCGCATATTACAAAAGGTATAGAATCTTTTGTGAAACTCGCGTGTAGATCCAACATTAAATCAGCTCTTTCTAGATAGGGTATTATTTCTTTAGCTGTTTTTCCTTCTAAACTTTCAGCCATAATTTTGGTCTGTTCTTTTAAAAAACAACGATTTAAATTATATTCAATTTGCCTTTTATTTTTCTCAATTGCTTCAAGATTAGCATAGATAAATATTACTTTCCCACTCTCAATTTCTATTTTGGGAATAAGTTCATCAAACGCCTTAACACCACAAACCTCATTGCCATGTATTCCTGCAAGTAAAACTACAGTTTTACCGGGTTTTTTACCATTCTTTTCTATCAGTTTTATATTTGTCATTTTAAGGTTTCTTCTGCAAGTTTAATTGCTAACTCCACTGCTTCTTTAGGGGTTTGAGCAGATAGAACTTTTCTTCGATTTCTCGCATCAATAAAACTACCTGCAAGTTTATCACTCCAACCACCAAAACCAGTAAGTGCGACAATGGGAATATTCAATTGATAAGCTACAGCTAGTTCATTAAGTGTTCCAGAACCCCCACTAACTGAAATAATAGCATCACAACTATTAACAAGTACAAACTCTCTTCCGCCACCCCTTTCAAGACCGCTTACAACAATAACATCCGTAGTATCTTTATCATAAATCTCTTTGCCCTTGCCATAGGTTACTCCCACAGTCAAGCCACTAACACTTTTAGCACCACGAGAAGCACAAGTAGATAAGCTATCACAATCTTTCTCGGCTCCAAATACAGTTATATTACCTGACTCTGCAATTAATTTTCCTAATTCTTCAGCAGCCTTTTTGGCTTCCCAGCTATATTTTAAATCTGCTGCACTTCCCATTACTCCTATTTGTAATTTTCTCATTTTAAATTAGACAGATATTTAGTTTTAAGGAATCTATAAGTGAGTAATCGAGCAAATTTGGCACTTTTTATTATATCTCGGTTAATATAGTAACTAACACAAAAATAAGCAAAAAAAGTGTCTCCAGCACCTATAGTTTCTTTACATCTCACAGGTTTTACTCGGAATTTATATTTATTTTTACCAGATTTTATTGAAAAACCATATTTGCCATCAGTTATTATCAGTAATCCTTTAAAATTTTTTAATTCAAGGTAATTATTCTCTTCTTTTGTAGCCTTAATAATATCAAATTTGTTTAATTCATTAGAATAAAATTTTTTCTTTTTTCCAAAAATTTTGCCATCTCTAACATAGCCCTGCACATCTAAGCAATTAAATGTACCTAGAGTTTTTAACTTAAACTCGTCAAGGAGAGTAGATACCAAAACAGGTCCATTAAATTTTGCGGATTTTATAGCATATACTTTTTTTATTCTGCCAATTTCTAAACCCTTCCTCATATCTATCTCAACTATAGCTTTTTTAGAAAAAGCGAGTTTATAGGATATTTTTAGGTTATTTAATACTTGTTTTATAAATTTTGCAGGACCACCTTCTCTAATTTCTAAATTATTTTCTCTTATAAGAATATCTTTAGCAAAACTTGAAATAACTAAAAATTTAGACCTTATGAATATAATCACAGCTTTTCGCTACCATGTTAAACTCCTAAAAACTCAAAAGCGAAAGGAGGGAGTCGAACCCTCGTCCCAAGAGCCACAGTCTCGTATTCTACCGTTAAACTACAATCGCCATTACATTTATTTAAAGAAGAAAGTGTTTTAAAAGGTTTCTTAGTTGAAACAAACTCAAAATCCAAACAAAACTTAAAAAATCTCGTATTACGATTGCCTAAATCCAAATTATTAATATTAATCAGCGAGGTAGATGAATTTATGCAGTCTATCGAGCAAGAAACTTGTGAGCGAGCTGAGAGGCGAGCGAATATATTATTTATTAAAAAAAAGTTTAAACTAGGTTTGATTTTTATTTCTCTATTAATGCCGACAAATCCTAGTTTTAGTGTAACAAAAATAACGCTCAGTTATAGACGGTGTTTTTGTCAAATTCATTTGTGAAGTTATCATGGCTATTTTAGGCATTGGGGGTTTTTATAGTTTTCGTTAATGTTTTTTGCTCCAAGATTCCTCGAAGTATCTTCATCCATTCGGGCTCTATAAATTTTGGGAGAGCATTCTCTAGTTTAACCTCTTGATTTATTGTTCTTATTTCGTTTTTGTTTTCTTCCATTTTGCGGTGTTATCATCTCTTCTTCACACCGCTTTTTTCTATCGGTTGTTTAAACCCTAGTATAATCTAGTCAAAAGACTAATTAAACAAGCTCTTAGAAAATTTTGTAAATTCATGCAAAATCTGATGAGATATACCTATTTTTACAAAAAATGAAGGCAAGTAGTTACAATCTTTCGACGAGGAGGACGTGTTTTAATTGATTATTTTTGATTTTTTTCCAAGTTTAGTTATAGCCATAATACTCTTTTTCTTTTTATACTTCTTGTATCAATCCTGTATATGTTTTAATTTGTTATTTTATCATTATAAATGTCCTAGTGAATAAAATGATACAAAAAAGGTTAACATTTTTTTCACCTGTGTATTTATAAAGGGTTGATTAGGCTATTTGTTACTCCTAGTAGATTACAACACAATAGAAAGCTTTATAAATAGGGTTTTTCTAGGTTAATTATGATAAAAGCACAATTTAGCGGAATAAAATTAGTACCAAAAGATTTAGCTTTTCCAGAAGCAGGAGTTTT